>JBKEBC010000060.1:0-44331 GCA_047972965.1 Beutenbergiaceae bacterium | reverse complement strand
TCCGGTTGGTGGTGATCGGTTGGATGTTACTGGTGATGGGTTGCCGGATGTGTTGGGTGTGAATGGGGTTGGTGGGTTGTTTTTGTGGCCGGGTACTGGTGGGGGGAGTTTGGGTGCTGGGGTGCAGGTTGGTTCGGGGTGGTCTGGTATGGGGAATTTGACGTTGGGTGATGGGATTACTTCGCCTGGGTCGCGGGATTTGGTTGCGGTGAATATGGGGACGGGGGCGTTGTGGGCGTTCCCGATTGTGGGTGGGCAGTTGCAGTCTCCGGTGCGGATTGGTTCGTCGGGGTGGACGAGTATGGACGCGATTGTGGGGATCAGTGGTTTTGCTGGGGCTGGTAGTGCGGGGGTGATTGCTCGGAGTCGGGTTAGTGGGGTGTTGCATTATTACGCTGCGACGGGTGCGGGTGGGTTGTCGTATGTGTCTGTGATTGGTTCGGGGTGGGGTGGTATTGAGTTGATCACCAATGCTGGTGATTGGGATGGTGATGGTGTCACTGATGTGGTGGCGAAGAATCCGGCGGGTCAGTTGTGGTTGTTCGTTGGTGATGGTGGGGGCCGGTTTGCTGGGGGGTCCCGGATTGGTTCGGGGTGGGGGTCGATGACTAATTTTGTTGGTGGGGGTGAGTGGACTGGTGATGGGTTGCCGGATTTGTTGACGGTGAATGCTGTTGGTCAGTTGTGGCGGTTCCCGGCTAGTTCTGCTGGGGGGTTTGGTTCCCCGACCCGGATTGGTACTGGGTGGGGCGGCATCACCCTCATCTCCTAGGGCACTCATGAGAAACTAGGCCCATGGGAATCGGTGGCGCCCTCGCGGCGCGGATGCTGCGCACACGTGCGCTGGTTCGTGCCCCCATCGGCTTCTATCGCCGTGGCCTGGGCTCGGTCTTCGGCCAGGAACTGTTGATGCTCGAACACCGCGGTCGATCCTCCGGGAAGATTCGGCAAGTCGTGCTGGAAGTTGCCGGCAGGACCGAATCAGGCGGCTACCTGGTGGTGTCCGGATTTGGTAGCAAAGCCCAGTGGTTGCGCAACATCACGGCTGACCCACGGGTACTGCTCAGTTGCGGCCCACTGCACCGGGTTCGCGCGGTCGCGATTGCACTCGACCCCGCTGCAGCTGCCAGCGCCATCGCCGACTACCAGCAGCGCAAGCCCAAGAGCTGGCAAACGTTGGCAGAGGCGATGACCAAACTAGGAACCGACCTCAACCAGCTGCCAGTGGTCGCGGTCACGCCGCTATCACGGGATAGGAGCACCTCCCAGTCTCAGTAGGCTGTGCCGGTGACCACCGACGCCATTCCCGACGCCGAACGCCCAGGACCCGCCCTCGACCCGGTCTCCGACCGTTCCCTAGCAGCCGCACAGGTACGTACCCAGCAGATAGAGGCACAGATCACCGCCGACCCCACGGCATTCCGGGTGATGACTGGCGACCGGCCCACCGGTCGGCTGCACCTGGGCCACTACCTTGGCACCCTGCGCAACCGGGTACGACTCCAGAATCTGGGAGTGCAGACGATGGTGCTGGTGGCCGATTACCAGGTCATCACCGACCGCGACGACCTCACCTCAGTTTCTGAACGGGTCCATGACTTGGTGACCGACTATCTCGCCGTCGGCATCGATCCACAACGTTCCACCATCTACGCACACTCGGCGGTCCCTGGCCTCAACCAGCTGATGCTGCCATTCCTGTCACTGGTCACCGACTCGGAACTGCGGAGAAACCCCACCGTCAAGGCCGAACATGAGGCCACCGGCGGGCGCCCGATGAGCGGTCTCCTCCTGACCTACCCGGTGCACCAGGCCGCCGACATCCTGTTCTGCAAGGCAAACGTGGTGCCAGTCGGCAAGGATCAATTGCCACACCTGGAACAAACCCGCGTGGTTGCCCGGCGCTTCAACGAACGCTACGCCGCGGGTGAGCAGATCTTCCCGGCACCGGATGCACTGCTATCGGCAACGGTCAACGTGCTGGGCACCGATGGCCACAAGATGAGCAAATCCCGCAAGAACACCATTGAGCTGGGCATGAGCGCAGATCAGACCGCCAAGCAACTCAAGCGTGCGGTGACCGACTCCGACCGCCACATCACCTACGACCCGGACCATCGTCCGGAGGTCGCCAGTCTGCTACAGATTGCTGCCACCCTCACCGGCCAAGACCCGGTCGCAATTGCCGATCAGATTGGCGACGGCGGAGGCGGCGGCTTGAAGCAGCTGGTCATCGACGTGGTGAATGACCATCTCGCTCCGATTCGTCGCCGTCGAGCCGAGCTAGCGGCAGACCCTGGGTATGTCCGCAGCGTCCTGCACCAAGGCAACACCGCAGCGAACGAGATCGCCGACGCCACCCTGGCACAGGTCCGTGACCTGATGGGTATGACCTACGCCTGATCCGGCACGTCAGGCGAACCGGCTTCATCTGGGCGCGGCCAGCCGGTGGCAACCGCCAGGGTCACTGCAATCGGCAAGATCAGCAGGCCAATACTCGCCAATCCTAAGACGGCGAATGCGAAAAGCAACAACACCAGCACCCATGCCACGATGCGCGCAGCCTGCCCGGATCGCATCAAACACCAGGCCACCAAGGCTGTGACCACCAGCGGAACGCTGAGGGTCACCAGCACCGCCGGGCCATTGACTTCGACAATGGTGGCTGAGCCAGTCACCGTCTCGCTGCCCGGGGTCTGGACCACCCTGCTATAGGCCGGGTAGAACAGGCCAAAGGCCAGCAATGCCAGCGAGAACACCACCGCCAAGAGCAGCGTCAACCGGACCGGTTGGGCCATGGCGCCAACCCTGGTGGCCAATGTCATGGGTCTGAGCCTATCGATCCGGATCGATACCGCGGGCGGTGCCCTCCAGTCGGGATCGAATCTGCGCTGCATCCTCCTGCGCCCGCTGGTGACGGCTGCGGGTCTTGTCCGCATCGGCATTGAGCTCCTTGACAGCCGCTGCGATCGCTGTCTGACTATCACCGATCGCCCGCTCCCGCAGTGCCCGCTGCTCGGTCGTGCAGACCCAGTTCTGATACCAGCCATAGGCAGCGATTCCTAGCCCAGCTGCGGTCGCAGCAAGCCAGCCTGGTGCGAAGATGGCCGTGAGCACCACCCCCGCCACAGCAAGCGCGAGGCCCCCAACTATCGGTTCCCTGCCGCCCGGCCGTGCCGATTGGGCGGCGTTGTCGGCGACCTGGGTGCGCCATTGGTCGTTGGTTGCGCCATCGGTGTTGACCTCGGCCGATACACCCCAGCCCAGCTTGAGGTTCCGACTGGTGGGCGCCTGCGCCATCGACTCGGCCTGCCAGGTCTGGGTATGGTCCAGCACCACCTCGCGATAGACCTGAACCGCCACTGCTGCCAACCCAGGTTCGTCCCGGTTGGTCAGGTCCGAGATGAGGTACGCCACCACATCCAGCGCTTCCTCATCCATGGTCGCGCTACGGGTCAGCCGCGAGCTGGCCCCCACCGCGTCCAATGCGTCACGAATCGCGACGATCTGGGCCACCAGCCCATCCTCGCCTGGCGCTCCGGCTTCGATCACCTGGTTCAACAGCTCCGAAAGCGTGACCGGCTCCGACCCATCACCGACGAGGTTCTGGGCACCTTCGACGATGCCATCGACCCGCTCCCGTAGCCGCGTCAGCGCCTCCGCGGCCGTGTCGGGATTGCGTACCTGGTCGGTACCCAGCAGAGCTGCGCTGACGAGCATGCCATCCGAGCTTCCCCACACCGCCCTCCGCAAGGCTTCGATCAGACCATCCCGAGCCGACTCCCCCAGTAGTCCGTTGGCCGTCACCTGCCAAATCTGGCGCTGGAACCTACTCATCTCCACTGTTGTCGGCCACAGCGCAGCCAGGTCGTCGTCAGAAACACTCTGCCCCCATAGCGCGGCTACGACTGTCAGGAAGACGCCGGTGCGCAGCGGATCTCGTTGACGCGCTAGCTGGACTGCTTCCTGTTGCGCGGCCACATCCTGGGCCAACGCATGCTGCACCGACCTTGCCGCCGGATGCAGCCAGTAGTCCGGAACATCCGGAGGTTCTTGCGGGTCGTGGGTGCTGGCGACCCGGCCCAGCTCGGGAATCCGTGCCAGAACATCCCGGGCGTAGCGCCGGGTGCTGGCCGCATCGGAGGCCGTCAGGCTGGCGCGTGCGTCCTCAAGCTGCGTGAGCGCGATGACGGCCGCCTCCAGCCGGTCGATTCGAGCATCCAGCGAATCGGAGCGGGCCGCGGCCTCATCCAGCTTCGCCCGGATACGCCGGGTGGACGAAGCCTGCCTGACCGCCACCTGGTTGACACTGCTGAGATAGCTACCATTCGCGCGCTGGTACTGGGCCACCATCGGAGTCTGACACAGGCCACCCACCCGATGTGGGCGAGTTAGGCGGGGCACATCTGGCCACCGGGGCCAACATCGAGATCAGAAACCATCGAGCTAAACCCTGGCGGGGAGTCGCAGGCTTGGCCAAGGGGCATGGAGTACTCGATGTGCAGGACCGGCCTGCCCAGATCCACCAATACCTGATAGGCCTCGCACTCGCGGTAAGCCAAACATTCTTCGTTCACGGCGAAGTCCACCGTCGATGCCAGCTCCGCAAGGAGCTCCACCGCATTCTTCAACCCCACCAACAGGCCCCGCTCATGAGCCAGCCGGGCTAGCACCTGCATGTAGCCCAAAGCATCAGCCTCGGTCAATCCGAATCCGGTTTCGGCATCGTAACCATCGATATTGTCAGGGTCGACGCCGTCGAATCCCTTGTCCGCACACTGGTCCATCCGAGCGGCCATGATCGGCTCCAGTACCTCCACCTCACGGATATCCAGCCATGACTCCCCTGGCCAGTCATCCAGTGGTTCACCGATGGTCGAGGCTGGGAACCGTACAGCGTCGGAGCGCCAGTCCTCAAAGCCGCCAGCATTGAAATAGCACAACACCTGCACCCCAGAATCCTGCAACGCCCGCACCGTCGAAGCCGGAGTGTCGGCTCCGTCGAGGATGACGATCTGCGCACCATCAGGCACCTCAGGTGTGCCCGAAAGTTGCATGTAGAACCGCTGACCTTGCGCCAGCGGCGCGGCCTGCGGTGCCTGCGCCGGCGCTGCGGTACAACCGGCGAACACCAGCGCCGCCATCGCCATCAGGGCCACACCCGCACCGCCCGTTGACCCAGATCCATACACATGCCGACCCTAGCCCGATCAGGTGCTCACCGCCGATCAGGCACCCTCGGCGTCAGGCAGTGGCGACCAATCCCAGCTCGGTGGGGGCCGCAAGCCCCTCATGCCGGGGAACGATCCGCACCGTATAGCCGAAGGGGCCGGCCTGCGCGAGCGTGAATGACCGAGAGAACTGATACCGGCCGCCTTCGTACTGGGACACCAGCTCCAATTTTGCCGTTGCGAAGTCAGCAATATCGTCATTGTCGGCGACAGCGCCGTAGGTGACCTGGACCTCGACATCCTCCGGGGCCAACGCGCCCAAGGCCACGAATGCCCGGACGCCGACTTGGTCACCTACCGTCACCACGTCACTGAGCCCTTCCGATTCCACGTGTTCAACGCGAACCGCGGGCCAGGCGGCACGAACTCGCTCCTTCCATGCGGCCAGCGCGAGCGCACCCGGGTGGCCGACGCTGTCGGCGGCACGGTGAGAGCGTGCCGTCGGCGCATAGAGCTGGACGATGTAGTCCTGCACCATGCGGGTGGCCTGCACCTTTGGTCCCAGGGTGGCCAGGGTGTGGCGGACGTGCTCGAGCCAACGTTGAGGTAAGCCACTGGCGTCACGGTCGTAGAACCGGGGGGCGACGGTGTTCTCGATCAGGTCGTACAACGCCGCAGCTTCCAGGTCGTCGCGTCGGTCCGGGTCCTGCACACCATCAGCGGTGGGAATTGCCCAGCCGTTGTGACCGTCATACATTTCGTCCCACCAGCCGTCGAGGATGGACAGGTTGAGCGAGCCGTTCAACGCCGCCTTCATCCCAGAGGTACCGCAGGCCTCCAAGGGGCGCAGCGGATTGTTGAGCCAAACATCGGTCCCGGGATAGAGGGTCTGCGCCATCTCGATGTCATAGTTGGGCAGGAACACGATCCTGGATCGAACCGCAGGATCATCGGCGAACTGCACCAGCTTCTGAATCAGCCGGATGCCCTGTTCGTCAGCAGGATGCGACTTTCCAGCAACCAGAATCTGGACCGGTCGCTCCGGATGAGTCAGCAGCGCTTTCAAGCGCTCCGGATCCCGCAGCATCAGGGTCAGCCGCTTGTAGGTCGGTACCCGGCGGGCGAATCCGATCGTGAGCACCTGCGGATCCAACACCTCATCGACCCATCCGAGTTCAGCGGGGGAAGCTCCCCGCTTTGCCCAGGATGCCCGCACTCGACGCCGGGCATCCAAGACCAGCCGGGCTCGCATCATGTTGCGCAGTTGCCACAGCGTGGCGTTGTCGATGCCACCATCGGTTCGGAGCCAGCCAGAGCCATCGGCGAGCTCCTCGGGGCTGAAATGCTGTGCTTGAGCGTCCGCGAACATCGGGTCCACCCAGGTGGGTGAGTGCACGCCGTTGGTGACTGAGCTGATCGGCACCTCACTGACGTCGAATCCGGGCCACAGCGCATGGAACATGCCCCGGGAGACCTTGCCGTGTAGCTTCGCGACACCGTTGGCGCGTTTGGCCAGGCGCAGGCCCATGACCGCCATGTTGAAGACGCCGCCACTGCCACCCTCGTAGTTCTCGGCACCCAGGGCCAGCACCCGCTCCACCTCGATCCCGGCCAGCTGGGCAGTACCGCTGAAGTACCGAGCCACCAGATCGGCCTCAAATCGGTCGATACCAGCAGGTACCGGAGTGTGGGTAGTAAATACGGTGCCGGAGCGCACCGCCTCCAGGGCCGCGTCGAAGCTGAGTCCTTCGGCCTCCACCAACTCGCGGATCCGCTCGACACCGAGAAAGCCCGCGTGCCCCTCGTTGCAGTGGTACACCTCGGGTGCCGGTCCGCCGGTCAATCGCGCATGCAGCCGCAGCGCCTTGACCCCTCCCATTCCGAGCAACAGCTCCTGCTGTAACCGATGTTCACTGGTACCCCCGTACAGACGATCGGTGACTTTGCGCATGGAGTCCTCGTTCTCCGGCACATTGGAATCGAGGAGCAACAACGGCACCCGACCCACATCGGCACGCCACACCTGCGCGTGCAGCACCGCTGCGCCAGCCAACGGCAGCCGCACCCGCGCAGGTGTGCCATCGGGCTCACGCAGCAACGTCAATGGCAGGTTGTCTGGATCGAGCACTGGATAGGTTTCGGCTTGCCAGCCATCGCGGGTCAGCGACTGCCGGAAGTACCCAGCCCCGTAGAGCAACCCGACCCCCACGATCGGGGCACCCAGATCCGAGGCACTCTTGAGGTGATCACCCGCCAGGATGCCCAGGCCACCCGAGTACTGTGGCAAGGCCGCGGTGATCCCGAACTCAGCGGAGAAGTAGGCGATGGAGCGCGGGAGCTCCGGCTGCCCGGCATCGGCATGTTGCTGAGCCTGCCGCTGGTACCAGCGATCCTCGCGCAGATAGGTGTCGAGGTCCGCTGCCAGGGCCTGGACCCGAGCCACCACGTCGGCATCGGCGGCCAGCTCCGCCAACCGTTGCGGGGTCAAGGTCCCCAGCAACGTCACTGGATCGGCATGGACCTCATCCCACCGCTGCGCATCGAGATCTGCGAAGAGCTCTCGCGTGGGCGCATGCCAGGACCAACGCAGGTTGGTGGCGAGGTCGTTCAGCGCGGCCAGAGGCGAGGGCAGAACGGTCCGGACAGTGAATCTACGGATGGCTCTCACGGCGGGTGAGTTTAGTCACCTGCCCGCGGCCGCGGAGCCCATTGCACATGATCGGGTGCAGTGGTCGCACAAAGGGCGGGGCAGCACCTCGCCAGCATTCTCGATAGATTCGACCCCGTGACCGCTGACGCACCCCTACCCACCCCGTACGCTCCGATCGGCCGGATCCCGGTGGTCGACGTAGGTCCGGTGGCCGAAGGCGGCCGATGGCCGACCAAGGCCGTGGTCGGTGAGGTCGTGCCGATTCGAGCCACCGTCTTCCGCGAAGGACACGATGCCGTTGCTGCGACCGCAGTGCTGGTGGCACCAGATGGTCGTGACCACAGCGCGGTGCGGATGCAAGATGTTGCTCCCGGGCTCGACCGGATGTTCGCCCAAGTAGTACCGGATTCGGAAGGGATGTGGGGATTCCGGGTTGAAGGCTGGTCTGACCCGTACCGAACGTGGGAGCACGATGCCACGATCAAGGTCCATGCAGGTGTCGACGTCGAGCTGATGCTGGCCGAAGGTGTGCTGGTGCTGCGGCGAGCTGAGCGTCTGCGGGGGCTGACCGGGCCGCAGCGCACGATCCTGACCCAAGCGGCCTCCGCACTCGCCGACAGTAGTCGGCCGCCCGGGGCCCGGCTGGCCGCGGGTACCAGTACCGAGGTTCGCCAGGTTCTAGATGCGGTGCCCTTGCGCGAGGCCGTCAGCGCCAGCGCCACCTATCCGCTCCGGGTTCATCGCCCGCTGGCCCTGTTCGGCTCCTGGTATGAGTTCTTTCCGCGATCGGAAGGCGCACGCCTGGATAGTGCCCGCGGCACCTGGACCTCCGGCAACCTGCGCACCGCTGCCCAACGCCTACCCGGCATCGCCGCAATGGGTTTCGACGTCGCCTACCTGACCCCGATTCACCCGATCGGTACCACCAACCGCAAGGGGCGAAACAACACCCTGACGGCGCTCCCGGGCGACCCCGGCTCCCCGTACGGAATCGGTTCCGCCGACGGCGGGCATGATGCCATCCATCCCGACTTGGGCACCGTAGCCGACCTGGACGCATTCGTCGGCAAGGCTAAAGATCTGGGGCTGGAGGTGGCGCTCGACATTGCGTTACAAGCATCCCCGGATCACCCCTGGGTGAGCGAGCACCCCGAATGGTTCACGACCCGGGCGGACGGTTCCATCGCCTACGCCGAGAACCCGCCCAAGAAGTATCAGGACATCTATCCGCTGAACTTCGACAATGACCCGGACGGTATCTATATCGCGGTGCGCGACATGCTGGTGCATTGGGCGCAACACGGCATCACCGCCTTCCGGGTGGACAACCCGCACACCAAGCCGCTGCCTTTCTGGGAACGGCTCCTAGCTGAGTTTGATGAGCGGTTCCCCGACGTGATCTTCCTGTCCGAGGCCTTTACCAAACCTGCGATGATGCGCACCTTGGCCACCGTGGGCTTCCACCAGTCGTATACCTACTTTGCCTGGCGCAACAACGCCTGGGAGCTGGCCGAATACCTGCGCGAGATCTCCGGAGACCTTGCGGCGCTCATGCGGCCTAGTTTCTGGCCAACCACGCACGACATCCTCACCCCATACATGCAGCAGGGCGGCATCGCCGCCTTTGCTATCCGCGCCATCATCGCCGCAACCGCAGCACCCACCTGGGGCATCTACTCCGGGTATGAGCTAGCCGAAGCAGTTGCTCGGCCGGGCGCAGAGGAACAGATCGACAACGAGAAGTACGAGTACAAGCCACGCGACTGGGAGGCAGCCAAGCAGCTCAACGGCTTAACCGATCTGCTCACCCGACTCAATCAAATCCGCCGGGAGAACCCGGCCCTGCAGCAACTACGCAACCTGACCGTGCATGACACCACCGACGATTCGATCCTGTGCTTCTCCAAGCGGCTAGCCGCCCGGCACAATGGTGGTGTCGAGAGCACGGTCCTGGTGTGCGTCACCACGGATCCCTACACCACCCGGCAAGGTCACCTCAACCTGGATATGGGAGCCTTAGGCCTTGCCGGAGATTCCCAGTTCGTTGCCCATGATGTGCTCTCCGGTCAGAGGTTCAACTGGAACAACCACCCGTTCGTGCGGTTGGATCCGCATGGCAGTTGTGCGCACATCATCGTGATCGAGCCGAGGAGGACGTAGTGTCCCGTCAGTCCACTCCACCAGCACCTGCGCCTGCCCCGGTCCCACCGGAACTGCTGACCGCGCTCGCGCACGGGGTGCATTTTGCACCGCACGACATCCTCGGCCCACACCTGCACGAAGGCGTGGTCACCATCCGTACGGTTCGGCATGGCGCTGACGCCGTCACGGTGATCACCCCCGATGGCAGCTACCGGTGCACCCACGAGCAGGACGGTGTCTGGGTCGCAGCCTTCGTTGGCACTCAGATTCCCGACTATCGGCTCGACGTCGACCACGGCGGTCAGGTCACACGACTGGACGACCCCTACCGGTATCTGCCGACCCTGGGCGAGGTTGACCTGCACCTCATCCGGGAAGGCCGACACGAACAATTGTGGAGCGTCCTAGGCGCCCATGTTCGCCGGTATTCCTCGCCCATGGGCGAGGTGGTCGGCACCTCGTTCGCGGTATGGGCACCCAATGCTCGCTCGGTGCGGGTGATCGGTGACTTCAACGGATGGGATGGCACCAGCACCGCCATGCGCTCCCTCGGCGATAGTGGTGTCTGGGAGCTTTTCGTGCCCCATGTGGGCAAAGGCACGGCCTACAAGTTCCACATCGGCCATCCGGACGGCAGCTTTCACGCCAAAGCCGACCCCATGGCACGGGCTGCGGAGGTACCTCCCGCCACCGCGTCGATCGTCACCGAGTCTGAGTACCAATGGCAGGACCAGGACTGGATGAGCGCTCGCGGCCAGCGCGAGGTGCACAACAGCGCGATGAGTATCTACGAGGTCCACCTCGGTTCCTGGCGGCAGGGGCTGGACTACCGCGCATTGGCCGAACAACTGACCGAATATGTCACCTGGCTGGGTTTCACGCACGTGGAGTTCATGCCGGTCGCAGAACATCCCTTCGGAGGATCCTGGGGCTACCAGGTCACCTCCTACTACGCGCCGACCTCCCGGTTCGGCACCCCGGACGAATTCCGGTTCCTGGTCGACACCTTGCACAACGCAGGCATTGGGGTCATCGTGGACTGGGTACCCGCCCATTTCCCCAAGGATGACTGGGCGTTGGCCCGATTCGACGGCACGGCCTTGTACGAGGATCCGGATCCGCTGCGCGGTGAGCAGCAGGACTGGGGCACCTACGTCTTCAACTTTGGCCGCAATGAGGTACGCAACTTCCTGGTGGCCAACGCGGTCTACTGGCTCAGCGAGTTCCATATCGATGGTCTACGCGTCGATGCGGTGGCGTCGATGCTGTACCTGGATTACTCGCGCCAGCCGGGCCAGTGGCGACCGAACGTGCGCGGTGGCAGGGAAAACCTGGAAGCAATTCAGTTCTTGCAGGAAGCCAATGCCACGGCGTATCGCACGAACCCTGGCATCGTCATGATCGCGGAGGAGTCCACCGCCTTCCCCGGCGTTACTGCACCCACCTCAGCCGGTGGGCTGGGATTCGGGCTGAAGTGGAATATGGGCTGGATGAACGACACCCTGCGCTATCTCGCCGAGGAACCCATCAACCGTCGCTACCACCACGGCGAACTTACCTTTTCGATGGTGTACGCGTTCTCCGAACAATACGTGCTGCCGCTCTCGCACGATGAAGTGGTCCATGGCAAGGGCTCCCTGGTCGGCAAGATGCCCGGTGACCGCTGGCAGAAACTAGCTGGCCTGCGAGCCCTATTTGCCTACATGTGGACCCACCCTGGCAAGAAACTGTTGTTTATGGGGAGCGAGTTCGGGCAGGAAAGTGAATGGGCTGAGTCCGACTCATTGAACTGGTGGCAAGGTGACGACGAGCCGCACGCGGGAGTTCGGTTGCTGCTACGCGAGCTGAACCTGTTCTACCGCGAGCACCCGGCCCTGTGGTCCGATGACTTCAGCCACACCGGGTTCCAGTGGCTAGAAGCCGGCGACGGCGACCACAACACCATCTCCTACCTACGGATCGGCGGCGGACAGAAGATCGCGGTAGTGGTCAACTTCGCGGGCACCCCGCACGAGAACTACCGCTTGGCCCTGCCACACGGTGGGGACTGGATGGAAGTGCTCAACACCGATGCCATCGCCTACGGCGGCTCGGGTGTCGTCAACCAGGCGATCACGGCGCAGGAGGTGGGCTGGGCTGGCCGCAGCCACAGTGCCCTGGTACGCGTGCCGCCCTTGGGAGCGTTGATTCTGCGTCCGGCCTAGCTGACCTGCTGCCAGCGGCTAGTAGAGCGCAATAGCCAGTTCGCGGCGAGCCTTGAGCACCTCTGGGTCATCGGGAACCGCCAGCAGGAACAGCTCCACCAATCGCTCGCGCACCTCCTCGCGCTGTGGACCCGTGGTCGCGCGCACCGACTCCAGCAACCGGCGGTAGGCCGAACCGGTGACACCGCGGCTCACCTCCACATCGGCGCCCAGTAGCTGTGCCGGCACATCTGAGGGCGCGGCAGATTCCGCCGCAGCCAACGCTGCATCCGCGTCAACGCCATCCAGCCGACGCATCAGGTCGACTTGCGCCAAACCGGCCTTGGCCTCCGCATCGGCAGGATTTTGTTTCAGCGCGTCGGCGAGCACCTGCGCTGCGGCAGCCAGATCGCCCGCAGAGATGGCATCGTAGGCCGCCTCCAGGTGGGGCGGCAGCGGCGGTTCCTGCGGCTCGGCGGGCTGCTCCGCCTCCTGCGGAACCTCGACCGTGCCGGTGACGCCGTTCTGGGCCGCGACGCGCAAGAGTTCCTCCAGCACCGCCTTAACCTGCTCGGGTGGGTGAGCGCCCTGAAACAGCGGAACCGGCTGGCCCTTGATGATGGCGAACGTGGTGGGCAGCGACTGTGCCCCCACCGCCTGGGCAATCTGGGGATGAGCGTCCGCGTCGATGCGCGCGAGCTGGAACCGTCCGCCGAACTCGGTGGTGAGAGCCTGCAGCGTCGCTGACAGCTCGGTACTGGCTGCCGATCGAGATGAGTACAGGTCAACCACCACGGGCACGGCGGCGGACGTGGTCACCAGGTTCTGGAAGGTTTGCGTGGTGACCTCGATGATGGCCCCGCTCATGTCAGCTGACGGGGACGCCTGCGGCTGCGACAGGGTGGATAGGTCGACTGCTCCGCGCAGGTTTAAACCCGATGGTGGCTGGCTCATGATCTCCTCGTTCTACTCGCCGGTGACCGTCTGCAGGACCCGCTCGGCACCCAGGACCTGGATGGTGGCACCCTCGGCAGCTGGCGGCACGTACAGCGCGACCGTGGTGTAGTACGTCGCCGTGACCGAATCGGCGACGTCCAGGACCTCACTGCCGGCCAGCGCTGCGATCTGACCACCGACGGTCAGCTCCGAGTCTTCAATCGTACGTTCATAGAGTTGGTGGGAGAGCAGGTTCCCAATCACGACCGCTCCGCCATCGGCGGTGCCCAGACTTATCGGGGCCTCGTCCACGGCCACGAACGTATCTTTGTAGCCACCCGCATCCTCCACGCCATCGGTATTGACCGCATTGTGCTCCCAGATCAGCTCTCGGAAGGCATCGGGAGCAAAGGAATCGATGTGTTCACTGCGCAAGCCTTGGCTGAGCACGTTGGCGTAGCCAGCGATGGCATCGGTGGGGCTCAGGACCAGACCGGGTGCGTCGGCTGCAACAATCGGGCTGCCATCGCCGGGAACGGCTGTTTCCGGCGTGGTGGCACCGGGCAGTAGTCGAACCCAGGAGAACAGCTGATAGTTGGCGCGTGGGTCAGCCTGGGTCAGCCCCAGCAAGAGCGGGGTGTTGAGCCCGTCGGCGATGGTGGTGTAGACGAAGATCACCTTGGGCCAGTCGGGAGTCGCACTCACCACGGCCAGCTGCGATTGGGTGGTCAACACCTGCGGCGTGCGCGCCGCGTCAGTGTCAGCGGTTGCCACACTCAAGGCATACTCCGCCGTGCGGGTCAGCAGCGCCGAACCGGTCAGGCGCTGCTCCAACAACGTGGAGTCCTGCGCCTGGTCACCAGCCGCGATGGTCTCACCGATCGATGCCAGTACCCGGTCCAGGCGGGCCTGATCCAGGGCAGGCGCGGGAACCTCCGGCTCCGGATCTGCTTCCACAGCCGGAAGCGGGATGGCGCAGCCTGCGAGCAACGCGAGGACAGCCACGATCCCGGGCAGGGACATCCTGGTCCTGGTGCGGCTCATCGCTGTTCACCTCCATCGTTGTCGGTCGAGCCCGAGGTGTCATCGACCTCAGACCCTGGGCCTAGTCCCCAAGCATCGCGCCAGGTCGAGCTGGCGGCCGAGTCGGGGATAGGCGAAATCTCGGTGGTGTCGGTGCGATCGGGCTCCGCTGCCGCCGACGGCTGCACATCGGAGTGGGCCGGGGTCTGCTCAGCTGCCGACTCAGTGGGCTGGGTCTCGCGGCGCTCACGGCGGGTAGGCCACCGGCGGCGGCGGGTGGAGGCCGGTTCAACCGGAGCCTGCGCACCGCCTTGGGCATCAGCCTCCTCCTCGTTGCCGATGAGCAGATCGGCCGGGGTGGTGGAGTGAGCATCGTGCAGCCCCGGGCTCGCCGCCCCGGTGCGGATCCAGGCGTCTAGTTCCCCGGCTTGGTCCCTGCGCTGGTCATCCCCAGCGATCGGGTCAAGGATCAGCTCCGTAGCAGGGCCGTCCTCGGAGACAGTAGTTTCCGCGGTAGCGACGTCGTCAGAACCGATGTCGTCGTGCTCGTCTCGGTCATCGGCGGGGGTCTGGGAGCTCTCCTTGACTGCGGTGGACCCGTTCATGGCGGCACGTAGTTCTCGCCGGGTGAGCGGCTGATCACCATCGGTGGTCATGACCGGTGTGGCGACACTGGCTGCCGCAGCACGGCGGTTGCGGCGCTGCTCCCGGTCACTGAGTAAGAACAGTGCCATGAGCCCCATACCCAGCAAGGCAACGATCGATCCCAGGATGATCCCGGGCCGCAGGAACGGGGTGGTTACCTCGCGTTCCCAGGTCAATTCGACCTGTGGGGCTGGTGCGGTGCCGTCCGTGGCCACCAGCATCACCCACCTGCCCGGCACGGCTGTCCAGTTGTAGGTCAGTTCGCCTTCGCCATCGATTTCCTCCACCCACAGATCTGAACCGCTGGGGTTGGGGACGGCGCTGACCTCAGCATCCACACCTTCCCCCTCGGCTTGGGCGCCTTCGCCCTCGGTGTCCGCACCTTCCCCCTCGGGATCGGTGCTCTCACCCGATGGGTCAGCACTTTGCTCCGGCTCCGTAGCGGGGGGCTCCTCGGAGACGGAGTAGCTCAGCGTCTCCCAGTCGGCCAATCCTGTAATCGACCAATGCGGAGCATCGCCGACCCACGCCATCACGTCAGCCTCGCTGCTCATCGCCAGCACGATCGGGGCGGTCGGCGTCGCGCCAACCACCCGTACCTGCACGCTGTTGTTGACCGCGTTCAGCACTCCCGGTTCAGTGACGATCAACGGAACATCCGGATCGGCGGGCAAGGTCAAGGTCACCCGATCATCGGGGCGCCAGATCGTGCCCGAAGCGATGGCAGCGGCGACCGTGCCCAAACCCAGCACGATGAGTACCGCCGCGAAAATCTTCCGCATCACAGTTCTGTTCGCCCCGATTCCTTCTGGACACGATAGCCACTGGCACTAGCTATCACATTGCTCACCGCGGACTAGGGTACGTGACCATTCTGTGACAAAGGAAACTGGCCCGGTTCCCGGCTGGGTCCGACCCAGCTAGGCTAAGGCCCGCATGAGCACCAACTTACGGCACAGGAGCTAGACGTGGCGGACGACAATCCCGCATTCCCCGTAGTGATGCGCGGCTATGACCGGGCCCAGGTAGACCAACGGGTACACGAACTCAGCCAGCAGATCACCCAAGTGCGCGATGAGCTGGGTGCAACCCAAGCAGAATCGGCTCGGATCACCGCCGAGTTGGACTCGGCCCAATCACGGCTGCGGGAATTCGATACTCCCAGCTATTCCGGCTTGGGTCTGCGCATCGAACAGTTGCTGCGCTCAGCTGAGGAACAATCGGCCGATGTCCTGACCCGCGCCAACCAGCAGGCCCACGACACCGCGCAAGCAGCCAACGCCAGTGCAGCTGCCCTGGCCGAATCGGCTGAACGCGATGGCGCAGAAATCATGCGCCGCGCGCGGGCCCAGGCAGAAGAGTTGGCAACATCGGCACAGCGCGATGCCGATGGTGTGCTCGCCGATGCCCGCCGCCGCGCCGAAGAACTAGTGGGATCGGCCGAACGGGAAGCCGCCCGGGTCAACAGCGCCGCTACCGCGTCCCGAGCATCCAACCTGGCCGATCTAGAACGGCTGATGGGTGGCCTGCGGGCCACCGCCGAACGGGAGATCACCGAGCGACGAGTCGCGGCCGAGCAGGAAGCCCACACCCTGGTGCAGACCGCACGAGCCGAGGCGCAGTCCATCGTGACCTCCGCCCATGCCAGCAGCACCGAGATCGCCCGGCAGGCGACCGTCGAAGCCGATGACATCAAGGCTGCCGCCCAGCGCTATCGGGATGAAATATCGCTGGAGATCACCAGCAATCGAGAAGAGGCGGAGCGGGCAGCCACCGAGCGTCATACCGCTGCCCAGTCTGATCTGGACGCGATCCTCAACCGGACGGCCGAACAGGCCCAAGAGGCCGAAACCCGCGTGGCCAATGCACTGGCGTCAGCTGAGAAGGTACGAGCCGACGCCGAACAGGAGGCGCGTGCGGCACTCGAGGATGCCCGCCGCAAGGCCGACGCATTGCTGGACGAGGCACGTGAACGCAGCAAGCGTGAGTGGACCGAGCACACCAGCAGGGTCGAGACCGACCGGCAGCAGGCCCAGGCCCAGGTCGATGACTTGAACCGTCAGCGCGAAGGCATCTCCGCCTATCTGGATGAGCTGCGAGCTATCCTCGGCCCCATCGCCGGGGTCGCCGGGACTGCTGCGCCGGCGAGTTCCGAACCGGAGGCGGACACTAGCGCCAACCCGGAATCAGCAGATTCGGGATCAACCACCTCCGAATCCGAGGCCGCTGACCCGGACAAGGACTAGTCCCGCGTGGGCACTGGCAGCTCCGACTGGGCTACCGAGCGCACCGCCGCAGCCCACGAACATCAGAAACGGTTGCGTGCCCGGCGCCAGGTCGAGCACGCTCAGGCAGCAGCCATCCTTGCCGAATTCGCCGCTGTGGCTCCAGCACGGCTACCGCCGCAACCGCTCGTCATCCGAGGGTACGGCGGTCATGGCTGCGCCCGCAGCACCATCACCGGGTGGTACCTGCGCATCGATCGCACCCTCGCCGTGGGAATCGATGGGCAGTTCTACGTCCTCACCGCACACCTGCGCCTGCTGGACCGGTTTCGCCGACTAGAGCTGCACCCATCGCCCGCCCCACTGGTGATCGGGGCGGGAGGAAGAGACGGCGACACCATCGCCCTCGAGGACGCCCTGGAGCGGCTGCTACCCGGTTGGCGCTCGGAGGGCACGCCGGTATAGCTGCGCCAGCTCTGCGGCCACCTGAGCCGGGTCCTCGACGGCGCTGAGGTGCCCCACCCCGACCGCCTCAGTGACCGGCACCCGCAGCAGCTGCGCCATCGCCTCGGCGTCTTGACTGGTCATCAGGGCGTCCTGCGCTCCATGGAGCACCAGCGCGGGGATCACCGATGGCAGCGCAGCAAGCACCGCTGCCCGGTCGGGGCGTTGGGCCATCGACCGTTGCGCCCAGATGAGTCCCGCAGGGGCGGCCTGCCCCAGCCAATGACGCACCTGAGCAACCACCTCGGGTCGAGTACGCCTGGTCAGCGACCCCAGCAACCCATCCGCTATGCCGAGCGCCAGGTCTTGCTCACCGGCTTCCAGGGCGGCAACCATCGCCATCCTGCGCGCGCGTGCTGGTTCGGTATCCGCACTGGCCTTGGTGTTGAGTAGACCCAGGCCCGCCACCAACGATGGCGCCTGCTGCGCCACCGCTAGGGCCACATACCCGCCCATGGAAAGTCCAGCCAGAACTGCCCGCTCGATTCCGCGGGCGGCCAGCGCCGCGACCAGGTCGCGGGCGTAGCACTCCAGCCCCACCTCCTCGCGCGGGGGGCTGGAACCAAAGCCCGGAGCGTCCACGGTCAGCACCGCAACACCGTCCAGATGTCCGATCATCGGGGCCCACATCCGAGAATCCAGCGGGAAAGCATGGAGCAACACCAGCGGTGGCGCTTGCCAGACCCCGTGGGTGTGGATCGCAATCGAGCTGCTCACGAAGCCGTCGTCCGCTCGAATTCGGTGAACTCACCGTGCCAGCGCGTGGGTAGGTCGCCAAATCCGGGTCGCACCGTGTTGACGATCTCGGTCAGTACCCGGCGGGTGTGGTTCTCCCCCACCCACAGGTGCTTAGCATCGTCAACACCAATAACCTGAGCTTGTGGGACTCGAGCAAATCGTTGCATGGCGGCAGCTGGCTGCAGGTAGTCGTCATGTTCAGGTACCAGCACCCGCAACGGCCGCCCGAATTGCGCCCATTGGTCCAGGTCCTCATCGGTAGCCCGGTGCAGCGGGGGGGACAACAAAATGGCACCCTCGATCCCTGGTTCGTGGCCGTGCATCAATGCCAGTTCCGTCCCGAAGGACCACCCCACCAACCAGCGGTGGGGCAGTTCGGCGAACTCGGCGAACTCCACGGCGGCGGCAACATCGAACCGTTCTCCCACCCCCTCCTGAAAAGAACCCTCGCTCGTGCCCCGCGGGCTGGAGGTGCCTCGAGTGTTGAACCGGAGCACGGCCAGACCGGCGAGCGCGGGCAGGCGCCACGCGGCCTTGCGCAACACATGCGAGTCCATGAATCCGCCGTGAGTCGGGAGCGGGTGCAGGGTGATGAGCGTGCCGAAAATCTCGCCCTGCAGCGGTGTGGCCAGCTCACCCACCAGCACCAGTCCATCGGCCGTATGCAGCTCGATATCCTCCCGCTGGGCGGGCAGGATCGTCAGTGGGTTGATGTCGGTGCTCATTGGCATCAGCCTAGATCGCCACCATCGGCCTGGTCACCTCACCGGCGCTGCCAGCAACCGCTATGCCAGTGACGTCGCTCGGCCAAAGCGGCATCGTCACCGAAGAGATGGTCGCCTCGCCAGGCGACGATGTGCACGGCTCCGCGCCGAACAACCTGCTGGCAGCCCGGGCAGCGATACTCCTTGTCTGCCCCCTTGACGGTGCGGACCTGCCAGAGGCGGCCATCGCTTCCGGATTCGGTGCGCTCCACGCTGCTCCAGGCCGCCGCCGGATCCAACGGGCGGTGCGGCTGGGAATACGGACGCTTGCGGCCCCGCCTCATGGGGTCGAAGCTACGTCAGGAAGCTGGCCAGTGGCAATTAGTCGTGCGTACCAGTACCCCGATTCCTTGATCGTCCGCTCCTGCCGGTCATAGTCCACCCGCACAATGCCAAAGCGTTTGCTGAACCCGTAGGACCATTCGAAATTGTCCAGCAGGGACCACAGGAAATAGCCCCGGACATCAGCCCCACGTGCCCGCGCCAAGGCCAGCGCACTGACGTGGTCATGCAGGTAGGAGACCCGTTCGGGATCTGGGACGCTGCCGTCTGCGGCAACCCGGTCATCGAAGGCGGCCCCGTTTTCGGTCACCATCATCGCCAGCCCCGGGTAGCGCTGGTGGATCCGCATCAGCGCTTCCACCAGGCCGGCTGGATCGATATTCCAGCCCATCTGGGTGTACGGGCCCGGTTGTGGCAGGAACTGCACATCCTCGGCGCCCACCCACGGGCTGGCTTCGCTGTCACCGTGCCCATCGGCCTGCTCGGGCAGCCCTTCGCCGTCATAGGCCCGCACCCGGGAGGTGGAGTAGTAGTTGATCCCGAGCACATCCAATCGCTGTGCGATCAGTTCCTCATCACCTGGCCGCACAAAGGAGAAGTCAGTGATGGCGGCGACGTCGGAGCGCAGGTCTTCGGGGTAGCCATCGCCCAGGAGCGGCTCCAGAAAGATCCGGTTTCCGAGCGCATCGATGCGGCGGACCGCATTGAGGTCGGCGGCACTGGCGGGATCGTCCGGGCGGACTACATGCAGGTTGATGGCGATGCAGATCTGGGCCTGCTGGCCCAGTTCATCGCGAATGGCGCGAGCAGCGAGCCCATGCGCCAGGTTGAGGTGGTGGGCAGCAGCGAGCGCGGCTCCTGGTTCGGTGCGGCCGGGCGCGTGGATGCCGGAGGCGTACCCGAGATAGGCCGCGCACCACGGCTCGTTCACAGTGGTCCACAGGTGCACCCGATCACCGAGCGCACCCGCCATCGACCGCGCGTACTGCGCGAACGCGTACGCGGTGTCCCGGTTGGCCCAGCCGCCGGCGTCTTCCAACTCCTGCGGCAGGTCCCAGTGGTACAGCGTCACCACGGGTGCGATCTGAGCAGCGAGAAGCGCATCGAGGAGGTCCCGGTAGAAGGCCACGCCGTGCGGGTTCAACGGCCCGCTGCCGCCGGGCTGTACCCGCGACCAGGAGATCGAGAATCGGTAGGCCTTCAGGCCCAGCCGAGCCATGAGAGCCACATCCTCGCGCCAGCGGTGATAGTGGTCGTCGGCGATGTCACCGGTCTCACCGTTCAGGGTCTTGCCCGGGGTGTGGGCGAAGGTATCCCAGATCGAGGCCGTGCGACCTCCTTGCGCTACCGCCCCTTCGATTTGGTAGGCCGCCGTGGCCGACCCCCACCAGAAGTCGTCAGGAAACGTGATCGCCATGGGCCAGACCCTAGCGGCGTTTGGCCAGAACCATCTGGATCTAGCTCTGGCTGGCTGATCCGATGGGCTGCACATCTCGCAGATCCGCACTCACGCGTAGCAGCGTGGCCCGGTGCCCAGCCCGGATGGCGCCGGCCGGGCGGCCCAGTTCCCGATGACCCAATACCTGTGTGGGCACGGTCGCTGCGGAGAGCACCGCCTGATGCAGGGGTACCCCGGCCGCCACCGTGCCCCGGACCACATCGAGCAGGTGCGCGGTGCCACCAGCGATGGAGCCGCCATCGGTCAGCCGGGCAATGCCGTCCGCGACACTGACCTGCTTGCTCCCGAGCTGGTAGACGCCGTCGGGCATTCCCGCAGCAGCCATGGCGTCGGTCACCAGCGCTATGTTCTGGGCACCGACCATCGCGAATATCTCCGCCACCAGCTCGGGTGCCAGGTGGGTTCCGTCAGCGATGAGCTCCACCACCACCTCACCGTTGCTGGCGGCGGCAAGAGCCACCGGCACCGGGCCGGGATTGCGGTGATGCATCGGCGGCATCCCGTTGCACAAGTGCGTCACCGTAGCCCGCGGTGAGCGAGCACCATCGAACATCGATGAGGTTGCCTCCAGCGCGTGACGCATAACTGAGGCCGAGGCATCGGTGTGACCCCACGAAGGCAATGCACCGCCCTCGACCAGGGCGGCGACCACACCATCTGCGCCGAGCACGCCCGGCGCCTCCGGAGCCACGGTCATGGTCACGACATGGCCGCGCCCCAGTTCCAGCAGCCGGGTGGTCAGCGCCGCATCCGGGGCGATGATCAACTCCGGATCCTGGGCACCGCAACGTGCCACCGAGAGAAATGGGCCCTCCAGATGGATCCCGGCAATCTCGCCGGCCTCTGCGGCGTCCGCGAGCAGGCTGACCCGGTCAGCCAGGGTCTGGGGTGCCGCCGTGACCAGCGATGCAACGACGCCGGTGGTTCCGTGGCGACGGTGCTGGCTCACCGCTGCTCGTACCTGGTCCAGATCGGTGGAATCGGGGAAGGATTGGCCACCACCGCCGTGATTGTGCAGGTCTACCAAACCGGGAAGCACGTAGGAGGGATCCGGCTCGGTGGCGCCGACCTGTTCCCCGAGACCGGCGGCACGAGCATCGGCGGCCGCTCCCACCCAGCTGATCACCCCATCCTCAAGCGCAACGACGCCGTCGGTGAGCACAGTGTCGGGGGTGACCACCTGGCCGCGAACGATCATCATTTAGAACAGCCTCGATTCCACATCGTCGACGCCGCGCATCGCGTCATAGTCCAGAACCACGCAGCGAATTCCCCGGTCGGATGCCAGCACCCGGGCCTGCGGCTTTATTTCCTGAGCCGCGAAGACCCCCGCCACCGGGCTCAGCAACGGGTCACGGTTGAGCAGTTCTAGATATCGAGTCAACTGCTCCACCCCATCGATATCGCCGCGTCGTTTGATCTCGACCGCTACGTGCCCGTGCGGCCCCCGGGCCAGGATGTCCACCGGCCCGATCGCGGTCGGATATTCCCGGCGGATCAAGGTGTGTCCCTGGCCCAGCAGCGCCACCTGGTCGGCGAGAAGTTCCTGGAGGTGCGCCTCCACGCCGTCCTTGATCAGCCCGGGGTCGACCCCCAGTTCGACACTGGTATCGGAGTACACCTGGTGCAGCTGGACCTGCAGCCGATCGTCCGACTTCGCATGCTGCACGGTCCACAGTGAGGTCACGCCCGTTTGTGCCAGCTCTGGGCCCGGTTCGGATTCGGCAAGTCGGCACGGCGGCGACATCCAGTTCAGCGGCTTATAGGAACCGCCGTCGGAATGCACCAGCACCGAGCCGTCGGCCTTGACCAGCAGTACCCGCCGCGCCAGCGGCAGGTAAGCACTGAGCCGACCCGAATAGACCACCGAACACTCGGCTATCACGATACGCATCCCGCTTAGGCTATCCCGGACCGGAAGGCGCTGCGCCAGCGGATCGGCGCTGCGCTAGATGACCTGGCCGTGTCTGCTCCCTGGCGGAGTTGCTTCCAACCATGACACCAGCCCTTCGAATGCCGCTGGCTTGGCCGCTAGCACGAGCGGCTGGCCCTGGTGGCGGCAGAGCGCCTGGACGACCGGCTGCCCATCGCGGATGGTGGCGGAACGTTCCACCACCGTCAGTCCTGCGCGCTCCCATTGATAGCGCGGGCTCCGCGATAGCGAGACCACCTCGTACCAGACCAGCTTCTGCCTGGTATAGGCGGCAATCCCGGGATGCCACCGATCACCGGAGCGCAAAGCACACTCGAACGAACCAACCCGGGCCGCTAGCGAACGTAAACGCAGGCCAAACAGCGCTATGAGCACCACCACAAGCAGCGCGACCACCACGACGATGGTCAGCGCTGAAGGCATGGTTCAGTCGCCGCTGTCGAGGCTGGTGGTGTCCAGCACGATCGTGACCTGATCGGAGTCCACCGAGAAAAAGCCGCCCTCAACCTCGATTTCGACGGACTCCCCGGCCACCGGTGCCACTGTGACCACCCCCGGTTGCATCACCGAAAGCACCGGTTGGTGGCCCGGCAACACACCCATCGACCCCTCGGCCGCAGGCGCGCTCACCATCGACGCCTCACCCTCCCAGAGGACGTGGGTCGGTCCAACCACCTCAACCTGGAGCGGCACGTCAGCCAAGCTCCTTCTGGATCTGCGCCCAGTTACGCTCCAGGTCGTCCAGGCCGCCGATGTTGAAGAACGCACGCTCGGTCACGTGGTCGAATTCACCGTTGGCGATCTTGTCGAACGCCTCGATGGTGTCGGCCATCGGTACCGTCGAGCCGGCCACACCGGTGAACTTCTCCGCCATGTAAGTGTTCTGGGAGAGGAACTGCTCGATCCGGCGAGCTCGGTTCACCGTGATCTTGTCCTCTTCGGAAAGCTCGTCGACACCCAGGATGGCGATGATGTCCTGCAATTCCTTGTTCTTCTGCAGAATCGACTTCACCTGGTTGGCCACTCGGTAGTGCTCTTCTCCCACATAGCGCGGGTCCAGGATCCGTGAGGTCGAGGCCAGCGGGTCCACCGCCGGGTACAGACCACGCGAAGCGATCTCACGAGACAGGTTGGTGGTGGCATCCAAGTGCGCGAACGTGGTCGCCGGCGCCGGGTCGGTGTAGTCGTCAGCGGGCACGTAGATCGCCTGCAACGAGGTGATGGAGTGACCCCGGGTGGAGGTGATGCGCTCCTGCAGCTGACCCATCTCGTCAGCCAGGTTGGGCTGGTAGCCCACTGCGGACGGCATCCGGCCCAGCAAGGTGGAAACCTCCGAACCTGCCTGGGTGAAGCGGAAGATGTTGTCGATGAAAAGCAGCACGTCCTGGTTCTGGACATCGCGGAAGTACTCGGCCATGGTCAGCGCTGACAGGGCCACCCGCAGCCGGGTGCCCGGCGGCTCGTCCATCTGGCCGAAGACCAGGGCGGTCTTGTCGAAGACCCCTGCCTCTTCCATTTCGCCGATCAGGTCGTTGCCCTCTCGGGTGCGTTCTCCCACCCCGGCGAACACCGACACGCCACCGTGGTCCTGGGCGACGCGCTGAATCATCTCCTGGATCAGCACGGTCTTGCCCACGCCGGCGCCACCGAACAGGCCGATCTTTCCACCCTGCACATACGGCGTGAGGAGGTCGATGACCTTGATACCGGTCTCGAACATCTCGGTCTTGGATTCCAGCTGGTCGAATGCTGGAGGCGTGCGGTGGATGGGCCAGCGTTCGGTGACCTCCAGCGTCTGGCCCTCACCGAGGTTGAGAGCTTCTCCGATGACGTTGAACACCTTGCCCTTGGTGATGTCGCCCACCGGGACGCTGATCGGCTCGCCGGTGTCACGCACCTGCGCACCACGGACCAAGCCGTCGGTGGGTTTGAGCGCAATGGCGCGCACGATGTTGTCGCCCAGGTGCTGCTCGACCTCCAGCGTCATTTCCATGACGCCTTCGTCCTCACCCTGGTTGGACAGGTCGATGGTGGTCTTGAGCGCGTTGTAGATATCCGGCAGTTCCTCTGGCGGAAACTCGATGTCGACGACGGGGCCGATCACGCGAGCGACGCGGCCGACGGCGGGACTCTTGGCGGTCTCCTGCGCGGAAGTGGCAGTGGCGGTCATGTTGTGTGTCCTCGTTCTTAGGGTACGGCGCTCAGCTGGCGGCCAGTGCGTCGGCCCCGGAGACAATCTCGCTGATCTCCTGGGTGATCTCTGCCTGGCGGGCGGTGTTCTTCAAGCGGGTGTAGGTGCGGATGAGATCTTCGGCATTGTCAACGGCGGTGCGCATCGCGCGCTGACGGGCAGCCAGCTCCGACGCCGATGCCTGTAGCAGCGCGTTGTAGATCCGGCTGCGGATATAGCGGGGCAGCAGCGCGTCCAGCACCTGGGCCTCGTCCGGTTCGAACTCGTACAGCGGTGCCGAACCCGATGAGTCCTCGACGCCGTCGACGACCTCCAACGGCAGCATGCGAATGACCTGCGGCTCCTGGGTGACCATGGACCTGAACCGGGTATAGACCACGTGCAGCTCGCTGACACCACCGGCATCGGCGGGGGCCGAGAAGGCATCCAGCAGCGTGTCGGCGATCTCGGTGGCAACCTCGACCTTCGGGTTGTCGGAATCGCCGGTCCAGGACTGGGTGATCGCAACGTTGCGGAAGGTGTAGAAGCCCACACCTCGCCGTCCGGTCACGTAGAGGGCGACCTCCTTGCCCTCCTCGCGCAGTTGGTCGCGCAGGCGCTCCGCCTCCCGCAGCAACGTGGCTGAATACGCACCGGCCATACCCCGGTCGGCGGTCACCACCAGCACCGCCACCCGGTTGGTGTCGGTCCGTTCGGTGGTGAGTTCGTGCTGAACGTCGCTGTGGGTGGCAACGGCAGAAACCGCGCGGGTGATCGCGCGAGTGTACGGCGCGGCCTCGGCGGCCCGCTGGCGCGCCTTGCCGATCCGGGAGGCGGCGATCAACTCCATCGCCCGGAACATCTTCTTCAGCGTCTCAGTCGACTTGATGCGCTGGTTGTAGACCCGCTGCTGACCTGCCATTGATCAGCCCCGCTTCTGCCGGACGATCTGCTCCTGGTCGATGTCTACCTCTTCGCCGTCGCCACCGGACTCCTCGCCGGTCAGCGCCGCGCCGTCGCTACCCCGGAAGGCCTGGCGGAACTTAGCCACCTCGGTCTCCAGCGTGGCGATGGTGGCCTCGTCCAGCTTTCCGGTGTCGGTGATAGTCCCGAGCACGTCGGAATGGCGACGCAGGTGATCGATCAGACCCGCTTCGAACTGGCGCACATCCGCGAGCTCGACATCGTCGAAGTATCCCTTGGTTCCGGCCCAGATGGAGACGACCTGCTCCTCCACCGGGTACGGGGTGTACTGCGGCTGCTTCAGCAGTTCCATCAGTCGCGCACCTCGGGTGAGCTGCTGACGGGACGCCGCATCGAGGTCGGAGGCGAACATCGCGAAGGCTTGCAAGGAACGGTACTGGGCCAGGTCCAGCTTGAGTGTCCCGGAGACCGACTTCATGGCCTTGACCTGAGCGTCACCACCGACCCGGGAAACGGAGATACCGACGTCGACAGCGGGCCGCTGGCCAGCATTGAACAGATCGGACTGCAAGAAGATCTGGCCATCGGTGATCGAGATGACGTTGGTGGGGATATAGGCCGAGACGTCATTGGCCTTGGTCTCGATGATCGGCAACCCGGTCATCGAACCCGCACCCAGGTCGTCGGACAGCTTCGCGCACCGCTCCAGCAGACGGGAGTGCAAGTAGAAGACATCGCCGGGGTAGGCCTCACGACCGGGCGGGCGACGCAACAGCAGTGACACGGCTCGGTAGGCCTCAGCTTGCTTGGACAGGTCATCGAAAATGATCAGGACGTGCTTGCCCTGGTACATCCAGTGCTGACCAATGGCTGAGCCGGTGTAGGGGGCGATGTACTTGAATCCGGCCGGGTCTGAGGCGGGCGCAGCCACGATGGTGGTGTATTCCAGCGCTCCGGCTTCCTCGAGCGCTCCACGCACCGAGGCGATGGTCGAGCCCTTCTGACCAATGGCGACGTAGATGCACCGCACCTGCTTGTTCGGGTCACCCGATTCCCAGTTGGACTTCTGGTTGATGATGGTGTCCAGCGCGATGGCCGTCTTCCCAGTCTGACGGTCACCGATGATCAGCTGCCGCTGGCCACGGCCAACCGGGATCATCGCGTCGATGGCCTTGAGGCCGGTCTGCAACGGCTCGTGCACGCTCTTGCGCTCCATCACGCCCGCAGCCTGCAACTCCAGGGCCCGACGCCCTTCGGTGGCGATCTCTCCGAGTCCGTCGATGGGGTTCCCCAGCGGATCGACCACTCGGCCCAGATAACCTTCGCCGACGGCCACCGAGAGCACCTCGCCAGTACGGCGTACCTGCTGGCCTTCCTCGATTCCGTCGAACTCCCCCAGGACCACGACGCCGATCTCCCGGACATCCAGGTTCTGTGCGAGGCCGAGGGTGCCGTCCTCGAAGGTCAGCAGCTCGTTCGCCATGGTGCCGGGCAAGCCCTCGACATAGGCGATGCCATCAGCAGCCAGCGTGACGGTGCCGACCTCCTCGCGGGCACTCGCAGCCGGGGTGTACGAGCTCACAAACGTGTCCAGCGCAGCCCGAATCTCGTCGGGCTTGATGCTCAGATCGGTCATCTGGAGTTCTTCCTTTAGTTTCTGCCGTGAAGCGGATTAGCCGGCGAGTCGCCGGCGAGCGTTGTCGAGTCGGGCGCCGATCGTGGCATCGACGACCTCATCACCGAGCTGGATCCGGAATCCGCCAACGACATCCGGGTCCACGGCGATGTTGAGTTGAACGTCACGGCCGTAGGCGGTAGCCAGGATTCCGGCAAGCCGGTCCTGCTGGGCCGAGGTCATAGGGATTGCGCTGGTCACCACCGCAACCAGCTGCTGCCGACGTCGAGCAGCAAGTTCGATAATGCGGGTCAGCGCCGCGCTCACCGAACGCGAACGCAAGGACGTCAGCGCCCGCGCCACCAGCGCCCGCGTGTACACCCCGAGCCGGGATCCGAAGGTGGAATCGAAGAGCGCGAGCCGACGTTGTGCCGAGGCATCCCGGTCGCTGAGAGCGAAACGCAACTCTCGCTGATCCGAGAGCACCCGACTCAGGCGGAACACTTCGTCCTCCACCTGGGCCAGCTCGCCTTGGGTCTGGGCCGCCGCGAGATAGGACTCGGTGGCTAGTTCATCGACCGAGTCGGCCAGGTCCGTATCGGAGGACCAGCGGCCCCGCACCATCCCTGAAAGCAGGTCTACCACCGCAGCGGCGACCTTATCTCCCAGGATCTGGCGCACCACTGCAGCCTTGTCCTCACCGTCCCGCGTGGGTTCGGTCAGTGCACGGCGCAGCCCGGCCGAGTTATCGAGTGCGTCCACCACGGCATAGAGCTGAGCTCCGTAGTCCGCCGCACTCGCGCCTGCTTGCCGCAGCACCGGTTCCCACCGGTCGCTCGCGGCTCGCAGGCTGGCCTGGCTGGTCGCACGCATCAGGACTTGTCCGCCGATGAGGATGCGGCCGTCTGCGCCGATAGGCCGCCCTCGAGTTCGTCGAGGAACCGGTCGATGACCCGTGACTGCCGGGCATCGTCGGCCAGCGACTCACCCACGATGCGTGAGGCCAGCTCCGTCGCGAGACCGCCGACCTCCTCACGAAGTGAGGTCACGGCAGCGGCTCGCTGGGCCTCGATCTGACGCTCAGCTGCCTCGAGGATGCGGGCGGCTTCGGTCTGCGCCTTGGCTCGCGCCTGCGCAACGATCGCTGCGCCGTCCGCGCTGGCCTCGCTCTTGATTCCGGCCGCGTCGTCCCGGGCCCGATTCAACTCAGCTTCGGTTTGCGCGCGCGCGTCCGCTGCTTCGGCTTGCACCTTCTCCGCAAGCGCTATTCCGCCTTCGATCTTGGCGGCACGCTCGTCCAGGATCGCGTTGATCTTGGGCAGAAGGTACTTGAAGAAGAAGAATGCGATCACCACGGTGACGACAACCGACCACAGGATGTCGTATCCGGGTGGGATAAAGAGGGCGATGCCCTCCGGTGCATTTGCGGTGATCATGGGTGGTATCCGTTGCTCCGACTATTCCGGGGCTCCGAGGCGGGAGCGGTTATGAGAACAGGAAGCCGGCGACCAGGCCCAGCAGTGCGAGCACCTCAATCAGGCCGGCGCCAATAAGCATGTTGCTGAACAGGTTGCCGCGCAGTTCTGGCTGACGGGCGATGGCCTGCTGCGTCTGGCCGATCATCAGACCCAGACCGATGCCCGGGCCGAGGGTGGCGAGACCGTAACCGAGGACGGCGAGATTACCTTCCACTGGTACTTCCTTTCTAGGCGATGCTCACGGTGAGCATCGGAATCGAGCGGTTGTTGAGTTGGTTCTCGCGAAAGCGTAGGAGCCCCGACGGGTGAGCGTCAGTGCGCCTCCTCCAACGCGAAGTTGATGTAGATCGAAGACAGGAGCGTGAAGATGAAGGCCTGCAGCGCCGCCACGAATACCTCGAACAGGGTAACGAAGACCGCACCGAGGAAGGTGAGCAATCCGATGGGGCGCAGCGCCAAGGACTCGGCATAGAGCAACAGGAAGTCGGTGCCGACGAAGCACAGCACCAGCATGATGTGACCAGCCATCATGTTGGCCACTAGACGCAACATCAGGGTGGCCGGGCGAATGATGAAGACCTGCAGCGCCTCGATGGGAATAAGCAGGATGAGCATCGGCCAGGGCACACCAGCTGGCATCAGTTGCTGTTTGAGGTACCTGCCAACACCGTGTGCCTGCACGCCGGCCACCAGGTAGGCACCGAATACCCACAGGGCCAAGATCATCGGTAGCCCGATGCGCGAGGTACCAGCGAGGTTCAGGAACGGCACGATTCCAGCCAGATTCATGGCCAGGATCGTGAAGAAGATGACCGTGAGCATGCCCACGAACCGCTTGGCTCGTTCTTTGCCCAAGGTCTGTTCGGCAATCTGCACCCGGACGAAATCCAGCCCCATCTCGACCACGCTCTGGCCGCGGCTGGGGACCAGCGATGCCTTGCGTACCGCCAGCCACATCAACAGGATGAGCACGGCAGCAACGATGAACCGGATCAGCATGACCCGGTCGAAGGCCCACCAGGAGTCGTACTCTCCCCAGATCATCGGGGGGAAGAAGTCCTCCACCGTCGGCAGGTGCGGACCCGCCTGTTCGCCATCGCTCTCAGCGAGGATGGGCGCGAAGCTCAGCGGCGTCAACAGCGTGCACTCCTGCGGTTCGTGGGCACAGGCGCTTGTCGTGCTTGCACACGACCCGCGCCCGCTACTACTCCGATCGCATCCACGTCAGTCGTGGCTGCCCCAGAGCTGGTGCCGGTGGTCTGGATCTGGCCAGAACCCTACCGGATCCTGCTGCCTGCCAAGACCGTTCATCGCTATTTTGCGGGGGATTCGCGATCCGAGTCACCGCCGTCGCGACCCACGATGGGTTGCTCACCGCGAAATTCCGCGTCCGTTGTCTGGGCCGGTTCGGAATCTTGAGCATCCGGTGTGATGCGACTCACCTGTTCAGCCGGGGCGTCCACCGTGGGCATCCGGCTGGTGGCTACGGTCCACATTTCAATTCCCACGGCCCCCAGAACGACCACCACCAGCACACCGAAGAAGACGCCTCGGTGGTAGAACTCCTGCCCTCGCAGCCACACCATCACCAGCACCACCAGCCCCAGTTTCATCACCCATGTGCCTAGCAGCACGATCTGCAGAAACTCGACCCCTCGCCCAGCGACCAGGCGCAACATCGCGACCGTGGTCACGGTGAATGCCAGACCTAAGGCGGCCGCCAACAGCGCGCCCCACAGGCCCGCCAACCCAGCCAGCAGCAGACCCAGGCCAGACCCCAGCAAAGCGAGGGCGAGGGTCAGCAGCAGCAGCCGCCGCTGCACCGCTCGGAACAGGTCGATCATGGCGGTGGTCGGTACCCGGCGCTCGCGAGCGGTTTCAGACATGGTCTAAGCCTTGCATGCGGCGACGCGAGATCGTTACTGGCCTAGCTTGGGAAGCTCTTGTTCGGGTAGCCGGAAAGTCGCCCAGATGGCCCCCAGCACCCCGGTGATGGTCACCGCGATCACCCATGGCAATGGCAGCGCCGCCACCGATACTGCGCTCAGTGAGACCACCAGTGCCCACACATACATGATCAGCACCGCGCGGCGATGACTATGCCCGAAATCAAGCAGGCGATGGTGCAGGTGCATACGATCGGGGTGGAACGGCGACTTGCCCGCACCCAGCCGACGAATCACTGCCAGCCCCATGTCCAGCAGAGGCAGCAGAAGGACGGCCACCGGCAGCAGAATCGGAAGAAAAGCCGGCAGTGCGGTTCCGATCTCGGTCACCGCCGGGTCGATCTGCCCGGTCACCAGGATCGCTGCGGCAGCCATGGTTAAGCCCAGGAACATGGCACCGGAATCACCCATGAAGATCCGGGCTGGGTAGAAGTTGTGTGGCAGGAAGCCTAAGCAGACACCCACTACACACGCCATCACCACGGTGGCCAGGTCGGAGTAGTCGGTGGGGTTGCGGCTAATGGTCAGCAGGTAGGCATAGGTAAAGAACGCAAGACCGCCGATGGCGATAACTCCCGCGGCGAGGCCGTCGAGCCCATCGACGAAATTGACCGCGTTGATCGCCACCACCACCACCAGCACGGTCACGATCAGAGATAGCCGCGGTGAACCGATCGTGAGGCCGAACACCGGGAACTGGATGAGCTGAACACCCTGCCACGCCATGAAGCCAGCAGCCAGGACCTGTCCCACCAACTTGGTGACCCAATCCAAGTCCCAGATATCGTCAGCCACACCCAGCAGACACACCAGCGCGGCGGAGCCGAGGATCGCCCATGGTAACGGTTGAGCGAAAACTCGCTCCAGGAAGCCGATCTGGGAGGCAATCACCAGCGTGATCGCCATGCCCAGCAGCATGGCCACTCCCCCAAGCCGAGGTATCGGGACGGTGTGGACGTCGCGGGCACGCACCGGCGTCAGGGCGTGGGTGCGCTGAGCTATCAATTTTGCCAACGGGGTGGCCAGATACGTGACCACCGCAGCGATCACCATCAGCAGCAGGTAGATCCTCACGCCACACCACCGCCTGCGCAGCGCCCCCGACGGAGCACGGTTTCAGTGCCAGCCATAGCGGCGATGTTATCGACGGCTGGCCACGATGCCATCACCGCGCGCTACTCCTGCTGCTCCGTCTCGGCTTGCGGCTCTGTCTCGGCTTGCGGCTCCGTCTCGGCTTGCGGCTCTGGCTTGGTTGCGGGTTCGGCCGAGATACCTAGTTCGCTGGCCGACAAGGCCCCGTCACGAACGATGCGCAGGGCAGTTCCGGTCGCGTCGACGATGGTGGACGCCACCCCACCCGGGCTGTCACCGGCGTCCAGATACAGCCGCACCTTGGTCCCGAGCATCGCACCTGCCTGCGCAGCACTCGTGGCAGGCGGCGAGCCGGATGTGTTGGCGGAGGAGACAGCCAGAGGCCCGGTACGCCGCAACAGGGCTAGGGCCAATTCGTGGTCTGGCATCCGCAATGCGACCGAACCCGCAGTCTCCCCCAAATCCCATTGCAACGACTGATGTGCCCGGCAAATGATGGTCAGCGGACCGGGCCAGAACTTCTCGATCAGGTCGCGAGCCGCATCGGGCACCTCGGTCGCCAGGCCTTCTACCGTGCGTTGATCCCCGATCAGTACCGGCGGCGGCATCTGCCGGCCCCGACCTTTGGCATCGAGTAGGGCCTGCACGGCATCGGGCTGAAACGCATCTGCCGCAATCCCGTAGACCGTGTCCGTGGGCACCACCACCAATGCCCCGCCGGCCAGAGCACGGGTCGCCTCATCGATATGCGGCCACCATGTCGCGGGGTCGGTACAGTCACGCGGCTCAATCACGGCAGTGATCATCCCATGAGGTCCCCAGTCCCGGTGACCGTAGGCTGGCTCTGTGACAGAGGTAGACCTAGGGCCGCGGTATCGGTGGCTGGCCACCACTGCGTTCGTGGCGGCTTGCGCGCTCAACCTTTACGCTCTCTACGCACCACGGGTAGCAGGGCCAGGCGGGGTGCCTGGATTGGACAAACTGGTCCACATCGCCGTCTTTGCCCTGGTGATGGCCACTGGTGTGCTCGCAGGTATCAGCACCAGGCTGCTGCTAACCCTGCTACTGCTGCAGACGGCGGCCTCCGAGCTGGGTCAGCATCTGTTGCTGCCGGAACGAACCGGCGATCCGTGGGATGCCCTGGCAGACCTGGTCGGCATCGGCTTGGGTTGGTTGACCGGTAGCGCCGCGCTGCGGTTGCTCGCTCGCTGGCGGACCCGCTCCCCCTGAGCAAGACACCGCGGGCGCTCGGTGCTATCTGGGCTCGTCGTGCCGCCGGGCCCACAGGTAACGATCTCGTTCGGTCAGGTCCATCCCGGTCCCCACCTCGGCAAACCCAGCGGTGGCCAGCGCAACCGCTCGGGCCTGCCCGCCCTGGCTGTCTGCGTGCTCCATCACCAGCAGGCCTGCTGGTCGCAGCAATCGCTGCGCAGCATGCACGACAGCGGTCGGCAGTGCCATCCCGTCCAGGCCGCCGCCATACAACGCCAGTTCCGGGTCGTGGTCGGCAACCTCAGGATCGATGGGGACCGCGTCGAGTGGGATGTAGGGCGGGTTGGAGACCACCACATCGACCGTCCCGGCCAGGTCGGCGAGCAGGTCCGGATCCCGGACGTCCCCGAGCTCGATCCGGACCCGGTCACCGGCACTAGCGGTGTTGCGGCGCGCGAGCGTCACCGCATCCGGGTCGGCATCGATGGCAACGATCTGGGCCGATGTCTCGTCGGCCGCTGAAGCCGCGATGGCGCCGGAACCGGTGCACAGATCCACCAGCAGCACCGGCCGGGATTCCAGGGATAGCAGGCGGTCGATCTCCGCGATCGCCACACCAGCCACCACCTCCGTTTCCGGCCGGGGCACGAAGACACCGGGCATCATCTGCAGCGTGATGTACCGGAAACCGGTGGACCCCACGATCTGCTGCAGCGGTTCTCGACGACGGCGACGATCCACCAGTGCCGTGAACTGGGCCATCTGGTCGGAGGTCATGTCCGGGGCCATGGCCAGCTCCAACCGCGGCAATCCCAAGCAGTACTGCGCCAGCGCCAGGGCATCGCGTTGCGGCGAGGCCACTCCAGCCTCGGCCAGGATCGAGGTAGCGCCGTCGATCAGTTGGCGCAGCGTCAGCACGGCCGGTCAGTCCTGGCCAGCGGTGAGCCGCTCGGATTCGTCCATAGCCACGGCTGAGGCGATCACCGGGCCAAGATCACCGTCAAGGACCTGATCGAGGTTGTACGCCTTGTAGCCGGTTCGATGATCGGCGATGCGGTTCTCGGGGAAGTTGTAGGTGCGGATCCGCTCCGAACGGTCAACGGTTCGAACTTGAGATCGGCGCACATCGGCAGCAGCGGCTTCCGCTTCCTCTTTGCGGGCGGCTAGCAACCGGGCGCGCAGCACCCTCATGGCCGCCTCACGATTTTGCAGCTGCGACTTTTCATTCTGCATCGACACCACGATCCCCGTAGGTTCGTGGGTGATTCGAACGGCCGAATCGGTCGTGTTCACGCTTTGCCCCCCCGGGCCCGAGGAGCGGTAGACATCGATTCGCAGATCGTTGGGGTCAATCTCAATCTCGCCCGGGTCCTCAACCTCTGGCAGGACCAAGACACCGGCTGCCGAGGTGTGGATGCGCCCTTGCGACTCGGTGACCGGTACCCGCTGAACCCGGTGGACGCCGCCCTCATATTTCAGGTGGGCCCACACTCCGTCGGCGGGTTCAGTGATGCTGCGGGCCTTGACCGCGACCGACACGTCCTTATATCCACCCAGGTCGGATTCGGTATCTTCCAGCAACTGGGTACTCCACCCCTGCCGTTCGGCATAGCGCAGGTACATCCGCAGCAGGTCGCCGGCGAACAGCGCCGACTCCGCGCCGCCCTCGCCCGCTTTGACCTGCAGGATGACATCGCGGGCATCGTCGGGATCACGCGGGATCAAGCGCGTTCGCAGGGCGTCACTGGCTGCGGCCTGGGCCGATTCCAGTTCCGGTAGTTCATCGGCGAACGCCGGATCGTCGGCTGCGAGTTCACGCGCTGCGCTCACGTCGTCCGCTGCCGCCTGCCAGGCGCGGTAGGCACGAACGACGCCTCCGAGTTCAGAATATCGGCGCCCCAGGGTGCGGGCTCGATTCTGATCGGCGTGCACCGCTGGATCAGCCAGAGCAGCCTCGATCTGCTCATACTCGGCAAGCAGCGGCGTCACCGCAGCAAACTCCTCAGCCATTGGTGGTCGACTCAGCTCAACTCACCGGAGGCGGCGCGGCTGGCGGCCAGCAGGAAGTCGGCATTGGAGGTAGTCCGGCTCAGCCGCGTCACCAGCAGTTCCGTCGCCGCCTCGGCAGGCATCCCTTCCAGCACTCGCCGAACCTTGCCGACCACTGCCAGTTCGTCGGCGGTCAGCAGCAGGTCCTCATGGCGAGTTCCTGAGGCCTGCGGGTTGACCAGTGCCGGGGACGTCCGATTGGCGCCATCGCGTACCAGCCGGACCTCGCTGTTCTCGGTGCCGAAGAACTCCTCCAGGATCAACTCATCGATCTCAGAGCCGAACTCCACGCGAGCGCTCGCCACGATGGTGAGAGATCCGCCGTTCTCAATGCTGCGGGCTGCACCGAAGAAAGCCTTGGCCGGATGCAGCGCGGCCGGGTCGACCGGACCAGAACGGGCCGTACCGGTGGCAGCAGCGTTGTAAGCACGTGCCAGGCTGGTCAGAGAGTCCAGCAGCACCACCACATGTTGGCCTAGCTCAACCAGCCGCTTTGCGCGCTCAATCGCCAGTTCCGCAACCGAGGTGTGGTCACTGGCAGGCCGGTCGAAGGTGGACGCCACGACCTCGCCCGCAACCTGGCGTTGCCATTGGGTCACTTCCTCGGGCCGCTGATCGACCAGCACAGCCATCAGGTGCGCATCAGCGTGGTTGGCGGTGATCGCGTCGGCAATCTGCAGCAGCGTCTGGGTCCGGCCCGAACGTGGAGGCGCGAGCAACAGGGTGCGCTGCCCCTTACCGATCGGAGCCACGATATCGATGGCGCGAGTGATGAGCTGGCGGGAACTGGTCTCCAGCTTCATCGGCTCATCGGGATACATGGCGGTCAGCGCATCGAACTCGGGGCGGTCCCCGGTATCGGCGACCGGTGAACCGTTGACGGTATCCAGCCGGACCAGCGCATTGAACTTCTGCCGCTGGGTCTCACCCTCGCGTGGCTGCCGGACGGCACCGGCGATCGCGTCGCCTCGACGCAACCCAGACTTCTTGACCTGCCCCAACGAGACATAGACATCGCTGGCACCGGGTAGGTAGCCACTGGTACGAACGAATGCGTAGTTCTCCAGGACGTCCAGCACCCCGGCTACCGGGATGAGGATGTCGTCCTCCATGATCTCTGGCTCGTCGGCTCCGCCGCCCTCGCGGTTGTTCTGGCGCCGCTTCCGGTCGCGATACCGGTCACGCCCGCGCCGCCGACGCCCAGAACGCTCCTCCTCGCCGTCATCGTCAGCAGCCGGTTCCGCGCCGGGCTTGGCCGAGCTGGCTGCCGCCGCTTTGCCCTGTGCTGGCGAACTGGAACGACCGGCTCGGCGACCACCACGATTGGGCTCATCCTTGGCCCGCTCGGCAGGTTCTGGGAACTGGATCTCATCGAGCGTGGCTTTGGCGTCACCAGAATCAGCCGACGCGCTGCCGCCCTGCGCCGCCTGCTCCTTGCCCGCCGCTGCCTGAGGTTCGCAGTCAGAGCTGGCCTGGTTGGCGCTGCGGCGGCGGTCGCGGCCGGAGGTGTCGGCGGCGCCTTGCTGTACCGGGTCGGAGTTGCCGGCGGTCTTGGAGCGCTGTTCGTTGGCTCGACGGCGCTCACGAATGGCCTGAACCAGATCATTCTTACGCATCTTGGAGATTCCGCTAATCCCCAGGCGGCTTGCTAGGGCCTGCAATTCAGGCATGCGCAGGTCGGTGAGCGACGCCTTAGGCGCCTCGGTCTCGGTGGTCTCGGTCACGCCGATCCTTTGTCAGAGTTGTGAGTACGGAGAGCGGCAACAACAGCGACACGCCCGCCATGCCAGGCCCGGCTTCGGCGCGATAGCGCCGGCTCGTCATGCCTGCCTTCGCAGCCTACCAGCCGTGGCCCGGCCTCGGGCTACGGCTGCTGGACCACCTGGGCGCCGGTGCGATCCAGCGGGAGCGTGCGTACCCGCCAGGACGGTCCGGCCAGCTGCGCGATCGCCGGATCCACAGCACCGGTATGGAGCACCAGCACGCTGGGGCCAGCCCCCGAGATGGTCGCGGCGTGACCATGCTCGCGCAGCTGCAAGACCAGCGCGTAAGACTGTTCCATCACCGGTGCGCGGTACTGCTGATGCAGCCAATCAGCCGTGGCTGGTAGCAGCAGGTCTGGCCGGTGGCACAACGCCAGCGTCAGCAGCCCAGCCCGGCCGCAGTTGCTAGCCGCATCGGCGTGCGGCACCGTCGTGGGCAAGGACGTGCGCGCGGTCGCTGTCGGAACCTGATGGGCTGGCACCAGGACCGTTGCCGCTAACTCCTGCCGGACGGGCACCTGGGCGGCCTGTGGGCCATCGGGCGCCATCCAGGCGATCGTGGCCGAACCCAGCAGAGCCGGCGCGGCATTGTCGGGGTGCCCCTCGAACTGCGCGGCCAGTGACAACATGGCCCGCTGATCCATCTGGTCGGGTTCATTGACCAGGGCGCGAGCAGCCACCAAGCCCGCCACGACAGCCGCGGCGCTGGAGCCCAGCCCACGACCGTGGGGAATCGCATTCCGGCAGTGCAACGCCAAACCGGCCTGCGGCGCGCCCAGGTAGTCCAGGCCAGCCCGGATCGCGCGCACCACGAGGTGGTCTTCACCGGTTCCGACCTCGCCAGCACCTTCGCCCTCGACCGTGACGTCGGTGGAGGTGACGGCTCGCACGTGCACCACATCGTGGAGCTGTAAGGCCAGGCCGAAAGCATCGAATCCAGGTCCGAGATTGGCGCTGGTGGCCGGGACTTTGACGGTGACATCATCGGCTACCAGTCGCATCGGTCAGTCCCCCTCGACCCGCAGCACCGAGGTAATGCGGGTCACTGGAGCAAGCTCACCGACGGCGGCCACCGCTGATGCCAGTGCGTCCTCGCGCGCCCGGTGGGTGACCAGGACCAAGCTCGCGGTTCCGGCAGCTGTTGCCACCTGTCGCAGCGATTCCAGCGACACCTCGTGACGCGCAACCGCATCGGCTATCTCGGCCAACACCCCCGCTCGGTCGGCGACATCGAGCCGGATCAGGTACCGAGTCTGGACCGCTCCGGCTGGCCGTTGAACCAGCTCCGCGTAGCGCGACTCGGTCGGCGGCCTGGCACCTGCGGCCTGGAGCCGGGCGGCGGCCACCAGGTCACCGAGGACTGCGCTGGCGGTCGGCGCCCCTCCAGCTCCTGGGCCGTAGAACATCAGGGTGCCAGCTGCCTGCGCCTGGATGAAGACGGCGTTGTAGGCGCCGTGCACACTTGCCAGCGGATGCTCGGTCGAGACCAGCGCGGGGTGCACCCGCACCGAGAACCGGTCGCCATCACGCTCGGCGATGGCCAGGAGTTTGATCACGTAACCCATGGCCGTGGCCGCAGCGATGTCTTCGGTGCTGATCTCGGTGATACCGGTCGTTGGAACATCTCCGATCCGCACTCGGGTATGGAAGGCCAGGGCAGCCAGGATCGCTGCCTTGGCGGCTGCGTCTGCGCCACCGACATCGGCGGTGGGATCGGCCTCGGCGTAGCCAAGGGCCTGGGCCTGAGCTAGCACGTGAGCAAAGTCGGAGCCCTCACGCGTCATCTGGTCCAGAATGAAGTTCGTCGTGCCGTTGACGATGCCCATCACTGCGGTGATGTGGTCCCCCGCGAGCGACTCCCGGATTCCCCGCACCACCGGTACCGCGCCGGCCACGGCGGCTTCGAAGAACACCCCAGCACCAGCTCGCTCAGCCACCTCGTATAGTTCAGGCCCCGAGGCGGCCAGTACCGCTTTGTTGGCGCTGATCACACTCGTGCCGCCGGCGAGCGCGTAGCGCACCAGCTCCTGCGCGGGCTCGACGCCGGCGAGCAGTTCAATGACCAGGTCCGCCTGGTCGATGGACGCGCGAGCATCGGTGGTCAGCAGGCCGGGCGGTATCACCGGATCGCGCGTGGCCGCCAGCGATCGCACCACGATGGCCGACAACTGCAACTCGACGCCGGCCCGCTGGGACAGTTCAGCCTGGTGGGTCACCAGATTCCGGACGACTTCGGTCCCGACCGTGCCGCAACCAAGTACCGCTATACGCAGCCGCGAGGGCGGCTCAGACTCGCTCATCGGGTTCCACAATAGGGTGCTTAGCCAAGGTCCAGCGCCAAGATGTCATCGATGGTCTCCCGCCGCAGTATCTGACGCGGGTCGCCGTCGCCAACGACCACAACTCCCGGACGCGGGACTTGGTTGTAGTTGCTGGCCAAACTGCGCCCGTAGGCTCCGGTCACGGGGACCACGAGCAGATCGCCGCATTCGATATCTGCCGGGAGCAGGACGTCCCGGACGACGATATCGCCGCTCTCACAATGCTTGCCCACCACCCGCGCCGGGACCAGATCGGCCTGCGAGGTACGCGAGGCCAACGCTGCGGTGTAGCGGGCGTCATAGAGCGCGGTACGAAGATTGTCGCTCATCCCTCCGTCGACGGAGACGTACAGGCGCTGCCCGGAGTCCAGCTGCACCGGCTTGACCGTTCCCACCCGGTACAACGTGGTCATCGCCGGGCCGACGATCGCCCGCCCTGGCTCGAATGACAGCGCGGGTGGCTCAACCCCCAGAGCCGCCGAGTCGCGGGCCACGTGGGCCACCAGGTCACCGATAACGGTTGCAGGATCGGGGGCCTGCTCATCGCCGACGTAGTCGACGCCGAATCCGCCACCGATATCGAGCTCATCGAGCAGTGGCCCGTCGACAGCGGCATCGCGGCGCAGCCGCAACAGCGCCGACGCCGACGCCGCAAAGCCGTCGGCGGCCATGATTTGGCTGCCGATGTGGGAGTGCAGTCCAACCAGACGCAGTCCTGGTTCCCGGCGCACAGCATCAATGGCGGCTCGGGCCGCCCCGCTCGCCAGTGATAGCCCGAACTTCTGGTCCTCATGCGCGGTGGCGATGAACTCATGACCACCGGCGTGAATTCCGGTGGTGATCCGAAGCATGACCGGTGCGCTCACGCCCAGGTGCCGCGCCCGTTCGGCTACCACGGCGATTTCCGGAATCGAATCAATGACGATTCGCCCGACACCGTGCGCCAACGCTGTGTCGATTTCTTCGACCGACTTGTTGTTGCCGTGTAGGCCCAGATCTGGGCCACGGATTCCGGCTCGAATAGCGGTCAGGAGCTCCCCCAGGCTGGCAACGTCGACGCGCAGCCCTTCCTGGCTCATCCACCGCAGCACCGCCGTAGAACTGAAAGCCTTACTCGCGTAGTAAACCGCAGTCGCGATGCCGTGCTCGCGGCCTGCCTGCTGCGCTGCCACCACGATCTGCCGAGACCGATGGACCAAGTCGGCGTGATCGAGCAGGAACGTGGGCGTACCAAATTCTCGCGCGAGGGCGCTGACGGGTACCTGGGCAATGGAGAATTCCCCATCGGTCCAGGCCGCTGATCGTGACCAAGGAGTCGCCATCATGTGCCGCTAGATCGGGGGCAACGTGGAGTAGAACTGCCAGACCGTCATCTCGGCGCTGCCCACGGCGAACTCCGTCGGTCCGCTCAGTCGGCACACGACTCCGGCATTGTCGTACCAGAGGACGACGTGGGTCTGCCGATCGATGAACTCGGACATCTCACCGGGGCCACGGGGCGTGTCTGCGTTTTGCCACACCGTCGTCGTAAATCGCGCCGGCTCGGGGAACTCGTCGGCGAGTCGGGTGTAGTACGCCGCGGCGGCCTCCGGGGTCTCGAACCCCACCACAGTCAGCGTCACGACCCCGTACTCAGAGCTATAGCTGGCAGTACCCGTCCCGACCGCAGCGTTATCGCCAGCGTCGTAGTCACCCCAGCTTCCATCCAGGGTCCAACTCACATCGTCAGCGCCGTTATGGGAATTGCTGACCGTCAGCGCAGTCTGAACGCACAGGTCGTTGGTGCACCCCTGCACCAGGTCCCCGATCGAGCTATCGGCGGGGTCGGAGCTCGACGGATCGGGGCTCGAATCCGAAGGTGAGGCGGTCGCTGAGGCGGTCGGGGATTCGGCCCCTGCAGACTCTTGGTCATCCGGCTCTCCCAGCCACCGGGTCAGGCCATAGACCCCGGCCACCACCAGCGCCACCAGCACGATGGTGGCGACGATCAAGATGGGTGTGCGGTAGCGGGAACCGGCAGTGCCCGGCCCAGGTCCGGCCACACTCGGCTCGGCTGGCGCAGGTAGCGCCATCGTGGGCGAATACGGCCGCTGTTGCTGCGCCGACGAAATCTGGAATGGGAATTCCTGGGCAACCGGTTCCTGGGCAACCGGCGCCTGGGCTGGAATGGCCCACGCGTCAGCGCCCACCGGCTCGGGCGATACCCCATCCCCGGTGCCAGGTGGCGGTGGGGGGGACTCGGGTCCCTCATCGCCGTCGGCATCGGTCTGCGCCGGTGGCGCGAACCGGGAAAAATCCGGAGGAGGCGGAGCGCCGGGAGGAAGGATCGGAGCGGGCACAGGATCGGTGGAGTCGGACGGTATTTCCGATTGCGCAGCATCGGCTCGTCCGGTTTCCATGGCAGCGTCGGAACCGCTGTTCTCCTGCCGCTGCGACGGCGGTTCTTGAGGAGTCGCCCCATCGGTCGACGGCTGGTTCATCGTCGCAATCTCCTGTTCACGGTCAAAGCCCCTTGCGCCACATCCTAGGTGCGGCATGGGCGCCCACTTGCCGCGAGTCAGGAGAGTTCTACCCCAAGCGAATCGAAACGACCCGCGAAGGCTGGTAGGCTCCCCGATCGGTCCAGGACACGTAGAATGGCGTGACGGTCCTGCCCCTGTAGCTCAGTGGATAGAGCGTCTGCCTCCGGAGCAGAAGGTCGCTGGTTCGAATCCAGTCGGGGGTACAGTTGCCCACTAGCCTGATCGACGTGAGTTCTATTCCGGCACCGACCGGGCGCCAGATCGTGCTGCAGGCAGGTACCGATCGGGCCATTGTCACCGAGGTGGGTGCGCGGCTACGCGCCTTCTGGGTCGATGGTCGCGAGGTTGTCGTACCGTTCGCGGAACAGGAGATTCCCGCCGCCTTCGAGGGTGCGGTCATGGTGCCGTGGCCCAACCGGCTGGCACAGGGGCGCTACCACTGGCAGGGCCACGAGCACCAACTCGATATCACCGAGCCGCAACGGGGCACCGCGCTGCACGGGCTGGAATGCTGGAATCGCTGGAATATCCTCCAGGCCAGCGCTACCACCGCTGTGCTAGCGACCCAGACGGTGCCGCTGCCAGGCTTCCCGTTTCCGCTGCGCTACACCCTGACCTACACACTGACCGGGAACGCTCAGCTGACGATGACCCTTACCTGCGTCAACCACGGCTCGCAGCCTGCCCCCTACGGCGTGGGGTTCCACCCCTGGCTATCACCCGGCGATGGCGGCTTGGCCCAGGCAACGTTGCAGTGCGATGCCCACACCTGGGTACGTAGCGATCACCGCAAACTCCCCATTGATCTTGCGCCGATCCCGACGGCATTGGACTTCACCGATCCTGCGCCATTGGGTCAGCGTTGTCTCGACGACGCCTTCATCGCCCAATCTGGGCCCGATGGCCGCTCCTGGGTCCGCCTCACCGGCGCGGATGGACGGGTCGCCGCGGTGTGGATGGAGCAGGGCCTGGGCTGCTGGCAGCTTTGCGCCGATGCCACCCTTCCCACCCCGGGGCTGGCGGCCGAACCGATGAGTTGCTACGCCGACGCGTTCAATTCCGGGGACCGCCTGGTACGGCTAGAACCGGGGCACTCGCACACGGCCCGGTGGGGGCTGCTGCTTGGCTAGCCTGCGAGCTCGCAGGCGCAGCGTCCTACTCGTCAGCGGCGCAGGCTAGGTTTTGCGTCGTCACGGTCGCCGCCGACTGCTGTGACAGCCAGGTCGCGGGATTGACCGTGGTGTAGTTCTCGTCGGTGTGCACCTCGAAGTGCAGGTGGGGGCCGGTGGAGTTGCCATAGTTGCCGACCTCGGCGATGACCTCGCCCGCGCCCACACGTTCACCGACATCAACGAAGATGCCATCGGGGTAACTGTGCACGTACCAGGTCCAGAACTGTTCACCATCGACGTTGTGCTCGAGGATGATGATCATGCCCGAACGGCCCGCCAGGCCATAGCCGATGTAGGTGACCTCACCTGCTGCGACCGCATGAATGGGCGTACCGGTTGGCGCGGCGAAATCCAGGCCTTCATGCTGGCCACCCCAGCGGTACCCGTAGTTGGATGTCACCCGGTAGCTGCCACTGGTCAGGGGCATCATGACCTGAATCGGTTCGGTCGTGGCCCCTGCCGCCACCTGGCCGTTGGCCTCCAATTCGGAGCTGCCGCATTGCAGCACCTCGCGGTCTTCACTGCGGCCGGAGGTTGCCATCGCCCGGACCCCGGCCAACGGGTCCTCCACCAAAGCGCTGGAGGGATCGAAGGAGTCGGTGCCGTTGATTGGCTCTTGCGCCAGCACATCAAGGGCGCTGACCGCCGCATAGCTGGTGGCCGTGTTGGCCGAATCGGCCGGTAGCGCCACGCCGCTCAGTGGAATCGCGGTGGTTGCCAATGCCAGACCGCCCAGGACAGCCACGCGAGGTAGCCAACGGCCCGACCCACCGCTCCTGCGCTGCGGGAGCAGCCGGGCCCATCGGCGCATCCGCGGCACCATCGATGCCTGCGCCAGCGAACGCTCCACCTGCGCGGGAGCGACGGGAACCGGCGCCTTGGTTGCGGCTGGCTTGGCCGAGGTAGCTCTTGCCGAGGTGGTTTCGGTCGCTGCGCGGGCCTGCTGCTGTGCAGCTAGCCGAAGTTCACGACGGGTCGGGAACGCCTGCGTGGCACTCTCGCGTGTGTCGCTCACAGATTGACTCCAGCAGGCATCGGATAGACGTTCGCAGTGGGCAGCGGACCTTCTCCCCTTGTCCTGCCACCACCCGAAGACGTTCAGATTACAAGAATGTAACGGACAAACGTCGTCTCAGCCAAGCTCAGGTGATAGATGCCACAGCCTTGGGCCCGCGGAGGTGATCTAGATCACCGGCGTGGGGACTTCCGTTGCATGAGATCGCGGACCTCCCCCACCAGTTCCTCCAGGATGTCCTCTAGGAACACCACACCATCGGAGGAATCGGCCGATTCGGCCTTGACCAATGCCATATGGGTTCCGTCGACCTGCATCGTCGTGAGCACGCTCTCCACCTCGTCGGTAGGGCTGGCCACCGACATCGCGCGCACGCGCCAGGCAGGCACCGCACTTG
>JBKEBC010000033.1:0-33350 GCA_047972965.1 Beutenbergiaceae bacterium | reverse complement strand
CTAGCTATCCAGAAATGCTGCAATCATCGGCCCGAGTTGATCGAACTCGATGAGAAAGCCGTCGTGGCCGTAGGCCGAGTTGATGATCTTCAGCCGCCCACCCGTAACCCCCTCGGCGATGCGCGCGGATTGCACCGGGAGGAATAACCGGTCGGAATCGACGGCGACAGCGAGCGTCTTCGCGGTAATGCTAGCGAGGGCAGATTCCACGCCACCTCGGTCCCGCCCGAGGTCATGCGTGAGCATGGACTCGGTCAATACCACGTAGCTATTGGCGTCGAACCGGCGGGAGAGTTTGCCGGCATGGTGATCCAAATATGACTGCACGGCAAATCGGCCACCGCCACCGATTGGTTCCTCGCCGCCTTGGGGCAGTCTGCCAAATCGTTCATCCAGCTCACCGGCGCTGCGATAGGTCGTATGCGCGATTTGCCGGGCAATTCCTAGGCCCACGTGCGGGCCGTCGTCGTCCTGCGCGAGGTAATAGTCGCCGCCCCGGAATTTGGGGTCGGCGCGGATGGCTGCCAGCTGGCTATGTGCCCAGGCGATCTGATCGCCGGAGGTCTGCGCGGTCGTCGCAATGGCGGCTACTCGCTGAACCCGATCGGGGTAGCCGGCGGCCCATTCCAGGGCGCGGTGCCCGCCCATGGAGGCGCCGATCACCAGGGCCCAGGAGCCCACTGCAAGCTGGTCGGCCAACTCCACTTCGGCGCTGACCTGGTCGCGTACCGTCACGTAAGGAAACCGGGACCCCCACGGGGTGCCATCGGGAGCCGGTGAGGCGGGCCCGGTGGTTCCTTGGCAGCCGCCCAGCACGTTGGGGGCGACGACGTAGTACTTGTCGGTGTCGATGGGGCGGCCCGGGCCGACCATGTCGCTCCACCAGCCAGCGCTGCGGTGACCGGGACCTGGATCGCCGGTGACGTGGCTATCCCCGGTCAAGGCATGCAGGACGAGGACGGCGTTGTCACCGGTGGCGTTGAGTGTGCCCCAGGTCTGGTAGGCCATCGTGACTGAGGGCAGGCGGCCACCGGCCTCCAGCGGCAATGGTCCGAGGCGGGCGAACTTGCGTTGACCCACGTCCTCACCTTCGCGCCATGCGGCGGAGGCTGGGATCGGGCCTCCAGGCGTGCGCGGACGGGCCGGTAGCCGTACCGGCCTGACCGACGCGCGGGGTGCTTGTGCCCGCTCCCAGGAGGAGTTCACGGGAACAACGGTAACCACCTCGGACCATCCCTGGCTACGCCGCTGCCTAAATGGCAGCCGCTGCTGCGGCGAATCCCTTGTTGATATCGGCCACGATGTCGTCGATGTGCTCGATGCCGACGGCAAGGCGCACCAGTCCAGGATTGACGCCGCTGGCGGCCTGCTCCTGCTCGGTGAGCTGGCTGTGGGTGGTCGAGGCCGGGTGGATGACCAATGAGCGCACATCGCCAATGTTGGCCACCAATGAGTGCAGCTCAAGTGCGTCCACGAACGCCTTGCCCGCGGTTAGCCCGCCAGCGATCTCGAAGCTGATGACGGCGCCGGCGCCCTTGGGCGTGTACTTCTGCGCGAGGGCGTAGTACGGGCTCGAGGGCAAACCGGCGTAGTTGACTTTGGTCACCTGCGGGTGCTGCTCCAGGTAGGTGGCAAGCTTGCCAGCGTTCTCGACGTGCCGCTCGAGCCGCAGGGACAGGGTTTCGATGCCCTGCGAAATCTGGAAGGCATTGAACGGTGAGACGGCGGTGCCGAGGTCGCGGATGAGCTGGGCACGGGCCTTGATGATGAACGCCACATTGGCACCCAGAAGGCCGCCGGGGCCTAGATCGCGGGCGTAGGTGAGGCCGTTGTAGGTGGTGTCCGGGGTGTTGAACCCGGGGAACTTCTCCGGGTCCTTGCTGTAGTCGAAGGATCCGCCGTCAACGATGACTCCGGCGATGGAGGTTCCGTGGCCGCCTAGGTACTTGGTGGCCGAGTGCACGACGACGTCGGCGCCCCACTCCAGTGGCCGCAGCAGATAGGGCGTGGCGACAGTGTTGTCCACGATCAGTGGCACACCGACCTCATGGGCAACGGCCGCCACTGCTTCGATGTCCAGAATGTCGGACTTGGGGTTGGGAATGGACTCGCCGAAGAACGCCTTGGTGTTTGGCTTGACGGCCTCGCGCCACGACTGCGGGTTGGCTGGGTCGGCGACGAAGGTGAAGTCGATGCCGAACTTGCGCAGGGTGTGGTTGAACAGGTTGTAGGTGCCGCCGTAGAGCGAGGGGGAGGAGACGACATGATCCCCGGCCTCGGCGACGTTGAGGATGGCGAGTAGTTCAGCCGACTGGCCCGAAGAGGTCAACAGGGCTCCGACGCCGCCCTCGAGCGAGGTGATTCGGTTCTCGACGACTTCCCAGGTGGGGTTGGTCAGCCGGGTGTAGATGGGCCCGAGGTCGGTCAGGGCAAACCGTGCCGCAGCGTGGTCGGTGTCCTTGAAGACGAAGGAGGTGGTCTGGTAAATCGGTAGTGCCCGGGCCCCAGTGTCGGAGTCGGGGGTCTGACCGGCGTGGATCTGCCGGGTTTCAAAGTTCCATTCGGTGCTCATGGGGTTCTTCCTCTTTGCGATGGGTGAGATGGCGGCGCGACGGCGCGGAGCTGGGGTGGTGCGCGCTTAGCGGGGCGACGTCTCAACAAAGAGCTGGCGAGAGCGTCAAGGCATGCCAAACCTGCGGACTAGGCGCACATTCGACAGTTCACGCACGCGACGTTAGGCGGGCAGGCTCAGCGACGCCACCAGGGCAAGGCTCCGTCCCACATTGTGGACGTGCGTGCCGGGTACACCCGGTGAAACATGTGTGACAAATGTGAAATTTGTGACAAGAGTGTCTTTTGAGGCGCATGTCGACTACCGTGTATGAGGCGTGCTCGATGATCGTCAATGCGACACGCCGTCAATGTCGGGATCAATTGAGGTGTGGAGAGGACTGCTGTGCGTCGCAACCTTCTGCGGCCAGCCGGGGCCCTGGCCGTGTTCGTCGCCGGTTTCAGCCTGATTGCTGGGAGCGCGCTCGCCTCGCCGACCGTGCCAGATGAAGACGATATCGCCGCTGTGGATGCGGCGGCCGACGAGACGGCGCAGCAGGTCGCAGCCATGGAGGCAGAGATCGTCGCCAATGCTGCAACGCTCGCCGAAGCTGATATTGCGGCCGCGGTCGCCACCGAGGATCACCTGGAGGCGCAACTCGCGCTGACGCAGGCACAGGAGCAAGAGCAAGCTGCGAATGCCGAAGCCGTTATTGCGGATGAGGAACTTGCCGATGCGGAAGCGGCGCTGGCGCAGCTGGCGCTGGCTAGCTACCAATCAGGTGGGGATCTCGCGCAATTTGGCATGCTGCTCAGCGCAAACGGAATTGAGGACGTTCTTACCGACGCCACCACCTTCCAAGTGCTTGGAACCAGCACGGCGGCAGCGGAGCAACGTCACGCAGACGCCGATGTCGCGGCTCAGGTTGCCCACGAGCGGGCCGGTGTTGCGGTCGCCGCTCGAGAGCAGGCAGCCACCCAGCTAGAGGAAGCGGCTGCTGTGGCCGAAGCTGCTGCCGCCGAGGCGGCGGACGTCCTGGCCGCCAACCAGGTTCGTTTCGATGAACTTGTCAGTCAGCTTGCCGATCTGCGTCAAACCAGCATCGAGATGGAGACCCAGCGCCAAGCCGCGCTGGCAGCCGAGCGGGAAGCGGCCCAGAATGCCGCAGCTGCGACCGCTCTTGGCGTGCCCGGTGAGTCCACCGCAAGCGCGGCGCCGCAGGAGGCTGACTCCAGCTCGGCCGCCGACAGCTCTAGCTCAAGCTCCAGCACTGCCGGTCCGGCAACCACCACCCCACCTGCTCCGACCACTCCTCCGGCTCCGGCGCCTGCCCCAGCCCCAGCACCTGCCCCAGCCCCAGCACCTGCCCCAGCACCGGCACCTGCCCCGCCGAGCAACGCCAACGCTGGTGCGCTGGCCTGGGCCCATACCCAGCTGGGTAAGCCCTACATCTGGGGCGGCACCGGCCCCAACGGCTATGACTGCTCCGGGCTGACGCTACGAGCCTACGGATCGGTCGGAATCTCACTGCCCCGCAACAGCAGGGCGCAATACGGGGCGGGCACCCGGGTTCCCGTGGCCCAGATGCAACCCGGTGACTTGATCTTCTACTCCAACAACGGTGGCCAGAGCGGCATCTACCACGTGGCGATCTACGCCGGAAACGGTATGCGACTGCACGCGCCAGCGCCGGGCAAGACCGTGGAACTGGTCTCCATGTGGTGGACCAACGTGCTCCCCTACGTGGTGCGCCCCTAACCCGCCCGCCCGGTCGCCGTCGAGTGGGCGCGGCCACTGCGCACACCAGGGCTGGTCGCCGGTGAGGCCATCCGGTCAGCCGATGTAGGGCTGCGGATGGGTGTAGCCGGTATCGATGGCTCGCTGGAAGGAGCGTTTGATCTCCGCCTCGGCCTCGGCCCGGCCCACCCAGTGGGCACCCTCGACGGACTTTCCCGGCTCCAGGTCTTTGTAGACCTCAAAAAAGTGCTGGATCTCCAGGCGGTGGAATTCGGATACGTCATCGATATCGGATCGCCAGGATGCACGCTGATCGGCCTGCGGTACGCACAGCACCTTGTCGTCTCCGCCCGCCTCATCCCGCATCCGGAACATGCCCAGGGCCCGGCAGCGAATCAAGCAGCCGGGAAAGGTGGGTTCCTCGAGTAGCACCAAGGCATCCAACGGGTCGCCGTCCTCACCGAGTGTGCCTTCGATGTAGCCGTAGTCATCCGGGTACCGGGTCGAGGTAAACAGCATGCGGTCCAGGCGGATTCGACCGCTCTCGTGGTCCACCTCATACTTGTTCCGGTGTCCCTTAGGGATCTCGATTGTGACGTCAAATTCCACGTTGCTGCCTCCCTGATGCGGTCTGGATCTGCTCATAGTCTCCCCTACCAGCGGCAGTGGGGGATACTTCACCTATGACCAGTGGGCGCCGGGCCAGAGGCCGTCGGTGGTACCGCAGTCTCTGGGTGCCAGTTGCGCTGTTGGTGACGATACTGGCGGGGTATGTGGCAGCAGATATCAACGACGTTGCCCCTGGGTTGCTCACCACGGAGCCGGAGCCGGAGCCGGAGTTGCCGTTCCCGCAGCAAATAGAGCTTGCGCAGCCGGTGGTGGCCATTGCCGGGCCGAGCCAGGAAGCTACCGGTGTCGATCCCGGTGCTGCCGCCGCGATTGTTGATCAGCTGCTTGCCGACCCGGTCATCGGTGCCGAGGCCGGGGTTCTGGTCGCCGATGTGGTCACCGGTGCCGAGCTCGCCGCCAGCAATGCTGACCTGCCGCACGTGCCAGCATCCAACACCAAACTGCTGACCGCTACGGCAGCGATCGCGACCGCCGGTGCGAGCTTTCGTTTCACTACCTCGGTCATGACCGGTGCGCCGGGTCAGATCGTGTTGGTCGGTGGTGGTGACCTGGCGCTGGCGCCCGGCGCTGGGGATCCTGGCGCCGTCGTCGGGCACGCGGGGCTGGGAGACCTGGCCACCGCAACGGCGGCAGCGCTGACAGAGGCCGGAACCACCACGGTGACCCTTGGCCTGGACACCAGCTACTACGCAGGCCCGAGCCTGGCACCGCGGTGGGATGCGGCCGATCTGTCCATCGGTGACGCCATGCACATGAGTCCGTTGGCGATCAACCTGGGGCGTATCGAGGGTGCTCGAACGCGGGACACCGACGCCGCTGGCACCGCCGCCGCCACCTTTTCTCAGGCGCTGGCAGCCGCAGGTATCACGGTGACCGGTGCGGTGGAGTTGGTGCAGGCGCCCCCGGAGGCCACGGAACTGGCGGCGGTCTACTCCGCCCCGCTGGGCGACCTTGCCGCCGACATGCTGCAGCGTTCGGAGAACATCCTGGCCGAGGGGATCGGTCGCCTGGTCGCGCACGAGATGGACCTGGAGCCCAGTTTTGTCGGTGCAGGCGAAGCGGTGAGCGCGGCCCTTGCGAGCATCGGTGTCGATGTGACCGGATTGTCGTTGGCCGACTGCGCCGGGCTGTCCTCGACCAACCAGATTTCCCCGCGGACCCTGGTCGATAGCCTGCTGCAGATCTCCAGGCGCCCGATGCTGTCGGCGGTGGCGCGTGGACTGCCGGTGGCCGGGCTGGAAGGCACCTTGATCAATCGATTCCCAGACGTACCCGGAGCTGGCCTGGTGCAGGCGAAAACCGGCACCCTCTACACCGTGACCGCCCTGTCGGGTTTTGTCATGACGGCCGATGGGCGACTTCTAGCCTTCGCGGCGGTGGCCGACAACGTTCCGCAAGGCTCCACCAGGGCTGCCCGCGATGCCGTCGATAGCTTTGCGCAGGCATTGGCACGTTGTGGTTGCGCTGAGAGTTCGTAGGCTCAGACGATGACGTCGTCGAACCTGATCGATTGGGATGCTGCCCGGCACCGGGCGGGCACGATGGCACCGCCTGGCCCGGTGGTCGATCGTGACGAGGCGCTGGCCCTGGTGGCGTCGTTGCGCCAGGCCGCCCAGCAGGCTCCAGCGCTGGTTGCGAGCGTGACCGGGTTGCAAGAGGCCGCCGATTCGCTGGTGCCCGGGTCCAGCTATGTGGTGGACCGGTCCCGCTGGGCGCAGGCCAACACCGTGATGTTCGCGCACTTGTTGGGCTCGCATCTACCCGCGCCGACCTCTGCGCTCGGGGCGCGCCTTGCCGGAGAGCAGATCGGTGGATTGCTGGCACTGCTATCGGTGCGGGTCCTGGGTCAATTCGACCCGTTCGCCGTCCAGCCAGATAGGCCGGGCCGATTGCTCTTGGTGGCACCGAACATCCTCGCCAACCAGCGTCGCCTGAACCTGCCCCCGGATCAGTTCCACCTGTGGGTCTGCCTGCACGAACAGACCCATGCGGTGCAGTTCGCCGCCGCGCCCTGGCTGCCGGGACATCTGCGGGAGGCGATGGCGGCGGTATCCCAGGCGATCGCCGACCGTGACTCCGAGCGTCGCCTGCAGCAGCTGCTACGCGCCGTCCCCTCGACCCTGTCGGGGCGTGATTCCGACGCGGTTGGCAGCCCGATCCTCGGGGCCGTCCTGGGTGAGGAGGAACAGCAACTTCTGGGACGGGTATTGGCCGTGATGTCGTTGCTGGAAGGACACGCCGACGTCGTCATGGATGAGGTGGGCCCCAGCGCAATCCCGCACGTGCGCCACATCCGCGCGGCCTTCGAGTCCCGGCGCAATAGTCGTGGCCTGTTAGACGTGCTGATGGGTCGCCTGCTGGGCCTGGACGCCAAGTTGGCTCAGTACCGGGACGGGGCCGCGTTCGTGCGCGGCGTCATTGGCCGGGTCGGCCATCCCGGACTCAACGCGGCCTGGACCAACGCGCAGTTCCTGCCCCAGCCCTCCGAAATCGCTGACCCAGCAGCCTGGGTATCCCGGGTGCACGGGTAGGGCTGGTGCCGGGGCCCGCGCCGCCGGTGGCCCGCGTGCGAGCCGCCGTACGAGCACAGCTTGCGCAGCAGCTGGACCGGGGCAATCTCGCCGCCGAAGATCTGGTGCTGGTGGCCTGCTCCGGTGGCCCCGATTCGGTCGCGCTAGCGAGCCAGGTTGCCTTCGTCGCCCCCCGGTTGGGGGTCCGGGCCGGGGCCGCGATCATCGACCACCACATGCAGCCCGGTAGTGCCGAGGTAGCGGCTACTGCCGCCGAGCTGTGTCGGAGCCTGGGGCTGGACCCAGTGCTGGTTCGCACGCCGTCCCAGGCGGCACCGGCTGCGGCCGGCCCGGAAGGCGCGGCCCGCACCCTGCGGTACCGCGAGCTGCGTGCGGCCGCGCAGGCAACCGGGGCCCGGGCAGTCCTGCTGGGGCACACCCTTGACGACCAGGCTGAGACCGTCTTGCTGGCGTTGGCGCGTGGTAGCGGCACGCGCTCGCTCGCGGGAATGGCCGCGCTGCGCGGACTGTTTTGGCGCCCATTGCTCGATGTGGATCGTCGCACCACCCACGCGGTCTGCGCTGCGCTGGGACTACCAGTGGTGACCGATCCCACCAATGCTGCCGATGGGCCATGGCGCCGGGCTGACGCGGGCCCGCTACCGCGTGCTGCGATACGGGATCTGGTCCTGCCCACGCTGGCTCACGCCCTGGGTGCCGATCCCGCACCCGCGTTGGCACGCACTGCCCGCCTGGCCCGTGCCGATGCCGAATTCCTCGATGAACTCGCGCAGGCAGCGGCCCAGCGCTGCCGGCACCCAGATGGCGGGTGGGATGTCGCGGCACTAGCCGCTGAGCCTGCGCCGCTGCGTGCTCGGGTGCTGCGCCGGGCCGCGTTCGAGGCTGGTGTACCCGCCGGCGACCTTAGCTCGACGCACGTGGACGCATTGGAGGCGCTGATTACCGCCTGGCGCGGTCAGGGGGAGGTTGCCCTCCCTGGCAGGGTTACGGGGTGGCGTAACTGTGGCAGGCTGGTCCTTGCCGGGTCGCGGCGCCACTGACCCAAACCTGGCACTTCCAGCGCAGCCGTCATCAAGGAGCCTCGGCGTGAATGCCAGCGACATGGGAACAGACCTGGAGCGGGTGCTGTACTCCTCTGAGCAGATCCAGGCACGACTGGCCGAGCTAGCTGAGAGAATCGACGAGGACTACCGGGGTCAGCAGGTGCTGCTGGTCGGTGTTCTCAAAGGGGCGGTCATGGTGATGGCCGACCTCAGCCGCAAGCTCACCGTGTCCGCGACGATGGACTGGATGGCCGTCTCCTCCTACGGCTCGGGCACGAAATCTTCGGGTGTGGTTCGAATCCTCAAAGATCTCGATACCGATCTGCAGGATCAGCACGTGCTGATCGTGGAGGACATCATCGATTCCGGCCTGACCCTGTCCTGGCTGATCAGCAATCTGCGATCTCGTAACCCCGCGAGTATCGAGATCGCGACCATGTTCCGTAAGCCTGAGGCTGCCAAGGTGGACGTGGATGTCCGCTACGTTGGCTTCGATATTCCGAACGAATTTGTCGTTGGCTACGGCCTCGACTACGCCGAGCGGTATCGGACTCTGCCGTTCATCGGCACTCTGGCACCGCACGTCTACTCAAGCTGAGTACAGGTCTAGCCGCTCCTGGTGACAGCAACTGTTGTCACGCTGAGCGCGAACGAGCGCGAACGTTTTCGCCTGTTCGCACGTTGGTCGTATAGCGTCACCGGTTAGGTATCGAGGGAAAGAGGATTCGGCTCGGAGTCGGGCCGCAACTAGAGATGAACGTCAAGAAGTTCTTGCGGGGACCCACCCTCATCGCCCTGGTCGGGGTCGTGGTTGTGTTTGTCGGCATCCGACTACTAACAGCAACCGGTCCGGTGGAGGTCGATACCTCCACCGGGATGGAACTACTTGCTGGCGATACCGTTGAGGGCGTCGAGATCAACGACGGCTACCAGCGGGTGAGGCTGGCGCTCAGCGAACCGTTGGAGGTCGATGACACCGACAAGGGCGAACTGGTCGAGTTCTATTACGCCTTCCATCAAGGCGCTGCGGTCGCGGAGGCGGTCGAAAGTGCGCAGGCCGATGGTCGGCTAGTCGACGGCTACAACAGCGTGGTGCCGCAACCGTCGTGGTGGGCGTCGTTGCTTCCGTTGCTGCTCACGGTGCTCCTGCTGGGAGGTTTGTTCTGGTTCCTCATGCCTCGGGCCCAGGGCGGCAGCCGGATGATGAACTTTGGCAAGTCCCGCGCTAAGCAGGTCACCAAGGAGATGCCCAAGGTGACATTTGCCGACGTCGCCGGTGTGGACGAAGCCGTCGAGGAACTTGGAGAGATCAAAGAGTTCCTGGCCGAGCCGGAGAAGTTCCAGGCGGTGGGCGCCAAGATCCCCAAGGGCGTGCTGCTCTACGGCCCGCCCGGTACCGGTAAGACGCTGCTGGCCAAGGCGATCGCTGGTGAGGCCGGTGCGCCGTTTTACTCCATTTCCGGATCGGACTTTGTTGAGATGTTCGTGGGCGTGGGCGCCTCCCGGGTGCGCGACCTGTTCGAGCAGGCCAAGGCCAACGCCCCGGCGATCATCTTCGTGGACGAGATCGACGCCGTCGGGCGCCATCGCGGTGCCGGTCTGGGTGGTGGCCACGACGAACGTGAGCAGACGCTCAACCAGATGCTGGTCGAAATGGATGGTTTCGACGGAAACCAGAACGTCATCATGATCGCTGCGACCAACCGGCCCGACATTTTGGACCCAGCGCTACTACGCCCTGGGCGGTTCGATCGGCAGGTCGCCGTCGAGGCGCCAGACCTGCGTGGGCGCGAGGAGATCCTTCGGGTCCACGCCAAGGGAAAACCGATGACCGAGGACGTGGACCTGCACGCGGTGGCGAAGCGCACACCGGGCTTCACCGGCGCTGACCTAGCCAATGTGCTGAACGAAGGTGCGCTGCTCACGGCCCGATCGGCCAAGGAACAGATCGATGACCACGCGCTCGATGAGGCCATTGATCGGGTGATCGCTGGCCCGCAGAAACGTACCCGGGTGATGAATGAGAAGGAACGCAAGCTCACCGCCTACCACGAGGGCGGGCATGCGCTGGTAGCCGCGGCGCTGCGTTATACCGATCCGGTGACCAAGGTGACGATTCTGCCGCGCGGCCGAGCGCTCGGGTACACCATGGTGATGCCCGCCGAGGACAAGTATTCGGTGACCCGCAACGAACTGCTCGACCAACTCGCCTACGCGATGGGAGGGCGGGTTGCGGAAGAGATCGTGTTCCATGACCCCAGCACGGGTGCCTCCAACGACATCGAAAAGGCCACGGGAACCGCTCGCAAGATGGTCAAGGAGTACGGCATGAGCGAGCGCGTGGGGGCGCTGCGTTTGGGCCAAGCCGATGGCGAAGTGTTCCTGGGGCGCGACATGGGCCATCAGCGGGAGTATTCGGAGGACATTGCGGGACTCATCGATGATGAAGTGCGCCGATTGATCGAGTCCGCGCACGATGAGGCCTGGGAGATCTTGACCCATTACCGGCAGGTGCTCGACGATCTCGCTTTCGCGTTGCTGGAACGCGAGACGCTGAATCAAGCTGAGCTAGCCGAGGTGTTCGCACCCATTGCCAAACGTCCCCCGCGCCCGGTCTGGCTCTCCAGCGCGCACCGCACTGTCAGTGAACTGCCGCCGGTGCGCTCGCCGAAGGAGATCGCCGCGGGCTCTACAGCCGTGTACCCACAGGATGAGGCTGCCGCTGCTGGGTCGCCGACGTCGGGGATCCAGCCAGATTCGGCCGCTAATTCCCAGGGACAAATCACTGCCCCGCCGCAGGATCAACCCGAGCCACCGGCGGGCACGACCCGCAATAGTCCTGCCAACGATGCCTGATACACCTCACCCGCCGGGGTACGACGAAGCCGCCGCCATCGCCGCAGTGCGGGATCTCCTGCACGCCTTGGGGGAGGACCCCGACCGGGAGGGGCTGATCGACACCCCGCAGCGAGTTGCCCGCGCCTACCGGGAAGCTTTCTCCGGGTTGGCGCAGGAGCCGCAGGACGTGCTGGTCACGTTCTTCGAGATCGGGCACGAGGAACTTGTGCTGGTCCGCGATATCGAGGTCTACTCCACCTGTGAGCATCACCTGCTGCCGTTCCATGGTGTCGCGCACGTGGGCTACATTCCCGGACCCGACGGCCGGGTCACCGGGCTGAGCAAGCTTGCCCGCCTGGTCGATGTGTATGCCAAACGCCCGCAAATCCAGGAACGGTTGACGTCGCAGGTGGCCGACGCACTCATCTCCACACTGGGCGCCCGAGGTGCCATCGTGGTCGTCGAGGCAGAGCACCTATGCATGTCGATGCGGGGCGTGCGCAAGCCAGGTTCGAGAACCGTCACCTCTGCTGTGCGCGGCGCCCTTCGTAGCCAGAGCACCCGGGCTGAGGCGATGAGCCTCATTACCCGCACCTGAATGGACGCCATGGGCACCAGGATCATGGGGGTGGTCAACGTCACCCCGGACTCCTTCAGTGACGGCGGTCTGTGGTACGACCCGCACATCGCGGTGGCTCATGGGCGACAACTTCTCGATCAGGGTGCGGATCTGATCGATGTCGGCGGCGAATCCACCCGCCCCGGAGCGCAACGGGTGCCCGAAGATGTCGAAGCGAGCCGGGTGTTGCCCGTGGTCTCGGAATTAGTGGCGACCGGCGGTCAGGTCAGTGTCGACACGATGCGCGCAAGCGTGGCAGAGGCAGCCCTTGATGCCGGTGCCTGGGGTGTCAACGATGTCTCGGGCGGGCTTGCCGACTCGCGTATGGCCGCGTTGGTGGCTGAACGTGGCTGCGATGTGGTGCTTGGGCATTGGCGGGGCCCTTCCGCGGTGATGGATACCCTCAGTGATTACACCGATGTGGTGGCACAGGTCCGATCAGAGTTGCTTTCCCGGGTCGAGGCCATGACCGCAGCGGGGGTGTCCCCGGATCGCATCGTGCTGGACCCGGGCCTGGGCTTCGCCAAGGATGAACGTGCAAACTGGCAGGTGCTAGCCAGGCTCGATGCACTCACGCATACTGGGTTGCGGGTGTTGGTGGGAGCCTCCCGCAAGCGATTTTTGGGAACCCTGCTTGCCCAGGAGGGCGAGCCCGCCCTACCCATGTACCGTGATGCGGCGACGGCGGCTATCACCACGTTGGTCGCGGCCCAAGGAGTATGGGGAGTGCGGGTCCATGAAGTGTCAGCCTCTGTTGACGCAGTTCGGGTAGTAGCAGCGGTGCGAGCTGCTCGAACTGGAGAAACCGGGCATGCTGGGTACCTAGACCATGGCCGATAACGGTATAGATGGGAGTGAACCAATGGCAGATCGCATCGCATTGGTGGGCGTTGGTGGTGTCGGGCACCACGGCGTACAGGCCGAGGAACGCCGTGACGGGCAGCCTTTCCGGGTTGACCTCACCCTCATGGTTGACACCGAAACAGCGGGAAGGTCGGACGAGCTCAGTCAGAGCGTTGACTACGCAGCTGTCGCGGCTGACGTCGTGGCCGTCATCGAGGGGGAACCGGTCAACCTGATCGAGACCCTCGCCGCCCGGATCGCGGCGGCGGTGCTGCGCAACCCTGCCGTCGCCTCTGTTGACATCACGGTGCATAAGCCAGAGGCTCCGGTTGGGGTGCCCTTCACCGACGTCAATGTCAGTATCAGCCGCGATCGCGCCTGGTTCGAGCGTTGGAGTCAGCAGCCGGAGGAGGCTACGCCTGCGGTCGAGCCTGCCGTGGAGGAAGCTGTTGACCCGCTTCCGGTTGTGTCTGCGGAACCCGTTGACCCGCTTCCGGTTGAGGCTGCGGAACCCGTTGACCCGCTTCCGGTTGAGGCTGCAGAACCCGTTGACCCACCGCCGGCAGCTTCGGAGTCGGCGGCCCAGCTAGCCGATCTGGAACCGGAACTAGGAGATCCAGATCCCCTGCTAGCCGATGGACTAGGGGTCGCCCCAGCCATGGCGCCTGGGTTACCTGTACCCGATCCGCTGTCGGCTCCTGCCATCGAGGCTGAAGCCGATGAGCAGAGCTCGTTCCCCCAGGCTCCCAGTGACTCTGTTGCTCCCGACGCCCCCAGTGCGGCGTTTGCGGCACCGGTGCCGGATGCTCTCAGCGCTCCTCCTGGCCCGTCCGAGCCATCGGCACTATCCGAGCCACAGGGTGTGCCAGCGCTCGACCCACCGAATCCGGGGCCGTCGCCCGACTCGGTTGACTTGGACGCGCCCGCGCCAGCGCCGGTGGATGTGGTGCTGGGCCTCGGAGGCAATATCGGTGATGTGCGGGCCACCTTGCACAGCGCTATCGCTGCGTTCGCCGAATCCGGCCAGGTTGAGGTGGTGGGGGTAGCACCGCTGGCGCGAACTGCAGCGGTGTTGCAGCCCGATGCTGTGGCTCAGCCCGACTATCTCAACACCGTCGTGTTGCTGCGATCGGCCAGCTCACCACGAGCGTTGCTGGCATTGGCGCAGCGGATCGAGCATGACCATGGGCGTACCCGCGAACAGCGCTGGGGTGAACGAACCCTGGATATCGATCTCATTTGCTACGGCGATCTGACGGTGTCCGAACCGGATCTCACGTTGCCCCATCCGCGCGCAAGTGAGCGAGCCTTCCTGCTGGTTCCGTGGGCTCACCTCGATCCAGAGGCGTCGCTTCCTGGTTTGGGTGGCGGGCCGGTCGCCCTGCTCGGTGAGACAGCTCCGGACCGAGAGGGTGTGCGGTGGCTGGCGCTGGACTGGTATGACCCCAGCCACTACCAGGTCGAACCCGAATCCGAGCCCGAGCTGGTCTCAGACGACTCGCCCGAATTGTCGAATTCGGCGGCGGCGCAAGCCGTTCTCGCCGAGTCAGCTGCGGTTGAATCGGCGGGCCAGGCGCCACCCGAATGGGGTGGCCCGGTGCCGGCTACTGCTGAACGTGGTCTGCCCGGTGTGGATGAGGTGATCCCGGACGCCACGGTGTTCCCCGTTCCGCCTCCGGACGTCCAGCGAGGTCAGAACCTGCCACAGGAGGCATCGTTGCCGTCGTCCTGGGGGCCTCCGGTCGCCGAAGTCGTTGCTGCTGCCGGACCATCTGAGGGCGACCCGGCCTCGCAACACTGGGAGCCGGTGCCGCAGGAACCATCAGCGCCGCAGTCCACCACCTTTCAAGCTCCGCAAAATGCGACGGACCAGCCCGAGTGGGCGCACAGGCTCGATGGTGCCTCGGGTACCGCCACGGAGCAGGGTGCGGCGGTACCCGAGGCTGCGTCCCCTGATCCTGGATCGACCAGCGAAGGCGCGCAGGAGCGTTCCCCGTGGGCTCCGCCGCCATTGCCGGATGTGCCAGGCTCCGACCCGGCACCGTCAGCTCACCCATCGACCGACGGGGCTGGTGCGGCACTGCCAGCTGGCGCGGAACCGGACTCCGAAAACCCGTCGGCGACGGCGGAGCCAGGAGCCGATGCTGCGGTGCCGGGAACCGATGAGCCGGAGCGCGCGTGGGAGCAGGAAAACTCCGACCACGACCGGTTCAAGCCTCGGTGGGCACCCATTCAACGAGACGAGTAGAACTCGTGGCAGCCGCGGATTGGTTGCGTATTCGCTGGCGGACGTTGGCGCTGACCTGGTTGGTGGTCGGGTCGATCAGCGTGTTTGCCCTGCGCGGATGGCAACGTGCCGGTCACTATCTGCCACCGCTATCAATACTGTTGGCCGTGTTGCTAGTGGGGATCGCAGCTGTGGTGGCCGGACTCGGACTGCGACTGCGGCGATGGGTTCGCCGGGGACGTCCGCTGGATCCGCTCGGTGCCACCCGAACTCTGGTGCTTGGTCAAAGCGCTGCGATCACCGGAGCTGCACTCGCCGGATACCTCAGCGCCGTGCTGATCGTTGCGGGGATGCAAGATGCCCCGCAGCCGCGCACCCTTGCCTTGATATCGATACCGTGCCTGGCGGCGGCGACCGTGCTGAGCTTGTCTGGGATGCTCACGCAGTGGTGCTGTCGAGTGCCGCAGGCGCCGGACTCCGATCCAGATCAGTCTTCGACGCCGTGAGGAACACCATGCGTGGCCGGGTCGTCAGACCGGGGGGGATAATACGGCTATGGATTCGACAGCGTTCGATGTTCCCGGCGTGACCTGGAACCGGGTCTCGCTCAAACTTGCACGCATTCGACGCATGGGCGCTGGCATCGGCCTCGGGGTGCCGTTGGTGGGGTTGGTGGTGCTGGCTTTCGTTTTTGGTGGGTGGTGGTGGCTGATGCCCGCCGTGTTCGGGATCATCTCGCTGATGGTGATGCTCCTGATTGGGCGTCAAGTTCGCGCCATCAGCTACACGGAGCTGGAAGAAGACCTGCTGATCCGCAAGGGGGTGCTGTTCCGGAAGCTGACCGTGGTGCCGTACGGCCGGATGCAGTACGTCGACGTCCAGGCTGGGCCGATGGACCGGCGTGCGGGCATCGCGACCGTGCAACTACACACCGCCTCAGCTAGTTCTGATGCCACCATTCCAGGACTGCTGGAGGCCGAAGCGGCTCGGCTGCGTGATCGTCTGACCGAAGCTGGTGAGGCCAGGTTGGCGGGGCTGTGAGGCTCGCTCCATCGCAGGCCGACGCCCAGCCCACAGGCTCTGCTGATCCAGGCTTGCCCAGCCCGGACCAATGGCACCGGGTGCATAAGGTCACCCCGTTGCTCAACGCCTGGAAAGCTGCCGTGCTGTTGGCCGGTGCCGCGATGTGGAATCTGTCCGATGAGCTGGCGGCCCTCGACCAGTCACTTCTGGTCAAGGCGCTGTTGGTGCTCGGGCTGATCGCGCTGGGATCGTTGATCGGTCTGGGCTACGGAGTGCTGTCCTGGCAGCGGATGCGCTACGCGATCTCGCCAGAGAGTGTGCTGTTGCACTCGGGGGTACTGTGGCGTCAGCAGCGCCACCTGCGACTGGATCGAATCCAGGCGGTAGACGTGACGCAGCCGTTGTTGGCCAGGATCTTCGGCTTCGCATCGCTGAAGATCGAGTCGGCGGGTTCGGGTTCTTCGAACCTGACCCTGTCCTACCTCACCGAGGCCGAGGCGCAACGGCTGCGCAACGAGATTCTTGCCCGTGCGGCTGGGGTGGCGTTCGATGAATCACCGGAGGTGGGAGTCCGCGCGCAAGCTCCGCTGGCACCAGAGCAACAACTGCTGGAGCTCTCACCCGGTCGGCTGGTGGGTTCGCTCTTACTCTCGGGTCCGGTGCTGGTTACCATCCTCGGCGTCATTGGCCTGGCCTCCGTCACCATCTTCGACGGGCCTACCGCAATCCTGGGGCTGTTGGTCCCGTGGCTGCTGGGGGTCGGTGGATTTGTCTTGTCTTGGTTTGGTAGTGAATTCGGGTTTAGGCTCGCGACCTCTGCTGACGGGTTGCGGTTGCGGCACGGCCTCCTTGAGACGAAGGCCCGGACGGTACCCCCAGGCCGCGTGCAGGCGATCGCCGTTGATCAAAGGTTGTTCTGGCGGCGGTTCGGGTGGTGGCGCGTGCAGGTCAACATTGCCGGATACGGCGTCGACGCTTCGGACGGCACTGACTTTGGAGCTAAAGTGCTATACCCGGTTGCCACGGCCGAAGAGGTCTATCAGATCCTCTCACTGGTGCTGCCGGATCTTGGGACCGACCAGCCGATCGAGGTGCTCGCCGCAGGAATGACCGGGCGCGGCGATAGGCAGGGGTTCATTACTAGCCCGCGCCGGATGCGCACGTTGGATCCGCTGACCTGGCGGCATACTGGGCTGCGGGTGACCGATTCTGCGGTGCTGTTGCGGCGGGGTCGGTGGTGGCGCTCATTGACCCTGGTGCCCCATGAACGCACCCAGTCGATGGCGCTGGAACAGGGCCCGCTCGAACGGCGCTACCGGGTAGCCACGGTCCAGCTGCACTCCACCCCGGGACCGGTGGTCCCGGCATTGGAGCACATCGACGTCGATGTGGCGCGGACATTTCTGGTGGAGCAGGCCCAACGGGCACGCGCCGCACGGCGGGGTGCCCGGCCAGCGCGCTGGATGCAATCTCACCCGGAGCCGGTGCGCTCTGCTCCTCAGATGCTGCGCTCTAGCTACGGTGGCGTGTTGCCGAACCAAGGTGGACGGCGATGACCGGCCGCCCAGCTCGGCTGGGTGTGGGTGTGGTTGGAGCGGGCCGGGTGGGCGCGGTGCTGGCCAGCGTGCTGCGGCAGGCCGGGCACGCGGTGGTGGGTGCCAGCGGCGTCTCACGGCAGACCCAAGAGCGGATTGAGGAACTTCTGCCGGGTGTGCCGAGGCTGGCTGTGGAACAGGTGGTGGACCGGGCAGAGCTGGTTTTGCTCACGGTTCCAGACGACGTGCTCGCACCGCTGGTTGCTGGGCTTGCCCAGCTCGGACATTTCCGAGCCGGACAGCTCCTGGTGCATACCTGCGGTCGCTATGGCGTGCAGGTGCTGGAACCAGCCCGCGCTGCCGGAGCGATCCCACTCGCGATCCATCCGGCCATGACGTTCTCCGGGACGGCGCTGGACCAGGCCCGGCTATCCGGGGCACCATTCGCCGTCACGGCGGACCCCGAGGTATTGCCTATCGCCCAGGCGCTGGTAGTCGAACTTGGTGGTGAACCCGTGGTGGTGTCCGAACCTGACCGTGGCCGCTACCACGCGGCACTGTCCCACGCTGCCAACCATCTGGTGACGTTGATAGCCCAAGCCAGATCAGTCCTAGCCGCTGCCCACCTTGACGATCCTGGCCCGGTGCTGTGGCCGTTGGCGCAGGCGGCGCTAGACGGCTCGCTGCGCGGCGGTGATGCTGCTCTGACCGGACCGGTCGCTCGGGCAGATGCCGGAACTCTCGCTGAGCATGTCACCCAGTTGTCCGGGTCCGGCATCGAGCCAGATGTGCTGGACAGCTATCGCGCCCTGGCCTTGGCGACGGCGGAACGAGCTCGCCGCAGCGGGCGCCTGAGGCCAGAGCAGCACCGCGAGGTGAGCCAGGCGCTGACCGGGCCTGCTATCCAGCCGGACTTGGCTACGGCCCGCGGGGACACCTCGGTGCTGGTGGTGGCGCATGACATCTGCGAGTTGCAGGCAGCGCTGAGCTCGCGGCGGCGTGCGGTCGTGATGACCATGGGCGCCTTGCATGCGGGGCACCTTGAGCTGGTGCGCCGTGCGGCAGAGGTGGCCGAGGAGGTCGTGGTGACGATCTTCGTCAATCCGCTGCAGTTCGGTGCCGACGAAGATCTGGATCGTTACCCACGCACCTTGGCGGCCGATCTCGACCAGCTTCAGGATCTGGGGGTGGTCGATATCGTGTTCGCCCCAACGGTGGCGCAGATGTATCCGCACGGTGAACCATCGATCCGGGTCACCGCCGGGGCGATGGGCCAGCTGTGGGAAGGCGCAGCCCGCCCCGGCCACTTCGACGGGATGCTGACCGTGGTTGCCAAACTTCTACATCTGACCCGGCCGGATATCGCGGTCTTCGGTCACAAAGATGCCCAGCAGTTGGCGCTGATTCGAGGCATGGTGGCTGATCTGGATATGGGGGTGGACATCCTTGCAGTGCCGACGGTGCGTGAGGATGACGGACTAGCGATGTCCAGTCGCAATGTTCACCTCAGCGCTGCTGAACGGTTGCAAGCCCTCGTTCTTGCGCGGGCATTGACGGCGGGTCAAGCCGCGAGCCCAGGCGGGCCCGGCGCAGTCTTGGCGGCTGCTCAGGCCGAGTTAGACTGCGCTGGACCACTGGTGAAGCTGGATTATGTGCAGCTGGTCGATCCGGAAACTCTGCTCCCGGCACCACCTGAATCCGATCGGGCCACCCTGCTATTGGTGGCCGCACAGGTGGGTGCGACACGACTAATCGACAATGCGGTGATTGACTACTCCCGTGACTGAGCACCTGGACCAGCTAGATACGTTGCCTGAGCAGTACCGAGTACGACGAGAAAAGCGTGACCGCTTGCTAGCCGACGGCGATGAGCCGTACCCCGTGATGGTGCCCGTCACCGATTCCATCGCTGCTATCCGGGACCAGTACCCCGATCTGGAGGCGGGCTCCGAGACCGACCAGATCGTTGGCGTAGCCGGTCGCGTGGTTCACCTGCGCAACACCGGCAAGCTGTGCTTTGCCAGCATTGCCGACGGCGCTGGGAACCGATTGCAGATCATGCTGTCGCTGGCAGAGGTAGGCCAGCAGCGCCTGGACGCCTTCAAGGCCGATGTCGATCTTGGCGATCATCTGTTCGCTCATGGGCGGGTCATCGCCTCGCGCCGGGGGGAGCTTTCGGTGATGGCCGATGCCTGGCTGCTGGCTGCCAAGGCCCTACGGCCGCTGCCGACCCTGCACAAGGAATCGTCCGAAGAGACCAGGGTGCGACAGCGTTATCTCGACCTGATCGCCCGTCCGGGGGCGCGGCAGATGGTGCAGGTTCGTTCGGCTGTGGTGCGCTCGATCAGGGATGAACTGCACCAGCGGGGTTTCACGGAGGTAGAAACTCCGATTCTGCAAACTCAGCACGGCGGAGCGGCCGCCCGCCCGTTCCAAACCCACATGAACGCCTATGACATCGATCTGTTCTTGCGGATTGCCCCTGAGCTATTTCTCAAGCGCGCGGTCGTGGGTGGCATCGACCGGGTCTTTGAACTCAATCGCATCTTCCGGAACGAAGGGGCCGATTCGACCCATTCCCCGGAGTTTGCCATGCTGGAGGCCTATCAGGCCTACGGTGACTACCGCACGGTCGCGGCGCTGGTGCGGGACCTGGTGCAGGCGGCCGCTCGGGCGGCTTTCGGTCAAACCACGGTCATGATGCCCGACGGAACTGAGTATGACCTGGGTGGTACCTGGGACGAGATCGATCTTTTCGAGGCGACATCAGAAGCGATGGGAGAAGCTATCGATCCCACGACACCGCTGGAGGAGTTGCTCAGATTCGCAGATGCGGCAGGAATTGAGGTGAATCCTGCGCATGTGATCAAGGGCAAGGTGGCTGAGCTGCTGTTTGAACACTATGTCGGTGATGACCTGCACCGTCCGACATTCGTCATGCACTTTCCTATTGATACCTCCCCGCTAGTTCGCGCACATCGCGAACGACCTGGCGTGGTGGAGAAGTGGGACCTGTATGTTCGAGGGATGGAGCTTGCAACCGGCTATTCCGAACTCATCGATCCTGTGGTGCAGCGGGAACGCTTCGAAGCACAGGCATTGCTAGCTCGGGCCGGCGATCCGGACGCCATGAACGTTGATGAGGACTTCCTGGAAGCGATGGAGTACGGGATGCCGCCTATGGGTGGGATGGGTATGGGACTAGACCGGTTGCTGATGGCGCTCACCGGACAAGGGATTCGGGAGACGATCCTGTTCCCGCTGGTGAAGCCGCGATGAACGTTTATGTGGCAGCGCTGCTGCCGTCGGTCGGGATCCTGATCCTGTTCATTGTGGTGATGCGGGCGGTGATCTTCGCTGACCGGCGAGAGCGGGCCGCGCAGCAGCGAATTGATGAAGAGATTGCCCGAGCCCGGGCACTCGATGACGACCGACAATAGGTCTTGAAGGGATTCAACGACCTATTCAGAATGGCCAGCAGTGCCTATTCGTGCTATGCACAGGCTGACTAACTTGCCTTGTCTGACAATGCGGGGCCTGGTCGGGGCATATTTGACATGAGCGGTGAGCAAGTGGTTTGATTTTGATCGTTCGTGATCGCTGGGGGGTAACGTTTCGATTGTCGGACTTACCATAGTATTCCCATACCCAGAAGGTGGCTGCACATGGCGCAGAAGATTCAGATGTTGCTGATCGATGACCTCGATGGCTCCGAGGCAAAGGAGACGATCTCCTTTGCAGTTGATGGCGTTTCCTACGAAATCGACCTCAATGAAGGCAACGCTGCTGACTTGCGCGAGGCCTTCGCCCGTTGGACGGGCCATGCGCGTAAGGCCGGACGCCACTCAACCGGTCGCCGTAGCGCGGCGAGCAACCGGAACAACGACACCGGCGCCGTCCGCGAATGGGCGCGTGCCAATGGCTACCAGGTCAGCGACCGGGGCCGGGTCTCCGCCGAAATCCGTGAGGCCTACACCGCAGCACACTGATGGTCGGCTTCGGCTTACCCATACCGCGTATCCAACGGCGGGGACCAGGTGATGGTCCCCGCCGTTGGCGTATGCGCATGAACAGCACCTGCGATGTGGGGGGTGCCACAGGGGCGATGAGGCTAGCACCGGCCTGGATACGGCAGACTTGCGCGCATGACTTACACCTTGGTCTTGCTCCGCCACGGCGAGAGTGAATGGAACGCGAAGAACCTGTTCACCGGATGGGTGGACGTACCTCTCTCGGCAAAGGGTGAGGCTGAAGCAGTCCGCGGTGGCGAACTGCTGGCCGCCGAGGGCGTGCTCCCGGACGTCCTGCACACCTCGTTGCTACGGCGGGCGATATCCACCGCCCACTTGGCACTGAATGCGGCAGAGCGCCATTGGATCCCCGTCTCGCGTCACTGGCGTCTCAATGAACGTCACTATGGCGCTTTGCAGGGCAAGGACAAGAAGCAGATCCGCGAGGAGTTCGGAGACGAACAGTTTATGACCTGGCGGCGTAGCTATGATGTGCCGCCGCCACCCATTGAACTAGGTACCGAGTTCTCCCAAGACGGTGACGAACGCTACAGCGGTGAACCCATTCCGAGGACTGAATGCCTCAAGGATGTGCTGGTGCGGGCGTTGCCTTACTGGGAGTCGGCAATCATCCCAGATCTGCGCGCAGGTAAGACCACCATGGTGGCCGCCCACGGGAACTCGCTGCGAGCGATCATCAAGCACCTGGATGGTGTGGACGATGCCACCATTGCCGGGCTGAATGTGCCTACCGGCATTCCGCTGGTCTATGAATTGGATGAGGACCTGGCACCGGTGAAGCCGGGGGGAACCTACCTGGACCCGGCTGCCGCTCAAGCCGCGATCGCCGCCGTCGCCAATCAGGGCAAATAGCGCTATTTGCCTGGCGTGTGGGTACTAGGCGGGGCGATCGGCCTCGCCGGTGACCAGATAGGTCATGCGCCGGGCGACCGAGACTGCGTGGTCACCGAACCGCTCAAAGAATCGCGCCAGCAGCGTGATGTCGATGGTCTGTTCGGTGGTGCCGTCCCAGGATTGCGCCAACGTGATCTGAAAGGTCTGTCGGTGAAGTCGATCGAGCACGTCATCGTCGCGTTCCACTGCTGAAGCCAGCTCCAAGTCGCGGGACTCCAAGAGTTCGACCACGTCCTGACTGACCTTGATGGCCGCCTCGGCCAGTTGGATGAACAGGGTTTGCGCTGATTCCGGAATGGCTGGATGAGGAAAGCGCAGCCGGGCGACTTGCGCGATGTGGCGGGCGAGGTCGCCCATGCGCTCGATTGAGGAACTCATTCGCAATGCGGACACGATCACTCGAAGGTCGGTAGCCACAGGCTGCTGCCGTGCCAGCAAGCTGACGCATCGCTCATCCAGGACGCGCTCGAGTGCGTCGATGTCCTCGTCGGCTGCGATGACCTGTTCGGCCAGGTCCAGGTCGCCGGTCGCCAGCGCGGCGCAGGCATCGCGGATCGCATCGGCGACGTGACGGCTCATCTGCAGCAGGTCATCGCCAACCTGCTCCAGTTCCTGATCAAAGATTGCTCGCACTGTGCGTACTCCTGTTGTCGATGCCGGCGGCCAGGTGTGCCAGCGTCGACGCTGTCAGATCCCGGTGAACAGTGGGTGCCGGGAAGGTGAACATTGGCTGATCCCGCACGGTCAAGCCTAGCTGGCCCTGCCGCCGAGGCCCGGCTACGCCGACACATTCATCCCAACCCTCGAGTTCGAGGGTTTACGCCAAAGCTGAGCCCCACGAGCCACGGTTTTGGCGTCACCTTTCGTACTCGACGGAAACGGGTGGCCCTTGCCGAGCCCCACGAGCCACGGTATTGGCGTTCCCTTTCGTACTCGGCGGAAGTGGGTGGCCCCAGGCAGCTGACACTGCCGCCAGGGCCCGGCTACGCCTACGCTTTGCCACTGTGAATCCGAACTGGTTGCTGATCGTGGTCGCCCTGGTGGGCGTGGCCGTCGGTGCCGTCGGTGTTGCCGCGTTTCGCTACAGCGAATGGGTGCAACGGCGAGCCAGGCCAGGCTCTGCGGTGGCGGTGGGTGAGGATGTCGCGGCGGTGCTGGCGGCACTGCGGGAGACCTCCATCATTCTCGGGGCCGATGATGAGGTCCTGCGGGCGAGCCCGGATGCTTACGGTCTCGGATTGGTGCGGCACGGCCAGCGGCTAGCACCAGAACTGGCTGACCTGGTGGCGCTGGTTCGTTCCAGTGGTCGGGCACAAAGCCGCACGCTCGACATCGCCCACTCGGCCTTGCCCGGCTCCGATCACGGCAGCTTCGATCTTGCGGTTGCTCCGCTGTCCGGTGCTCGGGTGCTGATTCTGGCGCAGGACGCCACCGCACGAGAGCGGTTGACCCAGGTGCGCCGGGACTTTGTGGCCAATGTTTCCCATGAACTCAAGACACCCGTCGGAGCTTTGTCGCTGCTGGCGCAGACGCTCGCGGATGCGGCTGATGACCCCGCCGCCGTGCAGCACTTCAGTCGGCAGATGCAAACTGAGGCTGCACGCCTGTCCAGCTTGGTGCAGGACATTATCGACCTGTCCAGGTTGCAGGCCCCCGAGACGGAGACGGTCTTGGTCGACCTTGATGTCGAGGAGATCGTGACCGAAGCGGTTGATCGAGCACGCGTGGGTGCAACGGCCCGCAATGCTCAGATCGTGGTGGGCGGCGACAGCGGTCTACGTATCTACGGCGACCACGCGCTGTTGGTCACTGCGTTGCGCAACCTGCTCGACAACGCCATCGGCTACTCACCCGATGGCGCCACGGTTCGGATCGGGATCCGCCGCCGCGAGGGCGTGGTTGAGATTGCCGTCGTCGATCAGGGGGTGGGAATTGGCCGCGAGGAGGCGGAACGGGTCTTCGAACGGTTCTACCGTGTGGACCCTGCCCGTGCGCGCGATACCGGCGGGACCGGGCTGGGGCTGAGTATCGTCAAGCATGTCGCGGCCCGGCACGGAGGGCAGGTGCGGTTGTGGTCGGTTCCTGGCCGCGGCTCAACGTTTACGCTGCGGCTGCCGCAGGCGCCCAGTAGCGAGGCAGAGGAGGTCCCCAATGACCCGCATCCTGGTGGTTGAGGATGAGGTGGCTTACCGCGACCCGCTCACCTTTCAATTCTCGCGAGAAGGGTTCGACGTCACGGCGGTGGCCACCGGGCCGCAGGCCCTGGCAGCATTCTCGGCAACCGCCTACGACCTGGTGTTGCTGGATCTGATGCTTCCCGGCATCTGCGGCGTCGAGGTCTGCCGGTCCCTTCGGCAACAATCCGATGTGCCGATCATCATGGTCACGGCCAAGGACGGCGAAATTGACAAGGTCGTAGGGCTGGAACTGGGGGCTGACGACTACGTCACCAAGCCGTACTCGTTCCGGGAGTTGCTGGCGCGGGTGCGGGCGGTGCTGCGGCGGAGCAGCGACCGGATGGCCGAGGAGGCAATCGGCCGCTTGAGCGTGGGAGTCATCACGATGGACACCGAGCGTCACAGCGTCACTATTCGTGGTCGTGACGTGACGCTGCCATTGCGTGAATTTGAACTGCTGGAGATGTTCCTGCGCAACCCTGATCGGGTGCTGACCCGGGGCCAGCTCATCGACCGGGTCTGGGGTTCGGACTACGTCGGGGATACCAAGACGCTGGATGTGCACGTCAAGCGGCTTCGGGCCAAGGTCGAGCTCACACCGTCCCAGCCTGAGGTGCTGGTGACCGTGCGTGGGCTGGGATACAAACTGGTGGGCACCTAGCCAAGCGGCGGTCGCGGCGGTGCCTAGTCCTGCGGCTGTCCGTATCGCGCCAAGTAGTCGCCGTAAGGCTCGAGAGTGCCGTTGAGTATCGGCACATTCAGCAGGATCGAACCGGCGCTGGCCGTCGTAACCCGCACCTCGGTGACCGAGCCGGGCGCACCGTCGATGGCATCCAGCAGGACGGTCTCTCCCTCGGGGCTGCCGGGGTCGAGCATGACCGAATCGTGGGCGGGTACCGTGACGGTGGTTCGTCCGTTGGCGCCAAATTCCAGGCCGACGACGACCGTCTCATCGCTGTTGTTGTGCAGGCCCGCAACCACCAGGGCGGGTTCGCCCTCGCCGTCGGAAAGCACCAGCAGGTTGTTGACCGTGATCTCCTCCAAAACGCCACGGACGCCATCACTGGCCGCATACGGCTCGAGCGTGGTCACGGGCGCGCATCCAGCGGCCAACGCGCCAGCCGCGACGGCGATGACGGCTAGGGTGCGTGCGGACCGCCTGCCGGTGCCACTGGCCATGGGCTGCTCCTTGCTGTCAATGAGTAGTGGGTGCCTACCTGGCAGCCTAGTGCCAGCTGGCCTGAGGCCGGACCCCGCTTGACCAACCAGTCCCGTGCGTGAACCGGAACTCGGTGGCGGTAGCAGAAATTCTACGACTCGCGGCCTAATGACCTGCGCAAACATCGCTCGCCGTGGTCAGGTTGAAGGTTCACGACATGGTAAACTCGTACCCCGGAAAGGGGTGCACTCACTCATGACCTTTGCTGTCGGCGAGACCGTCGTCTACCCGCACCACGGTGCTGCACTCATCGAGGAGATCTCCAAGCGAGTGATCCGCGGTGAGGAGAAGTTGTATCTCAAGCTCAAGGTCGCCCAAGGCGACTTGACGATCGAGGTCCCCGCCGAGAACTGTGATCTCGTCGGTGTCCGCGACGTCGTTGACCATGAGGGTCTGGAGCGTGTGTTCGACGTCCTGCGCGCACCTTATACCGAGGAGCCGACCAACTGGTCTCGCCGGTACAAGGCCAACGTGGAGAAGATTGCATCCGGTGATGTGATCAAGGTGGCAGAGGTGGTTCGAGACCTCTCCCGCCGGGACGCTGACCGTGGCCTGTCGGCGGGGGAGAAGCGCATGCTGGCACGGGCTCGCCAGATTTTGGTCTCGGAGCTTGCTCTCGCAGAGGACACCGAGGAGGAGAAGGCTGAGGCCATCCTCGACGAGGTCCTCGCCTCCTAGCTGATCGGCAGCAGGTGCATGTTGCTGCGGTCCTCACGGCCGCTGGATCGGGGCTCAGGCTAGGATTTGCCGAGCCCAAGGCGCTGGTTTCGCTGAGTTCGGTGCCGTTGCTGGTACATGCCGCCCAGCGGTTGCGGCAGGCGGATGTGGGCGACCTGGTGGTCACCACGCCTCCGGACCATCTCGCGCAGGTCGAACAGTTGTTGAGCAATGCGGGCATTGGCGATGTTCGCTGCCGACCGGGTGGGGTAACTCGGCAACATTCGGTGGCGCTGGCCCTGGAACTGGTTGACCCGCAGGCCGAGTTCATCGTGGTGCATGATGCCGCCCGCGCGCTGGCACCGCCGGTGCTCATCGATCGGGTTGTCCAAGCGCTGCGCGATGGGGCGGACGCCGTGATCCCTGGTCTGCCGGTGGCTGACACCATCAAGTCTGTGGCCGGCCGAATCGTTACCGGAACGCCCGATCGCGCGGCGCTGGTCGCTGTGCAGACACCCCAGGGCTTCCGCAGTGAGCTGCTGCGGCGCGCCCACCGACTGGGCGCAGCGCTCGCGACCACCGATGAGGCTGCCAGTGATGATGCCGGTTTGGTCGAGCGGTTCACCGAAGCCGATGTCAGCGTGGTGCCGGGAATGGAACAGGCTCGCAAGATCACCACTGCCGTCGATCTGGCATTGGCGCAGACCATGGTCAGTTCGGGAGGGTGGGCATGAACCTACGTGTGGGAATCGGCACCGATATCCATGCCTTTGCCGCCGATGGTCGGCTGGGTTTGTGGCTAGCCGGGATCGAGTTTCCCGATGAAGGTGCCCTGGAAGGCCATTCCGATGGCGATGTCGCGGCGCACGCTGCCGCCGACGCGCTGTTCTCCGCTGCCGGGATCGGCGACCTGGGTTCACAATTCGGAACCAGCGACCCGGCCTGGGCCGGGGCGGCCGGCGTGGTGCTGCTTGCTGAAGCCGCCGTCCGGGTGCGGGCGGCCGGTTTTCAGATCGGCAACGTCGCCGTCCAGGTGATTGGGCCGCGCCCCAAGTTGGTGGCGGTACGCGACCGGGCGCAGCGGCTGCTGTCCGAGGCGGCGGGAGCGCCGGTGACGCTGAGCGCTACCACCACCGATGGTCTGGGATTGACCGGCCGTGGTGAGGGGTTGGCTGCGGTGGCGACAGCGCTGGTGATGACGTCTGCGGCGGTGTGAGGGGCGCTCTCGGGCTAGCTGCCATCGGTGAGTAACGTGGCCCGGAGGCCGGCTAGTTGCGGGGGCCGGCGTGATGCTCGTGGTCGCCGTCCGCGGCGATGGTGGTCAGTAGCCGATGCAATGTTGCGGTATCCGCTGGGCTGAGCGGCTCCAGGAACTGGCTGCCTGCCTTGGCCCGGGCGGTTGCTAGCTCATCGACCAGGTCTATTCCGGTAGCGGTCAGCGTGACTACCACGGCCCGGCGGTCATCGGGGCTGGGGCTGCGGCTGACCAGTCCCTTCGCCTCCAGAGAATCGACGACCTCGGTGACCGATCGGTTCGCGATGTGGAGCCGGTGGGCGATATCTGAGAGGCGGACCTGGTTGCTTGCCGCGATCACTCGCATGGCGCGGAACTCATGCGGTGCCACGTTCCACGGCTCCAGTGACGCGATCCAATGGCGGCGTAGTCGGTGAGCGGCCCGAATCAATAGTTCGCTGGTGTCGGGTTCGCCGGCCATGGGAATACTCTAGCCAACTTTCCGGTTCCCTCATTGTGAGGTAACCTCATCAAAAGTTGTCGCGGTTCCCATTTCTGGAGCCAACGATCGCGTCCAGACCGGTCCCGCCCAACATTTCGACCAACACAGGAGAACGCCTATGGCACGATCGGACCGCCCGAGCCGCGACCGAGCCTCCCAGCCCGACCGCGGCCACATTCCGCATGCACCCGGGCAGGGTGGCGGACCGTTCGCTATCGCCCGCGTCAGCCCGGGGGATCGATCCCAGCTCGATGAGCACCCGGTGAGCGTGCGCAGGATCGCAAACCTCTTCCGGGACCACCTGCTGGCGCTGACCGTCGTCGTGGTACTGATCGTGGTCAGCTCTGCTGTCGGGCTCGCCACGCCATTCCTGACCAAGGCGATCATCGACGACGCCATCGTCAACCAAGATGTCCGGTTGCTCCTGCTGTTGGTGACTGGCTTGATTGCGGTCGCGGCCATCTCTGCGGTGCTGGGAGTGATCCAGACCTGGTTGGCGACCACGGTGGGGCAACGCGTCATGCACCGGCTACGCACCGACGTCTTCGCTCACCTGCAGCGCCAATCGATGGACTTCTTCACCCGCACCAGAGGCGGAGAGGTGCAGGCGCGGCTGACTCAGGACATCCAGGGGATGCAGTCGGTGGTGACCTCAACAGCAACCTCCATCGCTGCCAATATCACCATGGCCGTCGGAACTATCATCGCGATGGTGGCGCTGTCCTGGCGGCTTTCCTTGCTCTCGGTGCTGGTCATTCCGCCAGCGATCTGGCTCACCCGCAAGGTAGCTGGCATGCGTCGAGAGATCACCTCCCAGCGCCAGCAAGCGATGGCCCAGCTCCAAGGTCATGTCGACGAATCGCTGTCGGTCAGCGCCGTCCTGCTCGGCAAGCTCCTGGGCACCTCCCAGGCATCGGCAGCCAGCTTCGAACGTACGTCAGCTGACCTGATGGACCTCGAGGTCAAAGCGCAACTTGCAGGCCGGTGGCGGATGGCAACCATGACGATCCTGTTCGCCACCATCCCGGCGCTGGTCTACCTCGTAGCCGGCCTGCCAGCGGCATCGGGTGCCATGACCATCGGTACGCTCGTGGCCTTCACCGGGTTGCAAGCGACCTTGTTCCGGCCCCTCATCGGCGTACTGAACGTGGGGGTGGAGGTCATCAGCTCCATGGCGTTGTTCAGCCGGGTATTCGAATATCTCGACCTGCCGGTCGATCTGCACGATCCGGACCATCCCGTCATCCTCGATCGGCAGCTGGTACGGGGCCAGGTCCGTTTCGAAAATGTGGCCTACAGCTACCCGGGTTCCCACACTCCGGCTCTGCAGCAGATCGACCTGGAGGTGCCCGCTGGGAGCACGCTGGCGCTGGTGGGGCACACCGGCTCCGGCAAGACCACGTTGGGTTCGCTGGTGGCCCGACTGGCGGACCCTAGTGCGGGACGAATCCTCATCGACGGCGTCGACCTGCGCGACCTGGCCCTGGCGGACCTGGCTCGATTGGTGGGGGTGGTCTCTCAGGAGACCTATCTGCTGCACACCACCGTGAGAGAGAATCTGCGTTACGCCCGCCCGGACGCTTCCGATGCGCAGATCGAGGCGGCCGCACGGGCAGCTCAGGTGCACGAGTTGATCGCGGCGTTGCCCCAGGGCTATGACACGCTGGTGGGAGCGCGTGGGCACCGGTTCTCCGGTGGTGAGAAGCAACGCTTGGCGATTGCGCGCACGCTGTTGCGCGACCCGCCGGTGCTGGTGCTGGATGAGGCGACCTCCGCGTTGGACAACGCCACGGAGCGGGCGGTCCAACGCGAGCTCGATCTGCTCAGCCAGGGACGCACCACCATTACCATCGCGCACCGGCTATCAACCATCTCGGGTGCCGACCAGGTGGTGGTGCTCGATCATGGTCGCATCCTCGAACGCGGCACCCCGCAGGAATTGCTGGCGGCAGCCGGGCCCTACGCTCGGCTGGCCGGTCAGGCGCAGGCGCTGACGACCGCCTGATACAGCGGCAACTACAGCGGTGATGCAGCGGTCATCGGCGATATCACCCGTAGAATCGCTGGTCGTGAGCCTGCACCTGTATGACACCGCGACCCGCGCCGTGCGTCCATTGACCCCCCGAGCCAGCAATGCCGTGGGGATCTACCTGTGCGGTGCCACGGTGCAGGGAGCACCGCACGTGGGGCACCTGCGCTCGGCGGTCGCCGTTGACATCCTGCGGCGCTGGCTCAGTCACAGCGGCCACCAGGTGCTGCTGATCCGCAATGTCACCGATATCGATGACAAGATCCTCACCAAAGCCAGCGACGCGGGCGAGCCCTGGTGGGCCTGGGCCAACCGCTTCGAGCGTGAATTCAACGCTGCCTACGACGCCCTCAATGTCCTTCCCCCCAGCTATGAGCCACGGGCGACGGGCCACATTCCCGAGATGGTTGCCCTGATGGACCGGCTCATCGAGCGGGGTCACGCCTACCCAGGTGAGGCCGGCAACGTGTACTTCGACGTACGGTCCTGGGCCGCCTACGGTGACCTCACCCACCAGCAGCTGGACAACTTGGGCGCTGGTGACGACGCCGCCGCCCCGCCGCCAGACAAACGAGACCCGCTCGACTTCGCGCTCTGGAAGGCCCCCAAGCCAGGTGAGCCCGAAACCGCTTCCTGGGCAACGCCGTATGGGCGTGGTCGACCCGGTTGGCATCTGGAATGCTCGGCGATGGCGCATAAATACCTGGGGGATGCATTCGATATTCACGCCGGTGGTATCGACCTGCGGTTCCCGCACCACGAGAATGAACAAGCACAGTCTCGCGCCGCAGGCTGGGATTTCGCCGGGCACTGGTTCCACAACGCCTGGGTCACCGTGGGCGGCGAGAAGATGAGCAAATCCCTAGGAAACTCGCTCCTGGTCTCAAACGTGCTGACCGACGCGGACCCGGTGGTGTTGCGCTACGCGCTCGGCGCCGTGCACTACCGCTCCACGTTGGAATACACCCCGGGTGAGTCGATCGCTGAGGCCAATGCCGCCTGGGATCGTCTGCGCGGCTTCGTCGCCCGGGCCCTCGACGTCGATGGTGCGGTTGCCGGGCCCCTCGCCGACGTGAGGTTGCCGGCGGCTTTTGTCGCCGCCATGGATGATGATCTCAACGTCTCAGCTGCGCTCGCCGTCGTGCACGAGAGCGTGCGCGAGGGAAATACCGCGTTGGCGGCCAACTCGGATGCGACCACCACGGCACTGCGGGTGCGGGCGATGCTCGCGGTACTCGGACTCGACCCACTGGATGCACACTGGTCCGGTGGCGGTGGGGCTGACCAGGCCACTGCGGCCCTGGATGTGCTGGTTGGGGCCGTACTCCGCGACCGCGCTCAAGCCCGTAGCGACCAGGACTATGCACGTGCCGACCGTTTGCGTGACCTACTCGCGGACGCGGGTGTGGAGGTTGCCGACGGCGCGAACGGCGCCCGATGGTCGCTGAAGTAGCCCGGCAGCCCTAGCCTCGCGCCGCTACCGGGCGGCTGCGGCAGGAGCCGGTACACGGGTGCCCTCCGGCAACCCTTGGATCGGTCTAACGCTGGTGGGCATGACCCTGGCGGAGCTGATAGATGCCGCGGGAGGCACGCTCGAACCAGCCGTAGTGGTTGTCCGCCATGATCTGGCGCGCTCGCTCGAGACCGGTGGCGCGCGCGACTACCGCCGCCCGGCAGGGGCCGTGGGTGTCCAGGTAGGCACGAATCCGTTCCGCATCCTGGCGATAGGCGGTGATCGTTCCGCCGCTACTGGCCGCACCACCCTGGTTGGGGTCACCCTCGCGCCGGAGGAACTCTCGTAGCAGCGCGCGACGTCGGGGGGCGCTCTTGCGTGGCCGGAACGGGGCCGGGTCGAGGGCTACCTCCACCTGGCCGTCCTCGGTTCGCACAAGCATGAGCCCCAACCCCAGGCGGCGGCACAATCCCTTGTTGGCGGTCAGTGAGGACTGCCAGCGCCGCCCACGTCCGCGAGGAACAGCGACGTAGACCGCATCGCTGAGGGCTTGGCGGGCAATCGCCTGGTGGAGCAGCGTCAGCGAGAACCCCGTCTTGAGTTCAACGATGACCGGCTCGTCCGGGGCATCGGGATGTAGAGCCACCACGTCGGCGGCACCCACCTCACCCTTGACCTGGTACCCCTGACCGGTCAGGAGCGCCTTCACCGGCAGATAGAGATCGGTTTCACGCAACGGCACCACTCTAGTGTGATGGACGCTTCCCATCGTGGGCGGCACGTCGTGACGGCGTGGTTGGGGCCGGGTCGTCGCGTTCAGCAATACCAGCACCCAAAGCGTGAGGTATTGCCTCGATGTCCAGGTCTGGCTATCGGGCGTGCATCGGTATACATCGACGTGGCAGCAATGACTGCTAGCCTCTAGGCGGCAAATCGTGAGTTTCGGGGCGCCGTCGTGATGGCGGTGGCCATGGGGAATGCTCGCTGCTGTGGGACATCGCTGATCGGTGATGTCCCTGCACGAGTTTGATCACAGCGACACTGCTCGGGGAGGCCGTGCTACGCGAGGTCGGGGACAGTCCTGGCGTAGCCGGGGATGTTGTCCACCTTCCTTATGAACCAAGGTGTAGCTGATGGGGAAGGTATCGGATCGATGAGGACCAAAATAAGAGCCGCGGCGACGGTGATGGCGGGTATCGGATTGGCCGCGGCTACGACCTTGGGCTCGGCGGTGACCCCCAGTGCGATGGCGGCGCCGCCTGCAGACTGCACCGCGCTCGTCGGTACCTGGAGCGACTTTCAGTCGGCCTACCAGGCATCGGCCAATGCCGTGATCTGTCTCACCGCGAACATCTCCGAGAATGGAACGCCGACGGCACGACTTCTCGATGGTGCCAACGTCACTGTCGATCTGGACGGCTATGGACTGCAGCTCCGTCAAGATCCCACCGCCACTGCCGCGGTCTTAGGAGTGCCGGACACCGCTACCTTGACCCTGCGTGATAGCGCCGGAACTGGGCCCGCTGGCTTGCTCAATATTTCTAGCGATATAAGGACTGCTATCGGTGGTGGACCGG
>JBKEBC010000022.1:0-17078 GCA_047972965.1 Beutenbergiaceae bacterium | reverse complement strand
ACGACCGATCACCGCACGCGGTGGTTTGCTGACAGCACCAAGGCTGGTCAGCGCTACCGCGACTACGTCGCGGAGGATGTCAAGATCCGCAAGCTGATGGCCACCGGCCTGGAGCGGGCCGGTATCGCCAAGGTAGAGATCGAGCGCACCCGGGATCGGGTCCGGATCGATCTGCACACAGCACGGCCCGGCATTGTGATCGGGCGCCGTGGAGCTGAGGCTGACCGCCTACGCGGTGAGCTCGAGAAGCTCACCGGCAAGCAGGTGCAGCTCAACATCCTCGAGGTCAAGAACCCCGAGACCGATGCCCAGCTGGTCGCACAGGGTGTGGCCGAACAGCTTGCTTCCCGAGTCTCGTTCCGACGCGCCATGCGCAAGGGGATGCAGTCCGCTCAGCGTGCTGGTGCCAAGGGCATCAAGGTGCAGGTCTCCGGCCGCCTCGGCGGTGCCGAGATGAGCAGGTCGGAGTTCTATCGCGAAGGTCGTGTGCCACTGCACACCTTGCGCGCGAACATCGACTATGGCTTTTTCGAGGCGCGCACCACCTTTGGCCGGATCGGCGTGAAGGTCTGGATCTACAAGGGCGACCTCACCGAGAAGGAATACGCCCGCGAGCAGGCCAGTGCCGCACCTCGTCCTCGCCGCGAGCGCGGATCCCGGGGACGCCGCGACGACGCCTCGGCGCCGCAGCAGGCACAGCCGCAGGAGGCGCCCGTTGCGGCGGCTCCCGAGCCGGAAGCCGCTCCCGCAGCAGCAGAAACGGAGGCCTGAGTCATGCTCATCCCCCGGCGGACCAAGCACCGCAAACAACACCACCCCAAGCGCTCCGGCGCGGCCAAGGGTGGCACTTCGATCGCTTTCGGTGACTTCGGCATTCAGGCTTTGGAGCCCGCCTACGTCACCAACCGGCAGATCGAAGCCGCACGTATTGCCATGACCCGTCACATCAAGCGTGGCGGAAAGGTCTGGATCAACATCTTCCCGGACCGTCCGCTCACCAAGAAGCCGGCCGAGACCCGCATGGGTTCGGGTAAGGGTTCACCTGAGTGGTGGGTGGCAAACGTCAAGCCCGGCCGGGTCATGTTCGAGCTAGCCGGTGTTCCAGAAGAGTTGGCTCGCGAGGCAATGCGCCGCGCGCAGCACAAACTCCCGATGAAGACGCGGTTCGTCAGCCGCGAAGGTGGTGAGTGAGCGATGGCAATTGGTTCTGCGGAGCTAGCCGTCTCGGAGCTGGACGGTATGACGTCCGAGCTGCTCGTGGCCGAGCTCAAGAAGGCAAAGGCCGAACTGTTCAATCTGCGTTTCTCCTCGGCCACTGGTCAGTTGGAGGACCACGGCCGGTTGAAGTCCGTGCGCCGCGACATCGCCCGCATCTACACGATCCTGCGCGAGCGTGAGCTCGGCATCCGGACCGAGCCGTCCGTCGAAGCGAAGTAACGAGGACCCCATGGCTACCAAATCGAGTGAGAGCACCCCGACCGCTACTGCGGAGCAGGCTGCCGACCACCGGCCGTATCGCAAAACCCGCCGTGGCTACGTCGTGAGCGACAAGATGGACAAGACCGTCGTCGTCGAGGTAGAAGACCGCGTCAAGCACGCGCTCTACGGCAAGGTCATGCGCCGCACGTCTCGCGTCAAGGCGCACGACGCCGAGAACTCCGCAGGCGTCGGAGACCACGTTCTCATCATGGAGACCCGCCCGCTGTCAGCCACCAAGCGGTGGCGCATCGTGCAGATCCTTGAGAAGGCTAAGTAACCCATCCGTTCGGCCAGGCTTGACTCAGTGTGAGTTGAGAACCAGCACGACACCAGGAGCAATGACATGATCCAGCAGGAGTCGCGACTCAAGGTCGCCGACAACACCGGTGCCAAGGAGATCTTGTGCATCCGTGTTCTCGGGGGCTCGGGGCGTCGCTACGCCGGCGTCGGCGACACGATCGTCGCCACCGTCAAGGACGCCATCCCCGGTGGCAACGTCAAGAAGGGCGACGTCGTCAAGGCGGTCGTCGTGCGCACCACCAAGGAACGTCGGCGTCCCGACGGTTCCTACATCCGTTTCGATGAAAACGCCGCTGTCATCCTGAAAGCGGATGGTGAACCACGCGGAACCCGCATCTTCGGCCCGGTTGGCCGTGAGCTGCGTGACAAGCGGTTCATGCGCATCGTCTCGCTCGCATCGGAGGTGCTGTAGCTATGGCAAAGATCAAGAAGGGCGACCTGGTCGTCGTCATCGCTGGCCGGGATAAGGGTCAGCAGGGTCGCGTGCTCGAAGTACAGGAGCAGCGGGTGGTCGTCGAAGGCGTCCAGCGTGTCAAGCGGCACACCAAGGTGGCACAAAGCCAGCGTGGCAGCCGTACCGGAGGCATCGAGACCATCGAGGCCCCCATTCACGTCAGCAACGTGATGCTGGTCGACCCCGAGACCAAGCGTGGTACGCGGGTCGGCTACCGCACCGAGGAAGTGGAGCGCGATGGCCGCACCAAGACCCAACGGGTCCGGGTGTCGCGGCGCTCCGGTAAGGACATCTGATGAGCAGCACGATCGAGAGCACGCAAGCAGCGGTCCGGATTCCAGCGCGGCTACAGGGCGTCTACCGCGACCAGGTGGTCCCGGCGCTTCGCGAGGAGTTTGGGCACGGCAATCCCCACCAAGTGGCAGGCCTGGTTAAGGTCGTAGTCAACATGGGTGTGGGAGATGCGGCGCGCGACTCCAAGGTGATCGAAGGCGCCATTCGTGACCTCACGCTCATCACCGGTCAGAAGCCCGTGGTGACCAAGGCCCGCAAGTCCATTGCGCAATTCAAACTGCGCGAGGGGCAAGCCATTGGCGCGCACGTGACGCTGCGCGGTGACCGGATGTGGGAGTTTCTCGACCGGTTGCTGAGCTTTGCGCTTCCGCGTATCCGCGACTTCCGGGGCCTGTCACCCAAGCAGTTTGACGGCAACGGCAACTACACGTTCGGTTTGACGGAGCAGTCGATGTTCCATGAAATCGACCAGGACAAGATCGACCGGGTGCGCGGTATGGACATCACCGTCGTCACCACGGCCACCACCGACGACGAAGGACGTTCACTCCTGCGTCGTCTCGGCTTCCCGTTCAAGGAGAACTGATGGCCAAGACCGCTCTGATTCAGAAGGCCAAGCGCAAGCCGAAGTTCGCGGTGCGCGGGTACACCCGCTGCAACCGCTGCGGACGCCCGCATTCGGTGTACCGCAAGTTCGGCCTGTGCCGTATTTGCCTACGGGAGATGGCCCTTGCGGGCGAGCTCCCGGGCGTCACCAAGAGCAGCTGGTAACCATCAACGTAACGACTACGCCGCAGGTCCACAGTCACATCCGACTGCCGGAAACCGCGCCGAGGAAGGGCTGAGGCCCAATGACAATGACCGACCCCATCGCCGACATGTTGACGCGTTTGCGCAACGCCAATTCGGCGTACCACGAGACGGTCGCAATGCCGTACTCCAAGTTGAAGGCACACATCGCCGAAATCTTGCAGGCCGAGGGTTACATCGCCTCCTGGAGCGTCGCTGACGCCGAGGTGGGCAAGACGCTGACCCTGAACCTGAAGTTCGGTCCCAACCGGGAGCGCTCCCTTGCTGGAGTGCGCCGGGTGTCCAAGCCGGGGCTGCGGGTGTACGCCAAGTCATCGAACCTGCCGAAGGTGCTCGGCGGCCTAGGGGTGGCAATCCTGTCCACCTCCTCGGGTCTGCTCACCGACAAGCAGGCTGGCAAGAAGGGCGTAGGTGGGGAAGTCCTCGCCTACGTCTGGTAAGGGAGGCAGAACCCATGTCGCGTATTGGCAAAATCCCGGTAACGGTGCCCGCAGGCGTCGACGTCAACATCGACGGTGACGTGGTGCAGGTCAAGGGCCCCAAGGGCACGCTGTCGCACACGATTCCTGCACCGATCTCGGTGGCCAAGGATGACGCTGGCGCACTGGTGGTGACCCGGCCCAACGACGAGCGCACCTCGCGCTCCTTGCACGGCCTGACACGAACCCTGTTGGCCAACCTGGTCACCGGCGTGACCGAAGGATTCGAGAAGAAGCTCGAAATCGTCGGCACCGGTTACCGCGTAGTCGCGAAGGGAAACAACCTCGAGTTCGCCCTCGGGTTCTCCCACCCGGTGACGGTGACCGCCCCGGAAGGAATCTCCTTCGCGGTGGAGGGCCCCACCAAGTTCAGCGTCTCCGGCATCGACAAGCAGCAGGTCGGCGAAGTGGCCGCAAACATTCGGAAGATCCGTAAGCCTGAGCCCTACAAGGGCAAGGGCGTGCGGTACGCGGGCGAGCAGGTCCGCCGCAAGGTCGGAAAGGCTGGTAAGTAGCCATGGCAGGGATCAAGGGAATCCGTACCGGCGGCGGCAAGCGCACCGCTCGTGCCCGTCGTCATCAGCGGTTGCGCAAGCGCATCCACGGCACCGCCGAACGTCCCCGCTTGGTGGTCAACCGCAGCTCGCGGCACATGATGGCCCAGCTGGTGGACGACACCACCGGCACCACGCTGGCTTCGGCGTCCACGCTGGAAGCCGATGTGCGTGCAGCAGAGGGCGCCAAGACCGAACAAGCACGCAAGGTGGGCGAACTGGTAGCCGAGCGGGCGGTCAAGGCAGGCGTCACCTCGGCGGTCTTCGACCGTGGCGGTAACGCCTACCACGGTCGAGTGGCAGCCGTCGCCGACGGTGCGCGCGAGAAGGGCTTGAACCTGTGAGCTGCATGAACTTCGTCAACGAACAAAGGAACCCGTGATGGCTGCTCCTGCACGCAGTAGGGCCGGTGGCGGCCCCAGCAATGAGCGCTCCGGCAATGACCGGGAGCGGTCCGGCAACGACCGTCGCGATCGCCGTGGTGGTGACCGTCGCCGGGATGATGCTGGCGCCAGCAACTACGTCGAGCGCGTGGTCACAATCAACCGTGTCGCCAAGGTCGTCAAGGGTGGACGCCGGTTCAGCTTCACCGCTCTCGTGGTGGTCGGCGACGGTGACGGCACGGTCGGTGTCGGCTACGGCAAGGCCAAGGAAGTACCGGCAGCGATCGCCAAGGGCGTAGAAGAGGCCAAGAAGAACTTCTTCAAGGTTCCGCGGATCCAGAACACGATTCCTCACCCGGTACAGGGTGAAGCCGCGGCCGGTGTGGTCTTCTTGCGCCCAGCAACCCCCGGTACCGGAGTTATCGCCGGTGGCCCGGTTCGTGCGGTGTTGGACTGCGCGGGTATCCATGACGTACTGAGCAAGTCGCTTGGTTCGACCAACGCGATCAACATCGTGCACGCGACGGTCGCAGCTCTGCGCGGGTTGGAACAGCCGGAATCGGTGGCAGGCCGACGCGGTCTGCCGCTTGAGGACGTCGCACCCGCGGCGTTGCTTCGGGCGCAGGAGCAGGGCCGTGCCGCGAAGGCTTCTGAAAAGGAAACGGTTGCATCATGAGTTCGCTCAAGGTCACGCAATTGAAGTCGAGTATCGGCGGAAAGCAGAACCAGCGAGACACCTTACGCACGCTTGGTCTGCGCCGTATCGGCCAAAGTGTGGTCGTCGTCGACCGGCCCGAGATTCGTGGCATGGTCAACACGGTTGCCCACTTGGTGGCCGTGGAAGAAGTTGAGGACTAAGAATGGCTGCCAAGGACAAGAAGGCCTCCGAGGAGGCCGCTGAAAGCACCGACAACACGTCGGTACTGAAGGTGCACCACCTGCGTCCAGCACCGGGGGCCCACAAGGCCAAGGTGCGCGTTGGGCGCGGTGAAAGTGGTAAGCGTGGCAAGACCGCAGGCCGCGGCACCAAGGGCACTAAGGCCCGCTACCAGGTGTCGGCCCGGTTCGAGGGTGGTCAGACACCGTTGCACATGCGCCTACCCAAGCTGCGTGGCTTCAAGAACGCCTTCCGGCAGGAATTCCAGGTTGTCAACCTCGACAAGCTGGAACAGCTGTTCCCCGGTGGTGGCGCCGTGACGGTGGCCGACCTGGTGGACAAGGGAGCGGTTCGAGCCGGCCACAAGGTCAAGGTGCTCGGTACCGGTGAGATCAGCGTGAAGCTCGATGTCACTGCGGACGCTTTTTCTGCCTCTGCCAAGGAGAAGATCGCTGCTGCCGGGGGAAGTACCACCCAGGCCTGATTGAGGACGGGCGGGCGCAACCTGCGCTCGTGCCCCGACTCGACCGGCTAGGGTCGGGGATGACCCTCGGTTGCTGCCAGCAACCGAAGCCGGTTCACTGCACCACCACGCCGCTGGAGGACCATTGCTCGGCGCATTCATTCGCGCATTCCGTACGCCGGACCTGCGTAACAAGCTGCTGTTCACCCTCGGCATCATGGCCATCTTCCGGCTGGGGTCCTTCGTCCCCACGCCAGGGGTGGACTACGGCAACGTACAAACCTGTCTGGCGGCAACCCGCGTCGGCGCGACCCAGGATGTGCTCAGCCTGGTCAACCTGTTCTCCGGTGGCTCGCTCCTGCAGCTGTCAGTCTTTGCGCTGGGCATCATGCCCTACATCACTGCCAGCATCATCGTGCAGCTCCTGCGAGTGGTTATTCCGCGCTTTGAGGCGTTGCACAAGGAGGGGCAGTCCGGCACGGCGGTGCTGACGCAGTACACCCGCTACCTGACGATCGGTCTGGCCATTCTGCAGGCCACCACGATCATCACGGTCGCCCGCACCGGAGGGTTGTTCCAGGACTGCGCTGTCCCGGTGATTCCCAATGACTCGGTGCTCACCATCGTGCTGATGATCGTGACCATGACCGCTGGTACCGGGCTGATCATGTGGCTGGGTGAACTGATCTCAGAGCGCGGTGTCGGTAACGGCATGTCGTTGCTGATCTTCACCTCGATCGCTGCGAGCTTCCCTAGTGCCGTTCAGCAGATCGCCACCAGCAACAACGGTTTCGCCAAGCTGCTGCTGTTCTTGCTGATCGCTGCGGTGGTGATCGTGCTGATCGTCTTCGTTGAGCAGTCTCAGCGCCGGATCCCAGTCCAGTACGCCAAGCGGATGGTGGGACGTCGTACCTATGGCGGTAGCTCTACCTATATTCCGATCAAGATCAACATGTCCGGTGTGATCCCGGTGATCTTCGCGTCCTCGCTGTTGGCACTGCCGGGATTGGCGGTACAGTTCGCCACCGATCAACGCACCGGATGGGTGCAGTGGGTCACGACTAACCTGATGAATCCGGGTGCCACGATCTACATCGCGGTCTACGCCGTCCTGATCATCTTCTTCGCCTACTTCTACACCTCCATCACGTTCAACCCGGACGAAGTGGCTGACAACATGAAGCGCTACGGCGGCTTCATCCCGGGTATTCGCGCCGGGCGCCCAACCTCGGAGTACCTGCAGTACGTCATCTCACGCATTACCGCGGCCGGCTCGTTGTACCTGGCCGTGGTCGCGCTGATCCCGATCATCGCGTTCAACTTCATGGGGGTCAGCCAGTCGATCCCCTTCGGTGGCCCCTCGTTGCTGATTATCGTGGGTGTGGGTCTGGAGACGGTCAAGCAGATCGACAGCCAGCTCCAGCAGCGCCACTATGAAGGGTTCTTGCGATGACACAGTCAGTTTCGCGTCTGCTCCTGATCGGCCCGCCTGGGTCGGGCAAAGGTACCCAGGCCGTTCGGATAGCGGAGCACCTGGGCATCCCGGCGATCTCCACCGGGGACATCTTCCGGATGAACGTCGCTGAGGGCACCGATCTAGGAAAGACCGCGCAGCGCTACATGGATGCGGGCGAGTACGTTCCAGATGAGGTCACCAATGCCATGGTGGCCGACCGGCTGACCCACTCCGATGCTGCGCAGGGTTTCCTGCTGGATGGGTATCCGCGCACACAAGCGCAGGTTAAGGAACTCGATCAGATGCTTGAGCGCCAGGGCGTGCAACTCGATGCGGTGGTGGAGCTAGCCGCCCACACCGAAGAGTTGGTAACCCGGCTACTAGGCCGGGCGGCACAGCAGGGGCGCTCGGATGATACCGAGCCGGTCATTCGCCGCCGTCTTGAGGTCTACACCGAGCAGACTGCCCCGCTGGTTCAGCTGTACGACGATCGTGGACTGCTACTGCGCGTTGATGGTCTCGGTTCGATCGATGAGGTTGGCCAGCGGCTACAAGCCGCACTGAGCTCCTGACCACGTCCTAGTCAAAGGGGCCAACACGGTCCGCCAGGTCGTGATGGGGCGAGCGCTAGCTGTCACGGATCCGCCAGGTCGTGATGGGGCGACCAAGTCGTGAGTCGCGCATCACGACTTCGTCTCCGAATCACGACTTGGTGGGTGGGTTGAGTCGCGACGTGGGGCTATCGGGTCGGAGTCACGCGGGTTTTGCGCGCCCCGGTGCTGCGCGCCTGTCAGCTGTGGTTGCTGGTCGGCCAGGTCGTGATGGGGCGAGCGCTAGCTGTCACTTATCCGCCAGGTCGTGATGGGGCGACCAAGTCGTGATTCGCGCATCACGACTTCGTCTCCGAATCACGACTTGGCGACGGTGGGTGACGGGTGGTGGCTGTAGTCCGGTGGTTGGCTGTGGTCGGTCGGTGGCTGTGAGTGGGGGGCGGGGCCGGACGTGGGTGAGCGTGGGTGTAGGCCAGCACGGGGGCTCGACGTGAAACGGACCACAATCGGTACGGAATCCGAACCTAGGCATTGTCACGAATTGATAACGAGGTTAGCCTGGATGCTGTCGCACTGCCCGTTCGGACCTCCGGGTCCCCGAAGTCGGGGGACTTCAAGGAGGTGTGGCGTGTGGCAAAAGCTACTCGTCCCCACGCTAGGAGCAAAGCCCTAGCGCGCGTATTCATTCTGGTCCTGATTGCTGCCTTCACCCTGGTCGCCACTCCGCTGGTCTCGCCGGCGCAGAACGGTGGCAACGAGGTAGCCGAGCGCGATCCCGCCGATCCGGCGGCGGTGTGGAAGCCGAATGAATCCGATGCCCTGATCGCACCCGAGCGGCACCTCGCCGAGGACCCCGCCGGGCGGATGGATCGTCGCACGCCCGGAGCAGAACCGTCGACGACGGCGCCCGAGGATGAAGATCCACAGAGTCCGGACGCCGCTGAGGACCCGGCGGATCCGCAGGCCGCGGAGTCGGCTGAGGGCTCGGAGGAAGAGCCCGCTGCTGAGTCGGCGCCGGATGCTGAACCGGCGCAGGCGGGTCAGCCGTCGGCGGCCGAACCCACGCAAGCCCCGCAGTTGCCCACTCCCGTCGATCCAGTGCGGGTGCCGACGACGCCCGTTCCGGCGGTTGATCCGGTCGATGCGCCACCGGCGCAGGACCCGGTACCGGCTGCTGCGCCCGCACCGGCTGCTGATCCCGAGCATGGAGCAGCGCCAGCACCGGCAGCGGCTCCGATGGCCGGACCGGTCGGGCCGCTACCCGCAACCCCGGTTATTGCCTTTGGGTCAACCTGGGAGTACTACCGCAGTGCCGTCGGACCGGCACCAGCATGGAAGTACGACCCCGCCTCACAGGGCTGGGCGAGTGCTCCCGCACCGCTGGGATACGGCAGCGACCTCGTTGCCACCCAACTTCCGGACAGCGGCACGCCGCTGAGTACCTACGTGCGTCATGTCTTCACGATCGATGACTCCAATAGCGGACTCCTGCAGGCTGGTGCGGTGCTGAAAACTTGGGCCGACGACGGGATCATCGTCTATATCAATGGCACCGAGGTTGGCCGACCAGGGGTGGGAAGCGATTGGGCGGGGGAGCACAACGCCACCTGGGCTACCGCTGCTCCACCCAGCATCGCCGCCCAGGCGGATCTGGTCACGGTACAAGTGCCCGGCGATGTGCTGCGCGAGGGCGCCAACTTGGTTGCCGTCCAGGTGGTTTCCAACTACACCGTGACTCGCGACATCTCTTTCGATGCTGAACTGACCGCCGGTGGTGGTGGCGCACCAATGAGCGCTCGGCAGACCACGCCCAATAGCAGCTGGAACCTGGTCTGGTCGGATGAGTTCGATGGCACCACCCTGGACCCGAACAACTGGTACGCATACAACGACTCTGCCTACGGTGAGGGGAACCTGGAGTCGGCTTGCCTGATGAATCGTCCCGAGAACCTCTCGGTCAGTGGTGGGTACCTCCATTTGACAGCACGGCGCGAGGCGCAGCCCATCCAATGCGGGCGCGATGACTACCGATATCCAGGTGGGCGGGAGTACACCTCCGCTCAGATCATGTCTCAAGGCCGACAGGACTTCACCTATGGCCGCATTGAAATTCGTGCCCAACTCCCCATCGCCCAAGGCAGTTCCCAGGGGATGTGGCCGGCGTTCTGGCTGCTGAGCTCGGAATCGATGGGTGAGATCGACATTCTGGAGGCCCTTGGATCCGGTGCTGGGGATGACTGGCAGGCCGGAGTGATCTACCACTCGATGCATGAATCGACCAGAGGCGATCAGCGTGCGGTTCGCAGCTCGTACGAGGTCCCGCGCGGCGCTGACCTTTCCGAAGGCTTCCATACCTATGCGCTGGAGTGGGAAAGCGATGAGATCCGCTTCTTCGTCGACGACGTGATGACGGCTAGCTACACCTCCGAGGAGGTGCCGTGGATGCGAGATGTCTTCACCGACCGCGCGTTCTACATTCGACTCAATCTCGCCGTCGGTGGAGATATGCCAGGCTATGTCACCTCCGATACGGTGCTGCCGGCGTCCTACATCATTGACTATGTCAGGCTCTATCAGCCCTAGCTAAGGGAGGTTGATGCGTTATTGTCGGTTGATCGTGAGATTTGCGCCAAAGATTGTCGCCAACCTCCGCGATCAGCCGTGGGTGATGGTCTGACCAACGAATGGCATCGGTGTGAATCCGGCTAAATTCGGGCGAAACACTACTTTTGTCGTCAACCATTGGGTAGCGCACGGGTGAAGCCGGGCAGAGCTGCCTCACCCCCTCCAACTCCATTTATCGCCCTGGACCAACCGCGTCCACCCCGGTCAGCACTTCCCGTGCTCCAACGCGGTTATTAGCTTGGTTGATGTCGGGGGCATCGCCATTCGGGAAGCCCCTAGGAGCCGAGTTCCAAGGCGGCGATACCACGTGGCACGCATGTTTGACGCGTGTACGAGCGCGCGCGGGAACTGGAGTTCGCTCCAGTCCAGAGTTCAGTCCGGTCTAAAAAGGGGGTAGTCAAGTGAGTGTTCTTGACCGAATTGACCTCCTCTCACCGGCGGCGTCGATGGGCCATCGGGCAACCCGAGGTGCTGGTCGCCTGGCTGCCTACCGCCTGGCCGCCATCATTCTCGACCTCGTGTGTGCGGCCATCGTCTGGGCCGCCATGGGTCACTCGCTCGGGCTGAACCCGACCGCTAGCGCACTCGTTGGAGCGTCGGTGTTTGTCGTAGGTGTCGCAACGGCGGGCGGATATGACTCCCGACGCGCCGCCACCGGGTGGCGCGAGTACTGGGGTATTGCCCGTGGCATTGGCATGCTGCTCCTAGCCGCTATGGCCGCCACCTTCTTGGGTCTGCTCGAGCTCGCACCGTTCACCCTGATCTTCACAGCCATTGCCACGGGGCTCTGTTCTGCCACCTTGCGCACCATTCAGCGGGAGATTGCCCGGATCGCCTGGGGTCGGTACGGAGTCTCGGCGCGGGCGCTGCTGGTGGGTCGGGCCACAGATATCGCGGGCGCAGCGAAGAATCTCGACCGGGACCACCCGGCTCTGACCTTGGTAGGTGCCTGCGTGGCCGATCCCGACGGCCTGCCGCGCGAAGGCCTGCCACATAATCTCAAGGTGCTCGGACAGGCCGAGGAGGCCGCCACCATCAGCTTGGCGCGCGAGATCGACGTGGTGTTCGTGGCTGCCGGGGCGATCGAACCGCTGCGGTTGCGGGCGTTCCAGTGGGAACTTGAACGCCAGGGAACTGGGCTTGCGGTGCTGCCCGGTGTCACCGAGATGCTCGACTCTCGGTTGGAACTAAACGTCGTGGGGGCAACCCCCATCCTGACCGTCAGGCTGGCGCCGCCAACCTGGCAGCGCATCCTCAAGTCTGCGATCGACCGGATACTCGGGGTCTTGCTCCTGCTGATATTTGCACCATTGTTGGGAATATCCGCGCTACTGATCCGAGGCACCTCGGACGGGCCAGCTCTATTCCGCCAAATCCGGATCGGGCGCAACGGCCAGCCCTTCACCATGTACAAGCTGCGCACCATGGCCCCCGACGCCGAACGTCGACTCGATGAACTGGCCGACAGTGACACCGGGGCTGGTCCATTGTTCAAGATGGAGAACGACCCACGGGTCACGGCGATCGGACGGCTACTGCGCCGGTTCTCCATCGACGAACTACCGCAATTGTGGAACGTGGTTCGTGGGGACATGTCCTTGGTTGGACCTCGGCCGCCGTTGGCCTGCGAGGTTGCCAGCTACGACTCGATGTCCATGCACCGACTCCACGTCAAGCCAGGGTTGACCGGACTGTGGCAAGTGAGCGGACGTTCCGATCTGACCTGGGAAGAGTCCATCCGGCTCGACCTGAGGTATGTCGATAACTGGTCAATTGGATTTGACCTCTACATCCTGTGGCGGACGGCGCGAGCCGTGCTGGGGGCCCGCGGTGCCTACTGAACCCGCGCTCTCAGTAGCAGGCGTCGCTCGTTCAGGGGAGGAGGCACGACGGATATCCCCCGACGCCGTCGTGCCTCCACCCGTGAGCGAGCGGCGAGACCGGACGCCGGCCCAGCGATACCGGGCGGCTTGGCGAACGCTGGCCAGTCGGCAAAAGCCCGGCCACGGCGTGCCCGCCTACATGCGGTGGGTCAATCGCCGCCTCGCGCGGCCTATCGCTGCCGCCGCCTTCGTGGCGCGGATGACGCCCAACCAGGTCACGGCGCTGAGCGCCCTAGCCAGTGCGGCGGGGCTAGCGATCCTGATCCTGGCTCCACAAACCATGCTGGTCGGTCTTGCGGTGGCGGTACTGCTGGCTCTTGGGTTTGCGCTGGACTCCGCCGATGGTCAGCTAGCGCGCTTGCGCGGGGATAGCGGGCCGGTCGGTGAGTGGGTCGACCACGTCGTCGATGCCGTTCGTTCACCCGCCGTCCACCTGGCCACCGGGGTGGCGCTGTGGCTGCACGGTGCGTCGACCTGGCTGGTGCTGGTGGCGCTGATATTCGCGTTGACCGTGACCACTACCTTCCTCAGTCAAATTCTGGCTGAACAGCTGCTGGCAAACCAACACGAAGGTGGAGCCATCGCGGCAGCGCAACCCGCACCAGGATCAATCCGGTCGGTCCTGCTGTTGCCAGTGGACACCGGGATCATCTGCTGGATGTTTGTGACGTGGGGCATCCCGACGCTCTTCGCCGTCACCTACCTCTTGATCGGGATCGCACACCTGGGTTACCTGCTGGTGACGCTCGCCCGCAAATACCGAACGCTACAAATAGCTGGGGGACTGTACGCATGATCATCGGCTACGTCCCAGGTGGATTCGATCTGTTCCACGTCGGGCATCTCAACATCCTGCGCGCAGCGCGGGAACGCTGCGACCGCCTCATCGTCGGTGTCGCCACCGACGAGTCGCTCATGGAGATGAAGGGGCGGGGACCGGCGATTCCGTTCGCTGAGCGGCTAGCAATCGTTGGCAGCCTGCGAATCGTTGACCAGGCGGTAGCCGACTTCAGCCAAGACAAGCGCCTAGCTTGGCGCGCTCATACTTTTGATGTGCTCTTCAAAGGCTCCGACTGGAAGGGCACGGTCAAGGGGGTGTTACTGGAGCAGGAAATGGCAGAAGTCGGAGCACGGGTGGAGTACTTCCCATACACCGAAAGAACCTCATCAACCCAGCTGCGCGCCTACCTGAGCGCAGCGTTGGAAAACGGCTAGCTCTTCTCGGCCGGGGGGGTCGAAGGGTTACACCAGGTAGAAAAGTCAGGGGACAAACAAATGAAAAGTTCAAAACATGCTGCGTCGATGCAGCGACGAAACTGGATCGTCGCAGGGGGTGTCGGCGGCGCACTGGTAGTAGCGCTGGTGGTGGCAGCCCAATTCAGTACCGACGAACCCGACCCGCAGGTACAGCAGAGTGCGGATTCGGATGGTGCTAGCTCTGCGGCCGAGCCCACCGATGAACCCGCGGGCGACGCGTCGCAGAGCCCGGCGCCCGCGCCGGTGATCGTGGTGACCCCGACGCCGGGGCCGCTGGCCGACCTGGATGTCGAGGTCGCACGGGTTTCCGAGTCGGTACAGAGTGTGGTCGATGCCGGAAACGAGATCTCCCAACGTGGTGACGGTGGCACGGAGGGTCTTGAACTCATCGCCACCGGATTCGTCCTTGGCGAGATGCAGAACCAGGCGCGCGAACAGGCCGAACAGGGCCTGCAGCAAAGCGGGGAGGCCACAGTGGTCAGCTCCGAGATGATCGCCAGCGATCTCGACGCCACACCGGCGACTATGACCATTGCCGTCTGTGTCGACGTATCCGACCTTGCGCTTACCGATATGAACGGTGTGGACGTGAGCGAGCGGCTGTACAACCCGGGGCATCCGGTTCGCCATCTCTATGGCGCCCTGTACGAGGACGATGCCTGGCTGATCGCCAGCCATGAGATTCCCGACGAACAAGGCTGCGAGGTCTAGGGCGATGACGTCAACAACCAGGAACATGGGTATGCGAATCCGCACCATCATTGCTGTCGTCACGTTTGCCCTGGTGGGAACCATTGCGCTATGGGCGTTACCGACACCAAGCCAGGCCGCGCCAACCGAGGTTGATGGCCTCAGCGAAGCGACCGCCGCGACCTCCTGCTGGGAGATCAAGCAAAAGACTCCGAGGGCACCCAGTGGTGTCTATTGGCTGTTTACCCCGGCAATGGGTGCACCACAGCAGTTCTATTGTGATCAGACCACAGACGGCGGCGGCTGGGTCCTCATCGGTCGTGGACGTGAGGGATGGCGATCGAACTACTTCGGCCAGGATCCAGGCAGGGTGCACACGGTCATCACCGGAACCGCTGCCTTTGCCCCGGCGCAGTTGGCCTCCAACACCATCGACGAGTTGATGAACAACCGTCGCGTCGATGGCCTCACTGACGGGATCCGCCTGCGGCGTGCCACCAACGCCAATGGAACCGCGTGGCAGGAGGGCCGGTTCTGGCCCCGGAGCATGCCCGAATGGGCATGGGGCGTCTTCGGCTCCGAGGTTCCAGTCGCCCGTTACACCTTGGGCAATAGCTCGCGGGCCGGTGGCCTCGTCCAGAACTTCGGTCACAACCAGCGCTACTTGCGAGTGGTGACCAACGAGTGGGCGCGGCAGCGGTACCTGTGGGGTTTTGCCTATGGCAGTCAGGTTGTCGGTAGTCCAGCCGCAACGTCCTACGTGTGGTCGGCCGCCAATGGGGTGGGATATGCCCGCCCGTTTACCCAGGTATTCATCCGTCCGCAGCATACGGTGGAGAGCCTCGGCCTTACCCCGATTCCCGATTCCGGCACACCGGCTCAGGCACAGGGTCCGCTCGCCGAGGCTGGTGCAATGACGACCACCTGGGGTGTCGCTGGGCTAGCGAACGGCGTCGACAGTGAGCTCAGCACCGAGGTCAGCGCCTTCGGCGAGGCTGCCGGTCGCGTGTTTGTGGGCGGCAACTTCCGATTTGTCCAACAGAACGCGGCTGGTCAAGGGCGGGTGCGGCAGTCCTACCTTGCTGCCTTCGATGTCGAAACCGGCGACCTCATACCCTCCTTCAATCCGGTGTTCAATGGTCAGGTCAAGTCCGTGATGGGGCTGCCCGATGGGCGGATTGCTGTGGGAGGCCAGTTCAGCCGTGTCAACGGTGTCGTCCAACGCTCGCTAGCGATCCTCGATCCCATCAGCGGTCAGCTCAGCGGATGGCAGGTGCGGGTAGAGAACCGCTTGGCGGGTGCAGTGCCGCAAGTCCTGGGGCTCGACGTGCAAGATGACTGGCTCTACGTAGCTGGAACCTTCACCCACATCACCTCGGCCGGTCTAACGTGGAGTGCCTCCACCTGGAACGGTGGGCGGATCAACCTCACCACCGGGGAATCCGATATCAACTGGAACGCCTTCCTCAACGGCACGACCACAGATGTCGACGCTTCCGACAACGGTGGCCAGGTCTACTTTTCCGGCTACTTCAAGTACAAGCAATCAACGTTCAATCCGTACGGAATAGCCCTCCAGAGCGCCGCGGGCGCGCCACTGGCCTCACCTCGGTGGACTCCACGGTTCTCCAAGACGTACCCGAGAAACCCCAATCCACCCAACTGGCAGTTCGGTGTCCAGGAGGCCGGGGGGCAGGTGTGGCTCGGTGGATCGCAACACTCCTTGTTCAGCTACAACACCAATAGCTACAGGCTCCAACGCGGCAACATCACCCGCGTTGGTGGTGACTTCCAAACCGTTGACGCCGGTGGTACACCCACGTCACCGTTGATCTACGCGGGTTGTCACTGCGGTGACTTCGTCTATCAGGGCACCGCCAGCTGGCCGGTGGTCACCGGGTTCGAACGGGCCGGCGAGATCAACCTCATTGCCGCCTGGGATGCCCGGACCGGGATGCACTTGCCGGAATTTGCTCCCAGCGTGCGTGCACGCAAGGGCTACGGGGCCTGGGGCTCGTTCCAGGACTCCACCGGAGTGTTGTGGATCGGCGGTGACTTTGCTGAATCGGTGCAGAGCAATGGTGCCCCGCAATGGTCGGGAGGATTCGTCAGATTCGCCCCGCGAGATACCCAAGCCCCCACTACCCCAGCGGGATTCACCGCGACGCAAGGTGCGGCAGGGGTGACCTTGAGTTGGCAACAATCAACCGATGACCGCTCCGATATTCGCTATGAGGTACTGCGCGAGGATCGGGTGATCGGCACCACCAGAAGCCTGTCGATGGTGGTTCCAGCGGCAGCGGAGTCGCAACGCTACTTCGTACGTGCCGTCGATGCAGCCGACAACTGGTCCGCGAGCACGTCCGTCCTCAATGTCGAACCCACCCCGGGCTTCGTCCCGCTGGTGGCGTTGGGGTCGCAGTGGTCGTGGCGGTATGAGGATGCGGATTGGCCTGCTGGGTGGGCTGAGCCGGGTTTTGATGCGTCGTCGTGGGCTAGTGGTGATGCGGTGTTGGGTGTCAA
>JBKEBC010000104.1:0-15800 GCA_047972965.1 Beutenbergiaceae bacterium | reverse complement strand
GCGTGTCTTGACACACGTCGTCGATGGCGTTCTGATCGATGAGCGATCTGCCGACGAATCGGCGCACCGTACCGGAGCCGTCCAGTTCCTCCACCAGCAACTCCACCGCCAGCGGGCTGGTACTGGCGGCACGGGCCAGCACTGCCCAGCGCTCGTCCTGGCCCAGTTCGCCAGCCACTAGCCGCGACTGCAACGCATCGGCAGAGGCTAGCGCCGTCAGCAACCTCTGACCCGTCACGGCCCTAGCCCTCCCCACGGCTGAAAGTCTGCGATCACGAGCGACCGCTGGCGCCTGGGCTCTAGTCAATCACCCGGCTCGCTGGTTGGGGACCAGTTGGAGCGCGAACTTACTACTGCGCTAGTTGCGGGCGGTCAGCACGATCGGGCCATCGTGGGTGATGGCCACGGTGTGTTCACTATGCGCACCGCGGGAGCCGTCAACGCTACGTAGCGTCCAGCCATCATCGTCGGTATAGATCTGGTCGGTACCGAGCATGAACCACGGCTCGATGGCAATCACCAGCCCGGGCCGCAGCGGCAGCCCCCGCTTGGGGCGGCCGTTGTTGGGGACATGGGGTTCGCCGTGCATCGTGCGACCCACCCCATGGCCACCGAAGTCGGTATTGACACCCCATCCATGACGGGCTGCCACGGCACCGATCGCGGCCCCGATATCGCCGATCTTCTTCCCAGCCTGCGCGACCGAGATCGCGGCCTGCAGCGCCTCCTCGGTGGCGGAAATGAGCGTGAGATCCTCCTCGCGAGGTGCTCCGACAACCACGCTCAACGCCGAGTCTGCTACCCAGCCATTGACCGCAACCGCGAAATCAACCGAGAGCAGGTCACCATCGGCGAGGGCGTAATCGTGCGGGAGGCCATGCAGCACCGCGTCGTTGACCGAGGTGCACAGCACCTTGCCGAACGGGCTGCCGCCGAAGGAGGGGTGGTAGTCGATATAGCAGGAGGTGGCTCCGGCTTTGCGGATCATGTCATGCGCCAGCTCATCGAGTTCGAGCAGGTTGATTCCGACTGCGGCCTTCTCCTTGAGTGCGGTCAGCACCTCGGCAACGAAGGCTCCCGCCGGCCGCATCGCCTCGATCTCCGTGGGCGTCTTTAGCTCAATCACCCCGCCAGCCTAAATGCCCGCACGCCGCGCGCGTGTCGGTACCGCCGAACCACGGCGGCAGGCTAGAGACTTGACGCACGCAAAGCGAAGGCCCCTCGGAGTAGGCGTCCGAGGGGCCTTGCCTTGTTCTGACGGAGCTGGCACCGGATGGCTACCGGCCATGACCACCCCCGCAGGGGCGATCCACCCACCTGAGCAGGCAGGCCGTCCGTCGAACTATCGTGAGGGCCGTTCGTTCTCGGGCGCCATCCGCACCTCCCGAGTCGCCCGGACCGTGGCCCAGGCTTCCCGGCAACGCCGGTGTCCTCTCGATCCGAGATCTGCCGCGGGATTCGGTCCGGAGTTGCCTCCGTTGTCCTCATCCACCTGCCGAATCGGTCTCCCGTTCCGACGGTTCGGCCACCTCGGCCCGGCCGCTTCGTCTCCTCGGCTGCCCTGCCGCTGTGATCGACTGGTCGATCTCGATAACCCATTTCTAGACCTCCTACCGCCACTACACAAGAGGTTCAGCAGACCAAACTTTTATCCCCACATGACCCACAGGTTGCTCCACAGGGTGACCAGCGCAGATAGCTTCCATCCACAGACCTGTGCATTAAATTTGTGGATACGGCGAGACGGGGATCAGGCCTAAGCTCGCCCAATGCAAACGTTGGTGGTGGCCGCCGCCATCGTCGACGACCTACGTCGGCCCACCCGCCTCCTCGCGGCACGGCGCAGCGCCCCCGCTGCTCTTGCGGGCCGCTGGGAGTTTCCGGGCGGCAAAGTGGAGCCGGGCGAGACCGCGAGCGCTGCTCTGCATCGCGAGCTCCGGGAGGAGCTCGGCGTCACGGCAACTCTGGGAGCCACGATCGTTGCGCCCGACGGCGGCGACTGGGCTATCCCCGGGCACCGAATGCGACTGTGGTGGGCAACGATCAACGCAGAGCCAGCGCCGCTGGCAGACCATGACGAGTTGGCCTGGCTACCCACCACGTCGCTGCAGCAGGTGCCATGGCTGGACGCGGATCTGCCGATCGTGATGGCCATCGCAGCGCTCCTGCACCCTTGAATACTGCGCGACGTCCTAGATTTTTTGCGACATTCCATGACAGAGCGTCAGGTCATGGCAAGATAGCCCGGTGCCCAAGATCATCGGATCGACCCTCGCCGAACATCGCGAACATGTGCGAGACCGACTCTTTGTTGCGTTAGCGCAGCTGTTGGAAACCACCGGGTTCGACTCGCTTACCATGTCCGATATCGCGGCTGCTGCAGGGCTAGGCCGCACCTCGGTCTACAACCACTTCGCCGATAAAGAATGCCTGCTCATCGGGTTCATCGAGCACGAGACCGAGCGATTCCTTATCGAACTTCGTGCCGCGATTGCACGCGAGAGCGATCCCGAACGACGGCTACGGGCATATGTTCGCCGACAGGTCCAGCTGAGGTCGAGCTATCACCTGGCTCCTGGCCCAGATCTACGGTCGGTGGTCTCGCGCGACACCGCCATGCGACTGCGCGAGCACGTTGCCCAGGTTGAACAGCTGCTACGCCAGATTCTGACCGACGGCATTGAGGCTGGTCGGCTACCGGCCCAAGATGTCAATGCCGTGGTTCCACTGGTGCATGCGTGCCTGACCGGACGCGATATTCCCAATGATGGGGACGAGCAGAGCCGAACGATCGCGGCCACCGAACAATTCGTACTACGGGCGGTCGGAGCCGCCTGAGGGTGCCCGGAACCCGAGACCAGGGTCCGCAGCTCTAGCGCGATGAGGCCATAGCGGTTTAGCGTCAATGTATGAGTACTGACAACACGTTCACTTCCCTGCTACAGGCCCAGGTTCGCAACGAATTCTCCGCCTCACAGCAATACATCGCCATCGCGGTGTGGTTCGACGCCCAGGATCTGCCACAGCTGGCGGGCCACTTCTACCGGCAGTCAGTCGAGGAACGCAATCACGCCATGATGCTCGTCCAATACATGCTGGACCGCGATATCACCATCGATATCAGCGGTGTCGATCAACCCCGCAACGATTTCACCAGCACCACCGAACCAATCGCGCTGGCGTTGGCGCAGGAGCAAGAGGTAACCAGTCAGATCGAGCAGCTGTTCCACGCCGCGCGCGGCGAAGGTGATGCCCTGGGAGAACAATTCATGCTCTGGTTCCTCAAGGAACAAGTGGAAGAGGTCGCTTCCATGAGCACATTGCTCACGGTGGCAGAGCGAGCTGGTGAGAACTGGTTCCACCTCGAGGACTACCTCGCCCGCGAGAGCATCGGTGACGGCGGCGGCGACCAGTCAGCCCCGGAAGCCGCTGGTGGGGCACTCTGACATGAGGCTCTAGGTTGGTTCCATGCGCCGGATGAAATCTGTCATCGCCGTTGGGATCGCGCTGGTGGTCGTGTTAGTGGGCGGCTGGTTTGGCGACGGCTGGCTGCGGTCCGCCGTCGAGGAGCGGGTCGAAAACGCCATTAATGAGGCCTACCCGGGCCTGCATGAGACCAGCGCATCGGTGGCAGGCCGGTTCGTCACTACGCAGCTGGTGGCCGGCTCCCTCGACGACGTCACCATCTCCGCCGCAGAACTCATCGTCGATGGGTTCGCCGTCACCGACATCACCATCTCAGCTCAGGGCCTGCCCACCCGCGGCGCCGACGCCATCTCGCAGGTAACCGCACAGGGCATGGTCCCGACCCGGACCGTTCTGGCCGCCATTGACCGCCGGGTGAGCGTGCCCGCCGGAGTTGAACTAGAACTGCGCGATGGTGAGCTGGCAGCTGTCGCCGACATCCTGGGAGTGGAGGCAGCCGCGTACGCAACCATGGTCGCCCAACCCCGCGCCATCGATGTTGAAGTCAACCGAATCACGCTGGGCGGGGTGGAGATCGCTGCCGACCAGGTGCCCATAGACCTCTCCGGAATCCTCACCGCGGCCGCCGTCAGCCTGGAAGATCTGCCGCCGGGGGTGGAACTGGTCGACATGACGGTCAGCGACGACGGGATCAGCCTGACTCTCACCGGCAGCGACATCCGGCTCTAGTCACCACTGGCACCCGGGCCGCTACGGGCACGATCCTCGGCAGCAAGCCCAGCCAGCATCTGGTTGTAGGCGACCAACTCCGCATCGCCATCACGATCAGCAGCACGGTCGGAACGACGAGCCAGTCGTTCATCGGCTCGGGACCAACGAACAGCCAAGAGCACCGCAATAGCGACGGCGGGAATCTCGCCGATGCCCCAGGCGATCTCTCCAGCATTGCGCTGATCTGCCAGCGCATCCACCCCCCACGGCAGACCGAGGGCACCGTAGTAGTCGGCGGCCAACAGCTCGGTCGTGCTCATCAGTGCAAGCCCGAAGAACGCGTGCGCTGCCATGGTGGCAAACAGCAGCATCAGGCGCATCGGATAGCGGGGACGTTGCGGCCCCGGGTCGACGCCGATCAGGGCATTCACGAACAGGTATCCGGTGAGTACGAAATGCACGATCATCAGCACGTGGCCCAGGTGCGTGGTGACAGCCAGGTACAGCAGCGGCGAAAAGTAGAACGCCACCATGGTGACGATGAAGAGGGCGGCCGCAACCACTGGCCGCGCCATGAACTGGCCCCATCGCGAATGCACCAGACCCAGCAGCCACTCCCGGGGGCCACGGGATCCATCAGCTCGTTTGGGCAAGGCCCGCAAGGCCAAGGTCACCGGCGCACCGGAGACCAGCAGGATCGGCACCACCATCACGTAGGCCATATGTGCCGCCATGTGCGCACTGAGGAGCACATGCCCATAGACGGCTGGCGCCCCCAACACCAGATAGCCGAAAACCAGCACCGCCGCAGTCCAGGCAATCGACCGGCCGATCGGCCACCGATCACCACGGCGACGCAACCGCAGCACCCAGCCCCAGTACACCACCAGCATCGCTACGGCGACGAACCCAAAGAACAGATCTGGATAGAACGCCGTCAGCACATGCTCCAGTGTCGGCTCCGGCGGCGGCGGGCGGGTGGAGATGAGTTCCGTCGCAGAGAGTTGACCAACTGGCTCCTGCGGCACTGGCGGGGCGCTAGCGGCCAGTGCCACACCAGCCCCGGACGCCAGCGCAACCAGCGCAACCTCCACCCCGATCAGCCGCCAGAACAGCACCCCGCGGCCGTCGTGCAGTGCCGCGATCGTCCGACGACGATGCCACCATCCAGCGACACCCAAAGCCATGAGGGCACTGATCTTGAGCACCAGCACCAAGCCATACGGCGTCACGAGTTGCCCTAGCCCGCCGACCCGAATTGCCGCCGCCGCTATCCCGGAGGTTGCGACGATCACATAACACCAACCAGCAATGGCGGAGAATCGCTTCACCACCGTGGCGGCGCTGCCATCGAGGTACCGGCCAATAGCGGCCAGCACCACGAGCCCGCCGGTCCAGATCGCCGCTCCGATCACGTGGCCAAACAACGCGGTCATGCCCAGGTCATGGTTGGTGGTTCCGGTGGCGTGCCCCTGGCTGGCGGCCGGTATGACCGTGCTGATGGCCAACACCAGGGTCAGCAACGCGGACCGGTAGCCAGCAATCGATGCTGCTAGCACCGAGGTGACCAACGTCAAGACCGTGCCCACCACGGCCGAACGTCCGGTCCCGATCTGGGTGAGGTAGAAGCCGAGTTCGTCACCAAACCCCGCACCGCCCAGGGGCCGACCCGCCACGACGGCGTACCCCACCACCACGTCAACAATGGCAACCAGCGACCAGGTCAGTGCCGCCACCATCACTATCGAACGCGCCCGCCGCCAGGGCCGGTCCACCTCAGGGGCGCCGCGGGCAAGCACGAATACCAAGAACATCAGCCCACCGATCGTGACCGCCTGCGCCAGTTGAGTCAACGCGCCCAACGTGGGCACGGCCCAGCGCACCAACACCCCCGGATCGGATACCAGCGTCGGCGCACTGGCTCCGGTGAGCACGGCCGCTACCAGGGCACTCGCCACTGCAATCGGGGCTGCAGCGATGAGCCACGGCTGCAGTCTGCGCCCCGGTTCAGTTGCTCGTTGCGCGGTGGTAGTCACCTGGGCAGGGTAGTGCGAACGCCTGAATGGGCAGTCCTATCCGGGATCCGATCCCGAAATGCTCACAGTAGTGAGGCATAATCTCTCCGGTCCATACCCCGGTCTTTCCGGTACCGAGCAATCGAGTGGGAACCTATGTCCACCACAGCTTCTTCCTTAGCTCCGCAGACGTCGCCGATCTCCTACGACGACTCCCGCCGAGCCACTGAACTCCTGGGTGCGGTGGCGCATGTCTTCGACCAGCGGATCGTGGGTCAGCAGGGATTGCGGACAGCATTGGTCAGTTCATTGCTGGCCGGCGGGCACGTGCTGCTGGAGTCGGTTCCCGGGCTCGCCAAGACCACGGCGGCCCAAACACTGGCGGCATCGATCAGTGGATCATTCCACCGGATCCAGTGCACCCCGGACTTGATGCCCAACGACATCGTCGGTACCCAAATCTTCAACTACGCTACCAACGAATTCACCACCCAGTTGGGGCCGGTACACGCCAACATGGTGCTGCTGGATGAGATCAACCGCTCCAGTGCCAAGACCCAGTCGGCCATGCTCGAAGCGATGCAGGAACGACAGACGTCGATCGCTGGCGAGGTCTACCCGCTACCCAAGCCGTTCATGGTGCTGGCTACCCAGAACCCCATTGAGGAAGAGGGCACCTACGTCCTGCCCGAAGCCCAGATGGACCGGTTCCTCATGAAGGAGGTGCTCACCTACCCCGCCCCCGAGGAAGAGGTGGACATCCTCGAGCGCACCAATGACGGCTCCATGCGGGCACCGCTGATGACCTCTCCTATCGCACTGGCCGATGTTGAGTTCCTGCAGCAACTCGTACGCAAGGTGTACGTCGATACCGCCATCAAGCAGTACGTGGTGGCCATCATCAACACCTCGCGAGGAGGCGGTCCACGCCCGCTGCCCAACCTGTCCCAGCACGTGCGGGTGGGGGCATCGCCGCGTGGTGGCATCGCACTCATGCAGATCGCCCAGGCCCTGGCGGTGATGTCTGGCCGCACCTACGTCGTGCCGGACGACGTCAAGGCTTTGCGGCACGCAATTCTGCGGCACCGGATCGTGCGCACCTACGACGCGCTCGCCAACAACGTGGCCCCCGAAGCGCTGGTAGACGCTATTTTCGCTGCGGTTCCGAGCCCGTAGACCGAGCACCACACGAGAGGAGGGGGTACGGTGGCATCGTCGACGTCACGCCTGGCTAAAGTCCGGGCCCGCCTAGATCTACCGACGGTTCGACGTGCAGCAGGTTTGCTGGAGGGCCGCCACCGCTCGATCTACTCCGGCCACGGCCAAGACTTCGACGAGATGGCGTTGTACCAGTTCGGTGATGATGTCTCCGACATCGACTGGAAAGCCTCCGCCTCCTCCGGTGTCCCGGTGATCCGCCGCTTCGTCCGGGATTCCAACCTGGCCATGGTGCTCGCCATCGACACTGGCCGCAATATGGCCGCCAGCGCTCCGCACAGCAGGCCCAAATCCGATCTAGCCTTATTTGCGGCCGAGATCATCTGCCTGCTGGCCCGCAATCGCGGTGACACCGTGGCGATGGTCGCCGGGGACGACGATCGGCTCGTCCAGATCCCAGCTCGCGGTGGCAATCATCATATGGAGATGCTGTTGCAGCGAGCTGAGAACATGTTCGACCTGCAGGCCCCGCCAAGCAACTTGAATCGAGTGCTGGACCGTATTCTCACCTGGTTCACCCGGCGATCACTGGTGGTGTTGATTACCGACGAGGCTCGCCCGGAAGCCGAGCATGAGCTCGCCTTGAAGAGACTGCGCACTCGTCACGAAGTGATGGTTATTCAAATCAGCGATCGACTACCCAGTACCAACCCACAAGAGATCATCGAAGATGTTGACATCCCGCTGGAAATTCCCGAGTTCCTGCGCTCCCGCAAGAACTTGGTGGCCGAGGCGGTGGCGTACTCCACGCGACGTCGACAGGATGCCACCGCGCTGCTACGGCGGCGAGGCATCGAGGCGGTAGCAGCCAGCGACGACGACCAGCTCATCAACGCCATGATCGATATCTTGAGGAGGCAGAAACGTGTCAATCGCTAGCCTCGACCGTGCACCGGTATGGGCCGTCGAAGTTCACGACCCCGTGCCTCCCGCGGCCTACTCTGCCTGGGTACCGATCGTCGGGGTAGCACTACTGGTTGCCATCGCTGCCTGGATCTGGTTCGTGTTCTGGCGCACCCGAGAGCGCCCGGAGGAGGAGGCACTTGGCGGCCGAGATCAGTACTCCGATCTGCGCACCACCTCGCTGGCCGCAATCGGTGAGGTCGAAGATCGCTACCGCGACGGCGAGATCGATCTACGCACGTTGCATTTAGATCTCAACCACGTCATGCGCGAATTTGCCAACGGTCGGCTGCGGATGGATACCAGTTCGCTGACGGTGTCTGAGATCGCTTCGATCGAGGGCACCGATCGGCTCACGACACTGCTATCGGACTATCAGGAACCGGCATTTGCGATCGATTCCGACGCCGAAGCGCTGGCGGCAACATCAGATGCTAGGGCGGTGGTCGGGCAATGGTGAACCACTACCAATTTCCATGGGCGCTGCCCGTCGTGGTCATCGTGGTGGCCGGGCTCGCCGTCCTAGGCTGGTTCGCCAAGCGCCAGCAGGCGCGCCGCGAGGATGTGGTGTGGGTTGCCAATGCCGCCTATCTGCTCAACCTGCCATCGTTCAAGGCGGGCCTGAGCCGGTACCGAACGCTCCTGGCCATCCTGGCGGTGATTCTGCTTGGTGCCACGATCGCCAGCGGCTTCCTCGCGACCAGGCCGGTGGAACGGCAAGTACGCTCCGATGAGCTGGCTACCCGTGACATCGTGCTGTGCCTGGATGTTTCGGGTTCGATGGTCAACTACGACACTGAGATCGTGCAGCGGTTTATCGAGCTCCTGCCTTCCTTCCAAGGCGAACGCATTGCCCTGTCAATCTGGAATTCCACGTCGCGGACAGTGTTTCCGCTGACCGATGACTACGGCCTGGTGGAAGAGGAACTGACCTATGCTGCCGAGATTCTTGACTTCGAGGGTGGCTCAACACCGTTCTTGAGTGATGCGGAGTTCGATGAGTTGATGAGGTACCTGGCCGGAACGATGGGCATGGGTGATCAAGAGTCATCGTTGATCGGTGATGGCCTTGCCACCTGCGCCCTGATGTTTGACGAGACCGATACCGAACGGTCCCGTTCGATCATTCTGGCAACGGACAACGATGTGCGCGGCAACCCGGTCTTCACACTGCCAGAGGCCGGTGACCTGGTGGCCGAGCGCGATATTTCGCTCTTTGGTATCTATGCTGGCGATCCCACCGATCTTTCCGAAGTCCAGGAGAAGGAGTACCGCGAGGTCGTCGAAGAACATGACGGCCTGTTCTTCGGCGCGAGCGACCCATCCTTGGTTGCCCGGGTGGTGGACGAAATTGCCGCACAACAGGCAGTGGACCTGGACGCCGACTCAAATGTGGTGGTGACCGACCGGCCTGAACGCTACTTTGCCTGGCTGGTGCTAGCGATCGCGTTGTACCTGCTGGTGGCCTGGAGGTTGCGAACATGACGTTGCGGATGATGTGGCCGGTATGGGCACTGTTGGTGGTCTTCGCACCCATGATCGGCTTCGCACTATGGCGGGTGCTGTCCACCAGCGGGCAGCGCCGGGTGGGTTGGATTCGACGGTCCGCGATGGTGCTATGCCTCGTCGGAATCGGACTCACCCCGGCCATTCCGACAACTCAGAGCGAGGAGCTCACCTCGAATGCCGAGCTCTACTTCGTGGTGGACCGCACCGGATCCATGGCTGCCGAAGATTACAACGAGGGACAGGCTCGCCTTACGGGTGTCAGCGCCGACATTGTCGCGCTCACCCAGGCGTTGCCGGGCTCGCGATATGGAATCTTGGCATTTGATTCCCAGGCGACCCGCCAGTTGCCGCTGACCACCGATTCCCGGGCCGTTCGCTCGTGGGCAGAGACTTTGCGGCAGGAGATCACTCGCTTTTCCGCTGGTTCTTCGATCGACAGGCCACTCGACGCGCTGCGCAGCACCCTGGAAGGCGCAGCCGAACGCAACCCCTCCAATATCCGGCTGGTGTTCCTACTCTCCGATGGAGAGAACACCGACGGTTCGGGATCGGACACCGCCGATGGTTTCCAATCGTTCGCGGACCTCGCGCCGTTCATCGATGGCGGCGCTGTGATGGGGTACGGGACCGCAGAGGGTGGCCCGATGCGCAGCTACGACGGCACTGATGCCACCGGAGCCGGTACTGACGCCCCGTACATCACCGACGACAGCGGTGCCGATGCGATCTCACGAATCGACGAGACGTCTTTGCGTACGGTCGCCGATCAGCTTGGGCTGCCCTACAGTCACCAGATCACCCCCGGTGAGGTGGCCTCGCTGGTCAGCGGCATCAATCTAAGTCAGATCGCCTCCGATGGTCGGCAGGATATGACAACCCTGGTCGATGTCTATTGGCCGTTCGTGGTCTTGCTGTCTTTGCTGTTGGCCTGGGAGGCATGGGAGCTTTCCCGAGAGGTGCCCAAACACGTGGGGCAGCAAACGAGAGCACCCGGCAGGCACACAACATCGAGAACGAGCAGTACTGATTCGACATTGGCTGGGCAGGTGTAGTGATGGCAATCGATACCCTTCCCCCGCCTGGGGAATTCCAGACCACCGAAGAAATCCGGGATGCCAACTTCGCGCGGAAGCTACGGCGCCAACGCAAGCTGATGCTGACTTGGTCGGCACCGGTCCTGCTGTTCCTGCTGCTGGCCTCGATCAAGTTGCTTTCGGCGGTCGGGCTCAACCTGGCGGGAACGTCCGCCTACCAACAGGCAAATTACAACACTGCCACCGAAAGATTCGAGGCACTGGAGTTTTTCAACGTCATTCAGCCATGGAAGGCGTTTTTCAACCAGGGCACTGCCATCTACGCAAGCGGCGAGTTTTTCAACGCTAGCCAGACGCTGGAGGTAGCACTGGACCTCGTTCCCAAGGCTCCGCAAGGCCAGTCCCCCGGCCCGGAAGAATGCGATGTCCGGACCAACCTCTCGCTGTCCTATGAGGGACTAGGCGATGAAGCCCTAGCGGTATCCGACTCAGCCATGGCCCTCAATTACTACGAGCAAGCACAGACTGTGCTGTCAAACTGTGGTGAGAGTGGGGGTAACGGTGGCGAGGAGGCTCAGGAAGCCGAAGGCCGCCAACAGCAGCAACAGCAAGAGGCTGAACAGCAAGCAGACGAGGGAGAGGGAAACCAAGAGGGGGACCAACAAGGCGATGGCGACTCTCAGCAGGACGGTGAGGAAACTAGCGACAGTCCTGACCCCAGCGGATCAGGTGACGACTCGAGTGGCAGTCCCACCACCACCCCAACCCCATCGGTCGACCCGCAAATGGAGGAGCTGGAGTCGCGCAATGGCGACGCAGGTCAGGGTAGCGACGCAGACGAGCAGGCGTCCGGCGGTGGCAATGGGTCGGGCCAGAACTGGTAGCAGGCCAGTCGCAGCGCCACTGCTGCCGACCGTAGCCGGCGAGGACGACGCTAGCCCCAGACTAGGCCTCGAGCAGGGTCATTCATGGTGGCTGCCACATCGTGCAGTACCCGCGACCCAAGCTCGCCGTCGACGAGGCGGTGATCGAAACTCAGCGCCAGCGTGGTGACCTCACGCGGCTTGACTTTGCCCTTGTGAACCCAGGGCTGCTTGGTGATGGCCCCGACCGCGAGAATCGCGGACTCGCCGGGATTCAGGATGGGGGTTCCCGTATCAATGCCAAAGCTACCGATGTTGGTGATTGTCACGGTGCCATCGCGCATGGCGGCCACCGAGGTCTTGCCGGCCCGGGCGCGTTCGGTGAGCGCACTGAGTTCCATAGCCAGCTCATGGAGCCCCAGACGATGCGCATCCTTGATGTTGGGAACCACCAGGCCCCTGGGAGTTGCGGCCGCAATTCCCAGATTGACGTAGTGTTTATAGACGATCTCTTGCGCCTGGTCGTCCCATGCGGCGCTGATCTCAGGATGGCGACGGATCGCCAGTAGCAGGGCCTTCATCGCGATGAGGAGCGGAGTGACCCGAACGTCGGCGAACTCACGGTCCTGCTTCAGCTCCCGCACCAGTTTCATGGTCTTGGTGACGTCGGTCGTGGTGATAACGGTGACATGGGGCGCCGTGAAGGCGCTGGCGACCATCGCTTCAGCCGTGCGGCGACGTACCGACTTCACCGGTACTCGTGTCTGGCGGCCATCGGCCGAGACTGTGCCGCCGTCTAGCCACGGGCGATCGTCACCGGGGTAAATCACCAACCGTTCCGGCTTCTCCGCCTCTGCGGCTGCATGCACGTCTTCGCGAGTGATGATGCCTCCCGGTCCAGTTCCGCGCACGCGGGTAAGGTCCAGGCCGAGGTCCTTGGCAAGCTTTCGGATTGGGGGTTTGGCCAGTACTGGTGAGCCTGCGCCCTCGGAGGCATCCGGTGCCTCGGATTCGGCGAGACGGCGAGGACGCCGGGCCCCAGGAGCGGGTTTGGTGCCATAGCCAACGAGCACGTCACCGCTAGCTTCCACATCGCCGTCCACCTGAGCACTAGCACCGGTGGCGTCCGTGGCGCCACCAGCACCTGCAGTGCCGTCGGGATCGATATCAATGGTGATAATCGGGGCGCCGACATCAACGGTTTCACCACTGCTCACCAACAGTTCGTGCACGACCCCGGCATAGGGGCTGGGTAGCTCGACCAGGGACTTCGCCGTCTCGATCTCCACCAGCGTCTGGTTGACCTCAACTGTGTCTCCAGGGCTGACCTGCCACGCCACGATGTCAGCCTCGGTCAGGCCCTCACCGACGTCGGGAAGGTTGAAGGGAACATAGGACGGCATGGTTGGCTCCTTCTGCGCGCTTAGTACGCTAGCGCGGTATCGATCGCATCGAGAACCCGGTCCAGGTTGGGCAGGTATTCCTCTTCGATATTGGCCACAGGGTAGGGAGTGTGGAAGCCGCCAACGCGCAGGACGGGGGCTTCGAGCGAGTAGAAGCACCGCTGCGAAATCGCGGCGGCAATTTCGGCTCCCGCCCCGAAGAACGTCGGTGCTTCGTGGGCCACAACCAGCCGTCCGGTCCTGGCGACCGAGTCTGCGACGGTGTCGATGTCCAACGGTGATATCGAGCGCAGGTCGATGACTTCGACACTGTGCCCCTCTTGCTGTGCCACCCCGGCCGCCGTCAACGCTGTCCGCACAGTCGGACCATAGCCGACTACGGTGACGTCGGTGCCGGTACGGCGCACCCTGGCTTGCTGCAGATCACCAAAGTTGGTTGCGGCGCTGTCCCCATCGGTGTCGACTTCTTCTTTGTCCCAATAGCGGGCCTTGGGCTCGAGGAACAGTACCGGGTCTGGGCTCGCGATTGCCTGTTGGATCATCGTGAAAGCATCGGAGGCTGTGGCTGGGCTCACCACCCGCAGACCAGCGGTGTGGGCGAACAGCGCCTCTGGAGATTCACTGTGGTGCTCGATCGCGCCGATCCCCCCGGCGTATGGCACTCGAATCACCACCGGCACCTGCACCCGGCCCGCCGTCCGGTAATGCAGCTTGGCAAGCTGGGTGGTGATCTGATCGAATGCCGGGAAGATGAAACCGTCGAATTGGATCTCGCAGACCGGGCGGTAGCCGGCGAACGCTAGACCGATTGCTGTGCCCACGATGCCGCTCTCAGCCAGTGGCGTGTCGACCACGCGGGAGGGGCCGAAATCCTTCTGCAGCGTGTCGGTGACACGGAAAACGCCGCCGAGCGTTCCGATGTCCTCGCCCATCAGCATGACCTTGTCGTCACGTTCCATGGCTTGTCGTAGGCCCAGGTTGATGGCCTTGGCCATGGGCATGCGCTCGGTCATGACGTCACCTCCTGGGCGAATCCTGCTTGGTACTGCGCGAACTGTGCCCGCTCACGTTCCACCAGCGAATGCGGTGTCGCGTAGACATGGTCAAACATGGATTCTCGGGCGGGCGGGGTCATGGAATGACAGAAATCCCGGGTCGAGACCGCGAGGGCTTCTGCTTCTACCTCTAGTTGTTCGAAAAAGTCGGCGGTGGTCCCTTGCTGCTCAAGGTGGGCACGCAGTCGAGTCAAGGGGTCGCGGCGTCGCCACGCATCCTCCTCCGCACGGGTGCGGTAGCGGGTGGGATCATCGGAGGTGGTGTGTGCCCCCATCCGATAGGTGATCGCCTCGATCAGGCTCGGCCCGTCTCCGTTGTAGGCCCGTTCCAAAGCCTCACGCATCACGGCGTAGCAGGCCAGCACATCGTTTCCATCAACGCGCACCGAGGGAATCCCGAAACCGTGCCCGCGCTGGGCCAACGGCACTTTGCTTTGAGTGCTGGTGGGTACCGAAATAGCCCATTGGTTGTTCTGACAGAAGAACACCACCGGTGCGGTGGCCGCGGCGGCAAACACCATCGCCTCGTTCACATCACCTTGCGAACTGGCGCCATCTCCGAAGTAGGTCACCACGGCTCGATCGCGTTCCGGGTTTCCGGTACCAACGTTGCCGTCACGTTGGATACCCATGGCGTACCCGGTGGCGTGCAGGGTGTGTGCCCCAATGACCAGCGTGGAGGTGTTGAAGTTGTGGGCGAACGGGTCCCAACCACCATGCTTCTGCCCACGGTAGAGATGTAGCAGTTCGGTCAGCGGCAGACCACGTACCCAGGCGACCCCGTGCTCCCGATAGGAGGGGAAGACAAAGTCTTGCGAACGTAGGGCACGGGCCGAGCCAACCTGTGCCGCCTCTTGGCCCAGGCTTGGCGGCCACAGCCCCAGCTCCCCCTGCCGTTGCAAAGCGGTAGCTTCACTATCGAATCTGCGGGTCAACGCCATATCGCGGTACCAGCCCTCGAGCACCGTGCGGTCCACATGGTCCGCACGGGCCGAGTAGCGCTCGTCCTGGCGACGCTCACCGGTTGGCGAGAGCAGCTGGACGAAATCAGCATCGGGCGTGTTGCCGACCTGGGGGGTCGCCCCGGTGTTGTCGGAAATGATCACGCCGGTCTCCTTCGATGGGTGATGAGGGGGACTGATGCCAACCTACGGTAACGTAAGCTACGGCAGCGTAGGTTAGTAGCGACTGTGAGATAGGTCTCGGACTAGCTACCAGCCTGGTGGCCGAATATCCGCCGACGCATCGACCGCCGACGCGCACGCCAAAGGCCGAAGCAGATCACCGACAGCCCGGATCTGCGGGGCTGAGGTTGTCCACAACCGCCACCCATCGGTGCCCTGTTCCCGATACCGTTGACAGATCAACAGCCAACCTGGGGGGAGCTGATGGACCCAACGCTGTGCCCACCAGCCACACACGTCAAGACGGCAGCAGCACCGGCGCCCCCGGAACGCCAGGCGCGCCCGGCGGACCAGGCATACCTCCCACGCCCGGCACGTCAGGCACGCCCGGCGCGTCCGCGGTTGGCGGTGCTGGCCTTGCTCACGATGCTGTTCACCCTGACCACCGGCTGCACCCCCGCCACCCCAGACACCACCCCAACCACCAACACCACACAGGCAACCGAACCCACCCCCACCAGCAACACCCCACCCACAGC
>JBKEBC010000101.1:0-1662 GCA_047972965.1 Beutenbergiaceae bacterium | reverse complement strand
GAGACTTCGCCGATTTGCGTCTTCACCTGCTCAAGGAGGTCGCGGTAGGTGGTTGGCATGAACATTCACCCTGATAAAGGAGACAAGTATCAAAGCATCGGCACGCAATGGCCGCGTGCTTGCACTTCACGATAGCCCGGATAGTTACTTTTCGCAATGAAGTATCGAGATGGGTAAGTGTTCAGAGTTGGGGGTGTGGGATTGCCAACACGGCACCGGATGGCTATGGTGCCGCATGCTTGATCTCTTTCATGCCACCCGTGACGACCTGATCCGGATGCTGCTGGCCGAACGCGACGCCCGCCTGGAGGTGGAGACCCGCCTTGCCCGCCAGGAGCATGACCTCGGGGAGATGCAGCAGGCGGTGCGTCTGCTGACCGAACAGCTTGGGGTGGTGGTGGCCGAGAACGCCGCGTTGCGGGCGGCCTTGGGTGAGGAACCGCCGACACCGCCAGCAGCGTCCTCGACCCGGATGCCGGGGCACAAGGACCAGACCGTCCCGCAGGAACCACGCCGGGAACGCCGGAAGCGGGAACGTGGTGCCGGGAGGAGTCGGATGACGCCGACGCATCGCGTCGTCCACGCCCTGGCCGTCTGTCCGGACTGTGGCGCTCCCCTGGCAGGCGGGACGCCCAAGCGCACGCGAGAAGTGATCGACCTGCCACCGCCGCAGGTCGTGGTCACCGAGCATGTCTACCTGGAGCGCCGCTGTCCGGATTGCCACGCACGGTGTGTTCCTGCTCCCGATCTGGGCGACCAGGTGACGGGACAGGGGCGATTCGGCCATCGGCTCACGAGCCTGGTGACCTATCTCCATGAAGTGGGCCGCATGCCCTTCCGCACCGTGCAGGACACGATCCGGACCCTGACCGGACTAGCGGTGAGTGTCGGTGCCATGGTGGCGGCGGGAGCGCGGGTTGCGGCTCGGGCAGCACCGGTGGTGGAGACCTTCGTGACCCAGCTGCAGCAGAGTCCGGTGGTCCATCTCGATGAAACCGGTTGGCGGGAGGCTGGCCAGAACGGCTACACCTGGACGGCAAGTACACCGGACACCCGGATCTTCCGGTACGGAACCCGGCAGAAAGGGATGGTCGAGGCCATCCTCGGCGACCAGTTCGGCGGCGTGGTGGTGAGTGATTTCTATGGCGCCTACACCCACGACGACCGGGTGCACCAGTACTGCTGGGCGCACCTGTGGCGCGATCTGGAGGACCTGGTTCAGCAGCATCCCCGCGATCCCGCGGTTGCCGGGTGGGTGACCAGTGTTGGGGGCATCTACCAGCGAGCCAGCGAAGGAGCCCGCACCGACCGCGAACGGTGGGCGGTGCGGCGTGCCTGTCAGGACGACCTGCGGCAGGTGTGCACCCCATGGGCAGCGGTGGAGGTCCCGCAGCGGAAGCTCGCGGCCCGGATGCTCAAACACCTCGAATCATTGTTCACCTTCGTCACCCAGGCAGGCGTGCCGCCCACGAACAATGCGGCCGAGCGATCCCTGCGGCACCTGGTGATTGCCCGCAAGATCAGTGGCGGGACACGGTCAGCGCGGGGAACCGCGACCAGGATGACCCTCCAGTCGCTGCTCGGCACCTGGAAGCTGCGGGCGATCAATCCCTACATCGCGACGGTCGACCTCCTCGCCTCCCCCGAACTCTGAACAGTTAC
>JBKEBC010000106.1:0-50579 GCA_047972965.1 Beutenbergiaceae bacterium | reverse complement strand
CCCAGGGGAGCTTTGCCGACACACGAACAGCGCCACCTGCGGTTTCCCGTGTGGTGACGCCGTTGGTGCTCGCTGTCTCAAACGATGCGCGCCCGGAGGGACTCGAACCCCCAACCTTCTGATCCGTAGTCAGATGCTCTATCCATTAAGCTACGGGCGCTTGTCCACCGGTTGGTGAGGCGGACCGCCATACAGCTTACCTGGCGCATCGGTTCGGCGCGAACCGGCGTAGGTGTGGTTGGCCACGTTCGCGCACCTACCAGCCAGGATTGTCGGCAACCCTGCGCCGCGCTAGTTGGCGCGCGAGAACACTTGTCACCAGCAGCTGAAGCTGGTGGAAGACGATCACCGGAACCGCAACCGGGCCAGCAACAGTAGCCGGAAACAAGGCTGCCAGCATCGGCATCCCGGTGGCGAGCGACTTCTGCGAGCCGCACATCAGCAACGTCACCCGATCCCCCCAGGGCAAACGCAACCCGCGCCCCCACCACCAGGAACAGATCAGGGCGACGGCGAGCACCCCCACACTCACCAGCGCCAGCACGGCCAGGTGAGCTAGTTCGACCAGCTGCCAGACACCGCGAGCAGTGGCACCCGAGACCGCTACCAGCACCACCAACACAATCGTGCTGCGATCCCAAGCAGTCGTGAAAGGTCGGTGAGCCCGCAGCCACCCGCCAAGCAGGCGTTGCAACAGCTGGCCCACCAAGAACGGCGCCAGCAGCATCCATAGCACCGAACGGGGACTGCCGGTGCTGGCGACGCCGCTAACACCGGCGAATAGCAACACGTACACCGGCGTCACCGCCATGCCCAGGACATTGGACAGTGTGGCTGCCGTGATGGCCGCCGCAGTATTTCCACCGGCGATACCGGTCATCACTACCGAGGACTGAATGGTCGATGGGAGCAAACACAGGTACAGCACCCCAAGGCTCAGTTCGTTGCCCAGCACCGGCCCGAACGCGGTGCTGACCAGCAGCCCCAGCAATGGAAAGAAAACAAACGTCATGGCCAGCACCGCACCCTGGAGCCGCAGGTTGCGCACCCCAGCTAGCACCTGCCCCGTCGGCAAGCGGGCACCATAGAGAAAGAACAGCACCACGATGGCGCCGGTACTGACGCCGCCGAGCACAGAACGAACCCCGCTAGACAATGGGACCAACAGCCCCACAGCCACGGCGCAGAGCAAGGCCACGATGAAAGGGTCTAGCCAACGCCGCACCCTGGTGACGCTACCGGAGTGGCCCGACCACAGCTACACGCTGACGGTCAGGGACGTGGCGCAACGACAACTGATTCCGAACACACCAGCACCTGCCGCGCCCGGGCAACCTCAGCATCGACCGATCCATTGTCATTCCACGCGATACCGCCGATATCGCGAACGAACGCCAGGCATAAACTCATCGGCTCGCCCCGATCTGCTTCGTCGCTGACCGCATCGGGTAGGGAACCCAGCACCTCGCCGTATGCGCCATCGGCCGGCACGATGACGGCACTAAACCGAGGTGGTTGGGCGGCGTAATCCGGCTACGGGGGTTCGGGGAACTCCCGCAGCACAAGAGTGCCGTCACCGTTAATCCAGTCATCGACGATTCGCTCCCGATCTAGGCTCCCATCAGGGATATAAAACCGGTGAATCAGTGTGGTTCTGGAACTCATAGGACACGATCAGGTTCGGGTCATCCTGGGTTGTGGTACTCCAGGAGAAGTCCACCTCCAATTCCACCGCGCTGGCCCTGCAGTCACCACCTCGTACTCGGTCCACGGCGGTGCCGCACACCCAGCGAGCAACAACGGCGTCACCCCGGCCCACACCCGGGCGCGCATCCCTACCATGGCTCCCGGTAGGACTCACGCAAAGGCAGACCCATTTCCTCTCGCAGGCCGTTCTCGGTCAACTCGTAGCGGTGGTCGGGGTTGATCTGCTCGGGTGTGGCTGGGTCATTGTCATCATCGATCGGCAAGCCCGCCGCCTGCCGTTCGGTCTCGCGCACACCGTTCTGAGGCTCGCCGTCCTGATCGAGCTGACCATCGGGGCCAGGGCCCTCATACTGCTGGTTCTGGGTCGTGCCCTCTCCGTAGTCCAAGGTGTGAGCCAATTCGTGCTGCAGGACCACCATCGGCGGCCCTTTCCGGAAATCGTCGATGGTGGGTAGATAGTCGATCCGATACTGCCGCATAAACACAGACGGATAAGCATAGCTATTGGGTTGGTCTTCGTGCGGGTCGTAGTCCTGCTCTGCGGCAAAGTCACGGATGGTGATGGAGTTTTCACCGATTCCGAAGAGAGCATCGTCGTTGTAGTTTTCCTGCAACTCCAAGAGCATCGCCTGACCTGCCGGTGAGGAGCGCAACAGATCGAGGTCAGCCTCAACTCGGGCGACGAATTCGGGTGACCCCTCAATCCGGATTCCTTCGGTGTTCTCGAGGATCTCCAGATTAACGTTGTTGTCGTTGTTGGAATCGGCCGTGCGTAGGTCATCGTGGCTGGTGTCTTGCCCGGTGCCACCCACGGTGCGATCGGTTCCGTGCCCCCCGTAGGAGACATCGTCGCCTCTGCCCCCGAAGATTTCGTCGTTGTCACGCCCTCCGGAGAGCACGTCATCGCCATCGCCACCGGTGAGGTAGTCCCTGCCACCACCACCCTCGAGATAATCCTGGTCGGAACCTCCAGCCAACCGGTCTTGGCCATCCAGGCCATACAGGGTGTCCCGTCCGCTACCGCCGATCAGGGTGTCATTTCCGGACTGACCCTCAATGTAGTCGTGCCCGCCGCCGCCAGAGACGTAGTCTCCGCCGCCCCCAGCGACGATCTCGTCGTCACCGTCCATGCCGAAGATCCGATCCGCGCCACCGCCAGCGGTGATCACATCCATCCCTGTTCCGCCAGAGATCCGGAACGAGACAGAGGTGTCGCTGGGCAAGGTGATCATGTCCCGGCCCGCACCCGCCCGGATCGTCAGGTCAAGATCCGCCGGGAGCCGGTACTCGCGCGTTTCCCCGTCGCCGTCCGCATTCCGAGGTCGCACGGATACGATCTGTTCCCCGGTCTCGGGGTCGATGGTGACGGTGACCTCATCATCGCCGGAACCGGTACTGAGGATCGCTTGGCCATCCACCACGATGATCCCTACCTCAGATCCCTCCTGCGGTGAGGCCAGGCTTGACCCTGTGAAGGACGTCCATCGATTCGTCAGCGTGGAATACCGAGCGGTCAGCGCCGCCAAATCCTGCATGAAGGTGCCAAGCTGTTCATCCAGTGTCGACCTGGTCTGCGACGCTGTTTCCAGGGCGTCCTTAATCAGGGCACTGTCTTCTTCGGACTCAGGAACGAAAACCTGACCGTAGGGGCTCCATTGCCGGGGCAAGCCCGAGACGGTCAACCATGCCGATGTCAGGCGAGCCTGCGCACCGCTGATGGCAGCTACGGCGCTATCAATGGCCCGTGCCGCCTCCGATGCAACGGTGCTCGCTTCATCCAGATCCTCGACCATCAAGGTGCGGTGGGAATCGAAGGCCGTCGCCGCAAACCCGTCCCAATCTGACAACGCTTCCCGGGCCGCGGTCGCGACGCTATCGGCGGCTTGGCTGCAAACCGTAGCCAAGCCATCCCAAGAGCGCCCAGCATTCGCAAGCGCAGCAGTGTCCGCCCTCAATGCCCAGGTTCCTTCGGTCATTGACGGTACCGATCAGCCTGCTCCTCATCGGTCCTGGTGGTGTCAAATGCGGCTCGGTACAACGCGTCACTGGTGTGCTCCAAGGCTGCGCCCAGGGCATCCGAAGCGGCACCAGCCGCTTCCGCACAAGAGATCGCCGCAGTCACAAAAGCCGAGCCATTCCCGGTATTGCCCGCCGCACCCGCTGCCAATCCACTGATCGGCGCCTCGGCCGTTAGCCACCCCTCGTTCACATTCTGTGATACCTGGAGAACTTGTCCGGCAGACCTCGCCACTGTGTCGATATCGATATCGACCATCACATGACCTCCCCTGTCACCCGATGGCTTCACAATAACAACCCGACACCTCGAACGTAAGCACTAGCGCAACCTAAGCTGGCGCCATGACTGACGCTGAGACCGGACGTTCCCGCATCGCCTGGATCCGCTCACGTATGCCTCTGTTGGCCCAAGCCCGCACCGAACTCGCACAATCCCAACCATTTGCTGGGCATCGAGTTGGCATGTCGCTGCACCTTGAACCGAAGACGGCGGTGCTGCTGCAGACCCTCGCCGCGGGCGGAGCTGAGGTGGTCGCCACCGGCAACTTCGGATCCACCCAGGACGACGTCGTGGCCGCACTACGCGCTGACGGGATGACGGTGTTTGGCACCCGTGCTGATGACTGGGATACCCACCTGGGCAATGTGGCAGCGGTGATCGACGCCGGGCCGGACATCCTGCTCGACAACGGGGCCGATCTCGCCGCCGGGGCGATCGATCGCAAGATCACCAGCGACATCATCGGAGGCACCGAAGAAACCACATCCGGTGGATTCCGACTCCGTGAGGATTTCGCCCCCCAGCTACCCTTCCCGATCATCGTGATCAACGACAGCCTGCTGAAAGCCATCGGAGAGAACCGCCACGCCGTGGGCCAATCGGTGGTCGAGTCACTGATGCGCCTGACCAATCTGATGGTCAACGCTAGCCATGCTGTGGTCCTCGGGTACGGCTGGTGCGGGCGCGGGATCGCCCAGTACCTGCGTGCGCTTGGAGCCCAGGTTGCCGTCGCTGAGATCGACCCGATAAAGGCCTTCGAAGCAGCACTGGACGGATTCCGGGTAGCTGAGCTGAACACCTTGGCACCATGGGCCGATCTCGTCATCACCGCGACCGGTCGAGCCGGTGTCGTGGATGCTGACACAGCTGCCACGATGCGCCCCGGCACCGTGCTGGCCAATGCCGGGCACTTTCCCACCGAGATCGACGTCACCGGGCTACGGGCAGCGGCGACCGCGACCACGCCCATGGCCGACTCCATCGAGAAACTCGACTACCCAGGCGATCACCACCTGATCCTGCTGGCTGGTGGACGAATGGTGAACTTGGCCGGTCGTGACCCGAAGGGAAACTCGCTGGAATCCATGGACTTGGGGTTCCTGCTGCAGACCCTCTCGTTGGAACGTGTGGCCACCGCACCTCAAACTCTGACGCCCGGACCCCAGCCGGTGCCACTGGATATCGAGCAGAAAATCGCGCGGCGGTTCGTCCGTGCACGGGACGCAGCTCGCTAGCCGCGCAGCACTCAGGGCACGGCGGCATCACGCATGGAGCAGTGGCACGATTGCGCTATGCACCTGCGTGACATTGCCACCTTGGTGGGCACCACCGTGGCTGCCAACCCACGGGTCTATGCCGTGACGCACAATTCCGCGTGGATTCAGCCTGGTTCGATCTATGTCGCTATCCGCGGAGCCACCGCTGATGGCCACGACTACGCCGATGACGCCCGCCGGCGCGGAGCCGTTGCGATCATCGGGGAGGGCTGGAGCAGCCCCAGGCACCCACCTCTGCCCTACCTCACGGTTGACAACGCCCGCAGCGCGCTTGCCGATGTCGCGTCTGCCCTGGCCGGTCACCCCAGCCGGGACCTCAAGGTGGTGGGCGTGACCGGCACCGATGGCAAGACCACCACCAGCTGGATCACTAGGCACCTGCTGCGTCAGGCTGGGTTAGCAACCGGCCTGCTGTCCACAGTCGGATACGAGCTCCCCGACGGCGCGCTGCGTCAGTTTCCGGCACATTTCACGACCCCAGAGGCGCCCGAAGCCCAGCTGGTGCTGGCGCAGATGGTGCAGGCCAAGGGCCAGGCGGTGGTCATCGAGGCAAGCAGCCATGCATTGGCGATGGACCGGGTGCGGGCCATCGATTGGGATGTGGCGGTCTGGACCCATCTAAGCAGCGAACATCTCGACTTCCACGGCACGATTGAGAACTACTTTGCCGACAAGGCCAAGCTGGTTGAACGTGCACCGTTCGCCATTCTCAATGCGGACGACCCATGGACCGAGAACCTGCGTGAACGTGCGCTCGAGCATGTGAGCTATTCCGTCACAGGGCGAGCAGCACAGTGGTCAGCTCACAGCATTTGCGAACGTCCCCACGGACTGGCCTTCGTCATCGAATCCCCGGTGGGCACCCTGCAAGCGCAGCTGCCGATGATCGGGCGCTTCAATATTGCCAACGCACTTGCCGGGATGGCTGCAAGCCACCATCTGGGGGCCGACCCCGAACAACTGCTAGCGGGCCTGCGCACCTTCACCGGCGTGCCCGGCCGCATGGAAATTGTGCCCTCTGATCCACTGGCCGACCCCCGGGTGATCGTGGATTTCGCCCACACTCCCCCCAGCCTCGAGAAGGCATTGGAGACCGTCCGCGCCACCACGACCGGAGCACTGTGGGTGGTGGTGGGATCGGCGGGCGGGCCACGCGATCCATCCAAGCGCGCCCCCCTGGGGGAGGTGGCAGCGCGGCTGGCCGATCACGCCGTCTTCACCGAGGAAGACCACCGCGATACTCCGCTCCACGAAATTCTGGCAGAGATGGAACGCGGGGCCCGCGGGCCGGGCAGTGTGACCTCCATCGGCGATCGCACTGAGGCCATCCGCCATTCGATCAGCCAGGCTCGGCCGGGCGACACTGTGCTGCTGGCTGGCAAGGGACCCGAGGACACCCTCGAGCGCGGCACTGAAACCCTGGCGTGGGACGAGGTTGAGCAAGCGCGCGTCGCGCTGCGGTTGCGGGCGTAGCTACCGTTGACTCGGGCATTGCTCGCCGATGAGGGTGCCGTCCCATTCCACCTGGTCCAGCTCGGCCGCCTGCGCACGCGCCCAGTTCCAGCCCCAGATGGAGGGGTCTTCCTCCGTCTCGTGATACGCCAGGCCGCAGGTACGCATCGGTGCGGGAAGCGCATCGATGGCTGGAACCGCATCAGCCGAAAGCCGACCGAGATAGGCCAGGTCGACGTCGGTATCGTGCGCTTGGGTGTTGTACCGGACCATGAGGGCGTCAGGGTTGAGCACAGCCAGCGCCAGCATGGCCACGGCAGCGGCGTGCACGGCGGCCACCGGCACCCAGTCTCCACGGCCCCGGATCCCGGCAATGATCACCATTATCAGGATCGCTGCCATCACCAGTTCGCCGGTCGTGGCCAAGATTCTCAGCTCGGTCAAGCCGTATGCCCCGACATACAACGCCATTCTGGACAACGCGGTCACCACCACTGCCAGCGCCATCAGACACAACCCGCCCAAACTCGCGCGCGTGGCAATCCAGTCCGCTCTTCGTCCGCTCGGGGCACGTACCGCGAACCAGCTGACCATCGCCAGTGTCAGCGCAGTCACGGCCACTAGTTGCCCAAAGCCCTGGCGTGCGTAGCTGGCGTACGTCAGTCCTGCCGTGCGCAGCACGTAGTCGTCTCCCCCGATAGCGGCCACCACTTGCACCACCAGGAAGGCACCCATGAGGGCGGCGACAGCCACCACCGGCGTCATCCAGGCCACCCGGCTTTCTGAAGGTTTGGTCGGCAACCGGGCACCGCTCCATGGGGGCACCGCAACCGCTGAGGCTGCTGCGCTCAGCACCGCCACGGCCACCAGGCAACCGACCGCCAGCTGGGTCGGCCACAGCTTGGCTTCGATGGTCGGTAGGAAACTGGCGAACACCGCATCTGCGCTACCCAGCAACAGTCCGAAGACCAGCAGCAACAACGCCGTCACGGCAACCGTTCGCAACCAGACCAGCATCCGCGCCGGTCCGCCAGCATTCTTGGTGACAGCTACCGCGCTGCGGATCCACAGCAACGACCGCAACGCCACCAACGGCATGCTCGGCACGGCGATGGCGATGCCTGCTATCGAGCGCGCGTTGGTCGCCGCGACCGCCCAGAGGCCAATGGCCGCAAGCAGGCTCAGCACTACCAACCATTCGGCGTCCCGCACCACCGGCACCATCGCCAGCACCACCCCCAGCAAGGCAGACACGATTCGGGACCATTCCCGCGCACGCACCAGGTGAGGCAACGCAGGAATCCACACCATGGCTGCCACGAGCGCCATCCCGAGGCCAGGCTGGTGACCGGTGATCACCCAGGCCGCCGCCGCTCCCAATCCCAAGGACCACCAGAGCACCCACAACGGCATTGGAGCCTGTTGGTTGTTCCACCAACGATCAAACGCCGGCGGCGCGGCCTGCGGCACAGGATCGGCAGGGTGCGGGGCTGACGCGTGAGTCTGGGCGGTGACGTTCCCGCCGGGCGCAGGTGATGCGGTAGGAGTGCCCCGCGGGCCTGGTCCGTTCATGCCGCTGACGATAGGGCGCCCACCGGTGGTACCCGTGGATGGTCATGGCACAGCCGGAGGCGATCGTGTGAACATGCTGTGCACAGGGTGCCCGCGAGCCCACACCCCGGCAGGGCGGCCACTACCCCATCGATGGCTGCTCCCACCCGGGCCCATCTCTGAAAGACTGGCGCCATGCAGCCCCGCGTCATGACCATCTACGGAACCCGTCCGGAAGCAGTCAAGGTTGCCCCGGTGATCCGGGCCATCGAGACTTCTGCCACGCTGGCCTCAACCGTGGTGGTCACGGGGCAGCATCGAGAGATGCTGGATCAGGTGAATGAGGTATTCGGGATCACCCCGGATCAGGATCTCGACGTCTTCGCCGCCGGGCAAGGCTTGAACCAGATCATGGCGAAGGTGTTTGCTCGGCTAGACCCAGTGCTGGAACAGATCCAGCCCGATGCGGTTCTGGTTCAGGGAGACACCACCACGGTCGCAGCAGCATCGATTGCCGCGTTCAATCGTGAGATCCCGGTGGTGCATCTGGAGGCCGGGCTACGCAGCGGCAACCTCGACTCCCCCTTTCCCGAGGAAGCCAATCGGCGGCTGACCTCACAAGTGGCCCGGCTACACCTAGCCCCAACCCGCGGCGCTGGGGACAACCTGCTCCGGGAGAACATCGATCCCGCCGCCGTTGCAGTCACGGGAAACACCGTCATCGACGCGTTGCTGCATACCGTTGAGCAGCAAGTCACCATCACCAACACCACCCTCGCCCGGCATCTAGCGCAGCAGACCCCGATGGTGCTGGTCACCACCCATCGCCGCGAGAACTGGGGCGATGCGATGGCTGGGGTCGGCCAGGCACTGCGCGAGCTTGCCCAGGCCCACCCCGATCACGTGTTCGTGCTTCCGGCCCACCGCAACCCGGTGGTGCGCGAGGCGATCCTTCCAGCCCTCGTCGGCATCGCCAATGTGCTGGTCACCGAACCGCTGCCATACGGGGAGTTCACCCGGCTGCTCGCCGCATCTCGGGTGACTCTGACCGATTCTGGCGGAGTCCAGGAAGAGGCCCCTTCCCTCGGTGTGCCGGTCCTGGTGATGCGGGAGAACACCGAACGTCCGGAGGCGGTCGACGCCGGGACCGTCCGACTCATCGGTACCAGCCGCCCGCGCATCGTCGAGGAGGTCTCCCGGTTGTTGACCGATTCCGACGCCCACCAGGACATGGCTCGACGCGTCAATCCCTACGGCGACGGTCGAGCGGCCACCCGCTGTGTGGCGGCGATCGAAGAGCTGCTGGGCGTGGGCACCCGCATCCCGGATTTCGGCCTGTAGACCGTTGTATCGCACGCTGGTGCGCCACGCTAGCCGGTAAGGTCTAGGGTCGTGAGCAGCTCAGATGGCCTCAGCGCCGATGATGGGATTCGGGTAGATCGGAGACTGGTCGGGTCCACCTATTCCGACGAGGACTACCTCACGATGCTCTATGTCGAGCGTGAGTACCTCAGGTCCAAGTTCGTGCAGCCAGCTATCGAGACTCCCCTGGAACTTCCCAGCGCTGCGGAGATCGACCGCGAGGATAGGTTCTCCAAAGTCCGGGACTTCCTCGGGCAAACATCCGACACCACCGGTCGCCATCTCGTCCTCGCCAACAACTACCCGGCGCTCGGCAACGAGTACGCGAACGGTTTCGTGCATCGCCGGGTCAAGACCTATCTCGAACTGGGCGCCGAGGTTGACGTCATGTTGTTTCGGCGCGGGCGCCCGCAAGGCGTCTATGAGTTCGATGGGGTCAGGGTGCTGGAGGGCTACACCCAGCAACTCCTTGGACTGCTTGCCTCCCGCACTTATCAGTCGGTCAGTGCGCATTTCCTCAATGCCCACATGTGGCAGGCGCTATACCCGGCACGTTCACAGATGAAGCTGTTCGTATTCATCCACGGCAACGAAGCAGACCGCTGGATCCGCCGCAAGTTCGATGTGCACTCCAAAGAGCTGCTCGACACCCTCATCAGGGGAACCTTTTTCACGCAGCACTTCTGGCAGCGCGTGGTATCCGACCGAGAACTGACACCGCATTTCATCTGCGTCTCCAATTGGTGGCGCAGGGCAGTGGCTGAGGACATGGAAATCGACCTCAGCCGCAGTCGTACCTCCATCATCCACAACGTGGTCGACACCGCATTGTTCGCGTATCAACCCAAGACCGCCGATCACAGGTTCAAAATCCTGTGGGTTCGCAACATGGAGAGTCTGAAGTATGGCCCGGATCTGGCTATTGCGGCCCTGAAGCACCTGCGCACGAGCCGATGGTGGAGCAAATGCGAGGTCCGAGTTATCGGTGACGGCAAGTACTTCTCAGATTGGGAGGAGGCTTTCGGTGACGATCCCGTCGTCACGCTGGAACGGCGATTCCTCACGCAGACCGAACTTGCCCGCACCTACAACGACTACGGCATAGCCCTGGTCCCTACCCGTTACGACGCTCAGGGTGTATCCCGAGATGAGGCGATGTCCTGCGGGCTGGTGCCCGTGACCAATCGGGTGGCTGCGGTGGATGAGTTCGTGGACGATTCGTGCGCGTTGCTGGGGTCCGCCGAGGCGGGCACGCAGTTGGGTGTGGCCATAGCGGAGCTCATGGCGGACCCGGACCGGTTCCTGGCGATGTCGGCGGCGGCAGCGGCGCGGGTGCGGCGGCAGGTCTCACCGGAACACACGGTGATGAAGGAGGCGGAACTGCTCGGTATGGTCCACAAGGCCAACGATGACTGAGGTCGTCCTGGTCACCTCGTTGGGCCTGCCGGAGCTAACGTTCCTGCACGGGTTCGCGCAACCACCGCTGGTCTACAACATCGCCACCCACACCACGGTGTCGGACCAGGATTTCCTCCCGGCCTGGACGCAAAGCCTGCACAGTTGGCGCAGCCCGTTCTTCGCCGCTCGTTCACTCCAAGACAGATTGGCCGCGCTGGAGGATCCGATCGTCATCACGCTCGGTGCCGAGGCGGGGTACCTTGCGGCTGGCGCACTTGCAGATTTCCCGTTCATGGCCGCGCTCTACAGCACTGAGCTCGATGTGTCTGTCCGCAGGAAGGCACGGGCTCACACCGCTACGACCGTCGTCAAGTCGGCTAGCAAGCTACTTCTCGAAACACCCTGGGAGATGGGGAAAGCGGCCTCGTTGGGCTCGCGCTCGCCCCACCTGCAGCTACCGCTGACACCGGTGTGGCAGGTGCCCATTCTCAGCACCGGCACCGCCGACACCAGCGCAGGGGACATTCTGGTGGTATCGGCCGACCTAGCCGACGATGCCCACACGGTCGAGCACCTGCGGGAGCTAGCGCGGCAGTATCGCCCGCCGCACGCCGCCCCCACCAGGGTGACCCATCGCAGTGTCCAGCAGTTGATCGAATCCGACGGTTCCAGCCTGGTGAACCTGACCGACACGTTGCGCAACCAGTTCGGCCGATTCAGCCACGTGGTTATCTTCGGTGATCACCCCACCCACATTTCCCTCATGCGGGTGCTCGCCGCACAACCGGACCGGGTCATCGTCGCCAGCACGTTAAATGGGGACTATGCGGCCGATGCACTCGGGATCCGTAGCCTGCGCGGTCAGCGGCTGCTGACACATCTAGTAGATGAGATTTTCACTCAGGGCCGATCCACCCGCAAGACGCTAGCTGCCGGGATCCGGTCGGCCGCGCGCCGGTTGCCCAGGGGCCGGGGTTGGGTGCAGCGCAACGTCGTGGACCGGCTAGAGCCACCCTTCGAACCTCGCCGGCTCCCCGTGCCGCCACCGGGAGACCTGGTACAGCCACTGCTGGCCGAGATTCGACGCGCAACGCCGTGGTACTACGAGCAACTATGGTCGACGCCGCCACCAAGCATCGACGTGTTTTGCACGGTTGCACCGATCGAGGATCGCAGCAATGGTGCCCGTCCGCAGCGGATACGATTCATGGCCGACGCCTTCGGTCGGCAGGGCGCAACGCTTGCGATCCACCTGACCAAGGCTGCGCTGAGTCGGCGTCAGCTGTTGCTCGAGGACCTGGTAGATCAAGGAGTCCAGGTCGGAACTATGTATGGCGAAAGCTCCACCTCACCCATGGTTGATGACCAGCTGATCGAGGCGGTGGGAGCACTGATCACCTCGGCCCGCAGTGCCGGGGCGGCCAGTTCGTGGTTCATCCGCGACCTGCATTGGCTCACCGACGAGCAGGTTCGTGGCTACCACCCGAGCCAAGAGCTACGGGCACGCGGACTTCGAGAGATCCGCATGCTCATCCGGACCGCCGGAACTCTGGTTGCGCCCAACCAGGCAAGTGCAGCAGCATTCCGCAACGCCCTGGCCGCAGCCGGAGTCAGCAGCGAGCACTGGCGCACCTTGCCGCCCGGATTCTCCGAGGAATCCGCAGGGTCGATCTCTCGGTTCGGGCGCCATCGCGGCACCACCTTCGTTTACACCGGCGGGATGAGCGACTTCTATCGGCAAGACACGTTCCTGCGGGCATTCCGCAACGTCAGCAAGCACCACCACACCGCCAGGCTGGACCTGGTGGTGCGGCCCGCCGAGGCCGCCAGTGTCAACGAAGCACTCGAACGCGCCCAGCTGCAGGGTTCTGCGCAAGTGCGCTTGATCAACGAGACCTTTGACAGCTATCTGCCAACCACCCGAGCGAGCATCGGGGTCATTTTCCTGGAGGGCGAGTACGCCGGGCATAGCTTCCCGTTCAAGACCATGGCTATGTTGCAGCGCGGCCTCGCAATCCTGTGCTTCGACGACATGGCGATCGCCGACTACGTCACCGATCTGGGTGTGGGAATGACCTGCGGACGCAGCGTTAGCGACGTAGAACAGCTGCTCACCCGAGCACTCAGGCGGCGACCGATGGTCGATCCTCATCGCCTGGCGCAAACCCAGTCGTGGGACGCCCGGGTACGGACGCTCAAGAGTTGGGCAAGCTAGAACTTGCCCTACAGCCGCAGGAATGTCCTCGGCGACACCACAACGATAAGCTCAGCAGAGCGAGGCGGTGCTCGATCCCTCGCAGCCCTGCACAAGGAGGAACCGTGACCGATCTACCCTCGCGTCCCGGTAGTGAGCCCAGTTTGGGCCAGCTCGTTGGGAAAATGACCGAGACCGTCTCAGCGCTGGTCCGCGACGAGATTCAGCTGGCACAGGCCCAGGTAGCCGAGAAGGGCAAGGCGATGGGTGGCGGCGTGGCCATGTTCGTCGGCGCCGGCGTCTGTGGCCTGTTCGGCCTGGGGTGGCTACTACATACGGCCTACCTGGCGCTGTCATTGGCGGTATCGCCATGGATCGCTGCGCTCATCGTGGCGGTGGTGGTGCTGCTCATCGCAGCTGCGGCGGCGCTGCTGGGAAAGAGGATGATCGCCAATGCGCCATCGCCGCAAACCAAGGAGAACATCCAGCGCGACCTGGATGCGATCAAGGCAGGAATGTCCTCATGAGCACTGAACCAGAATCCAAGCGCAAGAGAACCGCACTCGAAATTGAAGCCGACCTGCGACTGGCCCGTGAGGAACTCACCAAGACCATCGATGAGATATCCGGCCGATTGGACCCAAGAACCCAGGTGCAAGCCGTCAAGGAGCGCGGACGGCAGTTTGTCGCCGACATCGAAGCGGGTGAACCGAAGGCGGTCCGCGTCGTCGGTATCGCGGTCGCCGTCGTCGTCGCAGTCGTTGGAATCACGATCTTGCGGCGAAATCGCTAGGTCATCAAGACAGCGAGTCTCACCTGGTGGGCAGTTCAATCCTGAGATGAACTGGCTACCGGCACCTGCGTCGTTTTGAACGAGGTAGGCTGTGGCACACGGACATATTGATCACACCCGGTGGCGCTACGTCGGCAGACGATGCGTGAACCGGTCGGAGCGGAGGGGGTCACGCCATGGGGCGCGGCCGTCAGAAAGCCAAGCAGACTAAGGTCGCTCGGCGACTCAAGTACTACAGCCCAGAAACCGACCTGAGCGCCTTGGAGCGCGAACTCGGTAGCGGTTCAGGATCAGAGGACCGCTGGGACGCGCCTCCTGCCGAGGACGACGATGATGGCGACGACTGGCGCGAGTCCAGGAGCCGCTAACCCCTCGCACTAACGCCGACCACTCGTGCGGGCTGGTTCTCCTGGCCCTAGATCCGTAGCAACCCGGCGGCAGTCGTCGGCCTGCCCTGGCCCGCCTAGTGACCGCCTCGGATTGTCAGGACGCAGCGCCCATCGCCGACGCACGTGAGCGCCCGGCTCACAGCGGTACCGATCACACATGCGAGCGTCCACGCTAGCTCAGGCGGTAGTCACCAGACATACGCACGGCGCCACCATCGACGCCTTTGGTTCCAGAGACCAGGTCAGCCTCCGATAGGTCGGCCAGTTGTCGCACCTCACCGAGCACCCATGGCGCCAGCCCCAACGAGTGGCCCCGGGCAAGCGCATGATCGGCGCTGCCGGCAGCCACCACAGCCACCATCCCCACCCCCAGATTCAACGTGCTCTCCAGGTCGGGCCAGGGCACCGCGCCGAGGCCTCGCACCACGTCAAAGACCGGCGGCACAATCCAGGAGTCCCGATGGACGTCGGCAACCAAACCCGCAGGAAGCACTCGAGCCAAGTTCGCCGCCAGGCCCCCGCCGGTCACGTGTGTGAACGCGCGCACCCCACACGACTGGTCCTGCGCTAGCGCCAGGCAGTCGCTGGCATAGATACGAGTCGGCTGCAACAGTTCTTCCCCCAGGGTGCGCCCGAACTCCGGTACCTGCCGGTCTAACGACCAGTTGGCCCGCTCGATGACCCGGCGCACCAGCGAATAGCCGTTGGAATGCAACCCGGAGCTGGCCATCCCGATCAGCACATCGGTGTCCCGTACGCGCTGCGGACCCAGCACCCGATCGGCCTCCACCACCCCGGTGCAGGCCCCGGCAACGTCGTACTCGTCGACGCCGAGTAGGCCCGGGTGTTCAGCGGTTTCGCCCCCTACCAGCGCGGTACCTGCGAGCTGGCAGGCTTGGGCGATGCCCCGCACGATCGCGGCAATTCGATCCGGCACGACCGAGCCGCAGGCAATGTAGTCGGTCATAAACAGTGGTTGGGCACCGACCACCACGATGTCGTCCACCACCATGCCCACGAGGTCGTGACCGATGGTGTCGTGGATGTCCAGCGCCTGAGCCAGCGCCACCTTGGTGCCGACGCCATCGGTGGATGTCGCCAGCACGGGTTGCCGCATTCCACGCAGTGCCGAAGCATCCACCATTCCGGCAAAGCCCCCGAACCCGCCCAGGACCGCGGGTGAGTGCGTTGCCTTGACGGCGTCCTTCATCAGTTCGACCGCGCGATCGCCGGCCGCGGTATCCACGCCCGCCTGAGCGTAGGTGATCGGCTCGTTCATCGGCTCTCCTTGCCAGGGGTCAGCAGCAACGTCGGTTCCTGCCGCTATGGGCGCGTCAATGCGTCGGCGCCGCCGACACTGACAGTCAAGGTCTCCAGGCCGTCCTCTGGTGCGCCCAGCGGTAGCTGTTGCTGCAACTCGGTCGCTGGGCCGTGGGCATCGATCTGCTCCGGGTAGGCCCCGGTGAAGCACGCGGTGCACAGCTTGGAGGCTGGCTGCTCGGTGGCGGCAATCATTCCGTCCAGGGAGATGTAGCCCAATGAGTCCGCGCCGAGGGAGGCACCCACTTCATCGCTGGTCAAGCCATTGGCGATCAGTTCAGCACGGGTCGCGAAATCGATGCCATAGAAACAGGGCCAGGTCACCGGTGGTGAGGAGATGCGCACATGCACCTGCGCTGCACCGGCCTCGCGCAGCATGCGCACCAACGCGCGCTGGGTATTGCCGCGAACGATGGAGTCATCGACCACGACCAGGCGTTTTCCGCGAATGACCTCGCGCAGCGGGTTGAGCTTGAGCCGAATTCCGAGTTGCCGGATGGTTTGCGAGGGCTGAATGAAGGTCCGCCCGACGTAGGCGTTCTTCGTCAGCCCTTGCCCAAAGGGGATTCCTGACTCGGCTGCGTACCCAATTGCGGCCGGCGTACCGGATTCGGGGGTGGGGATCACCAGGTCGGCTTCCACGGGGTGCTCACGCGCCAGCGCGCGCCCCATTTCCACCCGAGCAGCGTTGACACTGCGGCCAGCGATCGTGGTGTCCGGCCTGGCCAGGTAGACGTACTCGAACACACATCCCTTGGGATCAGCCGGGGCGAACCGGAGGCTGCGTAGCCCGTTCTCATCGATGACCACCAGTTCACCCGGCTCGATTTCCCGGACGAAGGATGCTCCAACGATATCGAGCGCGGCAGTCTCGGAAGCCACCACCCAGCCCCGCTCCAACCTCCCCAACGACAACGGGCGGATGCCGCGTGGATCACGGGCGGCATACAACGCGTGCTCGGACATGAACGCCAATGAGAATGCCCCGCGCACCCGGGGTAGCACCTCGAGCGCAGTCGCCTCCAATGAGTGTTCGGGATCACCTGACAACAGTGCCGTCAGCACCGCCGTGTCGGTGGCACGGCGATCGACAAGGTCGTCTCGCATATTCGGCCCGTAGCGCTGTTCAACCAGCCGCACCAGCTCCGCCGTATTGGTGAGGTTCCCGTTGTGTCCGACGGCGATGGTGCCCTCCGCTGTCGGCCCTAGCGTGGGCTGGGCATTCTCCCAGGTGCTCGCACCCGTGGTGGAGTAGCGCACGTGCCCGAGGGCGATGTGCCCGGTGAGGGCACGCAGCGAGCCGTCGTCGAAGACTTGCGAGACCAGCCCCATGTCCTTGTACACCAGGATCTGGTCACCGTTGGTGGTGGCGATGCCTGCGGATTCCTGCCCGCGATGCTGCAGGGCGTATAGGCCGAAGTAGGTGAGCTTGGCGACCTCTTCTCCGGGTGCCCAAACACCGAAGACGCCGCATTCGTCCTGCGGTCCGTCATCGGGATCGAGATCGTGCGTCAGCCGTCCATCACCACGCGCCACTGGTCAATCGTGGCACATGCTTGGATCACTGTTCGACTCAACGGGGAATCTGACCTAGTTCTGCAACCCGCAGACCACCGTCCGAATATCCAAACTTGCACCAAAACCTCTACACGTGTCTAGAAATTGGGTACTATAGCTGGGATGAGTTCCAGGGCTCGATCAGTTGACCTCGCGGCGGTCCGGGAAGATCTGCGCACCTCCACCGACCCCCGCGCCACTCGCACCCGCGCCCGCATCGCCCACGCAGCCATCGATCTGTGCGCCAGCCAGAAGCCGGTCACGGTCAGCTCACTCACCGCAACGGCCGGGGTGAGCCGGGCAGTGTTCTACACCCACTTCACCGATCTGAGTGACCTAGCCCATCGGATGGCGGCAGACACCTTTGCTGAGATCGGCTTCACGGCGGAGAGTGAGTTCCTCAGTGATCCCGAGGCTGCCATGAAGCATGCGATCGGCGACCTGGTGGCGCACATCTGGGCGAACCGAGCGCTGTATCGCGCGGTCCTGACCCTGCCCGCCGAGGGGAACTCGCAAATCCAGCAGGGAGCATTCATGGAGGAATCCATCCGGCACCTGCTGATCAGCACCGGGGCGCTACCTTCCCACCTGCGGCTAGAGCTGGTCACCCGGTATCTGACCGCCGGCGTGATCGGCCTGACGACACCGTGGGTGCTCGGCGAGCTGGAGGCCACCGAAACCGAACTTGGCGAGCACCTGTTCGCGCTACTTCCCAGTTGGCTGCGTGGCGCCGGACACTGACCACCCGCCCTCACTGTGCCCCCGCCCTGAGGCGGGTCCACCCATCGAATTTACAACAGAGAGGTTGTACCAATGAAGGCATCAATCGTGCGTGTTCCCGACCAGAAACCACCCTGAGGGGGCAGGATCAGCCTCCTCGCCTGTCCGAGAATGGCCAGCCGGTCGCCCAAGGCATGGGCCTGGGCGGCTTTGCCCAGCAGGTGCTTATTCATGAACACCAATGGGCGGTGGTGCCAGAGCAAATGCCCTGGCCCCAGGCCGCACTGCTGGGCTGTGGTGTGGTCACCGGCGCAGGTGCGGTGCTCGATACCGCCGATGTTCAGGCAGCTGACTCGGTCGTGGTGATCGGCGCCGGCGGCGTCGGGCTGAATGCCATTAGCGGTGCGGTCGTTGCGGGAGCAACCACGATCATCGCCATCGATATTGCGGACGGCAAGCTTGATCGCGCCCGGGCATTTGGCGCGACCCACACCATCAACTCCACCACCAGCGACCCGGTAGCCGAGGTGGCAGCCATCACCGGGTCTGGTGCATCCGCAGTCTTCGATTTCGTGGGGGCCGGTGGCGTCACCGAGCAGGCCATGCAGATGGTCAAGCCTGGCGGCGGGCTATACCTCATCGGGATCCTCGACCCATCGACCACCTTGAGCACCTCGAGCCTGGATCTCCTGATGAAGAAGATCCGCATCGAAGGTGTCTACATGGGCTCCACCACCGCCAAGCGGGACATCCCGATGTTCGCCGAGCTCTACCTACAAGGCCGGTTCGAACTCGATGCGCTGGTCTCCAAGGAGATCTCCCTGGCCCAGATCGAGGAGGGCTACGCCTCGCTGAGCGATCCGGCCATCGCCAAAGTGGTGGTCACCGACCTGTCCTAGGAGCCGCTACCGCTTGCCTTCAGCCACACGGCCGCTACTTGCCGGGTGGCTGAAGGTCACGAGGCGGCGCTCCACATCCGCTTGCGCCAATTGCACGAGGTCACGTTCGCCCACCGGCAAGTCGACCCCGGTGACCTTGGCTCGTACTGCTGGATCAGCGATCACCACGGTTCCCCGCATGGTCGAGTCGCCACTGCTGGCCTCCACCACCACGCCGGGGAACGCCTCGCCCACTCGGGGAGCCAGAATCGCCGCCTCCATCAGGTTGACGCACTCACGTTGATAGGAGTTGGTGGCTCGCCCTGCGGCGGTCATGAGGTCTGGCAGTTGCGCAAGTCCGGAACGAACCCAGGACGGCACGGCCGTGCCCGCACTTGCCGAGAGACAAATTTCCAGCCCGTACCGGTCCACCAGGCGACGCAGCGGCGCGGTCACGTGGGCGTATTCGGCTGCGATCGCACCATGTGGGCTGGCCGGCGGCAAGTCGCCGTCGAAGGTCAGATAGTCCGCGCCCCGGAACAGGGTGGTGGCCTCCTCCAGGAAGGCCGCGTGGGCGGGCACCGCGGCGTCCAGGCGGCGCAGGACGGCCGCATAGTCCTCATCGGGACCCCATTGAAGGCCTAGCCCATGAGCCGCGCGTCGGAGCCGCTGGACGTCACGCTGGTCTGCCGTGGGCAACGTACGGAAAACCCCGATGCGGGCCCGCCGCATCAGTGCCGCCGCAGCGATGCCAGTTGTGAGCGATATCTGCGCATTCCAGTCCTCGACGGCAAGCGTGCTGCGGTACTCCAATCGATACTGACCGCCATCGCGCACCACCTCCTGCTCGGGGATAGCTAACGAAACTCCTCCCCGATCCCGTTCGCACCGACGGCGTAGCTCCCCGATGACGGCGAGCAAACCCAGCATGCCCGAGGTTCCCTCGTCCAGGTGGCGCTGAACCTGCTGATAGCTGAGCTTGGCCCGGCTGCGCACCCGCGCTCGCTCGACTACGGCGTCAACGATCTCACCGCTAGCATCCAGTTTGATCTGCCACAGGCATGCTGGTCGCATCTGGCCCGGTAGCAGGCTTGCCGCTGCCTCAGCAAGCACCGGCGGGTGCAGGCCCTCACGCCGATCTGGTCCGTAGTAGGTCATGCCACGGCGATGGATCTCCTGGTCCAGCGCCCCTCCTGGAGTAACGAACGCCGCAGGGTCCGCGATGGCGTAGTGGATCAGATATCCGTCGCCATCACGGCTCAGGGCAAGCGCCTGATCCAGGTCCATGGCCTCGGGCGGGTCGATGGTGACGAACTCAATATCGGTGGCGTCCCGGGTCGGCCAAGCCATCGCTTGCACAGCAGCCCTGGCTTCCTGTTGCGCTGCCGGGCTAAATTCCTGCGGCACATCTAGCTCAGTTCGTAGGCGCTCCAGCGCAGGTGCCAGGTCTGCGACGCTCGCTGGGGCCAGCCGCAGGTTTCTACGCGGCATCAGCGCGGTCCCTTGCGGCCTGAACGACGCTCAAGTAGCAACGCGAGGATGCATCCCGCCAGCACGCCGATGGGAGCAAAAGTAGCTGCCAGCAGCAGGCCCAGCCCGGTGACGCTCAGCGCCACGCCAGGGATGTCGTACCTGGCCAACGGACTTGCCGCGAATCCGGTGATGAATCCGAGCAATCCACCCAGCATCGCAAACCGAGCAAACCTGGGAGCACGACGCACCCGGGAGGGATCGACGGCGATCTCCTCGGTGGCGGACCGATCCGGACGTCGATCCGTATCCACGTTGTCTGCAGCGGCCTCAGGCTCCTGCGCGCTTTCGTCCGACTCTGGGGACGATTCCGGCTCCGGGGCGGTACTCACGGCAGCGACGTTAGTCCACCAGGGGGAGCAGAGACGACAGGTCTGCCCGCAGTCCAGAAGCATGCACCACACCGTCCCGGACTGCCTGCTCCCAACCTAGAGTGCCCGTGGCCAGTTCGAGCCAGCTCTGCATCGACATTTCCACCACGTTCGGTGGGGTACCCCGAGTGTGACGTGGCCCGGCTATCACCTGCACGACGCCTGCTGGTGGCACCCGCACCTCCACTGCATTGCCGGGAGCACACTCGGCTAACTCCTGCAGCAGATACCGAACAGCAAGCAGCGTTGATCGACGATCACTGCTACCCGAACGCCAGTGCGCAACCGCCGCGCGCCCTTCGGTGCTGCTGATCCGCCGTCGTGCCACCGCTCTAGCCTACGATCGCAGCATTCACGGGCAAGCACCGCACCGTGCACCGGCTTGCATCGCCAGCGGCTACCGCATCCAGGTTGAACGCCACTTGCGCGAGTACAAGATCCAGGTGGCCAGTCCCAGCCCACCGAGCAACACCAACCCGCCCCATCCCATGGATGTTGACCTGGATTCGTCGGTGAGCGCACTGGTCACTAGCAAGTTCGCGATGAGTGTACCGATGATGGCCAGGCTCAGGACTGTGCCGCGGAACCAAGAACGCTCACCACCATTGCCACCAGCAACCTGAACTAGCACGGTGATCATCGTCAGGATGACCACGACCGCCAGACCGTGGAATCCCACGATGAGCAGGACCTCTTCACCAGAGGGCTGCTCAGAATCTGTGACCTGAAATCCTGCTGTCAGGATTCGCAAGTGCCCATGTGAATCAGTAGCCAGCGGCAGCAGGAGCCCCAGGCACAGGATCGCGGCGGTGATGGCGGCGGCGGTCCGTGCCATGAGTTGCTGGAGCTGCTCCACCTGCATCTTCAGTCGGCCGATGTCACGCCGCAACCGCAAAGACTCATCCTCGGACCCACCCAGCTTCCCCCCCGGTGTCATGTCTGCAGAACCTCCCAACTCGACCAGCGCTGTCCCACTCAGCCTAGGTCCGGTTCAGGCGACGTGATGGTTATTTCTCTGCGAGGGCGTCGACCCGCAAGATCACAATCTGGTCTACTAACTGGACTAACTGGACTAAAACTGCCACAGTGATGGTCCTGGAGGTGGTCCGTGAATCCCAATATCAGCATCGCAGTCATCGGTGCCGGTGCAATATCGCAGTCGGTCCACCTTCCGTCCTTGCGTCGGGCCGGCTTCGACATCCATTACGTATGCGACCTCTCGCCCACGCGCGCCACCGGGGTAGCGGCATCGGTGGGCGCCCAGGCCATCACCGACCCCTCCGAAGCACTCGCGGACCCCACGGTCGACGCCGTCTTGATCGCCACCTCCGGCTCGCATACCCAGCTGACGCTCGCTGCCCTGGGAGCTGGAAAGCATGTCCTAGCGGAGAAGCCGCTGGCGTTCACGGCGCGGGAAGTACGTGAAATCGCCGAACTTGCGCAACAACAACAGCGGATCGTGCAAGTCGGCTACATGAAGATGCACGACCCGCTCACCACAATCGCCGCCCAGGAGGTAGCCGCAATGGAGCGGCTACGCCTGGTGCGGGTCACCGTTTCTCACCCGGCAGACGAACCGCAGATTTCCCATCTACGCTTGGGTGCGGCGCCCACGGACGCGGACGCTGCGGCCATCGCTGCCGCTCAGGCCTACGACCAGGCCCGGGCCATCGAAGCACTTCCTGGTGCCGATGAGTCGCTGCTGCGGTACTACACCGATGTCCTCAACGGCTCAGTCATCCATGAGTTCAGCCTGCTGCGGGCCATGGGTCTACCGTTGCCAGCCAGCTGGCACGCTCGCACCATCGTGGATGGCAACGAACCACCCAGCTTGCTGGCAACCGCTGCAGTCGATCACACCGCGTACATCCTGAGCTGGAATTGGCTGCCCGACTACCCCGAATACCACGAGGAGCTGGTCCTGCTCGCAGCCAACGCCCGGTTGGAGTTCCAACTCGCCAAGCCCTACCTGTTGGAGGAGCGCAGCACCCTCATCAGTCGCCGTCACCAGGGAGCCCTGCGCACGGACACGACCTATACCGACGGTCACGACACCGGCTTCATCCGGCAGTTGGACGCGTTCGCCCAGGCCATCGCAACCGGCACCAGCCCCGATCCAACACTCGCCGGCGCCACAGCGGATATCGCCGGCCTGCAGGCCCTAGCACAAGCCATCGCCCACAGCCGCGGCATCCAGATCCAGACCGAAGCGAGCAACTCATGAAGTTCGCCAACGCCCCCGTGTCATATGGCGTGTTCGGCGAACTCACCATCGAAGGTGCCAGCACCACCGACCTGCTGTCCGCAATGGCGCAAGCGGGCTACCACGGAACCGAATTAGGGCCACCCGGATTCTTCGGCTCCCCCACCGAAGCCGCTGACGCGTTACGCACGGCCGGCCTGACTGCCGCCGGAGTGTACGTCCCCCTGCACACCCAGGACCGTGGGCCGGTACTGCAGCGCGACCTGGAACGGTTCGAGATCACAATGGCCGAAATGGCTGCCGCCGACGCCACCGGTCCACTGATCTTGGCCGACGAAGGCGATGCAGCGCTGTTGCGCGAACCACGTAAGAACCCGGGCCGCATGCTGGACGAAGAAGGGTGGCAGCGGCTACTCGCCGTCCTCACGCAGGCTGCCCGCCAGGCCGAGGATCACGGCTTGATGGTCTCAGTTCACCCGCACATCTCCACCTACATCGAACTTCCGTCCGAGATCGAGCGGCTCCTGACCGACACCGACCTTTCCTTGACGTTCGATGTCGGGCACATCGTGCTGGCCGGCGGGGATGGCCCCGAGTTGTACCAAGCCTGGCGCGAACGCATCAACCATGTCCATGTCAAGGACGTTCGCCCGCAGGTGCTGGAGCAGGCGCGGGCCAGCGGCCGTGAGGATTTCGATTCCTGGTGGGAGGGCGTGGCCACACCGCTGGGCGCTGGCGACGGACAAGTACAGGAATTCTGCACCGTCCTGGCGGCTAGCGGCTACGACGGCTGGGTCGTCGTCGAACAGGATCGTGCACCTTTGACCGCCCACACGGTCACCCAAGTCTTCGCCGAGCAATCGGCGAATCTGCGCTGGCTGGAGCGCACTTTCGCGGCAGTGGAGGCACCCACCAGCTAGCCACATCACGAAATCCGAGAGGAAGACACATGAGCATTCGACGTGGAATGTCCAAGAGCGCCGCATTGGCGGTCGTCGCTGGCGCTGCACTCGCGATCGCGGGCTGCACCGCACCCGGTACCGGCAACGACGACGATGGCGGCAGCAGTGGTGGAGGTGGCGAAACCATCTCAGAACCGGTCACCCCAGAGCAGGTCGCCGAACTGGGAGACATCACCCTGAGCGTGTGGGCCGACCAAGGGGAACAGGAGTTCATGGATTCCTTCATCCCTGAATTCGAGAGCACCTTCAGCAACGTCACTGTCGACATCCAATACAAGAGCTACAACGACCTCGTGACCACGGTGCTCAACGCCATGAACTCCGACGACGCACCGGACGTGACCCAGGGCAACCAAGGCTGGGCCACCGACGGAGCCCTGGTGGAGGCAGGTCTGATCCGACCTCTGGACGATGTCGCGAGCGCCTACGGCTACCAGGCCGCAGCCGGTGACGCGATCTCACAGCTGCTGTGGTCCGAGGATGGCTCCACCTTCGGCTCCGGAACCATCTACGGCATGTCCCCCGACAACCAGATGGTGGGCATCTTCTACAACCAGAGCATTCTGGACGAGCTAGGTCTCGAGGTACCGCGCACGCTGGCGGACCTGGAGGCAGCCATGATGGCGGGCGCGGACGCCGGCCAGGTGCCGCTGATGCTCGGCAACTCCGACAAGGCTTCAGCCATGCAGACCCTGTCCATCCTGCAGGGCGCGCTGACCCCATCGGCCGATACCCGTGACTGGATCACTGGCGCCGAGGGCGCAACCTTTGACGTCGAAAGCAACATCGAGGCACTGGACACCATGGTGGGCTGGGTCAACGATGGCTATGTCTCCGCCGGGTACGACGGGACCAGCCCCGACGATGCTGCAGCAGCATTCGCGGCCGGCGAGGGGATGTTCTACATCGGCGGCAACTGGAATGCCGGGACCATCTCTGACGGGACCCAGTTCGGGTTCGTGGCTGGGCTCGAAGACGGCGACTACGCATCCAGTGGGTCATTCGGGCTGCCATGGCACATCGGTGCGAACTCCGACGCCACCCTGGCCGCTGCCGCATTCGTCGGCTTGATCAACGCTGCCGAGACCGCGGACATGCTGGCCGCCGTGAACCGGGTACCGATTCATGGTGCCGAAGCCAGCGACGAGTCATCGATCTTCGGTGACCTCCTCGTGGCCTCCGATGACCAGCTTGGCGGGACCGGTGCACTGTTCTGGTACGACTGGGCCACCGACACCATGTACGACACCTTCACGTCCGGACTGCAGGAGACGCTGGCGGGACGCCAGTCCTCAGCTGACCTGGTCAGCACCGTGCAGCAGGACTGGGACGACTTCCAGGAGTGAGTTTGCTCGGGTGCGGCGGCTACCTACGCCGCACCCGAGCCGACGGCTAAGTCATGAGTACCTACACCGCCTCACGCGCGCCCTCACGCAAGGGTTTTTTGCAGCGCTACCAGTGGGACGCCTACCTGTATTTGATACCGGCGCTGGCGTTCTACATCGTTTTCCTCATCAAGCCAGTTGCCGACGCCGCCTGGGTGTCGCTGTTTGAGTGGAACGGAATTACCGCCAGCCAGTGGGTTGGCGCCGAGAACTACATCGATATCCTCACCGATGCCCAGGTCTGGCAAGCCCTGGGGCATTCGGTGCTGTTCATCGTCTTCTACGCCTTGATTCCCGCAGCGTTGGCATTGCTGTTCATCGCCGTCATCTCCCGCATCAAGGTGCGGGGGCTGGCCTTCTTCCGCGCCGCACTGTTCGTGCCCTACATCCTGTCCACCGTCGTGGTCGCTATCGCCTGGCGCTGGATCTTCGCCGAAGACGGCCCGCTCAATACCGTGTTGCGAGGGGTCGGACTCGACTCGGTTGCGCGCGCCTGGCTCGGAGACTTCACCTTCGCGTTGCCCTCGGTCGGCATCATTGGCTCCTGGGTGATGTTCGGGCTGGCATTCGTGCTGTTCATCAGCGGGCTGCAGAACATCCCCGGGGAGCTGTTCGAAGCCGCACGACTGGACGGCGCTGGCCCGGTACGGGAGTTCTTTTCGGTCACGCTGCCGTCCCTGCGGGGGGAGATCCAGGTCGCGCTGGTGCTGATGATCACCGCAGCACTGCGCAACTTCGACATCGTGTGGAACACCACCTCTGGCGGCCCTGGGACCAGCACCACAGTGCCGTCCTACTTCGTCTACCGGGAAGCGTTCGTCTCGCACCAGGTAGGCCGGGCTTCGGCGATCGCCATCGTCCTGACCATCGTGATTTTCCTGGTGGTGGGGCTGGTTATGTGGCTCACCCGGGACCGGGATGCCGTCACCGGGAGGTCCCGATGAATAGCAGCCGCCGAGAACAGGTTTTCGGATATAGCTTGCTGGTGATCGGCACGATCGTGGCGCTGTACCCGTTTCTGTCGATCGTGATCTTGTCCCTGACTCCCTCGGGCGAGCGCACCTCCGGGCTGGCGCTTCCGACCAACCCGACATTCGAGAATTTCGCTACCGCTTGGACCCGTGGCGGATTCGGTCAGGCGCTGTTCAGTTCCCTCGTGGTGGCCATCGGCGTCGTCGTCGGCGCCGCACTCGTGTCGGTCCTGGCTGGGTACGCCTTCTCCACCATGGCATTTCCCGGAAAGGCGCTGATCCTCGGGTTCTTGCTGGTGGGACTGATCATGCCGTACGAGGGCATCATCGTGCCGCTGTACTACCTATTGGATGGAATGGGGCTGCTCAATACCTATTGGGCGTTGATCTTGCCGCAGATCGCCACCTCGGTGTCCTTGGGTGTGCTGTGGGTGCGGACGGCATTCGCCAACGTTCCTCGCTCCCTGGGCGAGGCCGCATCCATCGATGGGGCCTCCCGGTGGACCACGCTGTGGCGGGTGTACTTCCCGGTATCTGGCTCAGCGGTCGCAACCCTGGCGACCCTGCTCTTCCTGTACACCTGGAACGAATTTCTGATGGCGCTGGTACTGGTGCCACAGAATACGGCCGTTCAAACCGCCCCGTTGGCGCTGTCATTCTTCTCGGGATCGACCCGCAACTTCGATCCTGCCGTCACAGCAGCCGCTGCCGTGACCGTGGCCCTGCCGATCCTGGTGGTGTACGTCATCTTCCAACGTCGCTTCATTACCGGGATCGCAGCTGGCGCGGTGAAGGAATGACTCAACCGAAAGGACCTGCACTATGACAACGTCGACCACGATCCACGAATTCGAGGATGCCGCCGCACTCGGTCGCGCCCTCGCAACCGTCATCGCGGACGACATCCAGCAGCGGCTCCCCCAGACCGGGCGCTACATTCTGGGCTGCCCGGGGGGCCGTACCCCTACCAGCACCTACGCCGCATTGGCGCAGGAGGTGGCAGCACGCCAGCTGGATCTGAGCGGGCTCATCATCGCCATGATGGATGACTATGTCCGTTGGGATGGGCATCGGTGGCAGCACATCGATATCGAGGCTCATAACTCCTGTCGCAAGTTCGCCTATCAACAGATTCAGGCGGTCCTCAATGCCGAGATTCCAGCCGAGCACGCCATTGGCAAGGACAACGTGTGGTTTCCCGACCCGGCGGATCCAGCCGCTTACGACGACCGGCTACGGGCAGCAGGGGGCATCGACTTCTTCCTGCTCGCCAGCGGCGCCGGTGACGGACACGTCGCGTTCAACCCACCCGGATCACCGGTCACGTCGGGCACCCGCATCGTCGCCCTCGCCGAACAGACCCGGCGCGACAACCTGCACACATTCCCGCAGTTTGCCGGGCTCGATGAAGTCCCCACACACGGGGTCACCGTCGGCATTGCCACCATCAGCGAGTTCAGCAGGGCGGCAGCTATGATCCTCATCGGCGCCAACAAGCGGGAGGCATTCGCCCACTTGACGGCGGGAACAACCTACGATCCGCAATGGCCGGCCACGGTCTACCACCTAGTGCACGATGCGGCACTGTGGGTGGACTCCGGCGCAGGGAGGCAGCATCAATGACCAGCGGTCCGACCCTGGGTCGGGCAGGCACGCGCGCACGCGAGGAGATCTTCCGGCTCATTGAAACCGGGGTTTTCAGCCCGGGTCAGAAGCTGCCGGGGGAACGGGATCTTGCCGAACAGATCGCCGTCAGCCGCGCAGTGCTACGGGAGGCCCTGGCGTTCTTGGAGCACGAGGGGAAGGTACGCAGCTCCCCATGGCGCGGCTGGTATGTGACCACCCCACACATGGCCGAACGGGTCACGCTCCAGTCCTTTAGCGAGATGGCGCGGGCCCGGGGGCTGGTCCCCGGCGCCAAGGTTCGCCAGCGCACCACCCGGTCGGCCACGTTGCAGGAAGCCGGTGCGCTGGGGATCGCGCCCACCTCACGCGTGCATGAAGTTCACCGGCTGCGGACCCTGGACGGCGTATCCGCCTGCTATGACGTCACCGTGATCGCACTGGACCGCGCACCAGGGATCGAGCACGCCGATTTGGCTGACGCTTCGCTCTACCAGGCGTTGGAGGATGTCTGCGGGGTCCGGGTGGTCCGCACCGATTACCGGATGCGGGCTGAGGCCGCCACCAAGACGATTGCCCAAGCCCTGGATGTCGAGCACGGCGCCCCGGTGCTGGTGGGCGAGGAGGTAGCGGCAGATATCGCCGGTCACCAGGTGCTGCTTGGCCATGTCACCTACCGGCAAGAAGCCTACGAATTTCACGCGACACTGTGGCGCTCGTATGAGTCTGGTCCTCGATGAGCCTGGTCCTATCCATCGACGTCGGCGGCACCAAGACGCTCGCCGGAATCGTTGACCGAAGCGGCGCGGTACTGGCGGAATGGACCCAAGCAACCCGAGTTGAGGGCGATGACGTCGAACGGGTCGCCGCCTTTGTTGGCGACCTCGCTCGCCAGCACGCTCCGCTCGCCATCGGCGCGGGATTCCCCGAGTATGTCGACAGCGGCACCCTGACCTCCACCGAAGTCCTGCGCTGGACTCGGCAACCCGGCGAGGCAATCTCCGCGGCACTGGAACAGGCCGGAATTGCGGTGCCGGTCATCATCGACTCAGACGTGCGCCTGGGGGCCTTGGGAGAGGCCCGCTACGGCGCGGGTCAGTCCGCTCAATCATTCCTTTACGTTTCGCTGGGCACCGGCCTCTCCAGCACCTTCGTGATGGCGGGCCAGCCTTGGCCAGGTGCACGCGGCGAGGCGATCGCTCTGGGAGAGTTCCCGGCTCCGAACGGAAATCTAGAGCAGTTTGCCTCCGGCACGGCCATCGCCGCCCGCTACGCCCGCCTGGCCGGTGTTGAAACCACCGGGCCAGCTATCGGTGATGCAGCCAGGCACGGAGATCACCACGCCGTCGAGGTTCTGCGTAGCGCGGGCGACGCCCTGGGAGAGGCCCTAGCGCAGGCGGTGGGACTGCTCGATCCGCAGCTGGTGATACTCGGTGGCGGCTTAGGAACGGCAGGCACCACCCTCACCGAGCGGGCGCGCGAGCGCTACCAGCACCGCACGCAGCATCGCCGTGGGGCGGCCTCCATCGTGTCGGCCCAGTGTGGCCACCGCTCCGGACTGCTCGGCGGGGCTGCCGCAGCATGGCAGGCTCTGGCGCACTAGCGTTGCTCACCCGCAATCCCTGGTCGTGAATCACCTGCAGCTCGTGCGTGGTCCTGGGCCCGGTTGTGAACGTTGTCAGGCAATGAAAAGCCTGGAGGTGGCCGACCGCCGTAGCGGCCGACCACCTCCAGGCTATGTGGTGGACTCTCCGTTAGGAGATGGGGCCTGACCAGTTGAGGCCGTAGCCCCAGTCGTAGGTGTTGCCGTTAGCGTCGGTGTAGGCAATGACGTCCTTGGGGACGTCTTCCTGGGACGCTTCCACCGTGTCCATGTCCTGCGGGAACTGGATCGGCAGACGGCCCTGCGGCTCGTACAGACCCAGTGCCACATCGAACAGTGCCTGGTCGCTGACACCAAAACCAACGATGATCGCGTCGGAGTTGGCCTCGAACTCGGCCGGGATGACCGGGTTGGCGAGCTTCAGCACGGTGATGACTGGAATGTCACGACCGCTGGCCTCGACGGCGGCGACCGCACGCTCGAACGCGTCCAGCTCGGACTCGTTGGTGATACGTGAGGTGTTCCCGAAGTAGGACCGGTTCTCCTGGGTGCCATCCTCGAGGATGTCACCGGAGATGGAGACCTGACGCACGTTGGGGCCGTCAGCGGTGTACGGGCGGTACTGCAGCGTGATGGGGTACCACTCGCCGGTTTCCACATCGTGACCGACGTTCGAGAAGTTCTCACCGTTGAACGGACCCGTCATACCCACCATGACCACGTCAACTTCGCTGAGGTCGGGTGCGGTGTAGCTCTCCACGACTCCCTCGGCGTCGGTGACGGCCTCGTCCGTGACGACGGTGTCGAAGTACTGCTCTGCAGTCTCCACAGTCAGCGTCGGACCTTCGGTGTAAGCACCAGGACCGAAGAGGCTATCCATGCCGGTGTCGAAGGACCGCGGAATGTACACCGTCTGGTCCGCCCACTGGGCGGCGTCCGAGGAGGAGATGGTCTCGTTGTCGTTCTTCAGCATGACCACCGAGTCGAGCTGGGCGGCGTAACCGGCCTCAACCTTGTCGTCGCTGGCCAGAATCTCAGCCGACTCCTCCGGGATCAGGAAGGCGTCCTCGTAGAGACCCGGGTTGAACATCAGGGTCAGGATGCGCGCACCGGACTCGCGGAAGCGGGTCTCGGCGTCCACGTCACGGTCACCAGCTTCGAACTCGGACTGCCAGAGGTCGGCAGCTTCCAGGATGTAGGTCGCGTCGTTAACGCCACCGAACATGTCGTGGCCGGTTCCAAGGACCTCGACGTAGCGCTCAGCAGGGCTCGCGTCCTCCATGCCCCAAGCCATACCGAACAGCACGCCTTCGTCGTTGGCGCCGTTCATAACGCCCCAGTCGGTCACGATGACACCGCCGTAGTTGTTCTCCACGCGCAGCAGGTCCATACGACCGTTGTCGTAGGCCGAACCCACACGCTCACCTGGGGAAACGGGCTCACCGTTGCCGTCCAGAGCGATCGAGTACTGAGTCATGACAGCTGCCGCGTCCAGCGAACCGAGGAATGCTGCGGTGTGGTCGGCCAGGTTGTCGCCCGGGTAGACACCGTACTTGCCGGCGTTGGTGTGCGACTCGCGGCCACCTTCACCCGGGCCGTCACCGGTCCAGTGCTTGATCATCGCGTTGACCGACTCGGAACCCCAGTCCGCCTCGCCGCCGGAGCCCTGGAAGCCCTCGACATAGGCAGAGGTGAGGTCGACGTTCCAGTCGACATCCTCACCGAAGGTACCGCCGACTCGCAGCCAGCGTGGGTCAGAAGCAAGGTCGATCTGCGGGCTTAGCGCGGTCGCGATTCCCAGTGCCCGGTACTCGGCCGAAGCCATCGCACCATAGTTGAGGGTGTGCTCACGGTTGAACGTCGCAGCCAGACCAAGGCTGGAGGGCCAACGGGAGATGTCCTCACCACCGGCGTTGTAGCCACCTGAGCCTGCGGTCGAACGCGGGTCGGAGCTGAAGTTCACCGGTACGTAAGGAGTGTCGTCAGAGGCCAGGGTCTCAGCGTAGGCCTGCATTTCGTTGACCCACGGAACCGTCTCGCCGGCGTTCGAGCCAGCAGCGTTGAGCACGTTGCGTAGGTTCGAATCTTCCAGGTAGGTCATCTGAGCCTCGCTGAGGCCATCGCCAGGGCTGCGCTCGTGTGAGCTGACCAGCATCAGACCGGCGATCTGCTCGATCGACAAGTTCGAAGCAAGGTCAGCTGCCCGCTCGGCGGCGTCGACGCGCCAGTCTTCCCACACGTCTAGCTCACCGTTAGCGTTCATGTCCTTGAACGCGTAGGTCATGCCGTCGCTCTCCTCTTCGAGGAGCTCGATACCGCTTTCGGCACCATAGCTGAGCCGTGGGCCATCACCAGGGTTGGTCACGACGACGAAGGTGGTACGCCCGTCGTCCACCTCCTCAGTGGAGTACATGTCGCCGGAGGCTCCCGAGTCTCCTCCGCCATCGCCATCCGTGCCGTTGGTGCAGCCTGCAAGCACGAGCGCGGCGGCGCCGACTAACGTCGCCCCTACGTAGATGGGCTTGACCCTCTTCGGTCTCCCAGTCGTCATCGCGTTTTCTCCTTTGATTGGGCAGCTCCGCTGCTTCGCGGAACCTACGCCTTGGGTCGCGCACCACCCCGTGCCGCGATGAATCGTGGCAATAGGTACGCGCGCGACCGCACCGGTGTATCCGCTCAGACAACCAGCGCCATACACCGATGTGGCCAGCCTGTGCACGATCTGTCGGTTCCTGGACACAACCTGTCGATGCCGATCAGCCCCGTAATCTTGCCGTTATCGGACCGTTATCGAGCCGTAATTGGGTCGAGATTTAGTCGCGTTCATCGGAGCTGACAGGTATCGCCCGCGGCGCATCTTCGGCTCAGGCTCGCGGCTCGGCGAGGCTAGCGGCCTTGGCCTGGCCGCCCTGGGGTCAAACCGGTCTACGGTTGCAGGAGTTGCTGGTTCTGCAGTGCCTGATGCACGGCCTGACACGCCTGGGCATAGTCCTTCTTGGCACGCGACATACCCATGAGCCCGCCGCTCCACCCGGTCATCCCTGGGCGCAGGTGCAACTGCACCGAATTCTCGGCAGAGGTCATGGTGTAGTCGATAATCATGCGTCGTGCGAATCCACCCGCCAGGATCCGGTTCGTGCTTGATCCAACTTCGGCTCGCCCGCTCCAACCGTCAGAACCAGGGCTGACGGTATAGCCGAGGGAACTCAGGCTCACTCCGAGGGCCTGCATAACGTTCGCAGGACTATTTGCCACGTTCCAGGTAACGGGGTCCATTGCCATGATTGATCTCCAAGAAGTATCGGCGGGGTGGAGAAAGGTGTCCGCGTGGGCGTCGGGAGCTCGGTACCGGGCTAAGAGGAAAAGGTGTGGGGCAGTGTGGTTTCGTGTGTGGCGCGGAGTTCATCCAAGCTGAACTCTAGTGGTCCGCCCAGACCCTCAATGCGCAGATCCGATCCGCCGGTACTGCCGAGCCCGCACAGCGGAACACCGAACTCCGCGCAGCGAGCCACCAGCTGCTCGGCATCGGTGGTCGCCACCAAGATCCGACCGCTTGATTCGGAGAACAAGGCGCTGGTCGCATCCAGCCCGCTGCGTTGCATCAGGCCAGCTAGCGAGATCGTGGCGCCAACCCCGAACCGGAGCACCGATTCAATCAGCGTCTGGATAAGACCCCCTGCTGCGAGATCGTGCGCGGCGGCCACATTGCCCCCACCAGCTAGCGTCACCATGAGCGAGGCCAGTGAACGCTCGGCAGCCAGATCGACCTGGGGGGGAACACCACCCAGATGATCGTGGATCACCCCAGCCCACACCGAACCCGACAGTTCTGTCTTGGTGGTGCCCAACAGATACAAGCCGTGACCGGCCTCGGTCCAGCCCGAGGGCAGCACCCGGCCGACATCATCGAGCACACCCAGCACACCCACAACCGGCGTGGGGTTGATCGAGGCGTCGATATGACCGACTCCGACTTCCCCGGCCAGGGTGGAGTTGTATAGCGACACGTTGCCGCCGGTGACCGGCACCCCAAGCTCGGCGCAGCCCTCTGCCAGGCCGGTGATGGTCTGCACCAGTTGCCACATGGCGTCGGGGTCTTCAGGCGATCCGATGTTGAGGCAGTCGGTAACCGCCAGTGGCCGCGCGCCCACCGTCGCCACGTTGCGGTACGCCTCCGCCAGTGCCAATTGTGCACCGGCGTAGGGATCGAGCTTGCTGAACCGGCCGTTGGCATCGGTCGCGATAGCCACCCCCAGCCCAGTGGACTCATCCACCCGGACCACTCCGGCGTCGTCGGGCTGCGCCAGGGCGGTATTTCCCTGGACGTACCGGTCGTACTGGTCGGTCACCCAGCCTTTGCTGGCCAGGTTCGGGGACGCCGCCAGGGTGAGAATCTGCTCCCGCAGCGCGGCCGCATCCTCGGCACGCGGCAACATCTCGGCCCCGTCGGCGTTCAACCCGTCCTGCCAGGCGGGCTTGGCATAGGGACGGTCGTAGACCGGGCCATCATGGGCCACGGTGCGGGGGTCGACGTCGACGATGCGCTGCCCGTGGTGATCGATGGTCAGGCGGCCGGTTCCCGTCACTTCGCCGATGACGGAGGTCTCGACGTCCCACTTGGCGGTGATGGCCAGGAACTCATCCAGTTTGTCCGGAGCGACAACCGCCATCATCCGTTCCTGGGATTCACTCATCAGGATCTCACCGGCGGTGAGCGTGGGGTCGCGCAGCAGCACGTTCTCCAGGTCCACGTGCATGCCGCCGTCGCCATTGGACGCCAGTTCGGACGTCGCGCAGGAAATACCTGCCGCGCCCAGATCCTGAATGCCCTCGACCACCTTGGCGGCGAAGAGCTCCAGGCAGCACTCGATCAGCACCTTCTCCATGAACGGGTCGCCGACCTGCACGCTGGGGCGCTTGGTGGGCTTGTCGTCGTCGAAGGTTTCCGAGGCCAGGATGGAAGCGCCCCCAATGCCGTCACCACCGGTGCGGGCACCGAACAGCACGATCTTGTTCCCGGCACCGGAAGCGTTGGCGAGGTGGATGTCATCGTGCCGCAGTACTCCCACACACAGCGCGTTGACCAGCGGGTTGCGCTGATAGGAGGCGTCAAACTCGGTTTCGCCGCCGATGTTCGGCAGGCCCAGGCTGTTGCCGTATCCGCCGACGCCAGCGACCACGCCGTGCACCACGCGCGCCGTGTCGGGATGGTCGATGGCACCAAAGCGGAGCTGGTCCATGACGGCGACCGGTCGCGCGCCCATGGAGATGATGTCGCGCACGATGCCACCGACGCCGGTCGCGGCCCCCTGGTAGGGCTCGACGTAGCTGGGATGGTTGTGCGATTCCACCTTGAAGGTGACCGCCCAGCCATCTCCGATGTCGACCACGCCTGCGTTCTCGCCGATCCCGACCAGCAGGTGTTCGCGCATCTGGTCGGTGGTCTTATCGCCGAACTGCCCCAGGTGCTTGCGGGAGGACTTGTAGGAGCAGTGCTCCGACCACATCACCGAGTACATGGCCAGTTCGGCATTGGTGGGACGGCGCCGGAGAATGTCGCGGATGCGGGCGTACTCATCAGACTTGAGGCCGAGGTCGGCGTAGGGCTGATCGGCGTCCGGCGTTGCCGCCGCGTGCTCGACGGTGTCGGTGTGGTCAGTCACTTCGCAGTCCTGATTTGGTGCGGGCGGGGCGGTCAAATCCTACTTGCGGATTGGCATCGCGATTCCAAGCCGCGATGGGCTCGCCATCAGGCACCAAGGAACAATCAGCTGTGGACTCCTCACCCGGACCACTGCGGCGGTGTTGCAACAACGGCGTTCTCAACAACATAGGACGGGTATGAGACATCAGCGCATCGCTCTGTTGGGCGTGGCATTGACCTTGACCTTGGCAGCATGCTCCTCCCAGTCCTCACCACCGCCGGGGACTGCCGCCGGCAACCTGGCGGCGCTCGCTTCGTTCGATTCGTGCCCAGCTCTGCTGGAACACCTCCAGACCGAGGCTGCTGAACGCGTGACCGCCTGGGGACTCGGACTTGAGCCCTGGATCACCGAGGATCGGTCGCAAGATCAGGCCCTCGATTCGGCATCGCCGTCCTCGACCGAGGTCGGCAGTGGCAGCACCACCGGCACCTTCTCGGGGACGAACAATCAGGAGGCCGGCGTCGACGAGGCGGACATCGTCAAGAGCAATGGCACGATCATCGTGACCGCCGCCGATGGTCTTATCCAGGTGACTGACGTGAGGTCAGGATCCGTCCTGTCCACCCTGGAAACCGACGCCGTCATCGACTACACAGGCAACGTCGTCGACCACACGGAGCTGCTGCTGCGCGGTGATGATCTGGTGGAGCTGACCTCATCGCCGTGGTGGGGTAGCGATGCCCGCACCTTTGTGAGGACCATCGACCTTTCCGACCCCACCGACCCACAGGTCGTGGGCGCTATCAGCTTGGAAGGCTCCTACGACAGCGCACGGTTGATTGATGGCACGGTCCGACTGGTGATGCAGACCAGCCCACCCGGCCTGGTGTTCGAGCAGCCGCAGGCGAGCTCTGCCGAACAGGAAGCGTTGGAAGCCAACCGGCGGGTCATTGCTGAGAGCACGATCGACGACTGGCTGCCGCACTGGCAGAACATAGACAGCGATGGCCGTGGCGATTCCCCGCAATTGCTGCTGGACTGCGATCAGATCGGCAAGCCCAGTGAATTCAGTGGCTTCACCACGGTGTCGGTGCTCAGCCTGGATATTGACGGCGATGCCCGCCCGACCTCCGCCGCAGGGGTACTCGCGGCAACCGGTTCGGTCTACGCCTCGGCCGATCGGGTGCTGGTGGCGACCCAAGCCGTGCCCGCTGGGGATGTGAACGCCCCAGCGGGCGACGTCGTCTCAAGCACGTCACTACATAGCTTCGACATCTCCGCAGCCGACCGCACCGAGTATGTAGCCTCAGGCCAGGTTGACGGTGTGCTGCTGAACCAATTCTCGATGGATGAGCACCAGGGGGTGATCCGGGTAACGACCACGATGGCGTCGGAATCGGGCCAGTGGTCGGACACGTCGTCATCGCTGTTCGTGCTCGCTGAACGCGGCGGCGAGCTGGTTGAGACTGGGCGGGTGGACGGACTTGGCCTAACAGAACAGATCTATGCCGTCCGCTACCCCACGCCTGAGCTCGCCGTCGTGGTGACCTTCCGGCAGACCGATCCGTTGTACTTGATCGACACCTCCGATCCGAGCGCCCCCGTGACCACGGGCGAGCTCAAGATCCCGGGCTACTCCGCCTATCTGCATCCGGTGGGAGAAGGGTCGTTGCTCGGCATCGGTCAGGACGCCGACCTGGACGGCACTACCCTTGGTGTACAGGCCTCGCTGTTCGATATCGCCGACGTGACCGATCCGCAACAGGTGTCACAGCTGAGTTGGGTTGGCACATCGTCCACGATCGAGTGGGAACACCGTGCCTTCCTGCAATGGCAAGACCGGGTGTACCTACCGATCCAGACCTGGTCGCAGGACCTCGTGGGCACCGTGCAGGACAACGCGGATTCCGACGTCGCAGAACCTGGAGAGCCCATTGACAGCGACGAATACTGGCCGGAATGGGGAATCGTTACCGTCGACCTGGCGGACGGGACCCTCACCGAAGGTCCGAGGATCGACATCGCAGTGCCGGGCACCGAGTGGACCGGCGGGGTGCTGCGTACGTTCGTAGCCGGCGATTGGCTGTGGGCCATGACCGAAGATTCCCTTCATCGGTTCGACCTGCAGACCCTGGAGGGCGGACCAATCACCGACATCTAGCCCCCATCACGACCACCCGGGACCCACCCAGCCACCCCGGGACCCACCCACGCCCCCGGGACCTACCCCAGCCTCCGGATCTACCCAGCCACCCCAAGTCGTGATTGGGAGGCCAAGTCGTGATGCGCGAATCACGACTTGGCCTCCCAATCACGACCTCGCGCGTCACCCGCCTCCCCGGCACGACCCCGCGGGCGCTCCCAATCACGACCCCGCGGGTATCACCCACCAACCCACCACGACCCTGCGGACGCACCCAGCAACCCGCCTCGCCGAGGTTCCTAGGCTGCACCTCCAGGGGAACTAGCGATCCACGGATGCCTTTTTCGCCTCGTGCAGCGACTTCTCCGAGATGGGTTCGTCCCCACTAGCCCTCAGGTTGCGGTAGTAGTCGCGGGCCTGAGCCTGCCGCAGTTCCTCGGCATCGGTGCCGATGACCGCACCCACATGCTCGACGCTGTAGCCAAAAGCTTCCACCAGGTCCCCCGCATGGGGGCGCAGCCGTGGAAGCAGCCGGTTGATGTAAGACCCGATCGTGCGCGCCCGCTGGTTGGAGATGCGCCCGTTCATCAGGTACCACGCGAGGTTGCCTTCGATGGTGACCAATCCGAACAGGTCCCGCAGCCAGGTCATGATCTGGCGGGTATCGGTGTCGGTCATCCCTGCCAATGCCTCGGTGAAGGCCTCCCATTGCAGCAGGTCACCATGTGCCTTAGCCGCCTCAATGAGGGCGTCCTGATGTTCGTTGAAGAGTCGAGCTGCTTCCTCATCCGAAGCGTTGCGGGCAGGCCGCAGGGCATCGGCAATCTCGGCGATCATGGCCTCCACTCGCTCCTCCAACAGTTCCCGCTGCACGTCGGGTTCGCGGATCTCGGTGGCAGAGCGGGCCGCAGATCCAAAGTCACTAATGGACTGGGCGGTTCGGCGCAACGGGGTGCGGTGCAGGGTCATGTCCGCGGCCCGGTCGGCGACGTAGCGCACGGTTCCAGCGACATCCATCCGAGCTATCGAGCGGCCGTAATCGGTGAGCAGACGCTTGCCCACTAGTTGCAGCAGCACATTGTTGTCGCCCTCGAAGGTGGCGTAAACATCCAGATCTGCGCGCCAGCCGGTGAGCATGTTCTCGGCCATGAACCCGGCACCGCCGCACGCCTCCCGGCATTCCTGCACCGTCTGCAAGCACAGCCAGGTAGCAAGTGGTTTGGAGGTGGCGGCCAGGGTTTCCAGATCCTCCCGATCGGCATCGGAGTCCACCTCACCCGAGAACACCTCATGGAATCGCTGTAGCAGGTGGTTGTGCATGAACTGGGCCGCATAGGTGCGCGCAAGCAGCGGTAGCAGGCGGCGCTGGTGGCGCTGGTAGTCCAGCAGCACAGTTTCCACGTGTGGGTCAGCCCCCGTGAACTGGCGGCGCTGATTTCCGTATCTGATTGCTGTCGCCAGCGCCATCTTGGAGACCGCCGTCGCCGCTCCGGAGAGCGACACCCTGCCTTGGACCAGCGTTCCCAACATGGTGAAAAAGCGACGCCCTGGGCTGTCGATAGGTGAGCTATAGCGGCCATCGGCAGCGACCTCGCCGTAGCGGTTGAGCAGATTGGCCCGCGGCACGCGGACCTGGTCGAAGGCCAGTCGACCATTGTCGATGCCGTTGAGGCCGCCTTTGAGTCCGTCGTCTTCACTGCTGACGCCGGGTAGGAGCGAGCCATCGGAACGGATGGGCACGTACAGCGCGTGCACACCGTGATTGACACCGTTGGTGATCAGTTGCGCGAAGACCACGGCTGCGACGCCGTCCTTGGCGGCATTGCCAAGGTATTCCTTCCACGCCGCCCGGTAGGGCGTGTGCAGCACGAATTCCTCGGTCGCAGAGTCATAGGTGGCTGTGGTTCCCAGCGATGCGACGTCGGAGCCGTGCCCGATCTCAGTCATCGCGAAAGCCCCAGGAACCGTCAGGTCGAGCGCGTCCGGGAGGAAGGTCTCGTGGTGGTAGCCGGTACCCAGGTGCAGGATCGCGGAGGCGAACAGGCCCCATTGGACACCCGCCTTGATCTGCAATGACGGGTCTGCAACAACGAGTTCCTCGAATCGAGCCAAGCTACCGCCGTGGTCGTCGTTGCCACCCAGGTACGTGGGGAAGGCCCGTTGCACGGCGCGTGCCTGCACCAGTGCGCGCAGCTGGCCCAGTATCCGTTCGCGATGCTCTGGGTAGGTCAGTCCGGGTACCCGCCGAAACTGTGGATCCAGGCACAGGTTGCGGCTACTGCGCCGCAAGTCTGCCCAGCGCCCGTCCAGCGCGGCATTGACCACGCCGCCGTCCAGCTGCAGGTCGGAATCGCCTGGTGTCGTCATGGTCGTCGAACTCATGGGGTACCTCCAGAATTTCGAATACGTGAGACTGCGGTCGCGCCGCGCCACAGCCAACCGCTCAAAAAATCCACCATCTGCGCCGCACTCAGACGCTCCTGCGCAGCCGTGCCGAGCCAGCTCTCGCCAGCTCCCCGCACAAAACCGACCACCCCGGCTGCCCACAGGTGCGCAACAGCGCCATCGGCGTCACCTGGTCCCAGCAGTTCTCGTAGGGGAACGGCAACGGCATCGCCCACCGTGGTCAGGAAGGTGGACAGGCTGGCACTTTGCTCAGCCGTGACGTAGCGGTAGACGTTGGGTGAGTTGGTCAGGGTGCCGACGTAGATCTGCACCATGGCCCGCATCCGCTGCTGGGCGCTGCCTTGCTGCCGGGATGCTCGCTCCAGCGCATCGGCGATTTCGTCCAGCACCGATTGCCCGACGGCGGCCTGCAACCCGGACTTGTCGGTGAAGTACCGATACACGATCGACTTGCTGGTGCCCATGGCAGCGGCTATCTCATCCATCGACAGGTCCGGGCCGGCCCGATGCACCGCCTTGCGTGCCAGATGGCACAACTGTGCCCGGCGTTCCTGGCGGTGGGAGTCCCAGCGAGTCGAACGGCCATCGGGTTCGGTCAGAACCGGCTGTGAGGCAATCACGAACTTAGAGTATCAGGTACTCTGAGTTCGAGACATATCGCGAGCGCGTATGGTCTGACTACGCCACAAGTTGAGTGAGGTCCCATGGCATCCACCTCCCCCGGTAGCAAGAGCAAACCGCGAACCCGGACGAACGCCCGAAAGAACTCGACCCCACCCCCACGAGCAGTGATCGTTGGAGCCAACCGGATCCCCTTTGGCAAGGCAGGGGGTGCCTACGCCGATTCCTCCAACCTGGACATGCTCACCGCCACGCTCAGCGGACTGGTGGCCCGGTATGGCCTCGCAGGTGAGCGCCTGGGCGAGGTGAGCGCCGGTGCAGTGCTCAAACACTCCCGGGACTTCAACCTCACCCGGGAGGCGGTGCTGGGCGCAAGCCTGTCCCCCCAGACCCCTGCTTCCGACGTCCAGCGAGCCTGCGCCACCAGCCTGGAAGCAACCTGGAGTATCGCCAACAAGATCAGCCTGGGCCAGATCGATGCTGGCATCGCCGCAGGGGTCGACTCCACCTCCGATGCACCCATCGTGGTCAGCAACCGGTTGCGTCAGACACTGATCAAACTCTCGCGCGCCAAGACGCTGCCACAGCGACTCAGGCTGCTAGCAGCGCTGCGACCGGGAGATCTGGCACCGGTCGCTCCCGACGTCGCCGAGCCCCGTACCGGTCTCTCGATGGGCGAGCACCAGGCACTGACCACCCGCGAATGGGGTATCACCCGGGCAGCACAGGACGAACTCGCGCTCGCCAGCCACCACAATCTCGCCGCCGCCTACGAACGCGGGTTCTTTGACGAGCTAATCACCCCATTCCAGGGTCTGACCCGGGACGAGGCGCTGCGCCCGGACACCTCCGCGCAGAAGCTGGCCTCGTTGAAGCCGGTCTTCGGGCGCGACGGCGGCGATGCGACCATGACGGCCGGTAACTCCACCCCACTTTCCGATGGTGCCGCGGCGGTGTTGCTGGCCAGCGACACCTGGGCCAGCGAACATCGATTGCCAGTATTGGCGCAGGTGGTCGACGCCGAGGCCGCCGCAGTTGACTTCGTCCGAGGCGAGGATGGGTTGCTGATGGCTGGCGCCTATGCAGTGCCACGGCTCTTGGCCCGCACCGGCCTGACCCTGGATGACTTCGCCTTCATCGAGGTGCACGAGGCCTTCGCTGCCACGGTCCTGACCACCATTGCCGCCTGGGCCGACGACGAGTGGATGCAGCGGGTAGGCCTCCCAGCAGTGGGGCAGGTAGACCGCAGCCGACTCAATGTGGCGGGCTCGTCGCTGGCCGCCGGGCACCCATTCGCCGCCACCGGCACTCGGATCGTGGGGACCATGGCCAAGCTGCTCGCCGACCAACGCGCGGCCGACGACGCAGGTCCAGTGCGGGGCCTGATCTCGGTGTGCGCTGCTGGCGGCCAGGCCATCGCCATGATCCTCGAGGCACCGTGATGGCTGACACGTATCTGAAGCTGGTCAATTCCGGTCTCACCCAGCAGCTCGCCCAACGGCTGGGGTTGCCCAGACCGGCGCTGCTACGCCGTACCGGTCACCCCGTAGACGACCCGCTCACGGTCGGTCCGGTCGTGGTGATCGGCGAGGGAACCGACGCCGACACCCTCGCCTCAGCGCTGCTGGACTGGGACCTCGATGTCCGTCGGGGGATAGCACCAGGCGTCAAGGTCGGGGCCATCATCATGGTGCTCACCGATCTGCAGGACCCCACTCAAGCCGGTACCCGAGTCTTGGCAACCGGAGGTATGTTGCGCGATCTACTTCCCTGCGGCCGGGTGATCAGCATGGCACGGGTACCGGCATCATCCGAACCTGCCGTGATGGCCGTCCGCAGCGGGATCGCTGGCATGATGCGCTCACTAGCCAAGGAACTACGCGCGGGGGCGACCGGGAATGGGCTAGAACTGGCTGAGCAGGTCGAGGTGGATTCTCCCAGCGCCCTGGGCGGGTTGCGCTTCCTCCTCAGCGCCCGTAGCGCATTCGTCGACGGCCAGTTCCTACGAATCGATGGCCCAGGTCAGCTCCCTGAGAATTGGACCAATGCCCTCGCCGGTCGGGTGGCAGTGGTGACCGGCGCCGCTCGCGGCATCGGCGCGCAGATCAGCCGAGTGCTCGCGCGCGAAGGAGCTCAGGTGATCGGCGTCGACGTCCCCGATGCCGGCGAAGCGCTGGCACGGGTGATGAACCAGATCCACGGCGTCGCGCTCCAGGTCGATATCACCGCCGAGCATGCCGGTCACCGCATCGCCGCCCTAGCTCGCACGAGGTTCGGGCGGCTCGACCTCCTGGTGCACAACGCCGGAATTCTGCGTGACAAGCTCGCGGCGAACATGTCGCCCGAGCGCTGGGACAGCGTGATCGCGGTGAACATCGCCGCACAATTGCGGATCACCGATGCAGTCATCGAAGCCGACCTGGCAGCCGATGGCCTCCGGATCGTGACCTTGTCGTCAACGTCGGGTATCGCCGGGAATCGCGGTCAAACCAACTATGGCTTCAGCAAGGCCGCAGTCATCGGCGCTGCCCGCGCCTGGGCCGACCAACTCGCAGCATCTGGCGGTACCGCGAACGCCGTGGCACCGGGCTTTATCGAGACCGAGATGACGGCCAAAATCCCGGTCCTCACCCGTCAGATCGCCCGCCGCCTCAACTCCCTCCAGCAGGGTGGCAGGCCAATCGATGTGGCCGAGACGGTAGCGTTTCTGCTCACGCCACAGGCTGGTGGTATCTCTGGACAGGTCTTGCGGGTCTGCGGGCAAAACCTGGTTGGTCGCTAATAGTCCTGGATGATCCGGTATCGACGGAGCTATTGCCAAGACCAGTACTTCATGACCGGCTCCCTGCGCCGAGAGTGCCTACTTCTGAACACGTGAATCACCGACGATGGAATTGGCCACCAACATCATGATTCGCTCAGAATTCACTCTCTGACATTTCGCAGATCCGCCGCAGTCGGCACGCCCATGACCACCAGATCAGGGAACTGCTGAGCTAGGTGCCACGCAATAGTCTGAGTGGTTCGGTCCAGCATCACCAGCACCCTCACGTTGTGCTCCCGAATCAGCGGTGCTAGCTGCGCAGCCCAACGCTTGCCGAAGTACCACGGGTCAACGTAGGAGGACAAGCGCATCACCACTCGTTCCCGCAACGTCCGTGCAGCTCTGCGCTGGATGCGTACGGCACGGTCACCGCCTCGCTGCAACCGCGCCGCATGGGAGCCCTCGCGATCAACCCGCCGCACCACCTGAACAGCAGCCGACGTCGACCGCCGCATCACCCAGGCTGGGCCGCGATCGATGAACAGCCAGGTGAGGAAGTGCCAGGGCGCATTTCTGGTCATGCGGTTGAAGTCGATCACCCGCACCCGAGGGTCGCTGACAACCGCCTCGCGAAACTGATCGGTAGCGAGCATCAGCCGGATGCCCAGGCCCCGGGTCATGAGTGTCAGCGGCAGCCCGCGCCGGTATGCCCGTGGTGAGTTCGCCAAGGCCAGGATCGTGACGGCATCGTCCGGCAGCGGCTGATAGGGGTCTGCCCCGTCCAGGATGGCCAGCAGCCGAGCTCCGAAAGCTGCTTCACCGAATCGGTCCAGCAGACCGGCCCGCACCGCAGCCCGGTCGGCCTTGACCCAGGTGGCTTCCAAGATCTTGATCGCCTCGACCACTGCGGTGGTATCCGCCTGGACCGGTACGAACCGCGCCAGCCCCTCTGAGGCAGCGTCCACCAGCGTCTCCTCTGGCCCACCGGAGGTGGTGGTCAGGATCGGCAGCCCGGTGATGGCAGCCTCGACCAGGGCCAGGCCGAACGTCTCCTTGCCGGAAAGATGGACCAAGACGTCGGCAGCCAGCAGGTATGGGGCCAAGGCCATGGGGTCGACCGGGCCCACGAAGTGGACGACGTCGGCCATCCCCAGCTCGGATGCGGTCTGACGCAGTTCCTCTTCGAGCATGCCACGGCCAACCAGGGTCAGGCTTGTTTCTCGTTCGGGATGCTCGGCAGTCCAGTGCGCGAATGCCTGCAGCACCCGCATCACGCCCTTGGATTCCAGCAGATTCCCCACATACAGCCAGCGATCTAGGTGCTCCGACTCTCGCTCGTGCACCGCAAGCGCCCGAGTGCGGACGGGATTGCCGAAGGCAATCACCCGTTCTCTGGCATCGGGGAATATGGAACGGATGCGCCGTGCCTCAATTTCGCTGACAGCCAGGACCACTTCAGCCCGGTCGATGACCTCCTGGTACATCTGCCGCCCCACGCTCAGCGCCAGTTCCCGATGCAGGTAGGAGGCATGCTCAGTGAGCACCAGACGCGTCTGCTCGGGGAGTAGGTCCAGCACTGCCCACCCGGCCGGAATGCCGACGTGGGCGTGCACCACTTCGGCCCGAGCGATCAGGTCCGCGGCGTGCTCACGCAGCGCTTGTCGTTGGTTACGCCCCATCTGCTGCCGACTGGTACCCGCAGGCGTGGGCACTGGAATATGCAACACGTGCAAATCGGCGTAGCGCTGCCACTGGGCCGGACCACAGTCTTCGGGGAGCTGGTTGTCGACATGCACCACCAACGGTGGCGGGGCATCCAGCGCGAGACCCAGGGCGCGCACCGAGTCTGCGACGAATATGCCGGCGAACGGGTTCGCCGCGGTGGGAAACCACGGCGTGAGAACCACAATGCGGGTGTCGGTGACCCCGTCGGGCAGCGGGTGTGCCTCAGGCATGGGCCAACCTCCTCAGCTCTTGCTCAAACGGCTCCAGCAGCACATCACGGCGGTAGCCGAGTGCGTGAGCCAGCGCGGCAGCGTGCTGATCCGGTGTGATGGAACGGGCTGCCCGCGCGGCGCCAACGTAGGCATCAGCCGCGGCGTCCACACTCAGTTCCCGCACCGGGAACCACAGAGGGTATTCGCGCAGCGGGTCGCTGGCCGCGGTCTGCGGCGTGTGCACCGCGACGATGGGCTTGCCCGTCGCCATAGCCTCATACACCTTGCCTGCGGTGACATACCGTGAGGACGGGATCGCCAACAGCAGCACATCCAGATCGGCGTACACCTGATCGAGTTCGGTTTTGGCGACCGGTCCGCGCCAGGTGACCCCTGATCCCGGCCCCGGAAGCATCGCTTCGATGACGGGAACTGTCCGTGGAAAGAAGCCCAGGTGGCCGTAGAGGTCGAGGGTGGCACCGTCCAGTTCAGGGTGGGTACGAGCCTCGCGCCAGCCGCCCCACGCCTCCTGGTGTGGCCACACCTCCGTTATCGTTCCCACGCTGCCGAATCGCAGCGGTTGGTCCGGATCTGGACGACGGTACGGGGCGGCGGCCACCAAGTCGGCGTCATAGCCATTCTCCAGCACCAGCATCCGGGAGGCGGCGTCCGGATAACGCTCGGCGTGCCAGTGTCGCATCGGCTCATTGACAAAGACGGCAGCCGCGGCCGATGACATGATGGCCGACTCAGCAGCGTAGGCCCGGTGCCCGGGCGGGAATGCCGCTTCCTCCCGGAACTGGCTCAGGGTCCAGGAGTCGCGATAGTCGACCACGTACGGGATGCGGGTGAGTCGACGAAGTTGGCGGGCGGCTTCGAAGGCGCTCCACGGATTGCCCGTCGCCAACACCAGGTCGATCCGGTGACGTCGGTGCAGGCGAAGTGCTCGCTGCACCACCTGCGGAATCCACTGGGTGTACTTGTCCGGGAAGATGCGTGCGGCCAGGCCATCCACGTGGGCGCTGACCTTCGGGAAATTCGCTCGCCACCACCCGATGCGGCGGATATTGGATTGCAAGTGTCCGCGCGGCATCGGCACTCGCAAGACGGTCACGGCGGGGTCGATCCGAGTCACCAGTGACGGGTCGGATGACCCACTGACATCGTCAAAGTGTGCTTCGTCGACGGTGATGACGGTGACGTCCCAGCCATGGCGCGCGAAGTAGTTAGCCTGCGCCAACGGACGATAGACACCGGATCCGCGCGAGGGCGGAAAGTACATTGCAACAATCAGGATGTGGGGCACCGACTCGAAACTCCTCAACCTCGATCCTGGAGCGTTCAGACTACCCCGGTGCACACTGGGTCTATGCGCGGGCACGACGGACGGCAATGGGTGGTTGATCGTGGATGAGAAGCAGCTTCCGGAAATCCCTGCGCTCACCCGCACCTACCGCAAGGCACTGGCCAGCAGTGCTCGTGCCGTCATGGCTGCCCCACCGACCACGTTGCCCCGCGTGCGCTACCGCGTTGCGGACGTTGCCATCGACGCCGCACAGGTGCACGCCTATCAAAGACTGCTGGGAGAACCGGTCAATGACGACCTCCCGGCCGGCGCCTTGCACGTGGTGGGGTTCCCGTTGGCCGTTGCGCTAATGGCCAGGGCGGACTTTCCGTTGCCGGTATTGGGAATGGTCCATCTCCGCAACGAGATTGAGCAGTTCGACCCGATCCGGGTGCAGGATCGCCTAACGATCCAGGCGTGGGCGCAGAACCTGACGCCACACCGTCGCGGCACTCAGGTCGAGCTGGTGGTGCAGATACGGCGGCGGGGCTCGCAGGACATTGCCTGGCAGGGCACGAGCACCTACCTGGCCCGTCGGCAGCTACCCCGTTTGGGTCCGCCCCTCGGACGTCGGCCTGAGCCTGCGGCGGTTCCTGCCCAGACCGGGCAATGGCAGTTGTCGGCCAATATCGGCCGCCGGTATGCCGAGGTATCCGGTGATCGCAATCCGATTCACCTGAGTAGGTTCGGCGCCAAACTGTTCGGCTTTCGGCGCCCCATCGCACACGGCATGTACACCGCAGCTCGGGCCCTGGCGACCATCGGAGCAGCCCGCGGGGATGCCTTCCGCTGGACGGCCAACTTCTATCAGCCGGTTCCGCTCCCGAGCACCTTGCGCGTCGGAGTTGAGCTCGACCAGGGCTACCGGTACGCCGGGTGGCAGGCGCATTCAGAGCTGACGTGCTTGACCGGAACGGTGAGCAGGCTCTAATTCATGGGTGAAACACAAACGGGGTGCTGGGCCCTGGCCCAACACCCCGTTTGCCGGTGACATCTAGGCAGATGCCTCCGCGGCCTGTTTGCCCTTGCCGCTATGGCGGCGGACCCGTAGGACCACCATGACCAGAGCACCGAGCAGCAGCAAACCGACCACCGCAGTTGACACCCATTGGATGTACTTCCACGTCGGCGGCGTGTATGAGACCGTCACGCCGGGAGCCTGGCCATTCATGGCGTTGGAGTTGGCGACCACATACAAGATGTTGTGGGTCGCGTTCCGGATGTCATTGACGGCACTGGCTGAGGTGGTGTCACCGAAGGACTTCGATGGCTGGAACGTCAACGTGAGGTCGGTACCCGCGTGGATTCCCTGGTTCGGGTTCATGTACGGGTACAGGTTGAAGTCCGAGATCGCGAAGCCCTCGAAACCCCATTCGTTGCGCAGCACGTCGGTCATCAACGCCTGCGATCCACCGGCCCAGGTCGCCCCGATCCGGTTGAACGAGCTCATGATGCCCCCCAGACCAACGGTGGCGGTCTCGATGGTTCCGTTCTCGTCGGCGATGTAGGGAACCTCCATCGTGACGCCCTTGACAGCGATCTCAAACGGCCGCAGGTACACCTCGCGGATGACCTGTTCGGTGCCCCAGGTGGCTGGGCCGTTGTTCACCCGGTTGGTCTCCTGCTCATTCAGCGCAAAGTGCTTCACGAGGGTGTACACACCCTTGGTCCCGACGCCGTTGGCAACTGCGGTGAGCATATTGCCCGAGAGCAGCGGGTCCTCGGAGTAGTACTCGAAGTTACGACCTGCGAAGGGCGAACGGTGCAGGTTAACCGCTGGTGCGTACCAACCGTTGATGCCCTTGAACAGTGCCTCGTTGCCCATCGTCTCACCCATGGCGTAGCCGAGGTCGACATCCCAGGTCTGTGCGATCAGCACCTGTGACGGGTAGGCCACCCCCTTGATGTCGGGGTTGATGAACGAGGAGAACCCAGCTGGGCCGTCCGGCTCCACCGTCGGCGGCTTGGCGATCGAGCCAATAGCGGCGGTCTGGTAGGCACCGTTGAGCAGCATGCTGGTCATGTCGTTGACCGACAGTGAATCCAGCAAATCTTCCCATTGCGGGTCATCGCGCGGCAGACCGCGCATATCGATCAGGGCCAGGTCAGTGCTGGCCCCAGTCGTGGGCATCTCCTCCGCCGTTGCTTCAGGGTCCCAGGCCGCAAAACCATCGATGATCGCCTGGTCGGCCTCGAACAGGTCCGGCGTCGGGGCAGCCGGGAACGTGCCAGCGAAGTCCGCCCGGGACATCGCTTGGATCGTTCCCTCTGCACCATCGCTGCTGAACTCTGCGGAAACGTCATCGAACTGGTTGGTGACCTCAGCAACGTCGGAGCTGCGGTGGTTGTCACCGGAGTAGACGATGTCGGAGTCGACCGTGTACACCAGCGGCTCCGTACCGTCGGCAACCGTGTGCGAGTTGAGCCGTGCGGTGATCTCGTAGTCACCGGCCTCGAGCACGTAGGCAGCGGCGTCCAGGTAGTCGTAGGAGGCCATGTCTTCCACCGCAAATTCAACGGTGACCGACTCACTGGCTCCGGGAGCGATCTCCCCGGTCTTGGCGAAGCCCGCCAGGATCACCGCAGACTTCTCGATGCCTCCGGGGGTGTAGGGCGCCGAGTAGAAGACCTCCACCACATCGCGACCGGCGACGGTGCCGTTGTTGGTCACCTCGACCGTCATGGCAATGGTGCCGTCCTCCGCACCGGACTGGGTGTCAGTAACCCTCCAGCTGAAGTCGGTGTAGCTCAGGCCGTAACCGAAGGGATAGACCACGGCTTCGTCATAGTCGATGAAACCTTCGGCGGCGGCCGTCTCGTAGTAGCGGTAACCGAAGTAGATTCCCTCAGCCAGGTTGATGAACGGAGCATCGGTGGTGACGGTCGCGTTCGAGGTGGCGCTCTCCACTGCGGAGACCGGGTACTCAGCCTCGATGTTGTTGTACACGAAGTCACCGAAGTTGGCGAAGGTGGGGTCAGCGGTGAAGTCCGCGGCCCAGGTGTCAACGGTGCGGCCGGACGGGTTGACCTCGCCGTTGAGAATGCGACCAAGTGCATTGAAGGCGGTCGAACCCGGTGAACCGGCTAGCAGGATCGCGTCCACGCCAGCATCGCTGTGGATGTTGCCCAGCTCCATGGTGGTGGAGGCGTTGATCACGATCACGACGGTCTCGAAGTTGGCCTTGGCGAGCTCGATCATGTCGAGCTCGTTCTGGTCCAGCTCAAGTTGGTGCTGGCCGTCAACGACCGGCTCACCCTCGACCGCATTGGCGGCCATGTCCATGGTGAGGTCTCCGCCCTCACCGCCCGGACGGCCGATCATGATCACGGCGGCGTCGTTGTACTGCCCGAACGAGGACGATTGGGCCTCATAGTCTGCGACCGGTAGCTCACCAATGTTGTAGGTGGAGTTCTCCGGGTCATCCATTTCGATGTATCCGCGCGCGGTTTCATCGGTGTGGGCCGCAATGGCATTGAACACGGCGTCGTTGACACCAAAGCCAGCGTTTTCCATGGCAACACGCGGGGTAATAGCTGAGTTGGTGTCGACTGAACCGGAGCCGGAACCACCGAAGACCGGGTCGGTTACCGCGGCGCCGAACATGGTGATCTGCGCACCCTGCGCTAGCGGCAGCGACTCCCCCTCATTCTTGGCCAGCACGATGCCCCCGGCACCGATCTCCTCCACGAGCTGCTTGGCCGCTTCGTCTACCTCGTCCAGGCTGGCGTAGTCGGCGGTGTAGTACTCGCTGTCCAGCCCCTCGGATTCCTCGGAGTTCGTGAACTCATACGTACCGGCGCCGTACTGGGACGCCACCCACCCCTCGGCAACACTCAGCGCGATATTGGCTACAACCGCGATTGTCGCTACGAGCGCGATCACGGGGATCCAGATCGTCAAGTACTTCTTGTTGGACATGGGCGTCTTTTTCTTGGAGTCGCCGGAGTCTTTACCCGTTTTCGCTTTCGCGTTCACGTCGTGTCTCCTTCAGGTGGGGGCGTGGGTGGGTGCCGAGTAGGGTTTGGCTGCGCGCTCGCCCGGCGAATGGTCAGCCGGGCGAGCGCGAGATTGTGGTGCGAAACCTAGGCAGCGGCTTCGGTGATGTTGCCGTCCTGGTCGATCTGCCAGCGCTGCCCGGTCTCAGGCGACTCCACCCAGATGGTGAAGTCGGT
>JBKEBC010000059.1:0-15536 GCA_047972965.1 Beutenbergiaceae bacterium | reverse complement strand
TCGAGGTCGCGGGCCATCTGGTCGGCGTCGACGTCGAGCCCGGCGAGGCCGCGGCGGACGTTGTCGATCGCGAGCAGGCTGTGCCCGAAGGCGACCCCGATGTTGCGTTGCGTGGTGGAGTCGGTCAGGTCGCGCTGCAGCCGCGAGGTGACGAGCGTCGTCGACAGCGTGTCGAGCAGCGCGCACGAGATCTCGAGGTTCGCCTCGGCGTTCTCGAACCGGATCGGGTTCACCTTGTGCGGCATCGTCGAGGATCCGGTGGAGCCCTGCGCCGACAGCCGCTGCGCGAAGTAGCCGAGCGAGATGTAGGTCCAGACGTCGGTGGCCAGGTTGTGCAGCACCCGGCTGAAGCGGGCGACGTCGGCGTACAGCTCGGCCTGCCAGTCGTGCGACTCGATCTGGGTGGTCAGCGGGTTCCAGGTGAGGCCGAGGCCGGTCACGAACGAGGAGGCGACCTCCTCCCAGTCGACGCCCGGGACCGAGATCGCGTGGGCGCCGTACGTGCCTGTCGCGCCGTTGATCTTGCCCAGGAACTCGGCGCCCTCGATGCGCCGGAGCTGACGGCGCAGCCGGTGGGTGAGGACGGCGAGCTCCTTGCCGAGCGTCGTCGGTGTCGCCGCCTGGCCGTGGGTGCGGGAGAGCATCGGGACGTCGGCGTTGCTGCGGGCGAGCGTCGCGAGGTCGGCGGTCAGCGCGGCGGCGGCGGGCAGCCACACCTGCCCGACGGCGTCGCGGACGGTCAGCGCGTAGGCCAGGTTGTTGATGTCCTCGGAGGTGCAGAAAATGTGCACAATCTCGGCGACCTTTGGCAGCACGGTGGCCCCCGTGAGGTGCTCGGGAGCGGCAGCCAAACGTCGTTTGAGCAGGTATTCGATGGCCTTGACATCGTGGCGAGTCTCGGCCTCGATCTGTGCCAGCTCCGCAATATCGCTGGCGCCGAAGCCGTCGACGATGCCGCGCAGGTAGCCGATCTCGGCGTCTGAGAGCGTGGGCGCGCCAGGCAGCGCCTGTGCGGTGGTGAGATGGATAAGCCACTCCACCTCGACGTGCAGCCGAGCCCGATTCAGTGCGGCTTCGCTCAGGTAGTCGACCAGGGGGGAGACGATGGGACGATACCGGCCGTCGAGGGGTCCGAGGGCGATGGCGGGGATTGAGGCGAGGCTGGTACGCGTGGTCACGGTTATATCCTCCCAGCCCCGCCCGGCGACGGCGCACAGCGGGTCCGCACCGTTGTTGGCGCGGACCCGCTGGTTGGTGGCGGTAGCCAGAGTTGCTGGGTGATCGGCTACATGAAGTCGCCGATATTTTCGGCGTTGGCCACCTTCACCTCCAGTTCCTGAAGTTCGTCGACGGTGCCACCTTCCAGCACCGTGATGGCGGTATCGACAGCTGTCGCTCCCATCAGGGTCGGATCCTGCACCACGGTCGCGGCAAGAGTTCCTGCCTCGACCGCGTCTAGAGCGTCTTGGATTCCGTCAAAGGAGATCACCAGAATGTCGTCGGCTAGGCCAGCCTCTTGAACGGCCTCGACCGCTCCCAGCGCTGCCAGGTCGTTGCGTCCGAAGATGGCGTCCAGGTCAGGGTTGGCCTGGATGATGTTCTGAGCGGTGGTGTAGCCCATCGCGCGGTCCCAGTCAGCGGGCTGGCTGGCAACTTCGACAATTCCCGGATAGTTGGTGAGCGCGTCGTTGCAACCCTCGTCACGGTCCAGCTCCGGGCTGGTACCGGCAATTCCCTCCAGCACGGCCAGATTTCCTTCTCCGTTGAGGGTCTCGCCCAGCCACTCGCAGATCAGGTAGCCACCGAGGACGTTATCTGAAGCGATGTGCGAGGTAACGGTGCCGCCTGACGAACTCCGGTCGACGGTGATCACCGGGATGTCGTTGTCGTTGGCCAGCTCAACGATCGGTGTGGCCGACTCCGGCTCCACCGGGTTGATGACCAGGGCGTCGATGCCCTTGGTGATCAGGTCCTGCACATCGTTGAGTTGCTTCTGCGTGTCATTCTGAGCATCCGCCACCAGAGATTCCAGGCCTGCTGCCTCCGCTTGTGCGACAGCGCCGTCCTTGACGGTGACGAAGAACGGGTTCTCCAGGGTGGACATCGAGATGCCGATAGTGAATTCACCATCGCCGGTGTCGCCACCCCCACCATCTGCGCCGGTGTCGGTCTCACCCTCCGGTGTGGTCGAACTGCAGGCGGCCAGCGAGAGCGCTGCGACCGCTGCAATCGTTGCAAAAAGGCCTCTTGACCTCATGGATTTTCTCCTTTGCTTGACATTTGTTTGGTCCTGAAAGAAACACCCAGGCAAGACCCCCTATCCCGATTGAGCATTGCTACGTCGGCGACCGAGAGTGTCGATCATGACGGCGGCCGCGATAACCACACCGATGACTACTGCCTGCCAGAAGGAGGACACGTTCAGCAGGTTCAGGCCATTGCGTAGAACACCGATGATGAGTGCACCAATCAGCGTGCCGGAGACTTTCCCCACCCCGCCGCTGAGGCTGGTGCCGCCGATGACGACGGCCGCGATCACGTCTAGTTCGAGCCCTTCACCAGCGGTGGGTTGCGCCGAATTCAGTCGTGATGTCAGTGCCAGCCCGCCCAGTGCCGCCAGCAGGCCAGCGGCCACGTAGATCCACAGCTTGACTGCGCGGACGTTGATTCCGGCTAAACGCGCGACCTCTTCGTTGCCCCCGACGGCGTAGATGAAGCGGCCCCCGGGTCGGTACTTCAGGTACAGCGCACCTGCCAAGTAGATCAACAGCACGAACAGCACGATCACTGGCAGCACCTCGCCCACCGTCACTTTGGTGGTTTGCCGGAACCAGTCGGAGAACCCGGAGATCGGTTGGCCATCGCTGATGACCAGCGTGACGCCGCGGGCGATGGAGAGCATGGCCAGCGTGGCGACGAACGGAGGAACGTGACCGAACACGATCAATGCTCCGTTGATCAGTCCGGCGATAGCTCCTGCTAGCAGAGCCAGCAGGAGCGAGGCCATCATCGGGAATTCCAGTTGGCTGTAGGTAACGCCCGCAACCATCCCGGCTAGCGCCGCCACTGAACCGACCGAGAGGTCGATGCCTCCGGAAATGATGACGAATGTGGCTCCCAGGGCGATGATCGCTAGCACCGAGATCTGCTGGAACACATTCGCCAGGTTCTGCACCGTGAAGAAGAACGGCGACGCAAAGCTGAGCACCACCACGAGCACGATGAGGCTCATGAGCGGCCCGGCCGTGGAGAGTGCCCCCAGCCGTTGGAAGATCGACTTGTTTGCGGCCTGGGGAGCCGTCGTGGTCTCACTCATGCCGTCACCGCCAACTGCATGACCGCGTCGGGTGTTGCGTCAGCGCGATCCAAGAGCCCTACCGCACGACCTCGGGACACCACCAGCACCTTGTGGGACAAGCCCAGCACTTCGGGTAGTTCAGACGAAACCACAATGACTCCAGCTCCTTGTAGGGCGAGTTCTTTGACCAGCTCGTAGACGGCTTCTTTGGCGCCTACGTCGATTCCTCGCGTGGGCTCGTCGAACATGACGAGCTTGGGTTCGGTCAGTAGCCATTTGCCGATGACCACTTTCTGTTGATTACCGCCCGAAAGCGTCCCAGCGGGTTGGCCTGGGCGGCCCTTGAGCTCCAACCTCTGCGACATCGCACGGACGATTCTCTGGATGGGACCCGGCGCCAGGATGCCGTTGGTGGTGACCCTGCGATAGCTGGCCCCCACCATGTTCTCGGCAACACTTTGCCCCAGCAGCAGCCCCTGTTGTTTGCGGTCCTCGGGAATGAGGGCCAGGCCGCTGCGGATGGCGTCCGAGGGTGTGGAAATCATGACCTCCCGGCCATCCAGGATGATCGATCCGGTCGTGGCCGGTTCGGCGCCAAAGATCGCCCGGGCTAGTTCGGTGCGGCCCGCCCCGACGAGTCCAGCGATACCGAGAATTTCCCCGGCATGCACGGTGAAGCTGACGTCCTCGAAGGCACCCTCACGTCCGAGGTTGTTCACCTCCAGGATGGGTCGTCCTTCGTGGGGTTCAGGGTCGGGGAAGATCCGATCGATGGGTCGGTCGACCATCGTCTCCACCAGCAAGTCCCGGTCGATGTCGGCACGGTCCCATTCCTTGACCTTGTGGCCATCGCGCATCACCACAATCCGGGTGCCAACCCGGGGTATCTCCTCCAGCCTGTGGCTGACGTAGACAAAGCCGACTCCTTCGGAGCGCAGTTGGTCGACGACCTCGAACAGCTGCTCGGCGTCCTGTGGGCCTAGTGCGGCCGTGGGTTCATCAAGGAAGAGATAGCGTGCATCGAGGGCTAGTGCCTTGGCGATCTCGACTTTTTGTAGCCCGGCGACGCTGAGTTCGCGTACCGGCAGATCGGGATCGACATCCAGTCCGAGTCGGTGGAGGTGGATGGCTGATTCCTCCCGCATCGCTGCTCGGTCGATCCGCCCGCTGCGGGTGGGGAGTCGACCGAGGAAGACGTTCTCGGCGATGCTCAGGTGGGTGATCAGGCTGGTTTCCTGGTGGATCAGGCCGATCGATGCGGCGAACGCATCGGCCGGGGAGTCCGGCCGGTAGGGCACGCCGTCGATCCACATGTGGCCGGAGTCGGGGATGACGGTGCCGGCCATGATCTTGGAGACGGTTGACTTGCCCGCGCCGTTCTCTCCGAGCAGGCACACCACTTCGCCGGGGGCGACGGTGAGGTCGACGCTGTCGACGACCACCTGCCCGGAGTAGGACTTGGTGATGCCTTCGATGTGGATTCCGATGTCGTTAGGCACCGCCGCTCCAATCGACGTAGACCGCCTTGGTCCGGGTGTAGGTCTTCAGGCCATTGGTGCCGTCGTCGCCTCCGAGTCCGCTGCGGCCCCAGCCTGCGTGGAAGCCGTTGACCTCCTCCGGGCCTGCGCGGTTGACGAAGACCTCACCGGAGGCGATGCCCGCGCTCATGCGCATGACTCGGCGGAAGTTGGAGGTATACAGGTAGGAACTGAGCCCGTAGTCGGTGTCATTGGCCAGTTCCAGGGCCTGCTCTTCGGTGTCGAACGGCACGATCGGGGTGACCGGTCCGAAGATCTCCTGGCGTAGTGCGACCGAGTCCGGTGCTAGGTCGGTGAGCACCGTGGGCGCATACCAGTAACCACGCGCGTAGCTGCCCTCGGTTAGCCGGGTGCCGCCGGTGACGACGGTGGCGCCGGCCGCGACGGCCTGGTCCACCAGGTTCGCCACGTTCTCGAGTTCGCTGGCGGAAGCCTTAGGCCCCACCTCGGTGGCTTCATCCATCGGATCGCCGACCACCATGGCCTCGACCCGTTGGGTGTAGCGGCGCACAAACTCGTCGAAGACGCCGGATTGCACGTACGTGCGCTCGTTGCAGACACACGTTTGCCCGTTGTTCATCATGCGCATGGCAACCGCGGCCTCGACTGCGGCATCCAGGTCCGCATCGTCGAAGACGATGAATGGTGCCTTGCCGCCCAGCTCCAATGACACGGTCTTGACCTGATCGGCAGTGGCCCGCAAGATTGCCTGACCGGTGGGCACGCTGCCGGTCATGGTGACCACGTCGACTCCCGGGTGAGCGACCAGCCTCGACCCCACCTGCTCGCCGTCGCCTGGAAGTACCGAGAGCACACCCGCGGGTACTCCCGCCTGCAAGGCGAGCTCGGCGAACGCCAACGCTGACAAGGGTGTGGTCTCGGCCGGCTTGAGCACCACGGCGTTGCCTGCGACCAGCGCCGGAGCGCATTTGCGGGCGCTTAACGCCAGCGGAAAGTTCCATGGCAGGATCGCAGCAACCACCCCCACGGGCTCCCGACGCAGCCACAGCTCTTGCTGCGGCCCGGACGAGGGCAGTACCTCGCCGCCGAATACGGTGGCGAGCCCGGCGAAGAACCGACAGAAGTTCGCCGCGCCCCCTACTTCGCCGCGAGCCTCCCGGATGGGCTTGCCCATTTCGGCCACGATGATTGCTGCCAACCGCTCGGTGTCACGTTCGAGCAGATCCGCGAGCGCAAACAGTACCTTCGCCCGGTCCCCTGGTGGTGTTTGCCCCCAGGTCCTCTGTGCCTGGGCGGCGGCCGTGACAGCGGTATCGACGTCCTCGGTGGTTGCCAGGACCACCGTCGCGGTGATCTCGGCAGTGGCCGGATTCTCGATCCGGTGGACCTGGCGCGATGGATCGCCGATCCACTGTCCTGCGCACAGGAAAGGCTTAACTGCCTCGTTGTTCATGGTGTTGTGCCCAATCTGTCGTCGTTGACCCGTGGACTGGTCGTGCGTCAGTTCATGAACATTCCGCCGTCGATGTTGATCGCTTGACCGGTGATGTAGTTACCGGCGTCAGAGGCCAGGAACAGCAGCAGGTTGGCGACATCGGCTGGAGCGGCGGGACGTTTCATCGGGATGCCATCGATCCATTCGGCGATGAGCTCGCCCGGCTTGTAGTCGCCCAGCAACCGGCCCCACTCGCGGTCGTTGTAGTCCCACATGTCGGTGGCCACGATTCCGGGGCAGTACGAGTTGACCCGGATGTTGTCCTTGACCAGTTCCTGAGCTAGGGACTGGGTCAGGCCGACGACGCCGAACTTGCTGGCTGCGTAGTGCGGGGTGAAGATGAATCCTTTGCGCGCCTGGCCCGATGCGGCGTTGAGGATGACGCCGCTTTCGCTCTTGCGTAGGAGCGGGGTGGCGGCCTTGATGACGATGAACTGGGCAGTGGTGTTGACGTCCATGATCTTCTGCCAGTCGGACAGTGGCAGGTCCTCCAGGGTGCTGATGGTGGTTACCCCGGCGTTGTTGATGACCACATCGAGCTGGCCCCAGCTTTCTTCGGCTGTGGCGATTGCCTTGGCCACGTCAGCCTCGCTGGTGACATCGCCTTCGATGCCGATGGCGTCATAGCCCTGTGCTTTCAGCCCGTCCGCCGATTCCGCTACCCGCGGATCACGGTCGATCATCAATACAGACGCACCGTTTTCTGCGAAGGCAGTGGCGATTCCGAGGCCGATTCCGCTGGCGCCGCCTGTCACCAGGACCCGCTTGCCGTTGAAGTGTCCGCGATAGATCTCAGACGAGTTGTCACCCATGAGATACAGCTCCCTTGCCGTGTACGTATTGTCGGTATGGCTGATGGTATGACCATCGCGCCAACGCCCATTCTGATCAGGTATCGTCGAGCTTGTCAAGGCAGATGCTGGAAAATTGAGCCCTGCAAGTGGATAAGTCTTGACAACTGCGCGGACTTGAAGGCACGATGACCAATGGTTAGACCATTGTTATGTAAGGATGGTCAGACCACGAATGGTTCGCTCGATCAACGATGAAAGATGATCCATGAATCTCCATGCCCTCTTGCAGCGACGCACGGCGCAGTCCGGTCCCATCAGAGTGGGGGTCATCGGCGCGGGAAAGTTCGCCTCGATGTTCCTGACGCAGGCCTCGGTCAACCCCGATCTGCATGTGGTCGCAGTTGCCGATATCAACGTGCCCAAGGCACAAGAAGCGCTGCGGCGCACCGGCTGGACCGATGACCGCATCGACGCAGCCTCACTTGACCAAGCGTTAAGCAAGGGGACCACCGCGGTGGTCGATAGCGGTGATGTGCTGATCGAGCATCCCGCTATCGAAGTCGTGCTGGAAATCACGGGTAACCCGTTGATCGGGACCTATCACGCACTCAAGTGCTTCGACCACGGCAAGCACGTGGTGATGGTCAACGTCGAGGCGGACTGCATGGTTGGCCCGCTGCTGCACCGACGTGCGCAAGCTGCGGGGGTGGTCTATTCGATGGCGTACGGCGACCAACCTGCGCTGATATCCGAGCTGGTCGACTGGTGCCGCACGGTGGGTTTCGACGTCGTGGCCGCGGGGAAGGGCACCAAATATCTACCCGAATACCATTACTCCACTCCAGACACCGTCTGGGATCACTACGGCTTTACTGAGGAACAACTGCGCAGTGGCGACTACAACCCGCAAATGTTCAACTCGTTTCTGGACGGGACGAAATCGGCGATCGAGGCGGCAGCGGTAGCAAATGCCTGCGGACTAACACCTCAGTCTGGGGGCCTAGCGTTTCCGCCCACGGGGGTTGACGATCTGCCTGTGGTCTTGCGTGAACGTGCAGTCGGCGGCATGCTCGAACGCCGTGGCACAGTTGAAATCGTGTCGAGCCTGCATCGCGACGGCACGGAGGTAGATCGTGACCTGCGTTGGGGCGTCTACGTGGTTTTCGAAGCCAAGACCGACTACGCCGTTCAGTGTTTCGCTGAGTACGGGGTGCGAACCGACCCCAGCGGACGCTATGGCGCTCTGTATCGGCCGTATCACATGATCGGGTTGGAGCTGGCGGTCAGCATTGCCTCGGCAGTGCTGCGTAACGAGCCCACCGGTAGCGCGAGCGCGTTCCGTGGCGATGTTGTCAGTGTCGCCAAACGCGACCTGCGAGCCGGTGAACAACTCGACGGCGAAGGCGGATTCACCGTGTATGGCAAACTCGCTCCGGCCGAGCATTCGCTCGACATCGGCGCTCTGCCTTTGGGCCTTGCACATGGAGCCACTCTCATGAACGAGGTGAAGAAGGACGATCCAGTGCGATGGTCAGACGTCTCGGTCGACGAATCTACGCAAGCCGTCCAGGTACGTCGCGCCTTGGAACAAGATTTCCGTACCACTAACTGAGCGCCCCCGAGGAGCACCAATGCCAGAGCAAGACGGATGGGAACCGGTACGCCGCCAGCGCACCTACGAGCAGGTCATCGCGCGTATCGAAGACCAGATACTTGACGGCCGGTTGCGAGTCGGCGACCGGCTGCCGGCCGAGCGGGAATTCGCCCATCTGCTCGGAGTCTCACGCCCTTCGCTGCGCGAATCTCTGCGGGTGCTGGAAGCCCTCGGCATCGTTGAGGTCCGGCTTGGAGGTGAGGGGGGCACCTTCCTCTCCTCCAAGGTGAGTAGCGGATTCGTCAATGTGATGAAGCTGCAGCATGCCCTGGCCTATTTCAGTTCCGACAATATTGTCGAGGCGCGCCTGGCGTTGGAAGAGTGGTCGTGTGGGGAGGCCGCCCGCCGTCGTCAGAGCGAGGATCTCGCTGATCTGTCCGCGATCTTGGACGACATGGAGCGACCCGAGATTGCGGTGGCGGAGTTCAACCGGCTCGACACCGCCTTCCATATCCGCATTGCCTCGGCGACCAATAACAGCCTGGTGGCCCAATTGATGGACTCGCTGCGCCTGCTCATTCAGCGCAGCATGGTCGAGCGATACTCGCACCTGCCGGATTGGCGTCAGACCGCCAAGACGGTGCAACACGAACACCGCGACATTCTGGCCGCCATCAATTCTCAGGACCGCGGGCGGGCAGCCAGTCTGGTTCGAGACCACATCGAGAGCTTCTGGTTCGCCGCCGACCATCCATCCCGAACAGATACAGCCCCGTCATGACCGGTGAAGTCACGCTGGTTCTGGACGACGATCCCACCGGTACTCAATCGGCAACCGGCGTCGAGGTATTGCTGCAATGGGATGCGGACAGGTTCGCGGACGTCGTCGCCCAGAATGACAGCGTCTACGTTCTGACCAATACCCGGGCTGTTCCACAGGCCGAGGCCGTGGCCCTGATCGAACGGATCCGGGACGAAAGCACGGTGCAGGCTCAGCGCCTTGGCTTACGGGTGCGGTATGTGCTGCGTGGCGACTCCACCCTGCGCGGTCATGTCTTCGCCGAATCCGAGGTGCTGATGGGGCGCGATGCCATCTTGGCCTTCGTGCCGGCCTTCCCCGACGGTGGTCGCGTCACCGAAGGTGGCATTCACTACGTCACGGTCGACGGCGCGCGAATTCGGGCCGACCAAAGTGAGTATGCCCAGGACCCGGTCTTCGGTTTCGACACGGCCGACTTAGTTGAGTACGTCAACAAATACGGTGGACGTGCCGCCCAGCTTCTGCCCCTGGAAGCGGTAGAACGAGGAGCTGACGAGCTCGCTGATGCGCTCGGGAAGATGCAGCCGGGGACTGTCGCGCTATTCGACGCCGTCACCAATGATCACGTGCGCACGATAGCGGCGGCCATCAGGGCGAGCTGGAACCGGGGTTCTAGGGTGACGGTGCGGTCAGCCTCCCCGTTGGCTGCTGCGTTGGCTGGTGTCGAAAGCCATGGGTTGCTCGCCCCGGCGGCGGGTACCAGCCCTGCCAGTGCGCTCGTGGTCTGCGGTTCGCACACCCGTGGCGCCAGCGCCCAACTTGAAGCACTCAAGCCCACTGCCGGTGGTGCGATTGAAGTTGATACCGACCGGGCACTGGACAATGTCGAAGCCGAAGGGGAACGGGTTGCTGAACTAGCCCGGCTCACCCTTGCTCGCCAAGGGGTGGTGGTGGTCTCCTCAGCCCGCCATCGCCGTCCAGAAGACGGGACACTGGCGCATGGGCAACGAGTCATGGATGCCCTCACGCACGTGGTCTCCCGCCTGGCGGACGAGGTCGATGTGGTGGTGGCCAAAGGCGGGATCACCTCCGCCGATGTGGCCCGGGTGGGATTGGGTGCCCGCAGCGCCAGGGTATTGGGGCAGATCCTTCCTGGTGTTTCACTGTGGCAGATTGAGCGCGGCGACCAGGCAATCTCCTACGCCGTCGTTCCAGGCAACGTCGGTGACCAGGACACCCTCAAGGTCGTGATGCAGCGGCTAGGCGTAGGGCGCGGCGGCGTCGACGGCGGACTGGGCGTAGGAGCCGCCGAATAGCAGGGTATGCACCAGGAGTGGATTGAGTTGGTGCAGCGCGATGCGGTCGCGCCAGCCTGCCGCCAACGCTGATTCTTCCTGGTAGCCCGCCACGATGTCGCTCAGGTGCGGTGCGCCAAACAGTGCCAACATGGCCAAATCTGACTCGGCGTGACCACCGTGAGCTGTCGGATCGATGAGAACTGCTGTCCCGGTGCGCGGCCACAACACGTTGCCATTCCAGAGGTCGCCATGGAGTCGAGCGACCGCGGGTACCAACGCTGGTTGTGCATGCTCCAGCTCACCGTCGAAGAGCCGGGTGAGGACGCGCTCGATCGTGCGTTGACCATCTGCGGTGATCCGGCCCTGATCGACGCACCGGCGCAGGTAGGGCAGCAGGCGATGGTCGGCGTAGAAAGCCCCCCAGGTGGTCGGTACCGGATCCGGGGAAGGCAAGCACAGGCGACCCATGTAGAGCCCGGTGTCCCCGGGGACGTAGCCAAAGGAGGGGGCACCGGCGGCGTGAGTACGTGCCAATGCTGCTCCGAACATCCATGCCTGCTGCGGCGTTGGCCACGAATCGTCTATCCGTTCCAGCACCAGCCGTCCAGGTTCGACGCTCACCACCGGGACTACTCGGGCACCATTGCTGAGCGCCAGCCACGCTAGCCCGGCGGCCTCGGACCGGGCCGCCTCAGGGTGCGGGAAGTCCGTCTTGATGAAGGTGGGCATCGCTACCGGTTACTAGGTCGGGAGTTGGCTACGGACAAAGCTCACGATCCCGGGTGCTGCGGCTTGGACTTGCTGGTACACCGTTTCAAAGTCAGCTAACTGGCCGTAGTAGGGATCTTCGACATCGAGACTGTCCGCATGCCAGCTCTGGTCGGGGTCGAAGGAGCGCAAGAGGCGGATCTGGGCGTGTGGCGCGGGTAGCCGTTGCAGTGCTCGTAGGTGCCCGCTGTCGAGTGCTAGTGCGAGGTTGACCTCGGCTAGATGCGTGGCATCGATCATCCGAGCCTGGTGAGAGGTAAGGGACAGGTGGTGGTCGGCAGCGACGGCGATGGCCCGTTCATCTGCGCCTTGTCCGATGTGCCAGGGTCCCGTGCCTGCCGAGCAGATGATGACCTGATCAGCGAGCCCCGCCTGCGTAAATGCCTCACGTAATACCACCTCTGCCAACGGGGAGCGGCAGATGTTCCCGCTGCACACCGCACAGATCCGAAATGACGTCATGGGGCCATTCTCACAGTGGTATGTCGCCACTTCATCCACAGGGGTGGCCGCTGCTGCGCAGTTTCCACAGCAGCGGTGATGCTGGCCTACCCGCAGCGGGTGGACCTTCCTATGGTCCAGGGGTCACGACACAGGAACGGGAGGATCAATGGGGCCTTCAATCAGGTTGGGCTTGGTGGCGCAACGACTCGAGCAGGTGGCAACGGACCTGATGGGCGTTGTCCCCGAGTACTGGACCGGGGTTGCAGCGAGTGGCTACGCAGCATTGGCGCGCTGGCATGCGACCGAGATGCGCACCATCGCCGCAGTGGCCCGCGAGGCCAGCTACGCTGCCCGGTTTCACGAGTCGGAGCTCGCGATGGCTGGGATCGGATAGGTGTCGATATGAGCGATGAACTTGTGGTTTACGGGGCTGAGCTCGGTGGAGGTGCGAACTATACGGTCACGCCGGAGGATCTGCGCGATCAGGCTGCCCGTATCCATGCTCTGGCTGCGGACGTTCGAGTGCAGGCGAACGAGTTGAGAGGTATTCATCAGGTGCTCAGTTCGACCGCTTCGTCGTCCACGTCGAGCAATCAGGCAGACATGTTGGTGCAGTCACTGGTGGCACGTTGTAGCCGGGAGATGACCTCGCTCGACGGTCTGGCAGCCAGGGTCTCCTCATCGGCAACCCAATACGAGGAGGCTGACGCGGCAGCAGCGCAGGAGGTCTGGGATCTGACGCGACCCCCGTTGGCTGTGGCCCGACGGCATTCGGGGCACTTCATCGGTGGGAGGCTGTGGGCAGCTAGTCGTGACGCGCGCGATCACGGGCAGCAATGGTGGTCCTTCACTCGTCATGGCGCAGGAATGCTGCTCAACGACCTACTTTGGTGGGCCACTGGCATCGACCGCCCGATCCCGGCTGTCGGCGCTACTGTCGCGTCGTGGCTAGGTGGGAGAGTCTCGGACGAGGTGAAGGTGGAGCAGGTTGCGGGCCATGCCGATAGTGCTCCCATCGCCGGGATTTCCGGCATGGCGACTGCCATTGGGGAACTTAATCCGGACACTGGGATCGACCCGGGGACCATCCGCATCGATGAGGTGGTGCAACCGGATGGCAGTACCGGATGGATCGTGCTGATCCCAGGTACCCAACCCGGATGGGATTCCAGCAACCCGATGGATTGGGCAACGAACCCTGAGGCCATGGTGGGTATGCCTACCGCTGGCTCTGCCATGGTGGCGCAAGCGATGCGTGATGCCGGAATCGGGGCCGACGATCAGGTAGTGGTCGCTGGGCATTCGCAGGGTGGCATGCTCGCGATGAATGTTGCCAACGAGGTGATGGGTGAGTTCTCGGTAAGCCAGGTGGTGACCTTCGGTTCACCCACGAGTCTGTTGGATGCACCGCCTGGGGTGGAGGTCCTGCATGTTGAGCACATTGAGGATATGACGTCCGGGCTGGAGAACACGTCGAACGCGGTTTCGGAGGACCGCACCACGGTGCAACGAGACCTACACACCTCTAGTGATCCAGCGATATCGGACATCAGCGATGTCACCGGTAGTCATGGCATCGAGGCTTACGCCGACACCGGTCGGCTGATCGACGCCTCCGATGAGGATGCGGTGCAAGACTTCCTGAATCCGCTGGCACCGTTATTCGATCCTGATGCCACCGTTGAAAGCCACTATTTTCAGGGAACTCGGGTGGAGTAGCGGGCCGGGGGTGTCTTTAGTGGCGCTTGGATTTTTCCTCGGGCAGGAAGATGGAGAGCACCAAGGAGCTGATGGAGACGATCAATGCCGCTAGTACGGCATTCCAGAAGCCGTCGATGATCAAACCAATGTCGATGAAACTGCTGATCCAGCTCGTTAGCAGCAGCATCAACGCGTTGACCACCAGGAAGAACAGGCCCAAGGTCAGCACGTACAGTGGAAGTGCCAGCACCTTCACCACCGGCTTCACCCACCGGTTGACCAGTGTGAAGATCACAGCTATCGCCACGATCACACCGGCAGTGTTGAGCGCAGGGATTTCGGTTTGCGGGATGTTGGCACCCGCCACGATGCTGACCCCGCCAATGAGCCGGGAGGCAAGCCACAGGGCGACGCCGTTGATAGCTACCTGGACGATGAACCGGAACATGGTGAGATCGTCTCACCGATTCATCAATGGCTGCCAACCTTGGCATGCTGTAGCCATGGGCAACCTCGAGCCAACGGATTCTGCTGAGCGCGGTGGAGTGCAGTTGCGGGCGGCGCTGTCGCAGCTGCCAGCATATGTTCCCGGAGCGGTCGGGCCGGGACCGGGAGTATTCAAGCTCTCATCCAATGAGGTGCCCGAACCGCCGTTGCCCGCAGTACTAGCTGCCATCACCGATGCGGCTGCGGACGTCAATCGTTACCCGCACATGTATGCGGACCGCCTCACGCAGGCGTTGGCAGAACACCACGGACAGGTTCCCGATCGGGTGCTGGTCGGCAATGGCTCTGTTGCGGTTGCCGAACTTATCGTGCGCTCGATGTGTGAGCCCGGCGATGAGGTGATCTATGCGTGGCGCTCGTTCGAGGCATACCCGATCATGGTTGCGGCGGCCGGCGCAGTATCGGTTCAGGTCCCGCTGACCAGCAGCCATGCCCATGACTTGGCCGGGATGGTGGCAGCCATCACCGAACGCACGCGGATCATCGTCATCTGTACCCCGAACAATCCTACCGGCAATGCCATTTCACACACCGATCTGCAGCAGTTTCTGGAACAGGTGCCTAGCGATGTGATGGTGCTGTTGGACGAGGCCTACGCGCATTTCGATCGTTCGTCGGACCCGATCAATTCAGTCGGGCTCCTGGCGACCTTTAAGAACCTGGTGATACTGCGGACCTTTGCCAAGGCCTATGGGTTGGCCGGGCTGCGTGTGGGGTACGCCTTGGGTCGACAGCGCCTCATCCGGGTGCTGCGAAGCGCATCGACACCGTTTGGTGTCAACGCCCTCGGGCAGGTGGCTGCAGCCGCAGCGTTAACCCAGCAGGAGCAAGCCGATGCCCGAGTGGCCCAGGTCGTCGCTGAGCGGTACCGGGTGGTGTCGAGGCTGCGCGAACAAGGCTGGGATGTGGGAGAGCCGCAGGGTAACTTCTACTGGTTGCCGCTGGGAGATGCCGCCGGAGCATTCGCTGCTGACGTGCTGGACGCCGGTGCAACCGTGCGGCCATTCCCCGGGGATGGAGTGCGGGTCACCATTGGGGAACCCGAGGCCAACGACCTGGTGTTGGCGGTGACGCAGCGGTGGGCCCTGCCGGGCCCCAGGAACCCACACGGTGATAGCACCGGGAGTTCGCTCAGGTAGGTAGATGCGAGGAATGTCGGGGGGCATCGCTCTGATGATGGCGCTAGGTGGGGTCGGGGTTGGGGACGAGGTGGGTGGTCATGTCAATGATGTTGATGGGGGTGGCTTCGATGGTGACGTTGACCCCTAGCAGGGTGGTGGTCAGGGTTTGTGGGGTGGGGTCGGTGTAGATGATGAGGTCTTTGTTGACGAGGGCCCAGGTGTTGTTGGGTTGGTGGTGTATGGGTGAGGGGGTCAGG
>JBKEBC010000005.1:0-74742 GCA_047972965.1 Beutenbergiaceae bacterium | reverse complement strand
GGGACCGGAGGACCCCCCGAAGGTGGGGGTTCAGCCGTTTTGCGTGGGTCGTGGTGGGTCCGGGTCATCCCGGGCCGCTAGTCGTGTCGGGGTGCTGGTTGTCCCCGCTCGCTAAGGCGTGATTGGGCGCCGAAGTCGTGATGCGCGAATCACGACTTCGCAGCCCAATCACGACTTGGCCAGGGTGCTGAGGGTCCGGGCGAGGGCGCTGGGGGTTCGGGAGGGGGCGTTGATGACGCGATATCGCCGCGCCTTTGGCACTAGCGGGAGCTGGTGCTGGCTGCCGGGGTTGCCACCGGTGCCACCACCGAAGCCGTCACAACTCCGAACACGCAGACCAGCACCGGAAGAATCAGTGCGGTGTTGAGGGTCCACGCTTCGGCAAAGAACCCCACGATCGCAGGCCCGGCCAGCAGGCCGATGTAACCAGCTCCAACAACCCGGGAAAGAATGACCGGACGTCGGGCAACCGGCAGGTTTCCTGCACTCGAGAAGATCTGGGGCACGACGCCGGCCAGGCCGAGCGCGAAGATAGCCCAGCCGGCCAGGGCCAGCGCAAACTGGCTTGACAGCATCACCACAACCAGCCCGAGTGCTGCTAGGGCCGACCCGTACCGCACCACTCGGACCGGACCAGCGACCAGGACGATTCGGTCGATGACCAGGCGGCCCACGGTCATCGACACCGCAAAGGTGCCGTAGGCGAAGGCTGCAGCGGAGGTGCTCACATTGAATTGCTCGCCAGCGTGCAGGGCGCTCCAGTCATTGGCCACACCTTCGGCCAGGAACAGCAGGAATGCCAGCACGGCCATGATCACGATCCGGAGCCGGAGGTTGGGTGCCGCGGATGTGCTGGTGGTGGCCTCTTCTCTGGCACCGAAGCGAGCGCGATCACGTGCCGGCAAGAGCAGTGCGACCGCGACAGCCAGTGCAACCCCAAGCGCGCACACCAGACCAAATGAGGCTCCGATCCCCATGGGGGTGGCCTGCAGCAACGCGCCAAGGCCGGCACCCACGGCGGTCCCGACTGAGAACATGGCGTGAAACGAAGACATGATCGGGCGGCCGATGTCCGCCTCGATCTCAACGGCTTCGGCGTTCATCGACACCTCGCACAGGCCATTGCCTGCACCGAAACAGAACAGTGCCACCGACAGTGACCAGACATCCCACGCGAGGGCAGGCAGGATCAGGGTGGTGGCCATCAGCGTCAGGCCAGCCACCACCACTGGTTTGGCCCCCAGGCGCGAGACGGTGACACCGGCGAGCTGCATGGCAACGAAAGACCCAGCACCGAGCGCGAGCAGGGCGAATCCAAGGGCGTCGTGGGAAAGCTCGGCACGCCCCTGTACGACGGGGATATGCACCAGCCACACGGCTAGTAACAAGCCCACGCCGACGAATGCCAGCACAATGGCTACCCGTGCTCTGGCCGCCAGAGGGGTCGGACCGCGGTCGCCGGGCATGCTGGCGGTGCTAGCTGTTCCGCTCGAGTCGCTCAAGCGCCTCGACAAAGTAGTAGTCCCCCCACATGTTGCTTTGATCCACGCCCAGCCCGCGCTTGGTGTGATACGTCGCGTGCTTGATCACCCCTTCGTAGGCCGGATCATCGCAGGAGAGGTACTCCGGGCTGCTCAACGTGGCCAGCACCTTGGTGCCGTAGTCCCAGTATTGGCTGCCTTGATCACCCAACAGCTCACCCAGCTGCAACAGCGCGGCCGCAGCCACGCTGCTCGCCGAGGCCTCGACTCGATAGCGTGGGTTGGGTTCATCCCAGTCGTTGGGAGCCACATAGTTCTGGCCCGCCTGGCGGATGTACTCATCGCTGGTAGCCCGGGCGGTGTTGAGGAACCGGTCGTCTCCCGTGTGCTGGTAGCAGGTGGCGAATCCGTACATGGCCCACGCCTGCCCCCGCACCCACGCCGAGTCGGAGCGCCATCCCTGGTGGGTCTCGCCGCGCTGGAAGCACCCTGACTCGGGGTCGAACCAACCCTCGTGAATCACCGTGCCGTCGCCCCGTACCAGGTGGCGACGCGATGTTAGGGCGTGCTTGGTGGCGATGTCCGCCAGTGAATGATCACCGCAGATGGTAGCCGCGTGGTAGAGAATGTCCAGATTCATCATGATGTCGATGAACGAGCTGCCCGGGTCAACCCAGGTACGCAGAAAGTTACCGTTTTCGTTGAAGTTGGTAGCCAGGGATCGGGCTGCGGTCACGATGACGTCGGCCAGTTCCTGCGATGGATTCTTGCGGTACCACCGTGACCAGGCCGGTGTGAACAGGAAGCCGATGTCGTGGGTTCCCGTGTCATGTTTGCGATCCTCGTACAGGCGGGTGTAGTGCTCGGCCCGCTCTCGCCACCAAGGGTTCTGGGTGCGATCCGCAATAGCCCAAATCTGCCCAGCGTGGAAGCCGCTGGTCCAGACCGGTGCCCAGGTGTCGCCGCCGATCTGCCACTGGCCGCCCTCGGTGTAGAGGGGTATTCGGTCGGGATGGGTGGTGATGAGGAGACGAACCTTCTCTTCGACGGTGGAGAAGGCGCGATCGACATCAATGACGGCGCGCACAGCTGGCGTGTTCATTCGGGTTGATGTTCCTCTTTCGGCGATTATCGGGATCGGGAGGAGACCGCTCCGCCTTCGGCGTCGGTCGCGTGGCGCATGATTTCTTCTTCGGTGGCGGTGTGCCCATCTAGCTCGGCGGAGATTTCCCCATTGCGGACTACGAGAATGCGGTCGGCGAGGCCGAGAATTTCCGGGAGTTCGGAGGATACGAAGATCACGGCCATTCCCTGTCTGGCGAATTCGTCGAGAAGTCGATAGATGTCCTGCTTTGCGCCGATATCGACCCCACGGGTGGGCTCGTCGGCGAGCAGAATCCCGCTGTCGGCCATGAGCCATCGACCCAGCACACACTTCTGCTGGTTGCCACCGGAGAGCCCACCGACGATCGCTTCCACCGAGGACGCGCGGACCCGCAGCTCCTTGCTGAATCGATTGGCCTGCTCGGCTTCTTTAGGTAGTCGCAGTATCGGACCAGCGGAGTAGCGCTTGAGGTTGCCGATGGACATGTTGAACCGCACGGTGTGCTTGAGAAACAGCCCTTGCGCCTTGCGATCCTCGGGTAGGAAACCTACCCCTAGCTGGATGGCCTCCTTTGGCGCACTGATTCTGCGTGGTGTTCCTCGTACCACGATGGTGCCAGCGGTGCGACGGTCCGCCCCGGCCAGTACCCGCAGAATCTCGGTGCGGCCAGCTCCTGCTAGCCCTGCGATTCCTACGATTTCACCCGCACGGACCGACAGGCTCACGTTGTTGACCATGGGTGCCCGCAGCAAGCCCTCGGCCTCCAGCACCACCTCGCCGGTTTCCCGGTCACGAGGAGGGTAGACGTTCTCGAGTTCGCGGCCCACCATACTTGCGACCAGCCGGTCGGTATCGAACTCCTGCGTTCTGCCAGTGGCGACCGTCATACCGTCCCGCAGGATGGTGACGTGCTGAGCGATTTCAAAGATCTCTTTCAGCCGGTGTGAGATATAGAAGAAGCTCACACCTTCGGACTGCAGCGAGCGCACGATCTCAAACAGGCGTGAGATCTCCTTGTCGCCCAGGACGGCTGAGGGTTCATCGAGCACCAGGATCTTGGCGTCCTGGGTCAGGGCTTTGGCGATCTCGACCATCTGCATTTCGGCGATGCTCAGTTCGCCGGTGACAGTGCCGGGATCGATGTCTACGCCCAGGCGTTCAAAGGCCTGCCGCGACAGCTCAGCCGCGGTCTTCCAGTCGATAAGTCCCAGGCGGGTCCGTGGCATCCGGCCCAGGAAGATGTTCTCGGCCACGGTCAGGTGTGTCGCCAGGGTTAGTTCCTGGTAGATCACTACGACCCCCATCGCCGTCATTTCGGCGGGGGTGGCCGCATTGACCATCTGTCCTTCGATGAAGATGCTGCCCTCGTCCTTGGTGTAGGCCCCGGAGAGGATTTTCATCAGGGTGGACTTGCCCGCGCCGTTCTCGCCGGCGAGCGCGTGACACTCACCGCGGCGCAGAGTAAGGGAGACCCCATCGAGTGCTTGGACGCCGGGGAATCCTTTGCGGATACCCTCCATCTCCAGCACGATGTCGGGCTGTTGGTCGTCAACCACGTGAAGTTCTCCTTACTCTGCGCCGACTGGGAGTCAGGCCTAGAAGCCCTGGCCGAGGTAGTCGGCCGCGTTGCTGGAGTCGATGCGGATTGACTCCAGCACCAGCTCCGGCTCCAAGGTTTCGCCGTTAGCGGCGGCGATGGCCGACTGGATACCCTCCGGTGCGCCGAACGGGTATGTGAAGGTTGCGGTGAGGCGACCTTCGTTGACTGCCTCGATCGCCTGGTTTTCACCATCGATACCGATGATGTAGACGTCATCGGCCAGGCCAGCTTCTTCCAGCGCTAGCCGTGCACCCAGTGCCATGGCGTCGTTGTGTGCGTACACCACGCTGACTTCACCATTGCGGAACCGCTGCAGGTTGTTCTCCACGAAGGCGGTGGCCTTGTTCAGTTCGTAGTTTGCATCGGTCTCAGCCACGACGGTCAGGTTGCTTCCCGCGATGGCCTCGAGGAATCCCTCGTGCCGGTCGATAGCAGCCGAGGAGCCAGCGGTGCCCTGAATCTCCAGGATGCCGCCCTCACCACCGGTGAGTTCAACCACGTAGTCACCAGCGTTCTGCGCGATTTCTACGTTGTCGGCGCCGATGTGCTGGGTGACTTCGGTGTCGACGCTGCGGTCGATGGTGATCACCGGGATGCCCGCCTCCATCGCCTGCTGGGCCACCGGAGTCAAGGCGTCAGAGGTCACCGGCGACAAGATGATGGCGTCGACATTCTGGCTGATCAGGGTCTCCATGTTGGTGACCTGGGTTGCGGCATCGTCCTGCGCGTCGAGAACATCAACGGTGACCTCGGGAGCATTTTCTGCGGCCCAGTCGACGTTGCCTTCAACCATGGCAACACGGAACGGGTGGTTCATGACCGCCTGGGAAAACCCGATGGTGATCTCTTCGCTCGAACCGGAATCGGATGAGGAGTCGTCCCCGGTCGAGGTGTCGGTTCCGCCGGTGTCCCGGTTGCAGCCGCTGAGAGCCAGGACTGAGACGGCGATGGCTGCAGCAGCCATCAACCCGCGCTTGCGTGTGACATGTGAAAACATGCTTCTCCTTTGAATTGGTGGGTGGATAGGGTCGGGTCGGTGCGCTAATGCGCGTCTTTCGAGCGGTTCTGGATCCGTTCGAAGATCACAGCCAGGACGACGATGGCGCCCTTGACGATCTGCTGGGTGAAGGGGGAGACGGCAAGCAGGTCCAGGATGTTCGCCAAGACGGTGATGATCAAGGCGCCGACGACGGTGCCCCAAATCCGGCCTTGCCCGCCGAAGAGGCTGGTGCCACCGATCACGACGATGGCGATGGCGTCTAGTTCCAGGCTGGAGCCTGCTGTGGGTTCGCCGACGGTGAGTCGGCTCACGTAGATGGCGCCGGTGAGTCCTGCGAGCAACCCGGCGATGACGTAGACCATGAAGGTGGTTTGCCGGACATTGATTCCCGAGAGCCGGGCAGCTTCTGGGCTGTCGCCGACGGCGTAGACCGCGCGTCCGAATCCGGTGTACTTCAAGGTGAACCCGGCCAAGGCGACCACCACGATGAATATCAGCACCGGAACTGGTATCCCGACGACCGTGCCGGCGCCCAGCCAGCGGAAGCCCTCCGCTTCTGCGCCCAGCGAGAGCGGACGGCCGCTGGACAATGTCAACGCCAGACCTCTGGCCATGGTCATCATGCCCAGGGTCATCACGAATGGGGGGACCTTGGTCAGCACCACACCGATTCCGTTGAGGGCACCCAGGAGTGCACCCAGCAGTATGCCCACGATGATGGAGACCAGCGGCCCGTAGCCAGTGGCGACACACCAGGCAACCAGAAAGGCGGTCAGGCCCACGATCGATCCCACGGACAGGTCAATTCCGGCAGTGAGGATCACGAAGGTCATGCCGACAGCGACGATTCCCACTAGGGCTGTCTGGCGCAGGATGATGATCGCGTTGGGGCCGGTCAGGAAGTCAGGTGTGGCGATGAATCCCGCCAGGATGAGTGCCAGCAGCACCCATGCGATGGCGTACTCCTTGATGAAGCCCATCACCCGGCTACCGGAATCAGACTGGGTGCTCGGGGGATCGGGGCGCACCTGTTGCGTAGCCGTGCCGTCCATCACTTGTCACCTCATTGTGCGTTCGGTCGGACTCTCCGACCCCGCTGAGGTTAGGACCCGGTACCGCAGCCTCGCAATTGTGGTGAACAAAAAGTGTTTTGTCTAGAAAAACTGTGGCGATGCGCCAAGCTCTCGACTGATGAGTTGGGCAGTGGCGGTCAGCTTTCCGGATAGCCGGGGCATGGTCGCCCGGTTCATGCGGGCAGCCGGGCCCGCCAGCGCAAGTGCCGCCACCACCTTGCCGCCGAATTGGCGGATGGGGGCGGCGATGCTGCTGACGCCGATTTCCTGCTCCTGCCAGCACCATGCGAGTTCCCGCTCCCGGATTGCAGCAAGCTGTCCCAGGAGTTCCTTCGGGTCGGTCACGGTGGCGGAGGTGAACGATTGCAACTCCTCGCTCAGCACTTCCTCAATGAAGTTGGGCTCGGAGAATGCCAGCAGCAACTTGCCGGAGGCGTTGGCATGCAGTGAGGATCGCCGTCCCGAGTCGGCGACGATCGGGATAGCCGATCTGACCTCCCCGCGGTCTAGATAGATCACCGAGTGGCGGTCGAGAATGCTCAACAGCACAACCTCTTCGGACTCTTCGGCCAGCGTGTCCAGATGGTGCCGGGCGATCTGAACCAAGTCGAGTCGCCGGGTGACCGACGCCCCCAGTTCCCATATGCCCCAGGAGAGTTCATAGGTTGAATCTGGCCGCTTGGAGACCAGTCCTTCAATAACCAGTGTGCGCAACAGGTGATAGGTAGCCGGTTTGCTGAGATTGGCGGTGCGCGCCAGGACGCCCAAGCCCAATGGCTTGCCCGATTGGGCCATGTGCTTCATCACCCGGACCGCACGAGCTACCGATTGCACCACCCGAGGATCGTCGATGGGTTCATCGATTCGGGAGCCTTGATTTTCCAGGTTCCGTCTCACGTAGTCTCCCTCTCCCGCCCTAGGATCTATTAGCCTACACAAAATCAGAATTGGCGTAGCCAACCCGGCGTTCTACAGTGTCCACGTAACGGCGTGCTATCTCAAGACTGATTTCGGCTACTCGACGACGAGGAGTTTCATGCGATTCTGTTCCGCTTCCCAGGCGGTCGCGGCTATTGCCGATGGTGCCACCGTGCTGGTGGACGGCTCAGGTGGCGGGGTCAACGAGCCGGGAGCAGTCCTGGCCGCGCTGCGCCAGCGATTCGCCGACCAGGCGCAGCCGGCGAACCTGACCTTGGTGCACGTGTCCGGAATGGGATCAGGCCACGATGACGGAGCCGACTACTTCGCCTCCCGCGGGATGGTCCGCCGGGTCATCGGCGGGCATTGGGCTTGGGGGCGGGGCATGCAGGAACTGGCTGCCGATGAGGATCTGCAGGCCTACTGCTTACCGCAGGGAACAATCTCGCACCTGCTGCGCGATATCGCCGCTGGGCGCCCAGGGCACCTGTCTCGGGTCGGCCTGGGCACCTTCGTTGATCCGCGCATGGAGGGCGGCCGGCTGAATGAATCGGCTGCGGAACCGATCAACCAGATCGTCAACATCGGTGGCGAAGAGTTCATCTTCACTCCGGCTTTCCCCATCGATGTGGCGATCATCCGTGCGACCACCGCGGATGAGGATGGAAATCTCACCATGGAGGGTGAGGGACTATTCGCCGAAACACTCGCGTCGGCGCAAGCAGCCAAGAACTCCGGCGGGATCGTGATCGCGCAAGTGCGGCAGGCAGTGCCCCGTCACAGCATTCCAGCCAACAGCGTCCGGGTGCCCGGGGTACTTATCGACGCCGTCGTGGTCGATCCCACCCAGCGGCTGTCGTTTGCGACCGATCGTGACCGGTTGCTCGAGGGAGCGCACTGGTCCTCGGAGGTCAGCATCCCCGCCATCGCGCTTTCAGAGCGCAAGGTGATCGGTCGTCGGGCAGCGGCATTCCTGCGGCATGGCGATGTGGTCAACCTGGGCTTCGGTATGCCCGATGCGGTGGCTGCAGTGCTGGCCGAGGAAGACCTGCAGGATGCCGTGACATTCACCGTGGAGCAGGGCCACGTCGGCGGAGTGCCGGCTGGGGGTAGCGACTTCGGGCTGGCGCGAAATCATGCCGCAAGCCTGGATGCGGGTGCCCAGTTCGATTGGTATGACGGCGGGGGGATCGACACTGCGGTCCTCAGCTTCGCTGAGATCGACCGCCGCGGCAACGTCAACGTCAGCCGGTTCGGGCGCCGGATGCCGGGAATCGGCGGGTTCGTCAACATATCCCAAGGCGCGCGACGGGTGATCTTCGTGGGTACCTTCGTCGCGAAGGGCAGCTGGCAGGTGGGCGAAGGGGCCATCACCTTGCCGCAGGGTGGAATTCACAAGCTCATCGACTCGGTGCAGCAGGTCAGCTTCTCTGCCGAACAGGCGCTGCGAGACGGCCGACCGGTGGTCTACGTCACCGAGCGGGCGGTCTTTGAGCTCACCGAGAACGGTCCGCGGCTTATCGAAATTGCTCCCGGAATCGACCTTCAGCGTGACGTGCTGGCGCTGATGGGCTTCGTTCCCGAGATTGCCGACGACCTCGCAACCATGGATACCCGCTTGTTCACCGATGCGGCCATGGCTCTGCAGCTACAGCACCGATAGAGGAGGCAGCGAAACCGTGGAGCAAGAGTTGCTCAAGATTGAAAGTTCCGGAGCGCGAATATCGGCGCAGATATGCCGACCCCACAAGGGCAACTCGCTGAGCGTCGAGCTATTGTCCGAACTGGACACCTTCACCCGTCAACTCTGTGATGGCGCGTTTCCCGACGCTAAAACGGTGATCCTCAGCGGGGCAGGGGACCGGGCATTCAGCGCAGGGGCAGACATTGCCTCACTGGCGGGACTTTCGGCGTCTGAGGCCACCAACCACATGCTGTGGGGCCAACAGATATTCCAGCGACTAGAGGACGCACCGCAAGTCACGATTGCCGCGATCGCTGGAGTTGCCTATGGCGGTGGCCTTGAGCTGGCAATGGCTGCTGACCTGCGCACGGCAACCCCACAATCGCGCCTAGGTCAACCCGAGATCACGCTCGCCAACATTCCTGGCTGGGCTGGGACCCAGCGGTTGCCATGCCTGATCGGGCAAGGGCGGGCGCTGCAGATGATCCTCAGCGGCGAGCCCATCAGCGCTGAGCTGGCCCTGGAGTGGGGCCTGCTGAACGTCGTCGCTGACGACGCCCTCGCGGCGGCGCACTCGTTGGCGGACATCATCGAATCGCGGTCGGCAACAGCGTTGCACCTGGCGAAGGACGCCGTTTACGCCGGCCAGCGACTGGGCACCGTCCACGGTTCCCTGGTCGAAGCACGCCACGTCGGCACCTGCTGCACCACCCCCGAGCAACGCGCCGCCGTCCAGGGGTTCCTCGACCGCAAGAAATCCAAGGCCTAAGTCAGCGCATCGGCCGTTTACCTCCTAGAGAAAGAACCCATATGAGTAAGCACTTCTCATCTCCGCCACGACTGGTCATGGGCGCCGGCGCCCTCGGATCAGTAGCTGCCGAACTGCCCAGCAGGGGTAGCGGCATTCTCGTCGTCACCGACCCGGGCATTGTCGCGGCCGGAATTCTCGAGGTTGTCGTCGAAGCGCTGCGTGAATCCCAGCTGCCCGTTCACAGCTTCACCGAGGTGGAAGGCAACCCCAGCGTGGAGACGGTCGAGGCCGCAGCATCCGCCCTCGCCGATTCCGGTGCGGACCTGGTCGTCGCCGTCGGAGGTGGATCGTCGATGGATGTGGCCAAGTCCATCGCCATGCTAGCCACCAATGGTGGTGCCATCACCGACTACGAAGGCGTCGACAAGTTCGACCAACGTCCGCTCCCGATCGTGATGGTCCCCACCACTGTCGGATCCGGCAGCGAGGTGACCAAGGGTGCCGTCATCACCAATCACGCCACCAACGTCAAGATGGTCATTGTCTCCGACCTGCTCTTCGCCACCATGGCTGTCCTGGACCCGCAGGTGGTCGCCAATCTGCCTGGCCGGATCGCTGCCACGACCGGCATGGATGCGCTCACACACGCCATTGAGGCCTATGTCGCCAAGGGGGCGAACCCGGTCACCGATGCGATCAATCTGGGAGCGATCGAGCTGATCGGGCAGAACCTGGTGGCTGCGTCCAAGGGTGACCCCGAGGCCCTGTACAACATGTTGGTCGCCTCATCCATGGCCGGCATCGGATTCCATGACGCCGGCCTCGGGGCGGTACATGCCCTCGCCAACACCCTCGGCGCCCACTACGGGGTGCACCACGGAACAGCGAATGCGCTGTTCTTGCCCTATGTGATGGACTTCAACCTGCCCGCGGCCCCGCAGCGGTTTGCGCGCATCGCCAGCGCCCTGGGCGCAGACATCACCGGATTGAGCGATGGCGCCGCCGCAGCCTTGGCCGCGCAGTCGGTGCACCAGCTGGCGGCCGATAGCGGAGTGCCGCGGACCCTGCGGGAGCTAGAGATCGGCACCGAGAAGCTCGATGAGATGGCGCGTGATGCGCTCGATCAGGCGGACCTGCCGGGCAACCCGCGCGAGGTTAGCTACGACGATCTATGCGACCTGTTTCAGCGGGCCAAGTAATCCCCGTTCCAGCGTTCCCCACCAACCGAGACGACACTAAGGACGAGAATCCATGACAATCACCGCACCGCGCAGCCTCCTTCCGTTCATCGGCGGAGCACAGCTTGACTCCCACGACGGCGAGTTCATTGACCGTCGCGCACCCGGCACCGACGAGGTGGTCTCCCGAGTGGCCGCATCCAGCCCCCGCGAGGTGACCCGAGCCATCCAAGGCGCCCGGGACGCCTTCGACTCCGGTGTGTGGTCGAACGAAACGGCGTTCCATCGCGCCGCCGTGCTGAACCGTCTGGCGGACTTGATCGACCGCGATGCCGAGACCCTGGCACGGATCGACGCCGAAGAATCCGGAAAGCCGATTCGCATCGCTCGGGCCGATATCGGCGGGGCAGCAACCTTATCCCGCTATGCGGCATCGCTAGCGATCAACATGCAAGGGAAGTCGTTCACCACCAACGGGCCCGACTTCACCGGCATTGTCATGCGCGAGCCGATCGGGGCTGTCGGCCTGGTGATCCCCTGGAACTTCCCAGCACTGATCCTCATGCAAAAGCTCCCGTTCGCGCTGGCCGCCGGATGTACCGCCGTGATCAAGCCTTCGGAGTTCACCTCGACCTCGGCCCTGCATATCGCCAACCTGGTGATGGAAGCTGGAGTGCCGCAGGACGTCGTCAACGTGGTGACCGGTGCTGGTGACGTTGGGCAGGCTCTCACCGCCTCACCGATGCTGGATCTGATCTCGTTCACCGGATCGACCGTCACCGGGCAGCGGGTCATGGAAACGGCGGCAGCGACGATGAAGAAGACCTCGCTGGAACTGGGAGGTAAGGCTGCGAGCATCGTCTTTGACGACGCAGATCTCGAGGATGCCGTGGCCGGGGTCGCGCACGGAATCGCCTTCAACAACGGTGAGTGCTGCGTCTCCCAACCCCGTCTGCTGGTGCAGGAATCCATCGCGGATGAGTTCGTGGCCCGCGTCGCCGAACGCATGAAGCAAATGAAGGTGGGGCAACCGCTCGACGACGCTACCGACGTCGGGGCGATGATTCACGCGGGGCACCGGGAGAAGGTCCTCGGCTTCGTGGCTGGTGCTGCGGAAGGGGGCTCCGAGATCGTCACCGGCGGAACTGCACTGCAGGGCGGCGAGTTCGGGGCCGGCCAGTTCGTGGCGCCGACGGTCATTGACCGTGTGACCAAGGAGGCCTCGGTATTCACCGACGAGATCTTCGGGCCGGTGCTCACCGTGACCAGGTTTGCCGATGAACGCGCAGCCGTTGATCTGGCCAACAGCGTGGCCTACGGGCTCTCGAACACCGTGTGGTCCAAGAGCATCGACCGCACTCTCGACCTGGCCAAGGGTCTGCGGAGCGGCACTGTTTACGTCAACACCGTCATCGATGCTCCACCGCAGATGCCATTCGGTGGATACAAGGCCAGCGGCGTCGGGCGTGAGATGGGCGAGGCCGGATTCGAGGAGTACACCGAGCTTAAGTCGGTCAATATCCGGACCGGACGTCGGGCGGACAGCTTCCTGCTACCGGGCTAGCCAGCACCGGGTGCCTCGGTCCGTTGGGTGACCGGGGCACCCGGATCGCAGCGCTGACAAAGGACCGGCCTGGCCGAGACCACCGAGCTCGGCCCGATGGGTCACCGGGACATCCGGATGGCGGCTGCCCTCAGCTGGGCCGAGGGCCATGGTGCGGCTATGGCCCCGATCGGCCGACAACTGGCCGGGCCAGGTCCAGGGTGGACCGGAATATCCTCGTGCTCACTCCCGTGCGTACCGTTGGGCAAAGGCGGATAACAGCTGGTGTGCCGAGCCGACCGGGGCCCCGCGGACGGCGGTGATCACTTCATCGCGGGTTTCCGGCGGGAAGTAACCGTGGTTGGCGTAGGTGTAGATGCGCGTGACGATGGCGGCCTCGTCTAGCTCGGGATGAAACTGCGTGGCGTACATGTTGCGCCCGAGGCGGAACATCTGAATGGGGCATGACTGCGCGGTGGCTAGCAACACAGCCCCTGGCGGGAGCTGGGAAAGTGCTTCCTTGTGTCCGACATAGGCGGCAAATCGCGGCGGCATACCCGCCAGCAGCGGGTCCTGTGCCCCCTGTGGCGTTACCTCGACTTCAACGGCGGATACCGGCTCGGAGTAGGTGGTGTCCAGCACTCCACCGGCCAATAGCCCCAGCGTCCCCACGCCGTAGCATGCCCCGAAAAACGGAAAGTCCCGGGCGACGACATCGGCTAGCAAACGGTTCAGGTCACCCTCGACCCGGCGCTGCAATTCGGACTTGTGGGTTTCGCCTGAATTGAACGGGCTGCCTCCAAGAAAGATCCCGGAGTAGTCATCGAGGTCGATGGGAGGTAGCGGAGCCTGTTCCAGCCGGAACCGTCGCAGTTTCTGTGGTGCTAATCCGGTGAACTGCAGGAAGGAGGCGTACTCGCCATCTGCGGCGTCGTCTTCGGGACGGGTCGCCAATAGCAGGAAGGGCTTCATTGACCAACAAGCCACAAGGCGGCAAAGAGCAGTAGCAGAACGCTGACGAACCCGTATCCGATCACAAGCCCGCCGATTGCCAGGCCGCGGCCCTGATACTCGTTGTTGCCGGTGACGACCAGTCCGATATGCCCCAGCACAATCGCTACCGGCGCTGTGAGCACCAGAAAGGGGCTGAGCAAGCCACATACCAGGGCTATCACCGCGACGGCACTGACGGGCTGCCGCTTGGTGAAGTACCCCGGCTCAGCGAAGGTCTCCGCGTAGCTGGGAACCGGGCGGGTGTACGCGTTGACGAATGTGGCGGCGTCAACCGGGGTGCGCAGGTTGGCGCGCAGACTGTCCACCTCGGAAGCCTGGGTGTACTGCAACTGGGCAGGCTCGTACGGTGGCGCCGGTGGCATGAGCGGGGAGAACCCCGGCGACGTCATTCGACTGCCTCAGTCGGCTCCGGTGTGGGTGGTAGCTGGCAGTCAGCCGGTGCGGCAATGGGGGCCTCGGGATCGAGGGCGACCTCCTCAAGTGGAATGAGGTCTTCGAACTGCGCTCCGAGCAGGATGTCGATACTGCCATCCTCCCGAGAATCGAGCACGATCTGACTGTCGGTGAACAACGCGGCAACGGTGTAGGCGGCCGGAATTCCTAGTTCGCCGGTGGTGATCTCAGCGACACCGCCGTAGGTGGTCCCATTCGATTCTCGGCCGGTCTGGATGCCGTAGTTGCGCAGCGATGCCCCGGTCAGAGCTGCGAGACCTGAGGTGTCCGTGCCGTTGAACACGTTGGCGCTGACCTGACTGTAGGCCACCGGGAGCGCACCCTCGGGTGGGCATGGCGGTGCCTGCTCGGCAACCGGGGCCGGTGGCGGTCCGCTGTACAGGGGGATGCTGATCGGTGACGGGATGATGTTGGTCCAGGTCGCGATCCCGAGCAGGCCCGCCACCAGCAGTGCGGCAATGAGAGCGCCGAAGATTACCGTCTGCCGTTGTTGCAGATGGCGGCGGCGTGCAACTCTGGCGCGAACGGCCTCCGGGCTTTGCGTCACGAGCAGAAACCTAGCCGAATATCAGAATCGTTCATGAAAGTTCTAGCACCCGAGCGTGCAGGACGTTGCGCTGACCTAGAGCTGCCCGCAGTGCGCGATGCAGCCCATCTTCGAGGTACATCGTGCCCTGCCACTTGACCACGTGGGCGAACAGGTCGCCATAGAAGGTGGAGTCTTCGGAGAGCAGACTGCGCAAGTCCAGAGTCGACTTGGTGGTAACCAGTTCATCCAGCCGGACTTGTCGAGGGGGCACCTCGGCCCACTGCTTGGGGGTGGTGCGGCCGTGATCGGGGTAGGGCCGCCCATCACCTACGGACTTGAAGATCACAGGACGATCCTAGGTGAGAGTTCACACCAGTGCGTGGAACCGGGTTGTTGACCGGTGCGAAGTGTCCCCATGCGCGCCTGAAAGCGCCGAGCGTGGTTGGGCTGGGGGGTTGTGTTGCGTGACCAAGTCGTGGTTGGGCTGGGGGGTCGTGGTGCGTGACCAAGTCGTGGTTGGGCTGCGGGGTCGTGATGCGCGAATCACGACTTGGTCGCCCAATCACGACTTGGGGTTGGTGGTGGCGGGTATGACCGACAGCCTTCGGGTGCTGGGTGCTGGGTGCTGGGTGCTGGGTGCTGGGTGCTGGGTGCTGTGCGGCTGACCGTGATGCGTGCGCTGCCCACCGCCGTGAGTACGAGGGTTCACGCCAAATTCGGGCGTCGTGGGGCTCGGCATTGCCACAAACCTTCGAACTCGGCGACTTTCGTAGGGTCAACCCGTAGCGACTGGCGCACTCACAACGACGAGCCCGGGCCGATGGCCCGAGCTTCCTTGAAAACTGTCACCTATGTCGCGACTCACATGTCACCTGTGTCGCGACTCATCACAACGGCGGAGGATGGGGGATTCGAACCCCCGAGGGCTTGCACCCAACACGCTTTCCAAGCGTGCGCCATAGGCCACTAGGCGAATCCTCCTGAGCGCCCACGAGGATACCCGACCTTGGGGCAAGCGTTCACGGACGTCCATGTTCGGCGCGGGCAGCGCCCGGCCATGGGTGATGGGCGCGGTGCCTGGCGTGAATGTCAGGCCAGGCCGGGAGTGGTTCAGCGGTCCCGCACTTTGCGTAGACTGTGCCTCAGCCCCTCGTGCGGCATCATCTCACTGAACTCCCCCAGGGCCGGAAGGCAGCAAGGGCAGGTGGGCTCTGGTGGGTGCACGGGGGGTCTTTGGTTGCCACCAGTGTGGTGTCAGGTGCCCCGACTGTCGCCGCCGCGGCCTAGAGTGAACGGGTGAGCACCGCGTTGTACCGTCGCTACCGGCCGGATACCTTCGCTGACGTCATCGGACAAGAGCACGTCACCGATCCCCTGACGGCGGCGTTGCGCAGCGGTCGAGCAACCCACGCCTATCTGTTTTCCGGCCCACGCGGCTGCGGTAAAACGACCTCTGCGCGCATCTTTGCCCGCTGCCTCAATTGTGAGCAAGGCCCCACCGACACCCCCTGCGGCAGGTGCGACTCGTGCGTGGAACTGGCCCGCGGTGGCCCGGGTGCACTGGATGTCGTTGAACTTGATGCGGCTTCCCACGGTGGGGTAGACGATGCCCGCGAATTGCGGGAACGGGCCGCATTCGCGCCGGCGCGAGACCGGTACAAGGTCTTCATCATCGACGAAGCGCACATGGTCACCACCCAGGGCTTCAACGCGTTGCTCAAACTGGTGGAAGAGCCGCCCGAGCATGTGAAGTTCGTGTTCGCTACCACCGAGCCGGACAAGGTCATTGGAACCATCCGCTCACGCACCCACCACTATCCCTTCCGGCTGGTGCCACCGGAGCAACTCCTGGAGTATCTGGGTCGACTTGCCGACGCCGAGCAGGTTGCGGTTGCTGATGGCGTCCTGCCACTGGTGGTTCGAGCCGGTGGCGGGTCGGTGCGCGACTCGCTCTCCGTCCTGGATCAGCTCATTGCCGGGGCTGACGGCGAGGTGACCTATGAACGCTCGGTTGCCCTGCTTGGCTACACCCATGCCACCCTGCTCGACGACGCCGTCGAGGCACTCGCAGCCCGAGATGGCGCCAGCCTGTTCCGGGTGGTCGATCGGGTCATCGCTACTGGGCACGCACCGCGCCGATTCGTCGAGGATCTGCTGGAGCGACTTCGAGATCTGATTGTGGTGCTAGCCGCCGGTGATCAAGCCGCCTCAGTGCTGCGGACTATCCCAGCTGATCAACTGGAGCGGATGCGGACCCAGGCCGCGAATCTACGGCTTGCCAACGCCTCTCGTGCCGCTGACCTCACCAACGATGCATTGACTGAGATGGTGGGGGCGACCTCACCCCGGTTGCAGTTGGAGTTGTTGTGTGCGCGGCTGCTGCTGCCTGCGGCCGACGACGCGACGCGGGGCTTTGGCGCGCGGCTGGAGCGGTTGGAGCAGTCGCAGGTTCCCGGGGGCATTCCGGTTTCCGGCCGGTCGGCAGCTCCCGCGCCACCTCCGGCGGCCCCTGCGTCACCTCCGCCGGCTCCCGCGTCACCACCTGAAGCTACCTCGCCGCCACCTGAAGCTACCTCGGCCACTCGTGCGCACCCCTCCGATTTGCCCGATCGTTCCGGGCCGGGTGAATCTGCGTCGGATGCGGATGCGGATGCGGATGCGGATGCGGATGCGGACACTGCGCCACCGATGGGTGAACCGGGTGAGCCGCCTGCCGCTGGAAAGACAAGTGATCAACAGCCAAGTAACCAGCAGGCAGGTAACCAACAGGCAGGTAACCAACAGGAGGGCGAGCATCCCGCTACCTCGGGGCGGTCTGATTCAGCACCGGTACCAGCGGATTCGGTGCCCTCACCCGAACCTGCAGCGGCAGCGGGTCTGAGCACCGAAGACGTTCGGCACCGATGGGCTGAAGTCCTGGGCACCTTGGCGCAGATGAAGCGGATCACGTGGGCGTTGCTCCAAAATGCGCAAGTGGCGGACCTGAACGGAGCGGTCCTCACGCTCGGATTTCCCACCGAAGGGTTGCTGTCGACGTTCCGCACCGGCCCGCATGCTGAACCGGTCCAGCGTGCCGTCTCCCAAACGCTGGGACTTGAGGTTCGGGTGGAGACCGTGGTCACCGGAGATACCCAGAACCCGGAACCGGAACCGATCGATCGCTCGGCCGCCGCTGCTGCGGACTGGGCTCGGCCACCGAGCCCACCGGGGGCTGATTCCACTGCCTCCGCGCCTGGTGATCAGCCACAGCGCGGCGCCACTGGGTCCCAGCCACCCACTGCTGATACGGCCAGCCACACCGGCCAAGGCCGAGCCGAGCGGCACACCTCCGGGCCTGGCTCAGCGGCGCCGGACAGCGCGGGTGGGAGCAATACCGACCGCTCCAACCCCGGCCCAGCAACGGCGCAGGCTGCCGACGACCCTTCGCCTCGCCGCACCTCTGATGGCATTGCGGACGCGGCATCACCGGGACTGGTGGAGCCGGGATCTGCCCCGGGTGCTCCCGAGTCGGGATCTGACCCGGCAGCTCGGGAGTCGGCCGCTGACCCGGGTGCTCCCGAGTGGGCACCTGACCCGGGAGCGCGGGAGTCGGCCGCTGGCCCGGCCAGAGACGCCGCTACCTCGCGCGGACGCTCGGCAGATGGCCCGACGGCGTCGTCCGGTGGAGCTCCAGCGGTGCCCGATCTCCCGCCGTGGGAGAGTGAAGACGACCCAGACGATCCGCCGCCGCGGACCCGTCACCTGATGGTGGTGGCACCTCCGGTGGAGGAGGCCGAATTCGAAGCGGACGCCTCCGATCCCGAGCTTGAAGGGTCGAACCTGGTGGGGGTTCCGCTGGTCGAGCGCATGCTCGGAGGAACCGTCATCGATGAGTACGGCGACGAAGGGCGTAGCTGAGCATGTTTGAGGGAGCCCTGCAGGATCTGGTCACCGAGCTGGGGCGACTGCCCGGCGTCGGGCCAAAGAGCGCACAGCGCATCGCGTTCCATATCCTGGCCGCCGATCCAGCCGATGTCGCGCACCTGGCAGCGGTCCTGACCGTGGTCAAGGAGAAGGTCCGTTTCTGTGAGGTCTGCGGCAACATTTCGGAGCAGCAGCGGTGCCGCATCTGCACCGACCCGCGCCGCAATAGCGCTGTGATATGCGTCGTCGAAGAAGCGAAGGACGTCATCGCCGTCGAACGCACCCGTGAATTTCGGGGCAGGTACCACGTGCTCGGCGGGGCCATCAATCCGATCGAGGGCATCGGGCCCGATGATCTGCGCATCAGGGAGCTGATGGTCCGCCTGGCCGACGGCGAGGTCGAGGAAGTGATCATTGCCACCGATCCCAACGTCGAAGGTGAAGCCACAGCCACCTACTTGATCCGTATGCTGCGGCCTATGGGTATCACCGTGTCCCGACTAGCGTCCGGCTTGCCTGTGGGTGGGGACCTGGAATACGCCGATGAAGTGACGCTGGGACGGGCCTTCGAGGGAAGGCAGACCATCAATGCCTGAGGATCCGCAGCTAGATGCCGACCTGACGGCGTTGGGGGCCAGTACCACCGTTGTCGCCCAGCGATACCTCAGCACCGTGTCAGAGGTGGCGGCCGGTAGCACCCCGGACGCGGCTCTTCCATTGCTGCTGTTGGCGGTTTCGGATGTTGCGGCCGCGGGCGCGCGGCTGGGTGCCATCGTCGATGTGATACCGGCGGATCGGTTCGAACCAGACGACGGCCCGGAAAGTGACGCTGAGGCGCTGCGCACCTCCTTGGCCAACATGCTTGACGGCATCGATGAGTACCGGGAAATCGCCGACCCACTGATTAGCGACGAGGTGGGAGTCGGGTCGCTCAGCAACGATCTGACGATCGTCGCCCAAGGGCTGCTGACCGGGTTGCAGCATCACCAGGCCGGGCATGTGTCCGAAGCCCTGTGGTGGTGGCAGTTCTCCTATCTCTCTTCCTGGGGGGAGCGGGCAGCCAGCGCCATGCGCGTTCTGCTCACCCTGATAGCGCACCTGCGGCTGGATATTGATGAAGAAACCGCTGCGGAGGCGGAATTCGAGGCGTTGCACCGCAGTTAGCTGACAGCGGCGGGCGGATCGCGCGGGTGTCGGTGTCTCGGTGGCGCAGACCACCGATACCGGACAGTGGTCCCCACGCAGCCGCACCATCGATGCCACGGACGTGGTTCCTTCGAGCCCGGTGGGTGCCAGTTGTGCGGTAGCACACGTCCCGGGATGCGGACCGGCAGCAATTTCACCTGCAGGACCGCCCTAAACTTGACTGCTAGCTATATCCACCCCGAGCGAGATCGTTTGTTCCAGTGTCCTTGATCGTGCAGAAGTTTGGTGGCTCCAGCGTCGCCGACGCCGAGAGCCTGCGTCGCGTTGCCCGGCGGATCGTTAACACCAAGCAACAGGGCCACCAGGTGGTGGTCGTGGTCTCAGCCATGGGCGACACCACCGACGAACTCCTCGATCTCGCCGCGCAGCTCAGCGAGGTGCCACCCCAGCGGGAACTCGACATTCTGCTGACCGCAGGCGAACGCATCTCCATGGCGCTGCTAGCGATCGCGATCACCGAGCTAGGGGTCCAAGCGCAGGCGTTCACCGGGCAGCAGGCCGGCATGATCACCGATACCGCCCATGGCAATGCCCGCATTATCGACGTCACCCCCAGCCGGATTCAATCGACACTGAGCAACGATGCCGTCGCCATCGTCGCCGGATTCCAGGGCGTGACCTCCGACACCAACGACGTCACCACCTTGGGCCGCGGTGGCTCGGATACCACGGCGGTTGCCCTAGCAGCCGCCCTGGGTGCGGATGTGTGTGAGATCTATTCCGACGTCGACGGTGTGTTCACCGCCGACCCCCGGATCGTCCCCGCAGCTCGCAAAATCGGTCGAATCAGCACCGAGGAGACGCTGGAATTGGCTGCCCACGGGGCCAAGATCCTGCACCTACGGGCGGTGGAGTACGCCCGCCGTCACCACGTTCCTATCCATGTCCGCTCGTCGTTTTCGACGGCGCAGGGCACCCTCGTCACCGACGAGCCAGCGAAGGAGGGCACCATGGAAGCCCCACTAATTTCCGGCGTCGCCCACGACCGGTCGCAGGGCAAGATCACCATCATCGGTGTGCCCGATGTCCCGGGAACTGCCGCCCGGATCTTTGAAACGGTGGCAGCCGCGGGCTGCAACATCGACATGATCGTGCAGAACGTCTCTGCGGCGCGCACCGGACTCACCGATATTTCCTTCACCCTGCCATTGGATCAGGCAGCGCAGGCTATCGCGGCCCTCAAGGCCCTCGATGGCGAATTGCAAGGTGCCGACATCGTCTATGACGACACCGTGGGCAAGCTGTCTCTGGTGGGTGCAGGGATGCGCTCCCATCCGGGAGTTTCCGCGAAGCTGTTTGGCGCACTCCGAGACATTGGTATCAACATCGAGATGATCTCGACCTCGGAGATCCGGATCTCGGTCATCATGGAGCGCGACGACCTCGATGCGGCAGTGCGGGCGATCCATACCGCTTTCGGCCTGGACGCCACCGAAGTTGAGGCCGTCGTCTACGGCGGAACGGGGCGGTAGTCATGGGTATGAACGTTGCGGTTGTTGGCGCGACCGGGCAGGTCGGCGCGGTGATGCGGCGTCTGCTGGATGAGCGGGAGTTCCCGCTGGACTCAGTGCGTTTCTTCGCCTCCTCGCGTTCGGCGGGTAGCTTCCTGCCGTGGCGTGGTGATCAGGTTGTTGTCGAAGACACTGCGACCGCGGACCTGAGCGGGCTCGATATCGCGCTCTTCTCCGCTGGAGGCGGCACCTCGCGTGAGCAAGCCCCGCGGTTTGCCGCCGCGGGTGCCACCGTGGTCGACAATTCTTCCGCCTGGCGGATGGATCCGGATGTCCCGCTGGTGGTCAGTGAGGTCAATCCGGAGGCCATCAACCAGGCCCGCAAGGGCATCATCGCCAACCCCAACTGCACCACGATGGCGGCGATGCCGGTCCTCAAAGTGCTGCACGATGAGGCTGGTTTGCAGCGGTTGATCGTCTCGACCTATCAGGCGGTATCCGGATCCGGGTTGGCCGGTGTTGAGGAATTGGACGCCCAGGTGCGCGCGGGCCTGAGCCAGGACCTCACGGCACTGACCCACGACGGCGGCGCGGTGAGCTTTCCGGCGCCGAACAAGTACGTGGCGCCGATCGCGTTCAATGTCCTGCCGTTGGCCGGATCGTTGCTGGACGACGAATCCGGGGAGACCGACGAAGATCGCAAGCTGCGCAATGAATCCCGGAAAATCCTGGACGCCCCGCAGCTGCTGGTCTCGGGCACATGTGTGCGGGTCCCGGTATTCACCGGACATTCGTTGTCGATCAACGCCGAGTTCGCTCGCCCTATCAGTCCAGCGCGCGCCACCGAACTACTGGCCAGTGCGCCCGGTGTGGAATTGTCCAACGTACCGACGCCGCTGCAAGCCGCCGGGGCCGACGCCAGTTTCGTCGGCCGCATTCGTGCCGATGAAGGAGTGCCCGACGGTCGGGGGCTGGCGCTGTTCGTCTCCAATGACAACCTGCGCAAGGGTGCTGCCCTGAACGCGATCCAAATAGCCGAATTGGTGGCTGCCGCCGGTTAACCGACGTGGTCTGAGGGCGGCGGTGCCGCTGCGGTGTTGGTATGGGTCTGGCGGGGCTCGGTGGAGTCGATAGACCCGACGAGCCGGGCGATCACGATGGCCAAGAAGAGGGTTCCCAGGACGGCTTCTAGCGCCACCAGGGAACGCGCCCACGGGGCAACAGCCAGCACATCACCGAAGCCGAGTGTGGTCAGGGTGACGTAGCTGAAGTACAGCATCCCTTGCCATACCAGGGGGTCGGTCCCGGCGCTGTCGACAAAGCTGCCCGGTATCGCGGTTTCGACCACATTGAACAACACGGCGAAGACCCCGCCCAGCAGGAGATAGGCGCAGACCGCCATCAGCAGAACATCCGTCGTGGGTAGCCGGTGGCGGCGGGCATGCATGATTCGCTCGAACAGGCGAACCAGCAATGCCAATTGGAACAGTCCCACCGAGCAGAGCATGAGCAGCTGGGCCAGGGGGTTGTCCTGCGCGAAGGCGAACCATGCGCATGCGAGCACGACCAGAGCACCCAGGATCAAATAGGGGTACTGCTGCCGCCTGGCCCCGCCCACCACCCGGATCCCAAAGGCGATCATCGCCGCATAGCCCAGCAGGTAGAGCACGGTCCAGAGGGGGCCATGCAACGAAATGGGGTAGCCGAACTGCATCACCAACACGGCCGCGAGGAAGAGTGCCAGCTGGCGGCGGGGGCCGGTGCGGGCAGAGATCGATGCCATGCCGGTGACGGTAGCCAACTTTGGGCTCAACCTGAACTGGCCTCCTAGGCGGGGGTGCCCTTACTATCGGAAGCGAGCTGAACGCAGGAGCGAGCTCGCCCGATGGGTCAGGCATGGGAGCGTGATGTAGTGGCCAGTGTTGTTACCCGGCCATGGGTTCCTGCGGTCCTGGTTTTTGGGCTGTTGGCGCTGACTTACCTCGTGGCCGCCATCATCACCGTCGACCAGGAAGGGCTGTTTGGCGATGACCGGATCAGTGTTGCAGAAGCACTATTCCCGGTTTTGGTGCTAGTGCTCGCTGGTTGCGCTGGGGTGCTATGGGTGATCGCCAGCGTGCGGCGTACCCGCACCATTCGCAAGCTGCAGTGGTGGGTGGTGGGTGCCACAGCCGTGCTGGCTCCGGTGCTGCTGATCGCTACTGCTCTCGACTAAAACCCGGCCGGGGGTCAGGGGCCAGCGCCTAGGCACCGTTTCCGCCGGTGGCCTCCCGCCCGTTCTCGGGCCCTGGGGTTGCCAGCAGCGGCGAACCATCACGCGCTGACACCAGGGCCGGGTCTGCGCCACCGAGCCGGACCCAGACATCTGAATCGGGCCGGGCAGCGGCGGCCAGGATCGGTGTCATCGCGACGTCGATCTGCGTGGTGACACCGGAATACAGGTCCACTCGACCTAGGTGTGTGCCCTCACCCGATTCCACGGTCACCAGCAGGTTGCGGGCATCGGGAAACCAGGCAGCGGTGCGGATCTCGCCAGCTATCCCGACCTCGACTTGCCGCTGCAGGCGGGTATCGACATCCCAGAGCAGCAATCGGGGCGAGGGAGAGCGTTCATGGCGCACGAGCAGCCGGTGATCGCTGGGAGCCGGAGCGAAACCCAACGCCCACAACCCCCGGGTGGGGCCATCGTCCAACTCCGCCACTGGTTGGCCATTGCGTTGAAAAACGCGGATGGCTGGCCGTCCAGCATCGCCGTTCTCGGAGTGCTCGACGGCGATCAACCGGTCGTCGTGGCTCAAAGCTTGAGCAGCGGCCCAGCCCGGGTGGGTGTAGATCAATGTCGGCCCGTCGCTGCCGTGGCTGATCGGACCGAATGGGACCGCATGGATCTGAGTTCCCGCCGGTGTGCTGCGACCGACGATGGCGATCCCGTCACGTCCTAGGAGCAGCCCGCGTGGAGATGCCGGAGCCAACCGGATGGGGGTTTCTGCCGGGCGGCCAGTAGTGGAGTTGAACGGTTGGCGCCGCCACTGGCCACATTCGCTGCCATCGGCGTCGTCGAACCACCAAATCCACCGGCCAGAGGGGTCGATGGCTACCGTGTCCACCCCTAGTTTCCGGTCGGTGGCTACGACGAGCCTGCCTGAGGACGGAGTCCAGGAATACGCCTGTTGCCGACCCTCGTGGGCTAGCAGCACCAGAGCCCGGTCGGGGTTGTCGGTCGCCCACAGGGGTAGCAGCGAATCCGAGGTGCCGAAGGGGTGCTGGGGGCCGACAGCTTCGCTCATTGGTCGTGCTCGGATCCTCGAGGTTGCCTGCGGCGAGACTGCCGCAGGAAGATCAGGAGGGCAACGATGCCGAGGGCCAACGCGATGATGACCATCAGGCCCACCCAGGAGCCGATCCCGCGGCCGTCATCAGCGGTGTCGGGTGTTGCGGGAGTGCTCGTGCTGCCAGCGTCCTGGGAGGGGGCGTCGGTGGTGACCGTCGGCCCTGGGCTCGGTTCGGTGGTTGCGGTGCTTGGCGTGCTGGCGGTGGGGCTAGGCTCCTGCGACACGGTGTAGCTCAACGTGCCTGAAATGGGGTGCCCGTCAGCGGAGACCGTGCGCCAGGTCACCGTATAGGTGCCAGCCGGGCCAGGCTGTACGGCTTGGGTCACGGTGGTGCTCTCCACCACTGGTTCCCCGGTCGAGACCGACTGGCCGCTGGGATCGGCGACCACCACCTCGGTGCCCAGGCTGACCATTTCTTCGTTGAAGACCAGCACCACCTGTTCGGGTGCGGTCGCGACGTCGGTGGCGTCCGCAGGAGCGGAGCTGACCAGTTCACTGTGGGCGCTCGCGCTGCCCATCGACCAGGCCCAGGCCATCAGGACCGTGATGGTGATGGCCAAAGCTCGTCGTGGCAGTGCGTATGCGGTAACGGTCGACATGGAATCACTCTAGGCAGCCAATCGGTGACTGCGTGACCAGGGGTGTCAGTTGCCGTTGGGCTGGTCCCGTCCCTACCGGGACAGGACCACTGGCCGGTTAGCAAGGCAGGGTGGTCGGTCGTGCGGAATTGGTGAGGGTGTTCCACAACCGTCGCCGGGGGACTTACGGTGTGTGTCTACGACAATCCAGGGAGAACAGTGCCAGCGACGCACCAACTACGGGTCCACCGCAGCGACGACGAGCTGGAGCCTCACGCCCAGCTCGCCTGGAAACTTGCTGAACTTGCCACCGACGATGCGCCCATCGAGCCGGACGTGCTGGACATGGTCATCAACCGGATGATTGACAATGCCGCCGTGGCGGCGGCCTCCTTGGTGCGCCCACCCGTCGTGGCCGCACGAGCACAGGCCTGCGCCCACCCCTACTCGCCCGGAGCTACCGTGTTCGGGCGCAGCCCGCAGCTACGGGTCAGCCCGGAATGGGCGGCCTGGGCCAACGGCGTCGCCGTCCGCGAACTCGACTTCCACGACACCTTCCTGGCCGCCGACTACTCCCATCCCGGGGACAATATTCCGCCGATCCTGGCCGTGGCGCAGCACCGGGCATGTACCGGTGACCAACTAGTGCGGGGGATCGTCACCGGATACGAGATCCAAGTTGACCTGGTCCGAGCGATCAGCCTGCACCAACACAAGATCGACCATGTCGCGCACCTGGGCCCCAGTGCGGCTGCCGGCATCGGAACGTTGTTGGGATTGCCGACGGAGACGATCTTCCAGGCGATCGGTCAGGCGCTACACACCACCACGGCCACCCGGCAGTCACGCAAGGGCCGGATCTCCACCTGGAAGGCCTACGCCCCGGCCTTCGCCGGCAAGGTCGCCATTGAAGCTGTCGATCGAGCGATGCGGGGGCAAACCTCACCCGAGCCGATCTATGAGGGTGCTGACGGCGTCGTCGCCTGGATGCTGGACGGGCCAGATGCCAGCTATGAGGTGGTGCTGCCGGCGCCAGGCGAACCGAAGCGGGCCATTGCGGACACCTACACCAAGGAACACTCGGCTGAGTACCAGAGCCAAGCGCTGATCGATCTCGCGCGGCGGCTACACCGCAGTCGGCCGGCGCTCGCCGACCCAGCCAACATTGACCAGATTGTGATCCACACCAGTCACCACACCCATCACGTGATCGGTTCTGGTGCCAACGATCCGCAGAAGTATGACCCGGAAGCGACTCGGGAAACACTGGATCACTCCATCCCCTACATCGTGGCTGTCGCACTGCAGGATGGAACCTGGCACCACGAGTCTTCCTACGCTCCCGCTCGTGCCCAACGGCCAGACACGGTGGCCCTGTGGCGCAAGATCACCACTGCTGAGGACCCAGCCTGGACACAGCGCTACCACAGCACTGATCCGGCGCACAAGGCGTTCGGTGGCCGGATGGAGATCACCACCACCGATGGTCAGGTGATCACCGAGGAGATCGCTGTGGCGGACGCCCACCCGCTGGGAGCCCGACCATTTGCCCGCAGTCAGTACATCGAGAAGTTCCGGATGCTGGCTGAACCTGCACTCGAACCAGGTGAGATCGAACGGTACCTGGATCTGGTGCAGCAGCTGCCGGACCTGACTGCGGACGAGCTCGCTGGGCTGACCATTGCTGCGCGGCCCGGATTGCTGAGTTCGGTCCCGACGCCGCAGGGGCTGTTCTGATGCTGCGCAGCGTCAGCGCCGCTCAGAAACGTGCTGATCTGCGGTCAGCCTTAGCCGGGTCGCAGCTCCTGCGGCTACCCGGCGCTATCAGCCCATTGTCGGCGATGGCTATCGCGGACAAAGGCTTCGAAGGCGTGTACGTGTCCGGCGCGGTGCTCGCTGCCGACCTTGGTTTGCCCGACATCGGACTCACCACTCTGACCGAGGTCAGCGGCCGGGCAGGGCAGATTGCGCGCGTCACCTCGCTGCCCACGCTGGTCGATGCCGACACCGGTTTCGGTGAGCCCATGAACGCGGCTCGCACGATCACGGTGCTGGAGGATGCGGGGCTTGCGGGCGCCCACATTGAAGACCAGGTCAACCCCAAGCGGTGCGGCCACCTGGATGGCAAGAGCGTGGTGGATCAGCGCAGCGCGCGACAACGCATCGCAGCTGCAGCCAACGCCCGTCGCGATCCGAACTTTCTGCTGATCGCCCGCACCGATATCCGAGCTATCTCCGGTCTAGACGCCGCCATCGATCGCGCGAAGTCACTGGTGGACGCCGGCGCAGACGCCATCTTCCCGGAGGCCATGGTTGATCTGGCCGAATTTGAAGCGGTGGCGAACGCCGTTGAGGTTCCGGTGCTGGCCAATATGACCGAGTTCGGCAAGTCGGAGCTCTTTACCACGACCCAGCTCGCGAGTGCGGGGGTGCGGCTGGTGATTTACCCGGTGACGTTGCTGAGGTTGGCGATGGGGGAGATCGAACGCAGCCTGGAGTCCATGGCTCAGGCCGGCACCCAGCAGCACCTGGTGGGCCAGATGCAGACCCGGGCTCGCCTGTATGAGCTGATCGACTACGCCGGCTACAACGCGTTCGACGCGGACATCTTCACCTATTCAGTACCCCCGGACCCAGAGAAAGGGAGCAGGCAATGAGCGAGGAGATCAAGAAGGGCCTAGCCGGTGTGGTGGTGGATGTTACCGCCATCAGCAAGGTTGATCCGGAGTCGAACTCATTGCTGTATCGCGGCTACCGGGTACAGGATCTGGCTGCTGAGTGCTCCTTCGAAGAGGTGGCATACCTGTTGTGGCACGGCGACCTGCCCGATGCTGAGCAGTTGGCAACCCAGACCGCGCTGGAACGGTCACAGCGGACCTTGCCCGACGATCTCGTCGAGGCGATAGCGGCGCTACCAACTGGCTGCCACCCCATGGATGTGTGCCGCACCGCCGTCTCGATCATCGGGGCATCTGACCCGGCCGCCCAGGATGGGAGTGTGCAGGCTGAGCAGGCCAAGGCAGTGCGCCTGTGGGCGATGCTGCCCGCGGTGGTTGCCTTCGATCAACGGCGACGCCGTGGTCAGCAGCTTGTGCCGCCGCGACCAGATCTCAGCTATGCGGAGAACTTTCTGTGGATGACCTTTGGCAGTGAACCGGCCGCCGAGGTGGTGCGCGCGTTTGAGGTATCCATGGTGCTGTACGCCGAGCATTCCTTCAATGCCTCGACCTTCACCGCGCGCGTGATCACCTCCACCCTCTCCGACCTCTACTCGGCGGTGACCGGGGCCATCGGGGCGCTCAAAGGGCCGCTGCACGGCGGCGCGAATGAGGCGGTGATGCACACCTTCGACGACATTGGCAGCGCCGAGAACGCCCAGGCCTGGCTGGAGAATGCGCTAGCCAGCAAGCTGAAGATCATGGGGTTTGGCCACCGGGTCTACAAGCATGGGGATTCCCGGGTGCCGACCATGAAGGCGGTCCTCGATGACCTGATCAGGTACTACCAACGCCCGGACCTAGGCGAGCTGTACGCCGCCCTGGAATCGGCGATGGGTCAGGCGAAGCAGATCCAGCCGAACCTGGACTACCCCGCGGGCCCGGCCTATCACCTGATGGGTTTCGATACCGCGACGTTCACGCCGCTGTTTGTCGCCTCCCGGGTGACGGGTTGGACGGCTCATGTGATGGAGCAACGGGCTGCGAACGCGCTGATCCGGCCGCTGAGCGGCTACACCGGGCCAGCGTTGCGGCAGGTGCCTGCACGCTAGTTCGGCACCGCACCGACCGGCAGGGTGCGGTGCAGTAGCACCAGGCCCCTGCGCGGGCTGGGAAATCCGCACAGGGGCCGGGGCGGCCTAGACGGCGGTGTAGCCGCCGTCGACCAGGTAGTAGCCACCTGAGCAGAAGCTGGCGGCGTCAGAGAGCAGGAAGCACACGAGCTCGCTGACTTCCTGCGCCTGGCCCAGCCTGCCCAGCGGGTGCTTCGATACCAGGAACTGCTTGGTGGCCTCATCGAGGTGCTTGTCCAGCAGTGGGGTGGCAATGTAGCCGGGGCCGACGCTGTTGACCCGGAGCCCGTCGCCGCCGTATTCGGCCGCGGCATTCTTGGTCAGACCCACGACGGCGTGCTTGCTGGCGGTGTAGGCGCCGCTGCCGATCGCTGCGACCGCGCCGTGGATGGAGGCCATGTTCACGATGGCGCTCTGCGTGGGGTTCTTAATAATCTCCGGAATCTGGTACTTCATGCCGTAGAAGACGCCGTCGATGTTGACGCTCATCACGGTGCGCCAATCCTGCGGGTCGACGTCGGCCGCGTTGGCTTGGGCGCCGCCGATGCCCGCATTGTTGACGGCGTAGTTGAGCTGACCGTAGGTCTCAACGGTGAAGCTGACGGCCTTCTCGTTGTCGGCGGGGCTACTGGAGTCCATCTGGAGGGCGGCTGCGGTACCTCCAGCGGATGTGATCTCATCGACGACCCGTTGTGCTGCTTCCGGTGACAGGTCGGCGACGACCACGGATGCGCCTTCAGCGGCAAGTTGCTTGCTGATGGCTTCGCCGATTCCGCTACCCCCGCCGGTCACCAGTGCGACCCGGTCTTGGAAACGTGACATGCTGACTCCTTCGTCCTGGATGTCATGTCACGATATCGTCATGGCAGCACTGGCGGAGCTGGACCAAAGGCCTATTTCTGGCTCCCTATCGTTGCCAACGCACACCAGCGGCCGGATCGGCGCGGTAGTTCAGCACGTTCTCCAGGGTTGGCCGCACGTGCGCCAGTAGTGGGTGGGGCAGGGCATCAAGGCTGAACCAGCCGACCGCTACCGATTCGTCGTCGGCCACCCAGGCGGTACCAGCGTGGGGTCGACACAGGAAAATCAGGTCGAGGAATTGAGCCTGGTCTCCGTTGGGGTAGGTCATTGGGTCGGTGACCCGCACCGCGGCCAGTGCCTCGACCATCACCGTGACTCCGGTTTCTTCCAGTACTTCACGCGCGACGCCGTGATCGGGTTGCTCGCCCGGGTCCAGGATTCCGGAGATGAGGGACCACTGATGGTTGTCGCTGCGCTGTCCCAGCAGCACCCGGCCGCTGCTGTCGAGCACGACCGCGGTGGCTCCACTGAGCCAGAGCAGATCATGGCCCACTTTGGTGCGCAGTTCGGTGATGAACGCAGGGGCTGGCATGGGAGCCATCTTGGCAGGTGAGGACGAGGGTGGGCGGTCCTTACCCGGCAGCGCAGGACCGTTGTGGGCCCCCGTTTTCCTGTGCCGGTGTTGCGGCATCCCCTGCTATCGGCTATCGGCTATCGGCCATCTGGCTGGATTGATGGGTGCTGGCTGTGCCACAATCCCGACATTGGCAACGTGCACGATGTGGCCTTCTCGATGTGAGTAGCTAACAGGGCGTGTGAAGTTTGAGCGTCATGAATTGCATGGCTGAACAGCCCATGACGGTAGTCGGGAGGAACGACATGAGTGAGCCAACCAACCCTGCCCCGAGCGGCGGCGCACCGGAGCCTGGACCCCATGGTCAGGGCGTGCCCACGCCAGCGGGTCCTCAGCAGGGCGATCCGCAGATGGGCCAGCCGAACGTGCAGGGCGGCGGGTCCAGCGGCATGGAGATGGCGGGCAAGGCCATGAACGCAGCGGGTAAGGCGGCCCGGGCCACCGGATCCGTCGTCGTGAAGATCTATGGTGTAGCGCTGATCATCATCGGCATCGTCTTCGCCATCAATGTCACCGACGCCTGGTGGGCAGGGGCGGTCTTGGCGCTGTACGGCGTCTACTTGGTACTGCCCGGCCGCAAGTTCGTCATCTATTAGGGAACCGGCATGCCGGGATCGGTGGCTGGAGTCGCCGGGATGCCGTTGCTACTGCGGTTCCGGTTCGCCGAAATGGCATCCGGGCAGGTGGGCCAGGCGACAGTGCCGGTGGGCCGCCGTCCGGACCTAGGTCGGTGATGCGGCATGCGCAGCGTGTTCTGGTGGATCTATGCGGGCTGCTACGACGTTGCCTGGGATTCCCCGATCACGCGAGAGCTTGCTCAGCGGGTCGCGGTTGAATTGCCCGAGGTTACCTCGGTCGCGGACGTTGGTTGTGGCACAGGTCTATCCGCCGCCCTGCTGACGGCGCGTGGCGTGCGCGTGCGCGGGGTCGATGCCTGCGGTGCCATGGTGCGCCGTGCGATCCGGGCTGGCCGGATAAGCACGGGAGCCGTTCGAGACGCTGCCGAGACCAACCTGCCTGCGGGATCGGTGGATGCTGCGCTGTGCGCCAACCTGCTTCATCTGCATGCGCAGCCAATGGCGGTGCTAGATGAGCTGACGCGGATCGTTGCCCCGGGGGGAAAGATCGTGCTGGTCACGCCCATGCCGGGGCTGCAGCACGGGATGATCCTGAAGGCTGATCGAGGGTCGGGCCGCGGCTACCTGCGTTCGGTGATCGCCGATATCACTCGCCAGGCGATCGCGGTGATCGGCTCATTCAGCGCCATCACGGTGCGCGGTGCCGATGAGGTGGATGCCCAGGTTCGAGATGCGGCACACCGATCCGGCTGGCTCTTGCGCAGGCAGGGTGAGGTTGGCGGGCTGCAGCGGTACTCGGTGTATGAGGTGGTGGAGTAGTCGCAGGTGCGACAGGGTCGCAGATAGTGCGGACCCGGGAAGTGGGCCTTCGCTGGCCGATTCCACTGGCCCGAGCGCGGCTGTCGTGGGAGGCGGTCTCAACTCTGAAGAAGACGATTTCCCGGTGCAAGGTTCTGGGATTGGTTGGCGGGGTGGTGCTGGCCGCTGTCGCCGGGGATGGGGGATTTGCTGGTGCCCGCCAACCCGATGAGGTGCTCGCCCACTGGGTGAGGTCGGCGGGTACTCCGATCCCCAAATGGACGCCTTGGGCTGGGCAATCCTGGCTCCTAGTCCGCACAGCCAGGCGGGAGTTCCGATCCACTGTTTGCCCAGGTGCCGCATCTGCATAGCAATCGCGGCAAGCATGAGGACCAGATCCCCGATACGGCGGCCGTGGATGCGATGGTGGTGAAGCCACCGAGGTGATCGCCAGCCGATGACATCGATCCCGACTCGGCGGTCCGCACCATCGCCGACCTGGGGCTGATTCGCTCCACACTCGGCTCCCTGCGCGATCCTCGGGGCTAGGGTGGCCAGCGCCCGGCCTCAGCTGCTAGGCATTGACCGATTGTCTGCACCGATGGCTGGAAGCTGGGGTGGTCTGAGACGCCTTGCCAGCAATACCCCCTGGGGGTATTGTGTGCGATGGAAGGAGCGCCATGAGGTCCCCTACCCCCGAAGAGTCAGAGCATCAACACGCAGCGCCGCCAGGTTCCGGCGTCTGCGAGGGGGACCGCGCCGATGGCCATCACGGCACTGCGGCTGACGGGCATGCAACTGGCGGTCATGCAGGTGGTGGCCATGCGACTGGTGGCCACGGTGACGCTGGTCATGACGCCACCGAGCATGGCTCTGGTGGACATGACCATGGTGGGCATGCCGGGCACGTAGCCAGGTTCCGCAGGTTGTTCTGGATCATGGCGGCCCTAGCGGTGCCGGTGGTGGGTTTCTCGCCTATGTTCGCCTCGCTGATCGGGTACCCGCTTCCCGAGGTTCCATGGGGGGCTTGGGTGTCCCCGGTTCTCGGAACGCTCATATACCTGTGGGGCGGTGCTCCCTTCCTGCAGGGGGCGTGGGGCGAAGCGCGGGAACGTAAGCCCGGGATGATGCTGCTGATCGGCCTGGCGATCACCGTGGCGTTCCTGGCATCCCTGGGATCGAGCGTGGGCCTGCTGGATCCACAGCTGGACTTCTGGTGGGAACTGGCTTTGCTCGTGGTGATCATGCTGCTGGGCCATTGGATTGAGATGCGCTCCCTGGCCATGACCACATCCGCGCTGGACTCGTTGGCTGCGCTGTTACCCGATGAGGCCGAGCTCGTTGAGGGTGAGGAAGTGGTCACAGTTGCCCCGTCACAACTGCGGCTGGCAGATGTGGTGCTGATCCGGCCGGGTGGGCGAGTGCCCGCTGATGCCGAGGTGGTTGAAGGTTCGGCGAACATGGATGAGTCCATGATCACGGGGGAGTCGCGGCCGGTCCGGCGCAGCGTCGGAGATCGGGTGATTGCGGGCACGGTCGCAACCGATACCGCCATTCGAGCGCGGGTGGTAGCCGTGGGTGAAGACACCGCCCTCGCGGGAATTCAGCGTCTGGTGAGCCAGGCACAAAGCTCTTCCTCGAAGACCCAGCGGCTTGCTGACCGGGCCGCCGGCTGGCTGTTCTGGTACGCACTAGCAGCCGCCGCGGTCACGGCCGCGGTCTGGGGCGTTCTGGGGCAGCCGGATGACGCGGTGGTGCGCACCATCACGGTCTTGGTGATCGCCTGCCCCCATGCGCTTGGTCTTGCGATACCGCTGGTGGTCTCGATATCTACCGAAAAGGCCGCCAAGGTGGGAGTGCTGGTGAAGGAGCGGCTCGCGCTCGAACGGATGCGTCTGGTCGACACCGTAATTTTCGACAAGACCGGCACGTTGACGATGGGCACCCCGGCGGTGACCGCTGTCGCATCGGCGCCCGGTCGCGATAGCGATACGGTGCTCGGTCTAGCGGCAGCGGCTGAGCTGGACTCTGAGCACCCTTTGGCCCGGGCAATTGTGGCCGCAGCGCGGCAGCGCCACCTTGACCTGCCCGCCGTGAGCGAGTTTGAATCCGCGCCTGCCGTCGGCGTGCGCGCTCGCGTCTCCGATCTGCTGGTCCAGGTCGGTGGTCCCCGCATGCTGACCGATGCCGGGGCGTCGGAACTTGAGATTGCGCAGGTATGGAAAGAGCAAGGCGCGATCATTCTGCACCTGGTGGTCGAGGGTGAAGTGTGGGGTGCGTTCCGGCTAGCCGACCAAATCCGGGAATCCTCGCGTGAGGCGGTCGCTGCCCTGCAACGCCGGGGGGTTCAGGTGGTCATGATGACCGGGGACGCGCAGGCCGTCGCTGCGGCGGTCGCCCAGGAACTGGGCCTTGATCGCTACTTCGCGGGTGTCAAGCCCGAGGACAAGGCCAGCAACGTGCAGACATTGCAGCACGAAGGCCGGACGGTTGCCATGGTGGGAGACGGCGTCAACGATGCGCCTGCGCTGGCCCAGGCCGATGTCGGACTAGCGATTGGTGCTGGTACGGATGTTGCGATAGCTAGCGCGGGGGTGATTCTGGCTGGGGATGACCCGCGTGCGGTGATTTCCGTTATCGAGTTGTCACAGGCCAGCTACCGCAAGATGCGCCAGAACCTGTGGTGGGCAACCGGGTACAACCTGCTGGCCGTGCCGCTTGCGGCAGGGATCTTGGCTCCTATCGGGTTCGTGTTGCCGATGTCTGTCGGTGCGATCTTGATGAGTGCCTCGACGGTGATCGTGGCACTCAATGCCCAGTCGTTGCGCCGGTTGGAACTACGACCAGAAGCAGTAGCAGCAGGGCGGTAGCTACCGTCGCCGATTCCAGCGATCAACCCCACGCTTGCCGCCAGATTCGAGGTGCCGTTCAGCTCCGTCCGTTAGCGACGGCCACGGCTTAGCGACGGCTACGGCTGGGGGTGACCCAGGGGCGCCAAGTCGTGATGGGGCGGCCAAGTCGTGACGCGCGAATCACGACTTGGCCGCCCCATCACGACTTCGTGGGGGGTGGGGGTGTCCGCCTTTGCGGCTGCTTGCACGTCTTCGTGGGGCCCGCACTCGTAGGAGCTGCGGCAGGCAAGCACCATCAGCTGGCCGGTCAAGGCTTGGCCGCTGCCCACAACAGAACTCCCGAACCCACTGACGTGGATTCGGGAGTTCCCGATGTCCGCAGACATCACATTGTCGGGGTGACAGGATTTGAACCTGCGACCTCTTCGTCCCGAACGAAGCGCGCTACCAAGCTGCGCCACACCCCGGGGAGCCAGGACAGGATAGCCGAGGTATGGCCCGTGGCTGAAACTGAGCGCGGTGTTGACTGCGTCACGCTGGCCACTTGCTCACCCTAGGCTCCGGGCACCAGCGTCAAGAGTGTGGCTTCCGGGCGGCAGGCGAACCTGACGGGGGTGTAGGGATTGGTGCCCAGGCCAGCGCTGACGTGCAGCCACAGCGAACGGCTAGCTGGCTCCTGGGTCGGCCAGCGATGCAATCCCTTGGCGTAGGCCACGTCCAGGTCGCAGTTGGTGGTAAGTGCGCCCAGTCCGGGGATGCACAGCTGACCGCCGTGGGTATGCCCCGCCAGGACGAGGTCGCAGTCATCGCCTAGGAATCGGTTGAGGACACGCTGGTAAGGAGCATGGGTGACACCCAGGTGCGCAACCGCATCCAACGGCCGGATCGATCCCGGAGGTAGGACGTCCAGGTCCATGTGCGCATCTGCCATTCCTACGAAACTCACGGTCTGCCCGGCTACCACTAGCTGGGAGCGGGCGTTGGCAAGGTCCGCCCAACCATGGGCTGTCAGCTGCTGCTGTAGTTCCCGCCCGGGCAGGTCAGGTGCGCCACGGTGGGAATCGACAGTTCGTGAGTCGGGAAGTAGGTACCGGGCTGGGTTGCGCCGTGTTGGTCCGAAATAGTCGTTTGAGCCCAATGCGAAGGCACCGGGAAGGTCTAGGTACGGCTCGAGGGCGTGTAGTACCAGCGGCAATGCTTCGGGGTGTGCCAAATTGTCGCCGGTATTGACCACCAGATCGGGTCGTTCCTGAGCCAGGCTCCGAACCCACTGCGCCTTCCGGTGCTGGTTCGGGGTCATATGCAGATCAGATAGGTGCAACACCCGGATGGGGTTGGCACCTGGCACCAGGGCTGGTACCTGAACTCGGCGCAGCACGAAAGCCTGGGCTTCGATCAGAGCCCAGGCCAGTCCGGCTGCGGCCGCGCCCGCCAGTAGCCCGGTCCCACGTATCAACGCGTTCAGACGTCGCTCCTACTCATCGCAGTCACACCTGTGCCGACGAACCGGCCGGATGGTTAGCCGTCGTCGCAGCCGGGCGCGGTCGGGTCAACCATGCACGGATCTGGCACGCTTGGTGCCGCTGCTGGCGGGCCAGCGCTGGTGATGAGGGTGATCCCCGAGCCCTGTTGCACCAACGACCCAGTCGCGGGTTGGCTGCGCACGACAGCTCCTTGGGGAATGGCGGCATCTTCTTGGGCTTCCCCTACCTGAACCATGAAACCTGCCTCTTGGAGCGTCTGTGTCGCTTGGTCAACACTCATTCCCGCGACATTGGGAACCCATTTGCGTTCGCCATAGACCAGCCGCTCGTTCGGATCCGGGAATCCGGCAGGCTCCAGACCCATGATGTTGACGGCGTCACTCATGTAGTCGTGCCAAATCGGCGCTGCGAACCGGCCGCCGTACACCTGACCGTATCGTTGGCCGTTGATGGTGATGTTCATCATCGGACGGAGGCCCTCAGAGAATCCATTCCAGACGGCGGTTGCGGCCTGAGGTACGTACCCGACGAACCAGGCTGCGGTGTCCGAGTTGGCGGTTCCGGTCTTTCCGGCCTCGACCCGGTCGGCAAGATTTGCCCGGTTGCCCGTGGCGCCATTGGTGGTGACCACTCTGGACAGGGCGTAGGTCACGGTCGCGGCGATCTCTGGCTTGATGGCCTCGTAGCACCCGGCGCTGGGAATCGGCAGTGCGTTGCCGTTCTGGTCCAGGACGGAATGGATAGCTACTGGAGTGCAGTAGGTGCCGCTGGCGGCGAAGGTTGCGAATGCTGCCGCCATCGTTAGTGGCGCAATGTTGTTCGATCCCAGCACCATCGCAGGTGACGGGACGAGCGGCAGGCCGTAGGTGGCGTCCACACCGCTGCCCACGTGCATGCCCAGGCGCTGGGTGAGGTTGTATAGGTCGCACATATTCAGCTTGTTCGCCATGTCGACGAACGCGGTGTTAACCGATTGTTCTGTCGCGTGGATCACCGTCATCGGCCCGTTGCCGATACCTTCGATGTTCTTCGGATCGTAGGTGCTCGCGAACTGCCCCAGGTCGCAGCCGGAGTAGTTCCACGAGGAGCGAGGAAACGATTGCCCCTGCGTGCCATCCACGATGTCCATCAGCGAATTGCCGGCCTCCAACCATGCCGCGAGCACGATGGCCTTGAAGGTTGACCCGGTCTGGAATCCCAACGATCCGCCGTAGTCGGCATCGGCATTGAAGTTCACCTCGGTGGTGCGGTCGAGATCGTCGCCGGGTTTGCCGTAGTGCGTGTTCTGCACCATGGCCAAGATCCGCCCCGTGCCAGGCTCGACCGTCGAGATGGCATTCGAGACGCCGGAGGGATCGTCGACGGGCACAGCCGCCGTCAGCGCTGCGAATCCCTCGGCCTGCAGAGCGGGATTGATCGTGGTGGTGATATCCAGCCCACCCCGGACCAGAAGCTGATAGCGGTCGGCCCTGGTCTCGCCGTACTCCGGACTCTGCAGGATCGTCTCGACAACGAAGTTGCAGAAGTAGGCCGAAATCTCGGCGGTCGCGCAGGTGGGCGGAATCGCCTGTACGTTCAGCATCTCCTCGACCGGGATGGCGCTGTAGGTGTCGAAGTCTTCTTGGGTGATCATGTCCTCGCGCAGCATGAGCATCAGCACGGTGTTGCGTCGATCGAAGGTGCCTTCGGGGTTGGTGATCGGATTCCAGGTGTTGGGTAGCTGAGTGATCCCGGCCAGCATCGCTGCCTGACCGATGTTTAGTTCCGCAGCGCTCACCGAGAAGAAGTATCGAGATGCTGCCTCCACACCCCATTGCGAGGGTCCGAACTGGGCGACGTTGAGGTAGCCCTCCAGAATCTGATCCTTGGAATAGACCCGTTCCAAGGCGATGGCCAACTTCGCCTCGCGCAGCTTGCGCCCGATCGTTCCTGCCGTGGCCGCATAGATGGCCTCAGCGTCCTGCTGGATGCGGGCCTGCTCCAACAGCACGTTCTTGACGTACTGCTGGGTTAGCGTCGAACCGCCCTGGGTCGAATCCGGGTTGGTGATGTTCTGCACGATGGCGCGCAGCAGGCCCTCGGGGTCGATGGCCCCATGCTCGTAGAAGCGCCGATCCTCAACCGCGACAACCGCCTGCCGCATGACTGGCGCGATCTCATCCAGCGGGACCACGATGCGATCTTCGGCGTAGAACGTCGCCATCTGCGTGCCATCGGCGTATCGGATGACACTGCGCTCCGACAGCGTCATATCCCCGATCTCAGTCTCTAAGTCATCGAATGTCTGTGCGCCTGCCGAGGTGGCAGCTCCGACAGCTGCAACCATCGGCATGGCAAAACCAGCTGAGAGGGCGCCGCCGACCCCAGCGACCATGAGGAACACCACGAAGAGTGAGATCAGCTGGGCAATGTTGACCGTGCGTCCGCGCGCGCGTGTAGACCCTGCCATGGGCGCAGTCTACGTGGTTTTGGAGGCTGCAACTGAGGCACCATTTCTGATCGTCGCGGAACCCACATGGGCAGATCTGACCATTCCCACGTTTGCGCATAGCGATTCTTGCGTTAGGTTCAAGTAACGAACACGGGGATACCGAGGGTGGATCGGTAGCTGGTTCTGGAGGGTGGGGATGAATCAGAAGTTTGATGAGAGCTGGACGGCCAGTGCTGCCTGCGCGGGTCGTTCGCCGGATGAGCTATTCGTTCAGGGTGCCGCTCAGCGCGAAGTGCGCGAGGTGTGTTTCGAGTGCCCGGTCCGGTTGGAATGCTTGGTCGACGCGCTCGACAACCGCATCCAGTTCGGCGTCTGGGGTGGTATGACCGAACGCGAGCGGCGGGCGCTACTGCGGCGTGCACCCGCGGTCGAATCCTGGCGCGTCAGCCTTGGCGACTTGGATCGCGAGCACATCAATGAGCTGATTGCGCAACGCTGGCCTGCTAACAAGCCGGTGCGGCGAATGCCACAGTCAACCCACTGATGGTTCCTCCCACGGGTGCTTGAGACTTAGAATCGGCCCATGACGACGTGGGAGTACTCGACTATTCCGTTGCTGGTACACAACACCAAGGCGGTCCTGGACACCTGGGGTAGCGATGGCTGGGAACTGGTTCAGGTCGTTCCGGGTCCAGATGGTCAAGGCCTGGTGGCTTACCTCAAACGCCAAGTTCCGTAGCCCATGCCCACCGCGGCGCAACGGATGGCGCAAGCCGGGATCGTGCTACCTGACGTCGTAGCTCCGGTCGCCGCCTATGTGCCCGCTGTGCGCGTTGGCAGCCTCGTGATGACCTCGGGGCAGCTACCGATGCGAGATGGGGTGCTGGCGGCGACGGGCATCGTCGGCGACGGCCCGGGATACCTGTCGGCGGAAGATGCGGTGCCGCTGGCTCGATTGTGCGCCCTCAACGCGGTGGCAGCTGCCGCGGATGCGGCCGGTGGCCTTGACCGCCTGGCCCGTGTCGTTAAGGTTGTGGGTTTCGTAGCTGCTGAGCCGTCCTTCGCTGGGCACCCGAGCGTCATCAACGGTGCCTCAGACTTGTTCCACCAGATTTTCGGGGATGCTGGTGTGCATGCGCGCTCAGCGGTGGGTGTCGCATCGCTGCCGTTGGGGGCCCCAGTCGAGGTGGAAGCAATCTTCGAACTCGCCTAGTGGCGCCGAGACCTTCGAACTCGCCTAGTGGCACCGAGCGGGAATGGGCGACGAGCCGGGAGCTTGCTGGCCGATCGTGGACCCAGCTAGCGGGCCCGTCGGCGCAGTCGGTCGATATCCAGCAGGACCACCGAGCGGCCATCGAGTTGCAGCCAGCCACGATTGCTGAACTCTGCCAGCGACTTGTTGACGGTCTCGCGGGTCGCTCCCACCAGCTGGGCTAGTTCCTCCTGGGTGAGGTCATGGGTGACCCGCATGCCTGCTTCGGTTTGTTGACCGAAACGTCGGCCCAGGTCTAGTAGCGCCTTAGCCACTCGGCCGGGGACATCGGCGAAGATCAGATCGGCCATTGCCGCATTGGTGCGCCGCAGTCGCACTGCCAGGGAGCGGAGCAGGTGCTGGGAAATCTCCGGACGCGCGTCGAGGACCCGTAGGAGATCGGCATGCTGCAGCGAGATGAGGGTGGTCTTGGCAAGGGCGACGGCGGTTGCGGTCCGTGGGCCGGGATCGTATAGCGATACCTCTCCCAGGATCTCCCCAGGCCCCAGCACGCCAAGCAGGTGCTCTCGGCCATCGGGGGCCGTGTGACCCAGCTTCACCTTTCCGGTGCCGATCACGAACAGCTTGTCACCAGCCGAGCCTTCAGCGAAAACCTGCTCGCCTCGGCGGTAGGTGTGCTCAGCCATCCGTTCGCGGATCGCCAAATATCCGGTGTCGTTGAGCTCCGCGAACAGCGGTGCGCTGCGAATGACGGATTCGTCCATGCTGGCAAGGTCCTTTGGTTTCGCTGGTGTGAACTGGCCCACAGTCTGCCAGGTTGTGGCGCAACCCCCAACATCTGACGGGCTAGCGGCGTCGCGACGGTTCGCCCAACCAGGTCAGCAGGGCGCTCGTGACCTGCTCCGGGGCCTCCTCCGGTAGGAAGTGCCCGACGTCGTCCACGACGATGCGCCGGTACCCACCTGGGGTCATGGTGGAATCATTGCGGCTCGAGTGCGGCGGGAGGTTTCCATCGGCGGCGCCATGCAGGGAGAGCACCGGTACCCGGACGGGGACGCAAACCTGAGCGCGGTAGCGTCGGCCGTCGGCCCGGGGCTGCGACCGCACCAGCCATCGCAGTTGCTCCATCTGGCTGTGGGCGGCAAACGGCAGCCGCGCCGCAGCGGTGTACAGATCGGTGTCCTCGCACTGCCACCCGGGGCCAGACCAGGCGTGCAGGAGCCGGGCCACCAGATCGCCGCGGGTGATGGAGCGCTCCGGAAACCACGGGATCTGAAACTTCCCAAGTTTGGCCAGGGTGCCCGCCGGAGCGGCGCGATGACCGGGGCTAAACAAGAACGCCGGATGCGGTGTTCCCAGTACTCCGATCGCCCGGACCGCGCCCGGAGCAAGCGAAGGTAGCGCCCAGGCAACCTGGCCGCCCAGTCCTAGACCGACAACGGTCGCCGAATGGGAACCCAACGACCGGATCACTCCGGCGACGTCCGCCACCAGGTAGGGCATCGCGAACGCCCGGGGCGGTTTGTCCGAAGCGCCATATCCGCGCAGGTCCATGGCCGCACAGCGGTAGCCCGCCTGTCCCAATGCGACCAGCTGGTGTCGCCAGGACCACCAGAATTGGGGGAACCCATGCAACAGCACCACCAGTGGTGCCCGCGGATCGTCCGGCCCGGTGAGCGCCACGTGAAACCGGCCACCGTTGGCGGCAACCATGCGATGGGTCCATGGCCCGGCTGGGGTCACAATCGCAGGATCAACACTCACTAGAGCACGCTATCTGGGATTGACTGGAGACCACCTGCCCAGCTGGATATGTCTTGTCAGTCGGAGCTGGCGGGCTGACCGGTGAGACCGGCCTCGATCTGCGCCATCACGGTGTTGTCGGCCAGCGTGGTGACATCGCCGACCTCCCGGTGCTCGGCTACATCACGCAAGAGTCGGCGCATGATCTTGCCCGACCTGGTCTTCGGTAGCTCGGCTACGACCAGAATCGAGCGCGGTTTCGCGATAGGACCGATCTGGCTGGCGACGTGATTGCGCAACTGTGCCACGGCGTCGGATCCCTGAGCGGCAGTGGCGGCGTCTGCGCGCAGGATGACGAAGGCCACCACGGCCTGACCGGTGGTGTCATCGCTGGCACCGACGACCGCAGCTTCTGCCACCGTCGGGTGGGACACCAGAGCGGATTCGATCTCGGTGGTGGACAGGCGATGCCCGGAGACATTCATGACATCGTCGACTCGTCCCAGCAGCCAAATGTCGCCATCGTCGTCGAACTTGGCGCCGTCACCGGCGAAGTAGATGCCTGGAAAGCGAGACCAGTAGGTGTCCTGGAATCGTTGCGGGTCACCCCAAATTCCGCGCAGCATGGCTGGCCAAGGCTCGTTGAGCACCAGATAGCCACCGCCGCCCGGACCGACCGGGCTACCCGAATCGTCCCAAATCTCAGCCGAGATTCCCGGTAGCGGGACCTGGGCTGACCCGGGCTTTGCTGCGGTCACTCCAGGCAGGGGAGAGATCATGATGGCGCCGGTCTCGGTCTGCCACCAGGTGTCGACCACCGGGGTGCGGTCGGCGCCAATCACCCGCCGGTACCACACCCAGGCCTCTGGGTTGATCGGCTCACCGACCGACCCCAGCAGCCGCAACGAGCTCAGATCGTAGGAGCCCGGGATGGCTTCACCCCACTTCATCACCGTGCGGATCGCCGTGGGCGCGGTATACAGGATGGTGACGCCGTACTTCGCCACGACATCCCACCAGCGCCCCTTGTCCGGGGTGTCAGGGGTGCCCTCATACAGCACCTGAGTGGCACCGTTGAGCATGGGGCCATAGGTGACATAGCTGTGGCCGGTGACCCAGCCAACATCGGCCGTGCACCAGTAGACATCGCTGTCGGGTTTGAGATCGAAAACGTTCAGATGGGTATAAGCGGTCTGCGTCAGATACCCGCCGGTGGTATGCAGGATGCCTTTGGGCTTGCCGGTGGTGCCCGAGGTGTACAGGATGAACAGCGGGTGTTCGGCCTCGACCGGAATCGGCGCATGAACCGATGAGGCCTTGCCGACGGCGTCATCCCACCACTGGTCTCGTCCCTGGACCCACTGCACCGGTTGCCCGGTGCGCTTGACCACCAGGACATGTTGGACCGGAGTTTCACCCTTGGCCAGCGCCTCATCGACCGCAGGCTTGAGGGCGCTGGCCTTGCCCCGCCGGTAGCCGCCGTCAGCGGTGATGACCAGGCTTGCCTGGGCGTCATTGATCCGGCTAAAGAGGGCCTCCGAAGAGAAGCCGCCAAAGACCACTGAGTGGGTGGCTCCGATCCGGGCGCAGGCCAGCATCGAAATGACCGCTTCCGGAATCATCGGGAGGTAGATCGCCACTCGATCGCCAGTGCCCACCCCCAATGCGACCAGGGCATTGGCAGCCTTACTGACCTCCCGCTGCATATCGGCGTAGGTCAACGTTCGAGTATCACCCGGTTCACCTTCAAAGTGGATGGCCACCCGGTCGCCATGCCCGGCCTCAACGTGACGGTCGACCGCGTTGTAGGCAGCGTTGAGTTTGCCATCGGCAAACCAGCGCGCTACCGGGGCCTGCGAGAAGTCCAACGTCTGGGTGAACGGGCTCTGCCAGGTAAGGAGGGTCCGGGCCTGCTCGGCCCAGAATCCCAGCCGGTCCTGCTGCGCCGCAGCGTACATGTCCGGCCCTGCGTTGGCCTGAGAGCGGAAGGCAGCACTAGGAGGGAACGTGCGATCTTCGTGCAGCAGGTTCTCAAGGGCGGGAGAGTTGGCGTCGGTCATCGGTCCTCCAGCGACGTCGATGGGATAACCCGGGGGAAAGTGACCACAGCCTAAACCCGCGCGCCCCGGCAGTGGCCGAGTACGGCATGGGTTGCTGTGGCGCTTAGAGTCCTAGAGCCGCGCGCCGCTTCTCTTCCCGCCGCCCCTGGCGCCGTGCTCCGTGTGAGATCACCCCGGCCATCACCAGGACGAAGCCGTAGATGGCTAGGCGACCGGTTGTGCCGTCGGCGATCACGTGATCCATGATGTTCTGGCCGAGCTGGTCCAGCCGCAGCAAGGCGCTTTGGTACTCCAACAGCAGGTCAAGAACGCGTTGCTGCGCGGCGATGAAGCCCACGCCGAGCGCAAGTCCGACCAGCCCCGTCAGGATCACGCCCACCGATGACCATCGTGCGGCCAGCAGCACGAAGAACAGGCACAGTGCCCCAGCGGCAAGTTCAATCGGCCCGGCGATATTGAGCTCACCACCATTGGTGAGGCTGAAGGAGGTCCGTTCACCGCCGTCGGCCACCAGGTACCAGGCCACGGGCACGAAGAGCACCGCGATCAGAATGCTCCACCAATGTGCTGCTGCGCGCGAGGTGGGACCCTCGTCGAAATCCTTGAACGGATCCTCCCCTTGGCTGGGGCTGTTGTCGGCGGGCATGGCCTGGGTTGCGGTCATCGGTGCCGCGGCCGTAGGCCCGGGGCCATCCGATCCGACAGCGGGCGTGCTGGGCTGCGGTACCGAGGCGGTGGCATCGATCGGTGCGGGCTGGGATGCGGCTGCCTGCGGAGGGCTAAATCGGCGGGCGCGTTCGGCCCGCACCCGTTCGTCATCGTCCACGCTGGGAACGGGGACACCGGCGTTGCCCGCATCGGAACCGGTGCTGATCTCGGGGGCCTGGGGTGCGGCAGGGAGCGGTTCGGGGGCCGCTGGTTCGAATGGTGCCGACTCTGGCGGATTGGTCGAGCCGCCATCGGGGGCGATGGGGGTGTCCTGCTGGCCGCCGTCAGCGCTGGCTGCAAGTGGCTGACCGCTGACCGGGCTGCTGGCCTCGGTCACACCCTCGAGGGCGGGGTCCGGTGTTGTTGCCTCGGGCTCACCACCGCCATCGGCTGGCCTTTGTCCGCTCGGGATGTCAGTGCTCATGGATGTCTGCTTCCGGTCCTGGCTTGGATGCTCCACGGTAGCGAGCCCGCATGGACTGTGTTCCTTCGACGCGCCGAGGCGGACTGGGTGGTGCCAGCGGGAACTGCGGCGCCGCCGTCGGCCCATGAGCCGGCAGGGCCGCGAATACGGAGGTCTTGAGCTCTATCCACAGTTGCATCGGGATGCCGAGGCATCCACAGCGCCCAGGTGGCGGGCAGCGAACTCGGTGCGGGGTTCGGCAAGGTTGGTGCACCGATCCGAGCTGGATCGGGGGAACTGAACGGGAGAGGCGATATGGCCCAGGCGACGGTAGCGCTGAGATCGGCCGAACCCGACTTGGTCGATGCGGTGCGGACCGTGGTTGCATTGGCGGAGTTGCCCCTGACGGTGCATCCGCCGGGAGCTGCGGTGCCCGAGGCCGCCTTGATGCTGGATAGCGCGGGCGAATTCAAGCGCGGAGATCCGGACTGGCGTCAACGTGGACCAGGTTTTGCCTGGGTCGGACTGGACGAGGATCTACTCGCTCCCGACGGCGCGCCATGCTTCGTGCTGCCAGCTGCTGCTGAGCGGGTGCTGGTGCGGGTTCGATCTGTCTGTACTCGCCGCCGCGCCAGGGTGCTCGGAGTGGTGAGTGCACGCGGTGGTGCGGGTGCCTCCTCCTTCGCTGTGGTGCTCGCTCGTAGCTGCGCGGATGCGGGCCTGTCCGTCGGCCTCATCGACCTGGACTTCACCCGGGGTGGAATCGACGCACTCATCGGTATCGAAGGTCACCCCGGCCCGCGCTGGGCCGATCTCAAGTCCGAACGCAGTGGTTTTGCGCCGGCGCAATTGAGTGCGACCTTGCCTGCCTGGCGTGGGGTGCGGGTGCTCTCGGCAGATCTGCGCTCCAGCGGCGATGAACCCCAGGAACCGGTCTTAGCTGCGCTGGCGGACGCCCACGATGTGGTCGTCCTCGACTTTCCGCGCTCACAGGCCCACCATGCGGCGCTCGCTGGCCGATGGGCGGACACCATGCTGGTGGTGGCCAGCTGTGATATCCCGGCGGCGACCGGGGCTCAGGCCATCGCCCGGAACCTGCTGGGCATGGACACCCATCTGGTGGTGCGCGGTCCAGCTCCAGGCGGATTGACGCCAGAGGACGTGGCTCGCACCAGCGACCTGCCGCTCCTGGTCGCCATGGCGCAGGAACGGTCGCTTCCGGGCGCCCTCGAGCGGGGGATCGCCCCGGGGGATCATCGTCGCGGACCGCTGGTGCGGGCTACGCGCACCATTATTGACCAGTTGGATCTGGCCTCATGAACAGTGCTGTTGATCAGGTTCGGTCCCACCTTCTACGTGCCGCCGAACTGCCGCGTGCCGTGCGCTCCAGCGGGGTAGTAGGCGACCAGGCCCGGTTGCAACTGCAGCGTGAATCTCAGGCCGAACTCGCCGGTGCTGGTGCGGTGGTTCAGCCATTGCTGGATGATCCAGCGGTGACCGATGTGCTGGTCAACGGTGATGCTGGCGTGTGGGTCGATCGCGGAGCCGGGCTGCAGCGCGAGGTTGAGTCGTCGATTCCCGACTCGCGTGCGCTCGCCACGCGACTAGCCACCCTCGCCGGTCAACGACTGGACGATGCCGTACCCATTGTGGACGGCACCCTGCCAGACGGGTCCCGCTTGCACGCCGTGCTGGCTCCGGTCGCGGCTGAAGGTGCGCAGATAAGTTTGCGGACTGTGCGGCGGCAGGCGTTTTCGCTGCCGGAGCTGCAGCGCCGTGGATTTCTCGATCCGCAGGGAGCCGATCTGATCCGACAGCTGGTCCAGGTTCGTGCGAACGTGCTGGTCAGCGGTGCAACCGGGGCCGGGAAGACCTCGCTGCTGGCTTGTGCGTTGTCTCTGGTGCCCAGCGATGAGCGCATCGTCTGTATCGAAGAAGCTGCCGAGCTGACGCCGAACCACCCCCATGTGGTCCACCTACAGGTGCGGCGGCCCAACGTGCAGGGCGCGGGCGGCATCGACCTGCCAACCCTGGTGCGGACGGCGATGCGCATGCGGCCCGATCGGCTGGTCCTGGGCGAATGCCGAGGCGCTGAGGTGCGCGAAGTGCTGGGTGCGCTCAACACCGGCCATGACGGGGGTTGGGCGACCGTGCACGCCAACTCCTCAGATGATGTGCCTGCTCGTTTGGTGGCTCTCGGTGCTTTGGCGGGCCTTTCGCCAACCGCCGTCGCAATGCAGGCTCAGGCTGCCATCGATGCCGTTCTACACCTGCGTCGCACCGGTGACGGTACGCGGGTACTCCACCAGGTCGGGGTCCTGATACCGGCCACGAGCGGGGGGCAGATGCTGTGCGAGCCGGCGCTGAGACGGGGGCGGGGCGGTGAGCTGCAGCGGGCTGAGCAATGGCCCGTGCTGCAGGCGCGTCTGGAGCGCCCCGATGGATAGCGTGCCCATTTTCATCACTGGGCTGCTGGTGCTAGCTGCGGTCGTGCTGACGCACCGTCAACCGCGCTCGACCGTCCCCAGGCGTCGGCGTGGTTGGTCACGGTTGGGTACTCGCAAAGAGCTCCGATCAGACCAGCAGGATGTCGCCCCGGTGCTGGTTGAGCTAGCCGCCCAGCTGCGCGCGGGTTGTCCTATCGAGGAGGCGTGGAAGCGAGCTCTGCCGCACCCCATGCCCGAGTGGGCAGGCCCGATGGTGCTTGCCTCTGGCGTCGATCCCGTGCAGGCATGGCCGGTGGAATCAGAGGCTGGGACGGTGCAGGTTCCCCAGCCCAGGAGCGCCCGCGTACCGAGTTCGGTAGCGGGGCTGAGAACTAGCCGTCGATGGCATCGCTTGCTGCGCCGTCGCACGCCAGCGAGTAGGTCGGCGGTGGCTGCGGCAACCGCCGCCTGTCGCCTGTCTGGTCAAAGTGGTGCCCCTCTGGTTGAGGTCATCGACCTGCTTGTGCACGGGATTGCTGAAGCAAAGGAGGTTGACGACCTACGCCGAGTAGCGTTGGCGGGGCCGCGGGCGAGCGCGCGATTGCTGGCATGGTTGCCGGTGTTCGGCATTGGGCTCGGCATCCTGATCGGTGCTGATCCGGTGGGAGTGCTGCTCAGTGGCGGCATCGGAGGACTATGCCTGGTCGGCGGAACAGCGCTGTTCGTGGCCGGACGCCGATGGGTTACCCACCTAGTCGGCGTCGCGGAGCAAGCCGGGCGATGAGTGCCCTGATGCTGGGGCTGCTAGCGCTGGTTGCAGCCCTCCCGTGGGTGAGTCGGCGCCGGCTAGGCCACCGCCCGGATGTGCGCGTTCGCGTGCGCCCGCAGCCTCAGATGGTGGACGAGGCCATCGTGTTGGATCTGATTCGAGCGGCGCTGGCTACCGGAGTGGACCTGCTGACGGCGCTGGATGCGGTGGCTCAGGCTCTCCCGCAAACGCAAGGGCGAAGCTATGAGCGTGCCGTCCGCACGCTGAGGCTGGGCGGGGCGTGGGAGGACGCGTGGGCCGACCACGGCAGGGTTCCGCAGGCTCTGGTGGCAGCCTGGCGTGACGGGATCGATCCCGACCCCTTGCTGCAGTTCGCAGCCGCCAGTATTCGGCGCAGTCGTAGTGCCGTGGCTCGTGCCGCGGCGGCCAAGCTGGGGGTGCGGCTGGTGCTGCCCCTCGGCCTGTGTTTCCTACCCTCATTCGTGCTGCTGGGGCTGGTCCCGGTGATGCTCTCGGCCGCGAGCTCGATCTGGAGTACCGGATAGCCAGGCCCGTGCCGTTCTGGCCTGGTGCTGGCCCCGCTGTGAACCGTGCCTGGGGCTGGGATATTTGCGGGTGCGGGTGCGGGTGCGGGTGCGGGTGCGGGTGCGGGTGCGGCGTCACCAGTGCGCGGCTGTCCCCACCTGGACGTCGGCGCGGCCGGTATCCACAGCGGGTCCCTGGTGGCCGTCACCAGGAGGACCTTGCGCGGCAGGTTGGAGCCAGCGGCGCTTGTCTGAGCGCCGCACGGTCAAAGGAGGTTTTCCATGACGGATTCCCGCGCAGTCAGGTCAATCGGCCGACGATGGCACCGATGGCGTCGGTGGCTCGCCGCGGATGAGGGAATGGCGACGGCGGAGTATGCCATCGGCACCCTTGCGGCCGTCGGGTTCGCTGGGTTGCTCTTGGTGATTCTCAAGAGCGATCAGGTGCGGTCGATGCTGGTGGACATCATCCAGCGCGCTCTGAGCGTCGGCTGACATGGCTATCGCAGGGAGGTTGGGGTGTCACGCCAGTACCTGTGCTGGCCAGCGGTCCCGACCAGATCGCTCCACCCGAGGATCGGTGACTGCTGAGCTCGCGCTCGGCCTCCCTGCGGTGGTGCTGGTCTTGCTGGCAGTGCTCACAGTCGCGGTCGCTGCCATCACCCAGATGCGTTGTACCGATGCTGCCCGAGCCGCAGCAAGAGCGGCAGCGGTGGGTTCCGATCAGGCGAGCGTGGAGTTAATCGTCGCCTCGATGGCCGGTGATGAGGCCCAGGTGGTCATCGCGGAATCCTCAGGATGGATTCGCGTGGTCGTCACCAGCCCCGTCCCGACCCCGTGGACGCAGACTTTCCTCAGCGCCAGCGCGGAGTTCGTGGCACCTGCCGAACCTGGTCCGGCGAGGCCGGGTGCGCCGTGAGCTGGCGCAAGCATGTTGAGCCGGTCTCGGGCAGGCATCGAGAGCGGGGCGCCGGGACAGTGCTCGTGCTCGCAGTGATGGCCCTGGCCTTGATGGTGATGGTTGGTGCCGCCTCCTTGGCACAGGTTGCGCATGCGCGCGGCGCGGTTCAGGCTAGCGCTGATCTTGCGGCGTTAGCCGCTGCGACCGCCGTCGATCGCGGCGCTGAGCACCCGTGCGGGATAGCCGAGGAAGTCGCGCGCTCCAATGGTGCCCAGCTGGCGACCTGCCGCCTGGTCGATGGCGGCGATGTCCAGATTGAAACTCAAGCCCACATCCGGGTGAGCGGCTGGTCGATGACCGTCCGCGCGCTGGCCCGCGCGGGGCCGGTACGGTGACCGCCCGCGCTCTGCTCCCGTTGTGCACCGCACGCGCCACTTTTGCGCACTTGTAGTACAGGTAGATTATTTGCTTGCACGTCGTGCTTAGCGCATAGATCCATCCCTAGCGATAGGAACCCCCCCGGTTCTAGCCTTCCTGCCCGACAAAACAGTGCGTCATTGGTGACGTAGGCCTGAGGAGGCATGTTGACATCGAGGACTCTCGCCCGAGCCATGAAGGCGCCACCCGCCGCCATGTGCATCGTGCCGGTTCACGATGTCTGTCCTGGGGCACAACGCCGCTTGGTCGAGGGGGCTGTCGGGGGCCGTGAAGGGTTAGTACTGCATGTCGGAATCGGGAATTGCTGTGCCAGCAACAGCTACAGCAACGCCAACTGGACGGGAGTCAGCAAGAGCAACGCCGATGCCAGCAACATCGGCTCCCACAACACCGGCTCCCTCAACACCGAGAAACTCCTCGCAGTCGTTGCGCCGGGGTGTTCAACTACTCCATGCGGTGGCCGACTGCGCTACCTCCTCGCGCGGAATCTCGGTCTCCGAGCTAGCACGGAAACTAGACATACACATGTCCTCGGTCTCTCGTCTCGCGGCCCCGCTGGTGGAGGAGGGGCTGCTACGCCGTGACGACAGTGGTCGGTTTCAGCTGGGCAAGGACACCTTGACCCTTGGGCGCGCCTATATCGCCGGTCTCGATCTGTGGCAAACCGCTCATGATGCGTTGCAGGCACGCACTTGGCCCACGGACGTGCGAACCCAGATCGCTGTTCCCGATGGTGCCCAGGTGCGGATCTTGACTCGACCAGAGAACGCCAAGGTTCGCCGCCCGGGTGCCCATCCCGAGGTGCGGCTGCCCATGCATGCCTGCGCTGCTGGCAAGGCCATCTTGGCTTTCGGTGGCCCGGTCTGGATGAAACGAGCAAGCAGAGCCGGCTTCTCGGAATTGACCCCACGCACTATTACCAACCCTAAGGAACTGGGGTCTGATCTGGCGCGGGTGCGCGTGCGCGGATACGCGATCTGCGACCGGGAACTGGATCCAGCATTGCGCTCGGTGGCTGCGCCATTGCGTGATCTGAATGGATCGGTGGTGGGGGCGGTCGAAGTATCGGCGCCAGCGGTCCTCATGGCGCCGATGAGGTTGCGTCAGCTAGCAGGTCAGATCGTCCGAGTCGCACGCGAAGTCTCATTTGCCATGGGCGGCCCTCGCCCGCAGGAACGAGGGTTGAAGGCTGAACCGCGCTCGCGGGCTGAGTAGCTCGGCGGGCACATCCGCACAACCTGCGCAGGGTAGGGGCCCGCGCCGGGCGGGTGCCGGGCCCCAACCCATGGATGTGGCCGGCCGCTGGTGTCGGCGTATACCGCCCATGACTGTTGCCAGCCAGGTGGGCAAAATACCTGCCAGGGCAACGAAATGGCCGGGTCGGGCATCCGCCTTGGGGTCATGACGGGTCTGACGTGGTCTGAGTAGCCGCTGGGCTGGCCTAGACTCCGGATCAGGTGCAAGGCAATCCATGCCGGGCACCTCATTCACGCACCACGTCATGGAGGACGGATGCCCACGCTCGGCACTACGAGCCTTGTCATTGTCGCGCTGATCGGCGCGCTCGCCGTCGGATCTCTGGTGATTGCAGCAGTCTTGCGCGCCCAGGTACTGGCGGCTGGCGAAGGCACACCTACAATGCAGTCGATCGCACAGGCCATTCAGGAGGGTGCGCAAGCATTCCTGGGGCGTCAATTCCGGACGCTCGCGATCTTCGCGGTGCTGGTCTTTGCGCTGCTATTCCTGCTGCCGGGTGAGGGTGGGATCAGGGTTGGCCGCTCCCTCGCATTCCTCGTCGGCGCCGCCTTCTCAGCCGCGATTGGCTATCTCGGAATGTGGCTGGCAACGCGCGCCAACCTGCGGGTGGCTGCGGCTGCTATGCATCCAGATGGCCGCACCGAGGGTGCCCGGATCGCCTTCCGAACCGGTGGCGTGGTCGGCATGTCAGTGGTCGGCCTGGGGTTGCTGGGCGCAGCCCTAGTGGTGCTGATCTTCGGCATCGATGCTCCCGCGGTGCTGGAAGGCTTCGGCTTCGGAGCAGCACTGCTGGCGATGTTCATGCGCGTCGGTGGCGGAATCTTCACCAAGGCCGCCGACGTCGGCGCCGACCTGGTCGGGAAGGTGGAGCAGAACATCCCAGAAGATGACCCTCGCAATGCTGCCACCATCGCAGACAACGTCGGTGACAACGTCGGAGACTGCGCCGGAATGGCCGCCGATCTATTCGAGTCCTATGCGGTGACCCTGGTTGCCGCGCTCATCCTGGGCAAAGCGACCATGGGAGAGCAGGGGCTGGTCTTCCCGCTCATCGTCACGGCGATCGGCGCCCTGGTCGCAGTTCTCGGCGTCTTCATCACCAAGGTCCGCGGCAGTGAAAGCGGCCTGACCGCTATCAACCGCGGCTTCTATATCTCAGCCATCGTGGGCGCCGTCCTGGCCGCGATTGCCGCATTCATCTACCTGCCCGGCAGCTTTGCCGACCTCAACCCCGGCAGCGCCGCGGTCAGCTTTGCCGACCAGGCCGGTGACCCTCGGCTGGTAGCCGCCCTCGCGGTGGTGATCGGGGTGGTGCTGGCCGGTGTCATCCTGTGGCTCACCGGATACTTCACCGACACCACCTCTGGGCCGACCATGCGCGTGGCCTCGACCACCCGTACGGGGGCGGCCACCGTGGTGCTCTCCGGAATCGGACTTGGGCTTAGCTCCGCCGTCTACACCGCCGGTGTCATCGCCGCAGCCCTGTGCGCGGTATTCCTGCTCGCAGGAGGGAACATCTGGCTAGCGCTGTTCCTGGTCTCGCTGGCCGGCTGCGGACTGCTGACCACCGTGGGTGTGATCGTCGCCATGGATACCTTCGGGCCGGTCAGCGACAACGCCCAAGGCATTGCCGAAATGAGCGGAAACGTCGATGAAAAGGGTGCGCAGACCCTGACCGACCTTGACGCCGTTGGCAATACCACCAAGGCAATCACCAAGGGAATTGCCATCGCCACCGCCGTGCTGGCCGCCACCGCGCTGTTCGGTTCCTACGCCGACGCCGTCACCCACGCGCTGGCCGATATCGGCGACGTTGCCTCCAGCGCGATCGTGGCGTCGATGTTGGACTACAGCGTGATCTCACCCATGACGTTGGTGGGGGTGATCATCGGGGCATCGGTGGTGTTCCTGTTCTCCGGGCTAGCTGTTGACGCCGTCACCCGGGCGGCTGGTGCGATCGTGTTCGAGGTGCGACGACAGTTCCGCGACAACCCCGGCATCATGACCGGAGCGACCCGCCCCGAGTACGGCAAGGTCGTCGATATTTGCACCCGCGACTCACTACGTGAGCTGGCAACCCCCGGGTTGCTGGCAGCGTTCTCACCCATTGCGGTCGGATTCGGTCTAGGTATCGCGCCGTTGGCGGGATTCCTCGCTGGCGCCATCGCCTGTGGCGTGCTGATGGCGGTGTTCCTAGCCAACTCCGGTGGTGCGTGGGACAACGCCAAGAAGATCGTCGAGGATGGCCACTTCGGTGGCAAGAACTCCGATGCTCATGCTGCCGCCGTCATCGGTGACACCGTGGGCGACCCGTTCAAGGACACCGCAGGCCCGGCTATCAACCCGTTGATCAAGGTGATGAACCTCGTCAGCGTCCTTATCGCCCCTGCCGTCATCGCGATGAGCGTGCCCGCTGATGCCAACCATGTGCTGCGAATCAGTATTGCCGTGGCGGCTGGCCTGATCGCAGTGGCAGCAATCATCGTTTCTCGCCGTCGCGTTGCCAAAGAAGACGGGGCTGAGCCCGACGCAGCGCTCACTTCCTAGCAGCTCCAGGCGCGCCCGAGTTGCCGACGTCGGTGAGGACGGCTCGGGCGGCCTGCTAGCTGTCGGCATGGGGCGGCGCGGCCGGTGGTGCTCGTGGCGTGAATGCGTACCCACTGCTGCTGCGTCGTCGTTGGCTAACTGTCAGCCGGGGCTGCGGGCTGCACCTTCAGCGGGAGGAATAGCGCGAGCCCCAGGGCGAGCACCAGCGCGATGCCGATCATGCCTAGCCGGGTCTGACCGGTGACGGCAACCATGACGGAGAACGCACCCGGGGCCATGAAACTGACCGCCCGGCCGACGGTGGCGTAGAGGCCAAAGTTCTCGTTGGCGGTTTCGGGAATTGTCATGCGCGCCAGCATCGAGCGGGAAGCGGTCTGCACTGGGCCGACGCAGGTAGCGATCAGCAGTCCGCCGATCCAGAACGTCAACTTCGCATCGGAGACGATGATGATGCCAGCTAGAACCAGGATGGCCCCCAGATACCCGATGATGACCGGCCGGGCCCCAAACCGGTCATCCTGCTTCCCCGCTAACCAGGTGCCGATACCAGCAACCAGATTGGCGGCCAGTCCGAAGTAGATGACCTCCTCCTGCTCGAATCCGTAGGCAGCCGCAGCCAGCACGCCAGCGAGCGCAAAGATTGCCCCCAGGCCATCCCGGTACACCGCCGATGCGATAAAAAAGTGCAGCAGGCTGCGCTCGGATTTCCACAACCGAACCAGCCGCAGCCCGAGTTCCTTGTAGGCGCCGACCAGGCTAACGGGCTTGAAGGCGTCCGAGGCTGGTGGGTCCTTGGGCGCAAGAATCAGCAACGGCAATCCGAAGATGAGGAACCAGAGCGCACAAAGCAGGGCGACCCCGCGTACGTTCATGGCGTCGTCGGTGGGGATCGGCAGGAACCGGCCCTCCAGAATGAAGCCGAACAGGGTGATCACCAGCGCCAACACACCGCCGATATACCCCAGCCCCCACGCCGTTCCAGAGATGCGACCGTAGGTCTTCGGCGTCGAAACCTGGATCAGCATCGCGTAGTAGAACACGTTGGCCAGCTCTGAGAACACCGACGCCACGGCGATGATGATGCACCCCAGCAGCAGGTAGGACTCCTCGGGACGTACGAACCACAAGCCGGCCATGCAGGCGATGGTGGCTAGGGTCAGGATCGTCAGCCATAGGCGAGAGTTGCGTGCTCGGTCCGCCATGGTGCCCATGGCCGGTGCCAGCAGGGCGATGGCCAGCCCGGCCCAGGCCTGGGTATTGGTGAACAGTGCGGCGCCGTAGTCCGGATCGGCCGCCAGTCCGGTGACGTAGACGCTGTAGACGAACGTCAGGATGACGGTATTGAAGGACTGCTGCCCGAAGTCCCAGATGGTCCAGGCTCGGACCACGCTGCGGGGCACCGGTGGTTGCACGGTCTGGGAGGCAGGCACTGCATCGTGCGTCATGGGGCAAAGGTAGAGGCAGGGGCGGTCGTTGGCCAGTTGCTCCGATCAAGCCGCGACGGCGACATCCATTGGTCGGATCGGCGCCTGGGAGCAAAACATGCAAGGATCAGGCCCAGCACCACTGTGGAGGACCGACAATGCCTGCGGAGACAGAGATAGGTCGCCGAGGTGGAACCCCGCAACGACCTGCCACCTTCTTTACCGGGCCGGAGCAGTTCCGCGCCTGGCTCACCGCTCATCACGACGGTGCGACGCACCTGTGGATGGGGCTGTATGGCAAGCACGTGCCCGACCGTGGACTGACCTGGGCGGAGGCCGTTCCGGAGGCCCTTTGCTTCGGCTGGATTGACTCAGTCAAGCAGCGCATCGACTCCGATTCGACTCGTCAGCGGTGGACGCCACGCAAGCCCAACTCCATCTGGAGCGCCGTCAACATCGCACACGTGCAACGCTTGCTCGCCGAGGGGCGCATGCGCCCGGAGGGTATCGCCGCCTTCGAGCGCCGCGCCGAGGGGCCGGGGTATAGCTATGAAAGTGGCCCTCGCGATCTCAGCGCGGCCCATCGCGCCATCCTGGCTCAGAATCCAGCTGCCGAGGCGTTCTGGGAGGCGGCCACCGCAGGCTACCGGCGGGTGGTAGCCACCTGGATCCAGGGTGCCAAGCGGGAACAGACCCAACAGAAGCGGCTCGCGGAGCTCATTTGTGATAGTGAGGCTGGTCGTCTGGTGTCGAATCAGCGCTATGGCGACCCGCCTCGGTGGCTGGAACGTGCTGGTGCCGCCGCCCGTGACGCGCGCGGGTGAGCCGCAACCATCCGCGGATCACACGCACCTGTGGAGGGCCGGACCTCCTCGATGCTCGGCCCTAGGGTGATCTAGTGAGAACTGTTCCCAAGCTTGACACCGCGCTCATTGCCGAGCTCCGTGCGGATCTGGATTCTGCCGACTACCGGGTGCCACACCTGGCGCGGGTCCTGGGTGCGATGGCCGTGGCCGCGTTGGAGCGTGAGAACGGCCTGCCCGCGCTGCTGGCTGCCCGGCGCAGCGATGACCGGGCAGCGCTGCTGGTGCGTGTGCTGACTTTGGGTGATTCACTCGATGCCGCTGATGCCGAACGGGCGTTCCCTGAACTGGGCCCCGAGGGCGGGCGCGAGCTTGGGCTGCTGGAACAGGTGGACGGCCAGTTTCGTGCAGTCATCGACCTGCGCCCCGTCGACATCGAAGGTGCATCTTTGTGGCTGGCTTCCGACCTGGATTCCTCGACCACCGGAGGGCCTATCGAGCCAGATCACGTCCTGGGTCTGGGTGGGGCCTCGCGTACCTTGGCCGAGCTCACCATTGGCACCCCGGTAGCCCGAGCGCTTGACCTAGGTACCGGCAGTGGTATCCAAGCGCTGATGCTGGCTCGGCATTGCGGACAGGTGGTGGCGACAGACATTTCGGAACGCGCGGTGGCATTCGCCGCCTTCAACGCCGAGCTCAACACAATAGAGCTCGAGGTACGGCAGGGCTCCATGCTGGACCCGGTTGCGGAGCAGTTCGACCTCGTGGTCTCCAACCCGCCGTTCGTCATCACTCCCCGGTCCGGCCCGTTGGCGACCTACACCTACCGGGATGGCGGCCGGTCCAGCGATGATCTGGTTGCGGACCTGATTCGCAACGTCGGATCGGTGCTTGCTCCTGGTGGAGTGGCTCAGTTCCTGGCCAATTGGGAAATCCAGGAGGGCAGCGATTGGACCGAACGGGTCGGAGGCTGGCTGGCCGAGTCTGGTCTGGACGGCTGGGTGATCCAGCGGGAAGTGTTGGATCCGGCGCACTATGCGGAAACCTGGTTGCGCGATGGCGGGATCGCGGTGGAGCGGGACCCGGTGCGCTGGCGTGAGGCCGCCACAGCATGGATGGCCGATTTCGCTGATCGGGAGGTGTCCGGGATTGGATTCGGCTACCTGATCTTGTCTCGGCCCACCTCACCGCAGGCCGCGCCGCGCCATCGGCTGGAGGAAGTGACCGGCCCCATTGGCCCGGCCGTCGGTGAGCAGATTGCTCGCTCACTGCTGATGTCCCGGGTGCTCGAAGAGACCGGTGATGAGGCACTCGCGAACCTAGTTCTGCAGGTTGCCCCCGATGTCACCGAAGAGCGGCACCTGCGCCCGGGTGCCGGTGATCCGCAGGTGATCCTGCTCCGCCAGGGCGGCGGTCTAGGCCGGGTGGTACAAGCCGATACCTGGCTGGCAGCGATCGTCGGTGCCTGTGACGGGGAGCTCACGCTGGGGCAGATCAGCACTGCGGTCGCGGTGCTGCTCGACGAGGACCCAGCGCAGGTGCGAGCGTCGACGTTTCCTCGGATCCGGTCCCTGCTAGTGGATGGATTACTTACCCACGCGGATTCGCTAAGTCGTGATTGGGATGCGGGGTCGTGATTCGCGCATCACGACTTGGCTGCCCGATCACGACTTGGCGGGCTGGGGTGAGTGGGCTGGGGTGAGTGGGCTGGTCGATGGATGTGGACATGGCAGCGATATGCCCGCTGAAGCGGTTACGGTGTCCGCGTGAGCATGGACGATCAGACGGTGGCTAGCGACGCGTCGTCGACCCCTGCACGAGCCCGGGTCATCCCTCCGGGCGTCCTCGCCCCGGCGTTGGCAGCCGGTCTGTGCCTGGTGCTGGTCCTGCTCACCTGGAGTGCGTTCATCGGAACCAGCCGTGGTCAACAAGTCGATGATGCGGCTCGGATCGGGTCAGCAGGAGCCCGGGACTGGATCGGTGGGCTCACCGAACTGGTACTCAATGCGGTGTCGGTTCCGCTCCTGGTCGTTGTTCTGGCGATTGCCGTGCTGATCTCGTTGCTGCAGCGGCGCTGGTCGATCGCGATTGCGGCGATCATGATGCTGGCAGGCTCGAACCTCACCACCCAGATACTCAAGGATGTGTTGCTGCGGCCCGACGGCGACGTTGCTCGGGTCGCGTTGAACTCCTTTCCGTCTGGACATGTCACGGTGGCCGCGTCAATCTCAGTGACGGCGCTGCTGGTGGTATCGGTGCGGTGGCGCTCGATCGTTGCGCTGATCGGTGCAATCCTGACCGCCACGATGGGGGTGGCCACCATGGTGGGCACGACCACCAGTGGAGCGTGGCATCGCCTTTCGGACGTGCTTGCCTCGGTCCTGATCACCGGTGCCTGGTATTTCTTGGTCGAGGCCGTGCTGGCTGGCGTGTCCGGGGTCGACAAGCCTGCCGTGGTGCAGGGGCGGTGGGAGATGTGGATGAGCCTCATCCTGCGGGTCTTCGCGGTTATCGGCGGTTTGACCGGAGGCCTGGCCCTCGGAGCCCTGGGTGCGACGACGATCCGCGCACCGATCGAAACCACCGTTGGTTATCAGGTGGCATTCGCCGGTGCCGTGGCTGCGGTGTTATGCATATGCAGCCTGGTGTTCGGACTTATGCTGCGGTTGCGGCCGCATCACCCCCATCCGCAGCGACCACCGGAAATCCCCGACGGCGGCTGAACCGGGTACGCTGCGCCGTCGAGAGGCCATTTGCTCGCGCCGTCGTTGTTGTGCTCGTACTCATGTGAACTGAATCAGGAGGGATGTTGTGGCTGGACGCAAGCTCGTCATCGTTGAGTCGCCTGCCAAGGCCCGCACGATTGCGGGATACCTTGGGCCGGATTTCGACGTCGAAGCCAGTGTTGGCCACATCCGCGACCTGCCTCAACCCTCGGAGCTGCCCGCGGACATGAAGAAGGGGCCGTTCAAGAAGTTCGCCGTCAACGTCGACGATGGTTTCGAGCCTTACTACGTGGTCTATCCGGACAAGAAGAAGAAAGTGACGGAGCTGCGCAAGCTCCTCAAAGAGGCGGACGAGCTCTACCTAGCCACCGATGAGGACCGCGAGGGCGAAGCGATTGCCTGGCACCTGCTGGAGGTCCTCAAGCCCAAGGTTCCGGTCAAGCGGATGGTGTTCCACGAGATTACCGCTGAAGCGATCGAGCGGGCGTTGAGCAATACCCGGGACCTAGATGATCGCCTCGTCGACGCGCAGGAGACCCGGCGGATCCTGGACCGGCTCTATGGGTATGAGGTCTCCCCGGTGCTGTGGCGCAAGGTGCGGCAGGGACTGTCTGCTGGCCGGGTGCAGTCGGTAGCAACCCGATTGGTCGTGGATCGCGAACGTGAGCGTATGGCGTTCTGCAAGGCGTCCTACTGGGATCTGCGGGGTCAGTTCAGCCACGAAGATTCACCCGCGTTCCCAGCCAAGCTGGTAGCGCTGGATGGTACCCGGGTCGCCCAGGGGCGTGACTTCGCCGACGATGGCAGCCTGGCATCAAAGAAGGTGGTGGCGCTTGACGAAGCAGCGGCGCACTCACTCGTGGCGGCCCTGGATGGCGTAGATTTCGCGGTCCGATCCGTTGAGACCAAGCCCTATACTCGCCGTCCGGCTGCCCCGTTCACTACCTCCACGCTGCAACAGGAGGCTTCCCGCAAGCTGCGGATGAACTCCAACCAGACCATGCGGACCGCGCAGGGGCTGTACGAAAACGGGTACATCACCTATATGCGTACCGACTCTTCGGCGCTCTCCGGCCAGGCGGTCGCCGCTGCCCGTCAGCAGGCCACTGACCTGTACGGGGCGGACTTTATTCCGGACCAGCCCCGCACCTATGGCAAAGCCGCCAAGGGCGCCCAGGAAGCCCACGAGGCGATTCGTCCCGCGGGTGACTCATTCCGGACCCCAGGGCAGATCAGCGAGGAACTAACCGGAGATCAGTTCCGGCTCTACGAACTGATCTGGAAGCGCACCGTGGCCTCCCAGATGTCTGACGCGAAGGGGTCGACGGCGACCATCCGGCTGGGTGCCACCGCCTCCGATGGCCGCGACGCCGAGTTTGGTGCCTCCGGGACCGTCATTACCTTCCGGGGATTTCTGGCGGCCTATGAAGAGGGTCGCGATATCGAACGGTATGGCGAGGCCAACGACTCTGAGACCCGCCTGCCCGATGTTGCTCAGGGTGCCGCCCTCCACGCGGTCGAGCTGGGCGCCGAGGGGCACGAGACTTCCCCGCCGCCGCGGTACACCGAGGCGAGCCTGGTGAAGGCGCTGGAAGAGCGCGGGATTGGGCGGCCTAGCACCTACGCGGCCACCATTACCGTGATCACTGAGCGTGGCTACGTCGATAGGCGCGGGCAGGCGCTGGTGCCTACCTGGCTGGCATTCGCTGTCGTGCGACTGCTGGAACAGAACTACGACCGGCTGATCGACTACGACTTCACGGCAGGCATGGAAGCTGACCTGGATGAAATCGCCAGCGGTGAGCGGGATCGGGTGCAGTGGCTGACCGGGTTCTACTTTGGCGAAGATGGTCATGACGGCCTCAAGGAGATGGTTGCCGACGCCGGTGAGATCGACGCCCGCCAAGTCAATTCGATTGACCTGGGCGATGGGATTACGTTGCGGGTTGGCCGCTACGGCCCATATCTAGAAGTTCCGGGTGAGGACGGCGACACTCGGGCCAGTGTCCCGGACGAACTAGCACCCGATGAGCTCACCCCCGAGCGAGCCCGGGAGCTGATCGCGGAGGCTGCCAAGACCGGCGATGACGGTCGCCCGCTGGGCACCGATCCGGACTCCGGTCACGAGATCGTGGTCAAGAACGGTCGATTCGGACCCTATGTCACCGAGGTGCTGCCCGAGCCGCAGGCACCTGCTGAGGATGCCAAGCCAAAAGGGAAGAAGAAGGCCGCCAAGCCGAAGCCGCGCACCGCCTCGCTGTTCAAAGATATGGCGGTGGAGACGGTGGATCTGGAGGTCGCCCTGCGGCTGTTGTCGCTACCGCGGGTGGTGGGGACCGATCCCGACTCAGGCACGGACATCACCGCTCAGAACGGTCGGTATGGGCCCTACCTGAAGAAGGGCACAGATTCGCGGAGCCTGACCAGCGAGCAGCAGATCTTCGACATCACCTTGGACCAGGCGCTGGAAATTTACACGCAGCCCAAGCGCGGGCGCGGGGCGACAGCGGCTCCGCCGCTGGCGGAGTTCGGGGAGGATCCGGTCACCGGCAAGCCGGTGGTCGTCAAAGACGGTCGGTTCGGAACCTATGTCACCGATGGCACCACCAATGCCACGCTGCGCAAGGCAGATCCATTGGAAAGCCTGACAGCGGAACGCGCTTTCGAGATCCTGGCAGAAAAACGGGCAGCTGGGCCCGCCAAGCGTCCGGCGCGTGGCAAGGCCAAGACAACCAAGCGCACCAGCAAGGCCCGGTCGACGTAGCAGCGCCAGGCGCTACGTGGCTGCTCCGACTACGCCATTAGGTTGCGGACGCGGTTAGCCGTTGCGCCATCGTGGGCGGCCAATTCACCACGGTTGCGTGAGGCTGCCAATCCGCAATGAGCACAGTGAGCGACGTCAGTAGTCCTGTGGTGGCCGTGGGCCCGGTGGAACTGCTGGCCCGCTCCTAGAGCGCCCTATCCGCATGATGCCGATGGTCGTAATCACACTCCCAAGGATCGCGACTATCAACAACAGCGGAATCCACGGAAAGTCAAACATCCGTGAGGCCACCCCTATCCCCACCATCACCGGAAACAGCACCATGGTGGTGGTCGAGAGGAACTTGGAGAGCTGTTGCTGCCGCTTGGCCTGCGAGGGTGGGTCAGCTGGCGCAGGCCGACGCGGTTCATTCGTCAATGATTCAGCGGCAGAAGGTGGTTGCGGTATGGGGATCTGGCCCGGGATCTCGGGTTCGTGATTGCCAACGGGGCTCATGGCTTCAGGCTAAGTCACGGGAAGGAGGATCTGACGGCGAATCTCGTCGATAACGACCTGCGTGGCGATGGTCTCTGCCCAAGAGCGCAGCGGCGATTCCAAGGCACCCTCACGCACCCGTCGAGCTACCTCGGCCACCTGAAATTGGAAACCACCGGTGACCGTGGGAGCAAATGTCCACGGTTCACCCCCGCGTGGATGCACCGTCAGCGTTGCGGCGGCGGCATAGAACGGTTCACTCACAGTGATCCGGCCTCGGGTGCCCGCAATCTCGGCGACATTGTGGCTGCGGGCGAGCATCGTCGTCGACACCTGTGCGAGCGCGCCTGGATAGCTGAATGTGGCGGCAACGGCGGCGTCTGCCCCGAGTTCGGTGAGCCAGCCACTGGCCGCGATGGTGCTGGGGGTTCCCAGGATATCGAAGGCGAAGGCGATGGGGTATATACCCAAATCCAGCAGTGCGCCGCCGCCCAGGTCCGGCCGGGCCATCCTCGGTACGTGCGCCAAGGCCTGGCCATGGTGGGCCGATACGGTCACGATGTCACCGATCACCTGCTGTGCAAGCAACTGCCGAAGTGCGACCATCTGTGGCAAGAACCTGGTCCACATTGCCTCCATGACGAAGACGCCGCGGGCCCGAGCTGCATCGAAGATCTCCTGCGCCTGTGGGGCCGTTTCAGCAAAACACTTCTCTAGCAGCACATGCTTACCGGCGTTGATGGCCAACAGGGCGTGGTTGCGATGCTCCGAGTGCGGTGAGGCAATATAGACCGCTTCCACGTCGGGGTCAGCCACGAGCTCGCCGTAGTCTCCATAGCTTCGAGGAATGGCAAACTCGTCGGCGAATGCCTGCGCCCGCTGCGGGGAGCGGGAGCCCACAGCCACCACCGTGGAGCGCGAATGCGCTGGCACAGTTTCGGCGAAGGTGCGGGCAATGCCACCGGCGGCAAGGATGCCCCACTTCAGCGGCGGAGCGTCGATCGGTTCGGGACCAGGGTCGAGGTTATGCACGGGCATATTGTCCCGCTTTTGTGACCTGCTTCAGGCAACGGCACCGGCTCGGGTGCGATGCCGTCGCTCCGACCTGGCGCCGAGCGTCGGAGGGCGCAGCTAGGGTGAGCATGTGGCTGGGTTGTTCATCTCCTTCGAAGGTGGTGACGGTGCGGGTAAGTCCACGCAGATCCAGCGCCTGGCCGCATGGTTGCGCGAGCAAGTGAGTGAGGTTGTGCTCACCAGAGAACCCGGTGGCACTGAGCTTGGTGTGGTGCTGCGCAACCTGGTCCTGCACGGTGACGACATCGACGACCGAACCGAGGCATTGCTCTACGCCGCAGATCGGGCACACCATGTGGGTACCGTGATTCGGCCTGCGCTCAAGCGTGGTGCGGTGGTGTTGACCGATCGGTACTTGGATTCCTCCATCGCTTACCAGGGTGGTGGCAGGGGCCTGACACCCGAACGCATCGAGGACCTCAGCCTGTGGGCCGTGCAGGGTCTGCTGCCGCATCTGACGGTGCTGCTCGATCTGGACCCGGTCCACCTCCCCGCCCGGCTCACGGATGCACCTGATCGGCTGGAACGGGCGGGCGCACCGTTCCACGCCCGTACGCGAGCGGCATTCTTGGAGCGTGCGGCCCAGGGCGCGGAACGGTTCCTGGTGGTAGATGCAGCCACTGCCATTGACGACATCGCCAGCCAGATCCGTGAACGAGTTCGACCGCTGCTGGCGCAGGTAGAACAGTGAGCTTGTGGGACGCCGTCGTGGGGCAGCCGGAGGCGGTGGCAACCCTGACTGCTGCTGCCCAACGCCCTGAGACGATGACCCATGCGTGGCTGATCACCGGGCCGCCCGGGTCAGGGCGCTCGATAGCTGCCCGGGCATTTGCGGCGGCATTGCAGGATCCCGACGATCCAGACGGGACCTCGCAGCAGTCCCGGACGGCGTTCGCTGGCACCCACTCCGATGTCACCGTGCATGTGACCGAACGGTTGATCATCACCATCGAGGAGGCCCGCGCCCTGGTCGACGTCGCCTACCGCACACCCGCTCAGGGGCGATGGCGGGTCATCATCATCGAGGATGCCGACCGAATCGCGGAACGAACCTCCAATGTGCTGTTGAAGGCCATCGAAGAACCGCCCCCACGCACGGTGTGGCTACTGTGCGCTCCCAGTCCACTCGATATGTTGCCTACTATCCGGTCGCGTTGCCGAAGCGTTGATCTGCGTGTGCCTGATCCGGCGGCGGTGGCCACGTTGTTGGTGGAGCGCGATGGCATCGAACCAGGTTTGGCACTCGAATGCGCCCATGCTGCGCAGAGTCATATCGGTGTTGCGAGCCGCCTGGCCCGGTCCCCGCAGGCGCGGGCGCACCGGGAGCGGGTCCTGGCCATTGCCTCATCGATCCGGGGCGTGGGTGATGCGGTGTTGGCAGCCGGAGAGCTGGTCGAGGCAGCGACCGAGCAGAGTAAGTCCGCAACGGCGGAGCGGGATGCTAACGAGCGGGTTGAACTGCTGCGCAACTTGGGAGCGGAAGAGGGGACGAAGCTCCCGCCGTCGCTGCGGTCCCAGGTGCGGCAGCTGGAAGAAGATCAGAAACGCCGCGCCCGCCGATCGTTGCTTGACGCCCTCGATCTGGCGTTGTTGGACTTGCTTTCCTTCTACCGCGACGTGTTGGTGGTGCAACTGGGAAGTGAGGTCGACCTGGTCAATCGCAGCGCCCGTACCGCAATAGCTGACATGGCGGCCACCAGTACGCCAGAGCAGTCATTGCGCCGGATGCAGGCGGTCGGGGCGACTCGGGCGCGATTCGAGGAATTCGGCACCATCGCACCACTACTGGCGATCGAGTCGCTGTTCGTCGCATTGCGGCCGCAGGGCTGAACTGCCCAACCTGAGCGCCGGGCAGAACTATCCAAAGTGTGCTGGGTGTCGGAAACTGCTCCCTACACTGACTAGGTGCGTGCAAAGACTTGGGTAAGTGCGATGGCCGCGACGGGTGCGATAGCGGTGCTGGTGGGGTGCTCTGCGCCGCTGCCGATGGTGCAGCCAGCGGGCGGGTCTATCAATCCGATGGCGGTGCCCGCTGGGCTGGAGGACTTGTACCAGCAGCAGGTGGAATGGTCTAGCTGCGGCTCCAACTTTGACTGTGCCGACGTTGAAGTCCCTATGGACTATGACGACCCGGCAGGGGAAACGATCAATATCGCCGTCAAGCGCTTCAACAGCACCAGCGATGGCGAGCCGCTGGGCACCATGTTCATCAATCCCGGAGGCCCCGGTGGTTCGGGGATCGAGATGGTTGAATCAGCCAACATTTACTTTTCCGGCGACCTACTCGCGGCCTATGACATCGTAGGTTTCGACCCACGTGGTGTAGGCGAATCTCACGGTGTGCGTTGCTACGACGATGATGAGCTGGAGGAGCTTTTCAGCAACCGATATGACCTCGATACCGATGACGGCTGGGTCGACTATGTCGAGGACAACCGGGCGTACGGAGAAGCTTGCGCTGAGCGGACCGGTCCACTTATCAATTTCCTCGATACCGTCAGTGCCGCCCGCGATCTGGACGTGTTGCGGGGCACGATCGGTGAGGAGACCCTGACCTACTTTGGTTTCTCCTACGGTACGCAGCTGGGGGCCGCCTACGCTGAGTTGTTTCCCGACCGGGTGGGACGACTGGTGCTCGATGGCGGGGTAGACCCGTCATTGTCCTATGCGCAGATCAATGCGGGCCAGAACGATGGCTTTGAACTGGCCTACAGGTCTTACTTGGCGGACTGCCTCGCCGGAGCGGAGTGCCCATTTACCGGAGACGTTGATGAGGCCTGGGACCGGACGGTCTCGCTGCTGGATGAACTGGCCGCCAACCCCGCGCCAGACCCGAAGGACCCGGACCGACCGGTGACCGATTCAGACTTGTTTGGCGCGATTATTGTCGCGATGTACAGCTCGGAATCCTGGCCGACTCTGACGGCGGCGCTGGCGCAGTACCTCAATAACAACGACCCAAGCACGATTCGATACATGGCTGACATCGCTTCCGAGCGTGCGGACGATGGCTCCTACCCCGAGGATAAGGGCGCGTTCGGAATCATCACCTGCCTGGACTACCCGGTAGAGACAGATCGATCCGCCATCGAGGCGGAGGCCGACGCGTTGGAAGAAGCCAACGACCTTTTCGGTCCGCGCTTCGGGTACGGAGAGGTGGGGTGCATGACGATGCCATTTGAGGCCACGGGGGAGCCTCACCCCATTGCGGCTGTCGGAGCAGCACCGATCGTGGTTATCGGTACCACGCGGGATCCGGCAACGCCATATGAGTGGTCGCAGGCATTGGCCGAACAACTTGAGGAAGGCGTGTTGCTCACCTATGACGGTGACGGTCACACGGCCTATGGCGCCTCCTCCTGCATCGATACCCCGGTCGATGAATTCCTCATCGAGGGCACAGTTCCCACCGATGGCCTGCAATGTTGATCCGCAAGTGGGATCGGGACTAGGTCACTCGATTCGCACGGTCCCTCCGGCACGGGTACAGTAGCCAACCGCTGGGCCACCGACTGGCCGCCTTAGCTCAGTCGGCAGAGCGATTCACTCGTAATGAATAGGTCGTGGGTTCGATTCCCACAGGCGGCTCCACCTGGAAGCCCCCTAGGACTTTGGACAAATAGCCAGAGCCCTAGGGGGCTGTTCCATGTGTGGCGGTCGGCCGAGCCGGTTGCCAAGTCGTGATCTAGCAACCAAGTCGTGATGCGCGCATCACGACTTGGTTGCCTGGTCACGACTTGGTTGCCTGGTCACGACTATCCGCGGGTGGCCCGCCCTGGGGCACCATTTTCCGCACTACTGCAGGGCAGAGGTGAGGCGGGCCAGATTGTCCAAGGCGGTAGCTCGCAGGGGTTGCTTCAGCCATTCCTGCAGCGTGAGTTCCTTGCTGAGGGAGCGGTAGTGGTCTTCCACCTGGCGTAGTTCGTCGCAGAACTCTTCCCCGCGCACCAGCATGGAGATCTCCGCGTCGAGACCGAAGGAGCGCATGTCCATGTTGGATGAGCCGATGACGGCGATCTCGCTGTCGATGCGCAGGGTCTTGGTGTGCAGGATGTACGGACTGCGATACATGTAGATGCGCACACCGATCCGGAGCATCGCCTCATAGAAGCTGCGTTGGGCGTGATACACCCCGGCCTGATCGCCGGTCTCGGAGACGAATAACTCGACGTGGACGCCACGATGACGAGCATTGGTAATCGCTCGCAGCAGGGACTCATCCGGCACGAAGTAGGGGCTGATGATGATCATCTGCTCCTTGGCGTGAAACATCAGCGAGAGGAACAACTGCAGATTGTTCTCAAACTCGTACCCAGGGCCGGAGGGCACAATCTGGCAGTCAAGGTCGCCGTCACTGGAGGCCACCGGAGTCGGGGTCAGCTCTTCAACCAGGGTTTCGCCAGATTCGGTATACCAATCCGAATAGAACACGGCGTCGATCTCGGCGACCACGGGTCCCTCGACCCGCGCCATCAAATCCACCCACTGCAGGCCCCGCTTGATGTTCTTGGGCAGGTTGTAGTCCCGCTTGGTGACGTTCTGAGAACCGATGAACCCGACGATGCCGTCCACGACGACCAACTTGCGGTGATTGCGCAGATCCGGCCGCTCCCACTGACCCCGGAATGGCCGTACAGGCAACATCAGGTGCCAGTCGGCACCCATGGCATCAAGCCGAGAAATCGTCTGCTGGTACCGAGGCTTGAACCGGTTCGCCCAATGGTCGAGTAGCACCCGTACCTGCACACCACGTTGGGCTGCCTGCTCCATCGCGGCAAAAAAGGGCTCGGTCGAGCTGTCGCTCTGCAGGATGTAGAACTCGACGTGGATGTACTGCTCGGCAACTGCCATCGCCGCGGCCATCGCATCCAGACTGTCCTGGTAACCGGGAATCAGGTGAGCGCTGTTATCACCGGTGAGGGGCAGTGCACCCAGGTGCTGGTTCATGGCCACCACTTGGTCAAACCATGGTGGTGGATTGTCCCGGAAGGTGCCGACCCGCAGCTCCTCCGAGGCTTGGTGCAGGTAGCTATCGATCTCGGCTTGCTTACGTCGCCGCCGTCTGGAGGTCTTCGGTGAACCGATGAGCAGGAATAGCAGCAATCCTGGGACCGGTAGGAAGAAGATTGCCAGCAACCACGCCATGGCCGAGGTGGGGCGACGGTTGCGCGGAACCACAATGACAGCTAGCACCCGCAACACCATGTCGACCAGCAGCGCGAGGAGCACCACCCACTCGAGCACGCTCATTCTGCGACCGCTTTCCCGACCCCAGGCACCGAGGTTGTTCGCGTGCCCGCCTGCGATTCGCGGGTGTGCCCGCGTGAACCGATCGCAACCATCATGAAACGATCTTGGCAGTTAGCACACAATTTGCACTACCGGGGGTATCGAGTGAGAGGTGAGGCGCGTGGGCACTGACGTGGATGAGCCACCTGGCGTTGTGCTGCCGACGATTCGCGATGCCGTCTGGTTCGACGAACTGTTTGCTGCCTATGCGCACCTGGTCCACACATACTTCCGCCGCCGCGCCGATCCCACCGATGCGGAGGATCTTGCAGCCGATGTGTTGGCGACCGCGTGGCGTCGGCGCGAGGATGTGCCCGAGGGCTTCGAGTTGGCCTGGCTCTACCGGACCGCCGGTTTTGTGCTGGCCAACTTCCGGCGCAAAGCTCGCCCCATCCCGGTCGCAGAAGTTCCAGACGGCGACGGCGATTACGCCCCCGACCCGGCGCAGGTAGTGATCGAGGACGAGGCGGTGCAACAGGTGCTCAACCAGCTCAATGCTCGCGAGCGCCACATCCTGCTGCTCAACGTGTGGGAGGGCCTGGACGGAGAAGGGCTAGGCCGGGCGCTGGGCTTGTCCCGTGGCGGGGCAGCAGCAGCGCTATCGCGCGCCCGGGCCCGGCTCCGAGAGCAATGGCAGCTACGGGTGGAGCGATGACGAGCAACAATCTTCCGATCCAGCACATGGTCATGGTGAGGAGCTCAGCACGAGAGGAGATCGCTCATGACCGATGAAAATGAGGTATTGGCCAGGTTGGCTGCAGCCGACCCTGCGCGCGGCCAGGCGGTGGACACCTCGGCGCTGCGCCGCCGTGTGGACGCACGCTTGGTGCAGATACCCAGCGGGTCCGGACCCGCAGCGCGCAACGATGAGCTCTCCGCGCGCCGATCTCGTCGTCGTACCTGGTGGACGGTCGCCGCCGGTGCGGCAGCGTGCTTGGTGATCGGTGCGGGTAGCTTCACGGTTGGGCGATCGCTTGGACCCACGGAGGGCCCTGATGGAGCGGAACCCGTGGCGGCGCCGGAGTCAGAGGGAGTGCCCGATGTCAGTTTTGAAGAGTCTGATGAGAGCTTTGAAGAGTCTGATGAGTCGGTGCAGTCCGCAGCGGCGGAGGAAGCATTCGGCTCTAGGATCGCGCAGGAACTTAGCCCGGACGACAGTGTGGTGCCGGTCGAATACGTGGCAGTTGGTCTGAACACCACGCCGCAGACGGCGCAGGTATTCGCCTACGCCGGTGCGTCCATCGACCACCAAACGGCTCTGATGCGCGTCGCGGCAGCACTCGATGTTGAGGGAGAGCTGCAGGAGCTGGAAGGTAGCTGGGAGATCAACGACAGCGATGGCCAGATGCTGGCCGTCGCTATCGATGGCGCCGCCACCTTGACCTACCTCGATCCGAGCATCGCCCAGGATGAGGCCTGCGCCAACGATCCAGGCTCCAGCAACTGCCAGCAGTCCGCGCCGAACCCACTAGATGCAACACGAGCGGCGCAGTTGTTCCTCACCGAAGCTGGGGTCGATACCGGTGCGTTCAATATCGAGGTGCTCGACGTCGTCGCGGGCGCTGTGGTGGTTCGAGCCGGAATCGGTTTCGGCGCGCAGGTTGATTCCGTCCTAGCCAGTGCCGGGGTGATGAGTATCGCAACGTGGAATATCACCGTGACCGAGGCTGGGGTCACCTCGGCAACCGGGCCGCTCGCGGCACCGGTGAGCCTGGGTGACTACCCGGTGGTCTCGGCAGCGCAGGCCGTCGACCGGCTCATGGACCGGCGCTACTACCTCGGCACGGTATCGGGCTCGGACCTGCCGTCCACGGCCCCGGGCGTTACGCCGTCAGCCGGCGATCCGCTCGCCTGGCCCGTGACCGAGGTCGAGATCACCAACGCAGAGCTGGGCCTTCAGGGCTACCAACTGGCGGACGGGACCGTGGCGCTGCTGCCGACCTGGCGGCTTCTCAACCGCGCCTCCGGCTCAACCTGGCTGGTGGTGGGAGTAGCCGACGAGGCGCTTGAGGGGCTTGCCACCGGCTAGGGGGCTTGCTGATGGGCAGTGCGGCGGCTGCGGCACGGGGCACTAGGTTGAACCTGTGTCGGATCTGATCGCGGACCTGAAGGCTGCCGTTGCTGGAACGGTGGACGACTCACCACGGCGTCGATCTGAGTACTCCACCGATGCGTCGAACTACCGGGTGGTACCGCAAGCGGTGGTGTTCCCGGCCAGCACCGATGATGTGCTGGCTGCGCTGACGATCGCCACTGAGCATCAGGCCCCGATCACTGCCCGTGGTGGTGGCACCTCGGTAGCTGGCAACGCCGTCGGGCCAGGGATCGTGTTGGACTTTTCCCGTCACCTCAACCGGGTCATCGAGATCGACCCGCACGCTCGGACTGCCCGGGTACAGCCAGGAACGGTGATGAGCACGCTGCAGGCGGCAGCTAGGCCGCATGGCCTCAGATTTGGCCCGGACCCGTCCACGCAGAACCGATGCACCATCGCGGGCATGATCGGCAACAACGCTTGTGGCCCGCACGCGGTTGCTTACGGACGCACGGCTGACAACACCCGGTCCCTCGACGTTGTCGATGGCACGGGACGACGGCTGAGTGCCGGTGCGGATACGGTTGGCCAGGTGCCCGGACTACGGGAGCTGGTCCAGTCGAATCTTGCGACAATACGCACCGAGTTCGGCCGGTTCGGACGGCAGGTTTCCGGGTACTCGCTGGAACACCTGTTGCCGGAAAACGGGGGGAACCTCGCCCGCTTCCTGGTGGGCACCGAAGGAACTCTGGTGACCGTGCTGGAAGCCACCGTGGATCTGGTGCCGCTGCCAAGCTCGCCCACCATCGTGGCCCTGGGCTACCCCGATATGCCCGCTGCGGCGGATGCGGTACCGGCGTTACTGGCGCATCGGCCGCTAGCGATTGAAGGGCTCGATGAACGACTGCTAGAGGTGGTGCGACGCCACGCCACGAGTCCGATCCCGCAGTTGCCGCAGGGTGCGGGATGGCTGCTGGTCGAGGTCGGTGGCACCACCCAAGCGGAGGCCTACGCCAACGCTCAAGCATTGGTCCGAGATGCTGGCACCGATGCGGTGCGCATCATTCCTGCCGGACCCGAGGCCACCAGGATCTGGCAGATCCGGGCAGATGGTGCTGGGCTGGCCGGACGTACCCCCTCGGGTGCACAGGCCTGGCCCGGTTGGGAGGATGCCGCCGTCCCACCGGAGCACCTGGGCCCCTACCTGCGCGACTTCAACCAGTTGCTGGCACAGTACGACGTCGATGGATTGCCCTACGGGCACTTTGGGGACGGGTGCATTCACGTGCGCATCGATCTGCCGTTGGCCAGTGCGGATGGGCCGGCGACTTTCCGTTCCTTCATGCTGGATGCTGCTGCGCTGGTAGCCAAGTACGGGGGGTCACTCTCAGGGGAGCACGGTGACGGTCGGGCGCGTGGCGAACTACTCCCGGCTATCTATTCACCCTCGGCCATCCGGTTGCTGGAGCGGGTCAAGTCTCTGTTTGACCCGTCAGATCTGCTCAATCCCGGCGTGGTGGTGCGGCCGGCGCCGGTCGAGGCCAACCTGCGCCGCCCGCTGGCGCAGCCGCTCCCGGTGGCTTCGGGGTTTTCGCTGCCCCACGATGAGGGGGACTTCACCACTGCTGTGCACCGCTGCGTCGGCGTCGGTAAATGCCGGGCTGACAACAGCGCTTCCGGGGGGTTCATGTGTCCCTCTTATCAGGCGACCGGGGATGAGAAAGACTCCACCCGGGCACGAGCGCGAGTGCTGCAGGAGATGGCCAACGGCACCTTGGTCAACGGCTGGGATGCCCCCGAGGTGGCCGACTCGCTCGACCTGTGTTTGTCCTGCAAGGCCTGTAGCTCTGACTGCCCCGCCGGCGTGGATATGGCGACTTATAAGTCGGAGGTGCTGCATCGGCGTTATCGCGGGAAAGTGCGTCCTCTTCGACACTATGCGTTGGGCTGGTTGCCGCGGTGGAGTGCCCTGGTCACGGCGCTGCCTCCGGTTGCGGCACTGGCCAATGCTGCGATGAAGGTGGGCCCATTGCGGACCATGGTGTTGCGCGGTGGTGGCATGGATGCCCGCCGTGCGGTGCCCCCGTTCACCACCCAACGGTTCTCCCGCTGGTTTGCCCGCCAGGACACCCCGGGAACGCAGCAGCCAGAGGTGCTGCTGTGGGTGGATTCCTTCAGTGAAACCATGTCCACCGACGGTGCTCGCGCCACGGTGGCTCTCCTGCGCGATGCTGGGTACACCGTGCGGGTGCCGGACCGGCAGGCATGCTGTGGCTTGACCTGGATCTCAACCGGACAGCTCGACGGCGCCAAGGCGAGGCTGCGGCAGACCCTTGATGTGCTGACGCCCTACGTGGATGCTGGGGTTCCGATCGTGGGCATCGAACCCAGTTGCACAGCGGTGTTGCGATCAGACCTGCTGGATTTGCTGCCCGATGATCCGCGATCGGCGGCGCTCGCGGCCGGTACTTATACGGTGGCGGAGCTGTTGACGGCGAAAGCGCCGCTGGGGCCCAGTCAGTGGCAGCCACCGGACCTGCGTGGCCTGGACGTGGTTGCGCAGCCGCATTGCCATCAGCACGCGGTGATGGGCTACGAGGCGGACCTGGCGCTGTTGGAGCGTGCCGGAGCCACGGTTACGACCATTTCCGGGTGTTGCGGTCTGGCTGGCAACTTCGGCATGGAGGCTGGCCACTATGACGTGAGCGTCGCCGTGGCTGAAAACGGGATGCTGCCCGCTCTTCGAGCGGCACCCGAGGGCGCGGTGCTGCTGGCCGATGGCTTCTCCTGCCGCACTCAAGCCGAACACTTGGCCGATGTGACCGGCAAGTCGCTGGCGCAGATTCTCACGGGCAGCTAGCGTTCCCTCCTTTCCCAGGTACGGCGCACCCGGTCGCGAGTGGCACGGACCGTCGGGTGGGCTGGGTGGTCTCACCACGCGGACACGGGCCGCGAGTTCGAAGGTTTACGTCATTGCCGCGGGTCGTGGGGCTCGAATTTGGCTGAAACCCGCGTACTCGAGTGGGGGTGTGCTCAGGGGCCGTAGCCGCGCCACCAGCGGTCGATCTGGGCGTAGGCCTGTGCTCGCACCTGCGGGGCTGAGAGCAGCACATCGTGGAGGCCATTGTGGATCTTGGCCAGCGTCACCATGGCACCCAGATCAGGGATGCGGCGCCATAGCTGCTTCACGTCCAGCACGATGTCTGCCCCACGCATGTCCTCACGCCACCGGGAACTGATGACGGTGCGATGGCTGGTCAGCACCAGGATCGGGATCTGCAGGTCCAGCCCGGCGGCTACCCGGGCATGCCCAGCCATCACCGCATCCAGCCAACCTGGCCGGATGGGACTATCGACGTCAGGTCGCCAGGAAGGCTCGAGCGTCCATTCACCGCCGAACTGGGAGTTGACCACCCGGTCATAGAAGGTGGGGGCCGGAATAGGGATGGGTAGGCGAGCCTGGTGTCGCGCCACCTGCGAGATCACCGGGTGACTCACCTGGCGCGCCAAGGTGGACCCATGCACCTCCAGGAATGGTGAATTCAGCACCAATCCACTGAAGACCTCAGGATTGCGGGCTGCCCACAACGACGTCGTCAAGCCGCCCTGGGAGTGTGCCACCGCCACGATCGGAATATCGCTTCCGTGCTCGCGGCGGATGGTGTCGATAGCGAGCTGCAGGTCGGCGTCATACTCGGAGAGCGAAGCCACATAGCAGCGGGTCTGATGCTGGCGAATACTGCGGCCGCACTTGCGCAGATCGACGGCGTAGAACACCGCTGAGCGCTGGTGCCAGAACTCTGCCAGCTCGGTTTGCATGAAGTAGTCACCCCAGCCGTGCACGTACAGCACTGCCATGGCTGGTCGAGGAGGTGCACTGCCGTCGGGCTGGTAGTGAACCAGGGTGGTGACCACGGAACCTTCGCCGTCATCGGGCTGGTCGAAGGTCTGGGCTACAAAGCCGGGCCCGAGGACATCTGGGCCCCATGAACCGGTAGGAGGTGGCGGCGGGGGCGGACGAAAAGTCGGCAGCGTACTGCGCTGCGACCATCGCTGCTCCGGTTTGCCAGCGGCCCGCCGTCGCACATTTTTGCCCGCGGGTAGCCGGAACCGATCATCGTTCATAGCAGCGGCAACGCGCGGGACAGGTCCGGAGTGCCGTCGGAGACTGACTCCGGCTTGATGGTGCGGGCGGCGACAGCGTCGGCCCAACTGATCCGGCCGGTGGCTGCCTTGATCCACGGCTCTTCGTTGACCACCTCAATCCGGTAACCGGTACGGTGACGCACCACCTCGATCAGCGCATTGGCCACGATGGTGCGAGCCGTGGGATCGACCGGTGCGGGGACCGGGAGCGTGGGGGCGAGGTCATAGCCGTGTACCACCAGCTCGATCAGGCGGCTGCGCACAAAGTCAAGCAGGGTGATGGGGCCACGGCGGGCTTGCACCACACTCTCAGGCCCGCGGTCAGCAAGCGATTGCAGGTGCGCGATGGCCCGCTCGCCGAGTAGCCGTACCTGGCCGAGGGGATCGTCGGCAATCTGTGCGGTGAATGCCTGCGTCACCTCGGTGATGTGCGCGCCGCCGCCGGCATAGCTGGCCAGATACTCACTCAGCGTCACAGGCTCATCATCTGGCGGCAGCTCGACTGGGCGTAGCGCCAGCACCGAATCGTGGACCCGGCCAAGATGCCCGATCAGATCCGCGAGGCTCCACCCAGGCAGGACCGACGGCGTGGGTGCGGCAGGGTCGGGCAGGTTCGACATCCAGTCGGACAAGACCTGCCATTGTTGGCGATAGTCGTTGAGCAGAGCGTCAAGGGTGACCATCGGCCCATCATCGCGCACGGCGGGACAGGCGGTAGGCCGCAGGGCTCCTAGCTATCCAGAAATGCTGCAATCATCGGCCCGAGTTGATCGAACTCGATGAGAAAGCCGTCGTGGCCGTAGGCCGAGTTGATGATCTTCAGCCGCCCACCCGTAACCCCCTCGGCGATG
>JBKEBC010000030.1:0-32854 GCA_047972965.1 Beutenbergiaceae bacterium | reverse complement strand
AGAGCCCACTGATCTACAAGGGTGTGGAGTCCTGGTTCATCCGGGTCACCGAGTTCAAAGACCGCATGGTCGAACTCAATGAGCAGATCACCTGGGTACCCGACCACATCAAGGACGGGTCCTTCGGTACCTGGCTGGCGAATGCCCGCGACTGGTCGATCTCCCGTAACCGGTACTGGGGTACCCCGATCCCGGTGTGGATCAGCGATGACCCGGCCTACCCGCGCATCGACGTCTATGGTTCCTTTGCTGAGTTGGAGGAAGCGTTCGGAGTCCCGGTCACCGATTTGCACCGGCCTTTCATCGACGAGCTCACCCGACCCAACCCCGATGATCCGACCGGCAAGTCCACCATGCGCCGCATCCCGGACATCCTGGATGTGTGGTTCGACTCCGGCTCGATGCCGTTTGCTCAGGTGCACTACCCGTTCGAGAATGCCGACTGGTTCGAGCACCACTACCCGGGTGACTTCATCGTGGAGTACATCGGGCAAACCCGTGGCTGGTTCTACACCCTGCACGTACTAGCTACCGCATTGTTCGACCGTCCTAGTTTCCGCACCTGCGTCAGCCACGGCATCGTGCTTGGTGACGACGGCCGTAAGGCCAGCAAGTCGCTGCGCAACTATCCCGACCCGTACCAGATGTGGAACACCTACGGCTCGGACGCCGTGCGGCTCTCGCTGATGGGCTCCCCGGTGCTTCGCGGCGGGAACCTGATCGTGGCGGAGGCCTCCATCCGCGAACAGGTACGCGGGGTGCTGTTGCCGCTGTGGAACACCTGGTACTTCTTCTCGCTGTACGCCAATACCGTGGCAGGCGGCGCCGGATATGACGCCAAGGTGCCCTCCGACGTCGCGAACCTGGACGTGCTGGACCGGTACATGCTGGCCAAGACCGCAGACTTTGCCGACGCCGTGAAGGCGGATCTCTCCGACTACGACATCCCGGCCGCTGTCGGCAAGCTCCGCGACCACCTGGACGTGCTGACCAACTGGTACGTGCGCAACTCCCGGCAGCGGTTCTGGGATGAGTCCGGCGGTGCCTACGACACCCTGTTCACCGTGCTGGAAGTGACCTGCCGGGTGGCAGCGCCGCTGGCGCCGTTGGTCGCCGAAGAGGTCTGGCGGGGCTTGACCGGTGGCCGGTCGGTGCACCTGACCGATTGGCCAGATTCCGCTGCTGCCAGCGATGCACCTGCTGCAGCGCTGGTGCCCGATGCCGAGCTGGTCGCTGCCATGGACACCGTGCGCACCGTGGTCTCCACAGCACATGGGCTGCGCAAAGCGAACTCGCTGCGGGTGCGTCAGCCGCTACGGCGCTTGACCGTCGCCGTCGAGAACCCCGACGCGCTGGCTGACTTCACCTCGTTGATCGCCGATGAGGTGAACCTCAAAGACGTGCGGCTGGTCAGCGAAGAGCAAGCTCCGGCCGCGGAGTTCGGGCTGGTCACCACCTTGCAGATCAATGCCCGGGTTGCGGGCCCGCGCCTGGGCAAGGATGTGCAACGGGTCATCGGTGCCGCGCGCGCCGGTGGGTGGCAAGCCGATGCCGATGGCAATGTCACCGTTGACGGCATTGCCTTGCAGGACGGCGAATTCTCCTTGGTGACCAAGGTGGAGGACCGGTTCGGAGACTCCATCGCGGCTGCGGTGCTACCCGGTGGTGGTTTCGTGGTGCTGGACTTGGAGTTGGACGATGAACTCCTCGGCGATGGCTATGCCCGTGATGTGGTGCGGCAGGTTCAGGATGCTCGCAAGGCGGCCGGGCTGCATGTGGCGGACCGGATCACGCTACGGCTGGGGGTTCCGACCCAGTGGGCGCAAGCAGTGCTGGATCGCTCAGAGTTCATCGCCACTGAGACGTTGGCGACCGACGTTCACGTCGATGCCACGCCCATGCCTGACGACGGCGACCACTCGGTCGCTGTTGACCTAGCCAAGGCCGACGGTCAGTGACGCAGGGATTCGAGGCGCGAGCCAGGCAGATCTATGCCCAGATCCTGGGCCGAGCCCCCGAGCATGATTTCGATCCAACCATCGAGCGGGTGGCCTCGCTGTTGGACGTGCTAGGTAACCCCCAGCGCGCCTTCCGGGTCATTCACCTGACCGGCACCAACGGCAAGACCTCCACGGCACGGATGATCGACTCCCTGCTGCGGGAGCTGGGGCTGCGCACCGGCCGGTTCACCTCCCCGCACCTGGATTCGGTGCGGGAGCGGATCGTCATCGACGGTGAATCGATCAGTGCCGAGCAGTTCGTGGCCATCTGGAATGACATCGAGCCGTACGTGGCCATGGTGGATGCGCAGTTGGCTGAGTCGGGGCAATCGCAACTGAGCTTCTTTGAGGTGCTGACCGCGTTCGCGTACGCGGCCTTCGCTGATGCTCCGGTGCAGGTAGCCGTGGTGGAAGTCGGCATGGGTGGGCTGTGGGATTCCACCAATACCGCCGATGGTGAGATCGCCGTCTTCACCCCGATCTCGCGTGACCATGAACGCTGGTTGGGGCACAGCATCGAGGAGATCACCTCGGTCAAATCCGGCATCATCAAGGAACTGAGCCCAGCCCAGGTGGTCGTCACCGCCACGCAGCCACAGGAAGGCGAAGCGGTGCTCGCCCAGGTCGCCGGTGATCATGGTGCCCGAGTGATCGCGGAAGGCTACGACATCGACGTCGCAAACCGCACCATCGCAGTCGGAGGCCAGCTCATCGACCTGCAGGGTAGTGGTGGCCTCTACACCGAGATCTACCTGCCGCTACACGGGGAGCATCAAGCACAGAACGCGCTGCTGGCGCTGGTCGCGGTGGAGCAGTTCCTGGGCGGGGGAGCGCTGGATGGTTCGGTGGTGGAGGCCGGATTCGCGGCTGTGACGTCGCCGGGGCGTCTGGAGGTCATCCGCAATAGCCCCACGGTGCTGCTGGACGCGGCCCACAATCCGGCAGGGATGGAAGCGCTGGTGGCGGCACTCGACGAAGCCTTCGCGTTCTCGCGGCTCGTGGGGGTGATCGGAATTTTGGCTGACAAGGAAGCCGAGGCCATGCTCTCGGTGCTGGAACCGGCGCTACCCGAGATCGTGGTGACCGAGGTTGCCAGCGAACGTGGAATGCCTGCTGAGGAACTCGCGGAGTTGGCGCGTGAGGTCTTCGGCGACGACCGTGTTCACTTGGAGCCTTCCCTTCCCGACGCCGTGGCGCTCGCCGCTGACCTGGCTGAACAGGGCGACGATGCGCGCATCGGTTCTGGAACCGGTGTCATCGTCACCGGGTCGGTCATTCTGGCCGGTCAGGCCCGCTCACTCTTGAATTCCGTACCTTCCTAACACCCGTAGGTTTGCCTGATATGAGTCTCCCCCCGTCCCTTGTCTCCGACCCAACTCGGTCCGAGAGTGCCGGATCCCGCAAGTTTGGTGCCTTCCCGGTGTGGACCGTGTTATCTATGGTGCTTCTCTCGGTCCTGGGAGCGGCAACCATCGTCTACACCGCCACCGCGCGAGTCAGCGCCACCTGTGGTGGCCGCCAGATGGGGCCGGGAGACATCTGCGAAACTGTCAACCGTGCGCGGATCGTGACCGACACCCGTGGCTATGCCGAGGTGCTTGCGGATGCCCAGCGGATGCATCAGGCAGCCGGCTACATCGGTATTGCGGTCATGGTGTTGGGTGTGCTGTTAGCAGTTATTGCCGTGGTCCGGTGGCGGCAGGACGTCACGCTGAAGTCGAAACTAACCGACCAGCACGGGCCGCCCATCAGTGAGCACTCCCGAACCGCCAGCGGTAACTTCTTGATGATCGGCGTCGGTGCAGCGTTCGCAGGTGGCGCGGTGTACTTCACCATGAGTGCACTGGCAAAGTCTGAACCGCTGAGGTACCTACCAGCCGGGCTAGTCGCAGCATTGGCTGTGGCTGCGTTGGTTGCCGGACTCCCACGAAATGGCACCCTCATCCAGACCTATCAGGCGGGCATGCGGGTGGCTAGCAACGGCAAATTGGCCGAGGTCGCTTGGGAGAATCTGCAGTACGTCATGGTGGTGGACCGCAACAACAACGTCGAGCACCGTGTCTCCGGCCCCGATCTGAAGCAGCTGCGGCTTGCGGGCCTGACAGACCAGGCGCAACTGCTTGCGACGGTCGCTACCCAGACCTCACGCGAACGGCTCCCGGCAGCAATGAATGCCGTGAACAACGGTCAAACGCTTTCCTTCGGTGCGTTCTTCGTCAGCCGTGATGGCATCGCCAACGAAAAGAAGGTCGTCAGCTGGGCCGAGTATGCGGGCATCGCCATTCACCGGGGAAAGGCCGTGGTCAGTAGCCGATCCCGGGGCAAGGCTCTGAGCGCGCGGTTGGCGCGGGTGTCCGACTATCCGCTGCTGCTGGCGCTCGCGAGCAGCATGACCAACTCTGCTGCTCCCCCCTCGCCATCGCAGTAGGCAGGCCCGCCAATGTTGGCTAGTCCACGCCGTGGGGTGTGCAACACCTGACAGCAGCGAATGTGGGCAGCGCCGGCAGCGCGGTGCAGCTACGGTTTGGTGGCATGGCCGGATCACTGGATCACCGATGGCGCGAGGCCGCTGCCACCCGCCCTCGATCGAATCGCTACGGTGCCCTGCCAGTGGGTGCGCTGGTCGGCGCAATGGTGTTGCCGCTATTGGGCGTGGCCGCCGTGGTGTGGGCCAGTACCATCCAGGCGCGTGTCATGAGTGCCTCTGCTCGGTATGCCGGTCTGCTTGCCGTTGTTGTGGGCCTGTTCTTCGTCCTCTTGGTGCTGCGTCACTGGCAGCATGACCGAGGTATCAGGCAGCAATTGGACTATCCGGCAGGGCCGCCATTGAGTGAACACTCACGCAATCTCGGCGGCGGAATCCTCTGGTGGGTCTTCGGTGTGGCTGCGCTGGGATTCGGATTGTATTTCGTCCTCCTCGGCATAGCTCGGCCAGAGCCAACTAGCTACCTTCTCGCCACGTTCGGCACCGGCCTGTTCGGCCTCGGCATAGGGTTATGGGCTCTCATTGCTACCCGACCCGGGCATGGCACGTTGATTGAGGTCTTCTCCCACGGGGTTCGGGTGGTGTCCCGTAGCACAGTCCTGGATTTGCCATGGCCTCGTCTGCGATACCTCGTCACGCGTGGAAACGATGGCATCGTGCACCTGATCCGCGGGCCAGGGCTGAAGGCGGTAGAGGTCAATAGCCTCAGTGACTATGCGCAGTTGCAACGCCAGCTTGCCTGGCATACGACGCACGAGCAGGTTCCGGAGCAGATATCGGCGATCACTGGCGGACAACCCCGCCAGTTTGGGTCCATCACACTCACCCAAGAGGGCCTACGTTGGCGCAACAAGCAGGTCAGCTGGACTGACTACGAGGGCATGTATGCACCCAAGCACGTGATCCAGGTGTGGCGGCGTCCTGGCACCCGAGCGATGAAGGTCCCGGTCGTTCACGTGCGCGAGTTCGGCTTGTTGCTGACACTGGCGAACCAGTTGGGCCACGCTGAGAGACCACCACCGGTACCGCCTACGCTGGGCGAGTGAACACTGCTAGCACCACCAGGCCACAACGATCTGCCCGTGGACTCTTCGGCACCGTCATTCTTGGTTCGGAGCTAGTGGTGTTGTGGTGTGCGGCCCTTGTCGCCTACGGCCTCCGGACACCACAAACCAACGTGGCAGCGATCTGGACGGTTACTGCCATCCTCGCACTCCTGTGCCTGCTTGCGCTCGGCCTCATGCGCCGTCGGCCAGGACCCTGGCTCGGCACGGCTGTCCAGGTTCTGCTCGTGGCCTCCGGATTCGTGGTCACCATGATGTTCGTGATTGGAGCCGTGTTCTTCACCCTGTGGGTCGTGGCGCTGCGGCTGGGGGGAAGAATCGATGACGAACGCCGCGCGCGGGTTGCAGCCGCTAAGCCTGCGCCCGCGGGATAGATTGCTGCTATGACCGACCATCCCGAACGCACGCTCATCCTGGTTAAGCCCGATGGTGTGCGACGCAATCTCTCCGGCGAAATCCTGCGCCGAGTCGAGGCCAAGGGCTACACCTTGGTGGACCTCGATCTCCGCGTGCCTGACGACGACCTGCTAGCTCGTCACTATGCCGAGCACGTGGGCAAGCCGTTTTACCAGCCGTTGGTGGAATTCATGAGCTCCGGTCCGGTGCTGGCGGCCGTCGCACAGGGGAACCGAGTGATCGAGGGATTTCGCTCCCTGGCTGGAGCAACCGACCCGACGGCGGCCGCACCCGGGACTATCCGCGGTGATCTCGGCCGTGACTGGGGCTTGAAAGTGCTGCAGAACCTGGTGCATGGCTCCGACTCGCCGTCCTCGGCTGAGCGCGAGATCGCACTCTGGTTTCCGCGACTCTGACCTGGAGGGCGTTGATACCGGCGTCAGCTCGCGCAGATCGTGGCCCCGGGGGTCAGCTGTCCTCGCAGTCTGCGCGATGAGCTGCCCCGGGAACCCGGTCACCGCCCGCTGCGTCGGTGGCACAGCGCCACCTGCGACAACCTCTAGGCTGGCCCGGTGCACCTCAAGACGTTGACGTTACGCGGCTTCAAGTCGTTCGCGTCGGCAACGACACTCAATTTGGAGCCGGGTATCACCTGCGTGGTCGGCCCCAACGGTTCCGGCAAGTCGAACGTGGTGGACGCGCTGGCCTGGGTGATGGGTGAGCAGGGCGCCAAGAGCCTGCGCGGTGCTGCGATGGCCGACGTCATCTTTGCTGGTACCTCCTCTCGACCCCCGCTGGGCCGTGCAGAGGTGTCGCTGACCATCGACAACACCGATGGTGCGCTTCCGATCGACTACACCGAAGTGACGATCACCCGCACGCTGTTCCGCAATGGCGGCAGCGAGTACGCCATCAACGGCACCAGTTGCCGGCTCTTGGATATTCAAGATCTCTTGAGCGACACCGGGATGGGTCGCGAAATGCACGTGATCGTCGGCCAGGGACGCCTCGATGCAGTCCTGGCCGCCAGCCCGGAGGAACGCCGTCACTTCATCGAAGAAGCAGCTGGTGTGCTCAAACACCGTAAGCGCAAGGAAAAGGCGCTGCGCAAACTCGAGGCGATGGCGGCGAATCTGGCCCGGGTCACCGACCTCACCGCTGAAATCCGGCGGCAGCTCGGCCCGCTGGCGCGGCAGGCCGAGGTCGCGCGCCGAGCGCAGACAGTGCAGATCGACCTGCGGGATGCGAAAGCGCGGCTGCTTGCCGACGACATGGTCCAACTCGTGGCGACAGCGACCGCTGAACAGGCCGATGAGACCGCGCTGAGGAAGCGCCGCGACGCCGTGGAAACCGCCCAAAACCAGGCGCGCAACCGATTGGCGGAACTAGAGGCAGAGGCGGCAAAAGCAGCCCCGGCGATCAGCGAGGCCTCCGATACGTTCTATCGGCTCTCCAGCCTGCGGGAACGACTGCGCGGCACGATGACGCTGGCCTCGGAACGATGCCGACTCCTCGGCGCCCCCGTCAGCTCCGAATCCGGTGGTCGCGACCCTGACGATCTCGACAAACAAGCAAGCCGCGCCCGCGCCGAAGAGGCCGACCTGACGGCGGAGGTCCAGCGGGCGCAGGCCGACCTGCAGGCGGCCCTGACGCACCGGCAGCATTGTGAGGCTTCCGCTGGCGAGGCGGAAAAGGCGTTGGCGGCGGTACACCGTGGTGTAGCTGACCGGCGGGAAGGCCTAGCTCGCCTCACCGGGCAGGTCGCGGCGCGGCGCAGTCGCTTGGAAGGCTCGGAAGCCGAACTCGCGCGGCTGCGCGAAGATCTGCGGGCCGCGCAGGAGCGAGGCGATAAGGCTCAGGCCGAGTTCGCTATCTCCGAGCAGCAAGTGCTGGGGGCGCAGCAGGGTGAGGAAGGCCTCGATGCTGCCCACGAGGCCGCTTTGGCCGCTTTGGCCGAGATCGAGGCTGAGGTTGAACGACTGCTGGATGCGGAGCGCACCGCAGACGGTGACCGTGCTACCTGGACGGCGCGGCGGGATGCCCTCGACCTATCGTTAGCTCGCCAAGACGCCACCGGAACCCTGCTACAGGCTGAGCAAGTGCCAATCACCGCGACCTTGGCCGACCACATCAAGGTCGAGCCAGGGTATGAGAACGCGATTGCCGCGGCGCTGGGCACCCTGGCCGATGCCGCCGTTGCCGATGGCGTCGAGGATGCGGTGGACGCGTTGCGGTTTGTCCGCGACCAAGAAGCTGGGCAAGCGCGCCTGGTGGTTGCTGATGACGGCGGCCAGATCGCCGATCCACCCCCGGCACCAGCTGGTGTGTGGGCGGTGAGTTTGGTGACCGGCGAGGGTCCGGTGCGCGGCACGGTGGCGCGACTGCTCGCGGGAATCGTGGTCGTCGACGATCTCGTCAGCGCGAGGAAGGCTGTCGTTGACGCCGACATCGTGGCAGTGACCACCGATGGGGACCTGCTCTCCCGCAGCCAAGTTCGAGGTGGCAGCGGTGGCCCGAGCGTCCTGGAATTGCATGCGGCACGGGATGAGGCGGACGCGGAGCTGGAGGCTGCCATTGCGCGGGCTGAACAGACCCGGTTCGCCCTGGGCCCAGCTCGAGAGCAGGCGCAGCTGGCTCGTACGGAGGTGGACCGGACCCTCGCGGACCTGCACGCATCCGATGCTGAATTTGCCGCGGTTGCTGAGCGCCTGGGGCAGCTAGGGTCGACCGCAAGGGCGGCAGCGGCCGAAGCAGAACGCATCGCACCGGCCATCGCTGCGGCTGAGGCTGAACGTCAGGGCTATGCTGATGAGCTGGCGGATTTGACGCAACGGTTAGAAATCGCTGAACGCGAACCCGCTCAGGCCGACGACGACCTGGACCAGGCCACGCAGGATCGAGATCAGACTGCGCAAGCTGCGACCGCGGCTCGCGGCGTCGAGACTGACACCCGGCTGGTGCTGCGCACGGCAGAGGAGCGCATGCGGGCGGTGCGTGGACGGGCCGAATCGTTGGAGCGGGCCGCCGCTACGGAGCGCCAGGCTCGCAAGGTGGCCGCCGAACGAGCACAGCGCCGAGCCGAGCAAGCCCAGATCGCCGATGGCGTCCGTCACGGGGCCGAACGTGCCGCAGTGGCACTGGAAGGTTCGCTGGCGCTGGCCCACCGGCAGCGAGAAGCTGCAGAATCGGCCCGCAGTATCCGCGAGGCAGAGATCGCGCAGGTTCGGACACACCTGGATGAGCTGGCCTCCGAGCATGCGGAGCTGACCGACGTCGTCCATCGAGATGAGGTTGCCCGCGCGCAACACCAGCTGCGAATCGAGCAGCTGCAGCAGCGTTCGATCGACGAACTGGGTCTGGATCCGCAGGTGCTGGTCACCGAGTATGGCCCGGACCAGATGGTGCCGGTGGTAGCTCCCACGGATGAGGATGATGAGACTGAACGTCCCTATGTTCGTCAGGAGCAGGAGAAACGGCTGCGGGCGGCCGAACGGGCTTTGAAACAGCTTGGCCGGGTCAACCCGTTGGCCTTGGAGGAACATGCTGCGCTGGAGGAACGGCACGCATTCCTGACCGAGCAGCTCACCGACCTGAAGAAGTCCCGCGCCGACCTGGAGGAAATCATCCGGGAGATCGACGAGCGGGTTGAGTCGGTCTTTGCGCAGGCTTACGCCGACACCGCACGCGAGTTCGAGGGGGTGTTCAGCAGGCTGTTCCCCGGTGGTGAGGGACGACTGCTGCTGACCGATCCGGGCAACATGCTGACCACCGGGATCGAGGTGGAGGCGCGGCCACCGGGCAAGAAGGTCAAGCGCCTGTCGTTGCTATCGGGTGGCGAACGTTCCTTGACGGCCGTGGCCCTCTTGGTCGCCATCTTCAAAGCCCGGCCCAGCCCGTTCTATGTCATGGATGAGGTCGAGGCGGCCCTTGATGATGTCAACCTCGGTCGACTCCTGGAGATATTCCGGGAGCTGCAGGAAGATTCGCAGCTCATCGTGGTGACGCACCAAAAGCGCACCATGGAGATTGCCGACGCGCTCTACGGAGTCACGATGCGTGGTGATGGCGTGACGACGGTGATCAGTCAGCGCCTGGGGGAGTCCGCCTGATAGGCACCGTTTGGGTGCAATCTGATGACAATTCGGTAAAGACGCCATTCTGAGGCGGCTGCTTGCCGTGGGGCGAGTCATACTACCGGCCGTGGATGCCTTGGTAGTGGTGGTTGTTGCGTTTGTGGTTGCGCTGCTCATGCTGGTGGTGCTGGTGCTCCGGCATCGGCCTGAGGCGGGTTTTGCGTCGTGGCTCAAGGAATCGTTTGGTTCCTGGAACGGGCGGTCAGAGCTGGCGCAGATGCGCTCCGATAGCGCACGGCTGGTCGACCCCATCGACAATGCCAATGAGTTGCACGTGGACGATATTTTGGCCATGGCTGAGCCAGGCCAGGCTTACCACCGCCCACTGGATGTGGCGGCCCGCCGGAAAGCTGTTGGTCGCTAGTACCGCCCCTACCTCGCCGCGGCCTTCCGGTGTCGCGCCGCTTTCCGCCGAGTTCGAGGGTCTGCGGCAAATACGAGTTCCCTGGGGCTCGGTAATGGCGTCAACCTTCGAACTGGCGGGTGGTGTGAGGATGGGCTGCCAGTAGGTCAAGATGGTGCCGTTATGGATACCTCGCAGATCATCCTCATTGTTGCCATCGTCTTGGTTGGCCTCATCGGTGCCGGCTTCCTGCTTGCCTCGAGGCGCAAGAAGCACGAGCCACCGGCACCACCGATCCCGGGCGAGGCTTCCGGCAGCGGGGACGATGGTGATGGTGATGAGAGCCCTAGCCACCCTCCCGCGGATGGATCGGAGTCCGCGCCCAGCCAGCAGGCATCCTCGACGGCGCTCGTGGCCGAACGGCCAGAGCCCGCAGGTTCCCGAATGCAACGGCTGCGGGAGCGGCTGGCTCGTTCGGGAAACATGGGCAAAACGCTCCTCAGCCTGCTCTCACGCGATTCTCTGACCACCGGCGACTGGGAAGAAATTGAAGAAACCCTGCTGTTGGCGGACCTGGGCCCAGGGCCGACTGACGAGCTGATGGCGGCGCTCCGAACCCGCACCCAGGTGGTTGGCGGGGTGGACGCCGGCGCGGCCCGGGAACTGCTTCGTGCCGAACTACTGACCCTGGTCGACCCCACCATGGACCGGAGCCTTGCCACTACTGCGGTGCTGGGTGAGGACGGCGAACCACACCCCGCCACCATCCTGGTCGTGGGAGTCAATGGCACCGGCAAGACCACCACTGTCGGCAAGCTGGCGCGCCTGCTGGTCGCCGACGACCAGGACGTAGTGCTAGGTGCAGCCGACACGTTCCGGGCTGCTGCTGCTGATCAGCTGACCACCTGGGGTGACCGCGTGGGGGTTCCGGTGGTCCGCTCAGACCGAGACCATGCCGATCCTGCCGCCGTTGCCTTTGACGCCGTTCGGGTCGGCCGTGAGGCCGGTGCTGATGTGGTGTTGGTCGATACCGCGGGCCGATTGCAGAACAAGGCGGGCTTGATGGACGAGCTCGGCAAGATCAAGCGGGTCATCGCCAAGCAAGCCCCGGTATCGGAGGTGCTGCTGGTGCTGGATGCCACCACCGGTCAGAACGGGATGCGGCAGGCCCAGGTGTTCGCTGAGGTCGTCGATGTCAGCGGAATCGTGCTGACAAAACTCGATGGCACCGCCAAGGGCGGCATCGTGGTCGCGGTACAGCGCGAGCTCGGCGTACCCGTGAAACTCGTCGGTCTCGGGGAAGGGCCCGACGACCTGGCTCCGTTCGACCCGCACGAGTTCGTGGACGCGATCGTCTCATGATGTGATCCTCCAGCAGCAGTGAAACATAACGTTCACATGCGCTCCGATTGCGTCACATAGACGTAACACGGGAGGCGTCGGACTGAAATCCGTCTGCTCGACGCTGACTTTCAACCCCGGCCACCACGCACGGCCCGGGTCTGAAAGGCGGATCGATGGAAGAGCTCAACTATGGAGCTAGCGCGTGGATGCTGACGAGTGCATCCCTCGTGCTCCTGATGACACCGGGCCTGGCGATGTTCTACGGCGGTATGAGCCGTGCAAAGTCAGTCCTGAACATGATGATGATGTCGTTCGGTGCCCTGGGCGTCGTGGGCGTGATCTACGTGCTCTGGGGCTGGTCGATGTCCTACGGCGAGGGAGTAGGGGGCCTCTTCGGGAACCCGATCGAGCAGTTCGGCCTCGCCGGGGCAATCTTCGACGAAGCCGGTGAGTTCCTGATCGATGACTACGGCGTCCCGAACATCGTCGGTGTCGGATTCCAGGCGACGTTCGCGATCATCACGGTAGCGCTGATATCCGGTGCTATCGCTGACCGGGTCAAATTCTCCACCTGGATGGTGTTTGCGGGAATCTGGGCCACATTGGCCTACTTCCCGATGGCCCACATGGTCTGGGGTGGCGGACTCCTCTCCGGCGCCGAAGGCAGCATTGCGGCGCTGATCTCCGGTGTGACCGATGGCGCGGCTACGGTGGCCCCGATCGACTTCGCAGGCGGCACCGTCGTGCACATCAATGCCGGTATGGCGGGCTTGGTGCTGGCACTGATCATCGGAAAGCGCAAGGGATTCGGCAAGGAGCCGATGAAGCCCAACAACCTGCCCCTGGTGATGCTTGGCGCAGCCCTGCTGTGGTTCGGCTGGTTCGGCTTCAACGCCGGCTCGGCGTTCACCTCCGACGGCTTCGCGGGACTGGCGTGGGTCAACACCACCGCTGCCACCTGCGCAGCGATGCTGGCCTGGTTGGTCACCGAACGTATCAAGACCGGCAAGGCCACCTCGCTTGGCGCCGCCTCCGGTGTGGTTGCCGGTCTGGTGGCTATTACCCCAGCGGCAGGCAGCCTGATGCCCGTGACGTCCTTGATTCTGGGCGCCATCGCCGGTGCGGCCTGCGCACTCGCCGTCAGCCTGAAGTACAAGTTCGGCTTCGACGACTCACTGGACGTGGTGGGTATTCACCTGGTCGCCGGTCTGATCGGCACTATCCTGATTGGCCTACTCGCCGCCGACGGCGGTCTGTTCTTCGGTGGCGGAGCCATGCTGCTGGTGGTTCAGACGCTCATCGCGATCGTTGCGGTGGTCATTTCCGGCCTGGTGACACTGGTCGTCGGATACGCCCTCAAGGCAACGATGGGCTGGCGTATCCCGGAGGAACAGGAAGTCTCCGGAATCGACCTGGCTGAGCACGCCGAAACCGCTTACGAGGGAGTCTGAGATGAAGCTCATTACCGCAGTGATCCAGCCACACAAGCTGGACGAGGTGAAGTCCGCTTTGGAAGCCGCCGGAGTCCGTGGACTGACGGTGTCCGAGGCCAGCGGCTACGGCCGCCAGAAGGGCCACACCGAGGTGTATCGGGGTGCGGAGTACACCGTCGACCTGGTCCCCAAGGTGCGGGTCGAGGTACTTGTCGCCGACGAGGACATCACCACCTTGACCGGGATCGTGGTGAACGCGGCCCAGACCGGCAAGATCGGTGACGGCAAAGTCTGGGTATCGAGCGTGGATGAGGTCATCCGGGTCCGTACCGGTGCCAGCGGGCCTGATGCCCTCTAGCTCAGGCGAAGCCCAGGCGTCCGAGGCCCCGCAGCAAGTACTGCGGGGCCTCGGTGCCGCCCGGCTAGCGGTGCCTCGCGGGGCCGCAGGTACGGACTATCGAAACCGGCTGGCCGACCGGGTGGATGAGGCGCTGACCGGCCTGTGGCAGACAGCGGGCCAGGAGTCGGGGGTGGACCTGAGCTCCGGGGTGGCGCTAGCCGCAGTCGGCTCCCACGGCCGACGTGATGCCGGCCCGACCTCTGATCTCGATCTCTTGCTGGTCTATGACAGCCAACAACACCAAGCCGATCAGATAGCCGCGCTGGCCCCTGTGCTCTGGTACCCGATCTGGGATGCGGGACTGGATCTAGACCATTCGGTGCGGACCTTGGCGCAGTGCCGGGGCGTCGCCACAGCCGATCTGCCCGCCGCCGTCGGATTGCTCAATGTCCGCCTGATCGCAGGCGATGACACCCTCCTGCACCGAGCCCGTACGGCGGTGCTGGCCGACTGGCGCTCGGCAGCGCGGCGTCGACTGCCTGAATTGCTTGCCACCACCAAGACCCGCGCTGAGCGTCACGGTGAAGTCGCCTACCTGATCGAGGCGGATCTCAAGGAAGCTCGCGGTGGTATCCGTGACGCCGTGGTGCTGCAGGCATTGGCCGCCACCTGGCTCACCGACCGTCCGCACGGCGCCGTCGACCAGGCCTATGCGCAGATCCTGGACATCCGGGATGGGCTCGCCAGCGTCACGGGCCGCCACACCCACCGGCTGCTGCGGGTCTATCAGCAGGAGGTGGCGGACCTGCTGGGATTTGCCGATCCCGATGACTTGCTGGTCGCGCAGGCAGGCGCAGCGCGGGTTATTGCCTATTCACTGGACACCACCGTGCGCCATGCTCGGCAGGCGTTGCAACGTACGAGGTTCTCGTTCAAGCCGCTGTTGCGTCGGGGAAAGCGGATGCCGCCGCGGTTGCGGTCCGTTGCCCAAGGCCTGGTCGAGCACGACGGCGAACTCGTGCTGGGTATCGACGCCCGCCCCGAATCCGATGCGGAGCTGCCGTTGCGCGCGGCAGCCACGGCCGCCCGCACCGGGTTGCCGCTATCGCCGGTGACCATCACCTCGCTCCAGCGCACCCCGGATCTGCCACCGGTGTGGCCCGCCAGTGCCCGGGAGCATCTGGTGACGCTCCTGGGCAGCGGGGAAGCTCAGATTCCGCTGTGGGAAGCCCTGGACCTCGCCGGGCTGGTGACCCGGTGGTTTCCGCAGTGGGCCGATGTGCGCAACCGACCGCAGCATTCCCCGGTGCACCGCTACACGGTGGATCGCCACCTGGTGCAAACGGCTGCCAACTGCCGCGAACTTGCCCGCGATGTCACCGAGTTGCCTACCCTGCTGATCGCGGCGATCTTCCATGACATCGGCAAGGTTGCCGACGTACCGGATCATTCAATCGCGGGCTGGGAACGGGCCGGGCCACTGCTGGATCGTCTGGGCATCGTGGGTCAGCAGCGCGAAGACATCTTGCTACTCATTCGCCATCACCTACTCCTGGCGCACACAGCCACCACCGAAGACCCGAATGATCCTGAGGTTGCCGCAAGGGTGGCGCAGGCGCTGGGCGGACGTGACGACCTGGTGGTGCTGCTGCGATACCTGAGTGAGGCTGATGCGAAAGCGGCTGGTCCCAAAGCGTGGACCAGGTGGCGGGCGCAGCTGATTGACACCTTGACCAAGGCGGTGCGCGCTCACATCGCCCGGTAGCACCGGGGCCACCGAATCTGCGGTTGCTGGTCATCGCTTTGATAGTCGGCGACGCACGATGCGTCGAGGCGCGGATATCCTGGGGGAGGCTGACCCAGCGCAGCCCCACGCAGGCCACGACCGACAGACCCTCGAAGGACCCTTGTGTTCGCTTCTCTTTCCGATCGCCTGACAGCGACAATCAAGTCCCTGCGCGGCAAAGGCAAGCTCTCTGAAGCCGACGTCGATCGCACGATCTCGCAGATCCGCCGCGCGCTGCTGGATGCCGACGTCGCCGTGCCCGCTGTCCGGGCCTTCACCAACGCGGTGCGCGAACGCGCGCTGTCAGCCGAGGTTTCACAGGCGCTGAACCCGGCTCAGCAGGTCGTCAAGATCGTCAACGAACAGCTGATCGAGATCCTGGGTGGGCAAGCCCGAGAGCTGCACTGGGCCAAACATCCGCCCACGGTCATCATGCTCGCCGGTCTGCAAGGTGCCGGTAAGACGACGCTGGCTGGAAAGCTAGGTCGGTGGCTGCGCGAGCAGGGACACACGCCGCTACTGGTGGCCTCGGACCTGCAACGCCCCAATGCGGTGACCCAGCTGCAGGTTGTCGGCGAACAAGCCGGAGTTGCGGTGTGGGCACCTGAGCCTGGAAATGGGGTCGGCGATCCGGTGCAGGTCGCGAGCTCCGGGGTTGCCCACGCGCGGGAGAAGTTTCACGACGTCGTCGTCGTTGACACCGCCGGTCGCCTCGGTATCGACGCCGAGATGATGGCTCAGGCGGCGCGCATTCGTGACGCCGTTACGCCCGATGAGACACTCTTCGTGGTCGATGCCATGATCGGCCAGGACGCCGTCACCACTGCGGAAGCCTTCCGTGATGGCGTGGGCTTCACCGGCGTGGTGCTGAGCAAACTCGACGGCGATGCGCGCGGTGGCGCCGCACTATCAATCCGCACCGTGACCGGTCAGCCGGTGTTGTTTGCCTCCACCGGTGAGAAGCTCACCGACTTTGAACGATTCCATCCGGATCGGATGGCATCGCGCATCCTGGATATGGGTGACCTGCTCACCCTGATCGAACAGACCGAGAAGGCCTTCGACGCCGAGCAAACGGCGCAGATGGGGCGCAAGCTCAGCGGCGAAGATGACTTCACGCTGCAGGACTTCATGGACTACATGCGCCAGCTGCGCCAGCTCGGCTCCATGAAGAAGATGCTCGGCATGATCCCGGGCATGGGTCAAATGCGTGAGCAACTGGAGAACTTTGATGAACGGGAGGTGGACCGGGTCGAGGCGATGATCAATTCGATGACCCCCGCCGAACGAGCAAACCCCAAGATCATCAACGGGTCCCGCCGCTCGCGGATCGCGCGAGGCTCCGGTGCGAGCGTGTCGGAGATCAACGGCCTGCTGGCACGGTTCGAGCAGGCGAAAACGATGATGCGATCAATGGCTCGGCAAGGCGGTCGGCCTGGACCGATGGGTATGGGTGGCCTGCCTGGGGGTGGCAAGAAGTCCAAGGGCAGGATGGCACCGCCTCGCCGCACCAAGAAGGGCAAGTCCGGCAACCCGGCCAAGCGTGCCCAACAAGAGCGGGAGGCAGCACAGAAGGCGGCCAACAAAGATTCTGGCTCCGCTTTCGGAAGTGGCGGGCAGCAAGAATTGGATCCAGCAGCCTTGCAGGCGCTGGACCTGGGCAAGTACCTCGGTCGGTAGATCTTGCCAAGGTGGTCACACCATTGCCGTAGCTCTGGCAGAATATCCGGGCGAACCCGTTTCGATCCCGGCCCTCTCACCGGCTTCGAACGTGTCCTCGGCACTGTCCGCCGCCGACCCCAACCGTGCGCGTACCCAGTGCCAACCACCATGAACCAGGAGTGAGCCAACACGTGGCTGTCAAGATTCGACTCAAGCGCCTCGGCAAGACCCATGCCCCCTACTACCGAGTAGTCGTCGCCGACTCGCGCACCAAGCGCGATGGTCGAGTGATCGAGGAGATCGGTAAGTACCACCCGTTGCAGGAGCCTTCGCTCATCGATATCGATGGCGAGCGGGCCAAGTACTGGCTTGGAGTCGGCGCTCAGCCGACCGAGCAGGTGCTGGCATTGCTGAAGGTCACCGGTGACTGGCAGGCATTCAAGGGACTGCCGGGCGCCGAGGGCACCTTGAAGAGTGCCGTCGCCAAGATCACGGCGCAGGAAGCGGTTGCTGCCGCCGATGCGGACGCCGAGTTGCGCAAGGCTGCAGCTTCGGAGGCCAAAGCCAGCGCTGAGGCTGAGGCCAAGGCCGCGGCAGAGGCGCAGAGCGCAGCTTCGGACGAAGAATCCTCAGAGGCGCAGGAAGCTCCCGCTGATTCTGCGGACGAGCAGGCCTGATGCTGACGGACGCGCTCGAGCACCTGGTGCGGGGGATCGTCGACAATCCCGACGATGTCGAGGTAACCAGCCGCTCCCTCCGCCGCGGAGACCTGCTGGAGGTTCGAGTCAACCCCACTGACCTCGGGCGCGTCATCGGCCGCAACGGCCGCACTGCACGGGCGATTCGCACCGTCATCGATGCGCTCTCTGCCTCAGGCCCGGTCCGTGTCGACGTTGTGGACACCGACCGTCGCTGAGGAGATGAGCACAACCGAGGTTCGCATCGCCACCATCGGGGCTGCACATGGGCTCCACGGCGACGTCAAACTGCGCGTGCACACCGACAATCCCACGCATCGACTACGCGTGGGTGCCACCTTCACGACCGAGCCCGCGCAGGCCGGGCCGCTGGTGCTGGCTCGCGTGGTTGACCACAGCGGCACCACGGCGGTGCGATTCGACGGTTGCTCCGACCGGACCGCCGCCGAGCAACTGCGCGGTGTGGTGCTGCTGGCGCCCGCAGAGCCTGAAGAGGACGCCTGGTACCCGGATCAATTGGTCGGGCTGAACGCGCAACGCCCAGACGGCAGGGCGCTGGGGCAGATTGTCGCCGTCCAACATTCTCCCGCGCACGACTTGCTGGTCTTGGCCGAACCGAATGGGCAACGCACTCAGATTCCGTTTGTCAGCGCCATCGTTCCGGATGTCGATATCGCAGCAGGCATCGTCGTGATCGATGCCCCGACCGGTTTGCTGACGCTCGATACTGCGACGGGTGCCGGTGATCCGTGAGTGGGCGTATCGACGTCGTCACCGTCTTTCCTGACTACTTGACGCCGTTGGACCTATCCCTGGTGGGTAAAGCACGTCAGCGGGGACTGGTGAATATCGGCGTCCATGATCTGCGTGAGTGGACAACCGATCGCCATCGCACCGTCGACGACACCCCCACCGGTGGTGGTGCGGGCATGGTCATGCGCCCGGATGTATGGGGTGCGGGTATCGATGCCGTGCTGGATATGGCGAGCGGTCCACACCTGCTCATCCTCCCCACACCAGCGGGCGATCGCCTCAGCCAACGCGATGTCGAGCAGTGGGCCGCGCTGGTGGCCGCGGGCGGGCAGCTGGTCGTGGCGTGTGGCCGGTATGAGGGCATCGATGCCCGAGTTGCTGAGCACTACGCCGACACCCCGGTGCAGGTGCGCGAGATATCGCTGGGGGACTACGTGCTCAATGGCGGTGAGGTCGCGGCACTGGCGATGACCGAGGCCGTGGTCCGGCTCTTGCCCGGTGTGCTGGGCAACCCGGAATCGGTGGTCGAGGAATCACATGGCACCGACGGCCTGCTGGAGTACCCGGTCTATACCCAGCCAGCCAGCTGGCGAGGGATCACGGTGCCAGAGGTCCTGCGTTCGGGTGACCATCAAGCGATCGCTGTGTGGCGGCGAGCCAAAGCGGTGGAGCGCACCGCGCGTCGGCGGCCTGATCTGCTGGAGTCCCATCCGGTCGGCATCCGGCCTGCGCGCCCAGCAGATGCCCCGGCCCTGGCGGCATTGGCCGCAGCTACCTTCCCGTTGGCCTGCCCGCCCTGGATGCCGCGCGCCGAGATCGATGCCCATATTGACCAGCACCTGTCGCTGCCGAGGTTTCGTTCCTATCTCAAGGATCGATCCCGGTGGCTGTTGCTGGCGCATGTCGCAGATGTGGCGGTGGGGTACACCATGTCCGTGGTCGGTGAGCCCGTCGATCCTGAGGTAGCGGCTGCGGTGCCACTGCGCCCTACCGCTGAATTGAGCAAGTGCTACGTGCGGGCGGAGCATCACGGCCGGGGTATCGCAGGCCAACTGATGGCGGCGACTTTGACGGCGGCCAGAGAACGTCAGCTGCCAGGTATCTGGTTAGGGGTCAACGAGGACAACGACCAGGCCAAGAGGTTCTACGCCAAGCACGGGTTTGTACGGGTCGGTGGGCGGACCTTCACCGTGGGTAACCTGCGGCCCACCGATGATGTGTTGTTTCATCGGTTCTGATTTCCGCGAGCGGCGGGCGTATGGCAGAATGTTCCGGTTGTCTGGTGCGCTGCCAAGCTCTGCCACAGGGGAGCGGCACATATGCGCCTGGACCACACCACGAACATCGACGGCGGTCAATCCGCCCGACTCATCGCGGGTGACCTGTGGCAGTCGTGGGAAGGCACACCATGAACACGTTGGATGCTCTTGACGCAGCATCATTGCGCGAGGTCCCGGACTTTCGTCCAGGCGACACCCTGAAGGTGGGTGTCAACATCATCGAGGGGAACCGGTCGCGTATTCAGGTCTTCCAGGGTGTGGTGATTGCCCGCTCCGGTGCCGGGGTTCGTGAGACATTCAAGATTCGTAAGGTGTCCTTCGGAGTTGGTGTCGAGCGGACGTTCCCGTTGCACTCGCCCACGATCGACCACATCGAGGTTGTGACCCGCGGCGATGTGCGTCGTGCCAAGCTCTACTACTTGCGGGGTCGCAGCGGCAAGGCCGCGAAGATCCGCGAACGCCGCGAATCCTCCCCGTCTGCCTGAGGATGCGCGACCGCGAGGAGTCCGATCAGGTCACCAATCCCGTAGATCAGGATTCTTCGCGCGCTGCCGCAGGCAGCACCTACGTGCCGGTCTCGGATTTGGAGTCCGATGCCGTCAGCAAGGATCTAGACGAGGAATCCAAAGGCGCGGAACCTTCCGGTGACGATTCCGGTTCGGTGAGCCAAGATCCCGATACCGACTCCTCCGACGAGGAATCGGCCCAGGCCGACGGAAGTAGCAAGGGTGGTCGGCGCCGTCACCCGCTCCTGACGTTGCTGCGTGAAGCAGTTGTCGTGATGGTGTCTGCGCTGGCGATCTCCCTGGTGCTCAAGACGTTCCTGATCCAGCCGTTCTATATTCCGAGTGAGTCCATGGAACCCACCTTGGTGGAGGACGACCGGATCATCGTGAACAAACTGGCGCCGGGCCCATTCGACCTGGAACGCGGTGATGTCGTGGTGTTCCTCGATCCTGGAGGGTGGCTTGCCGGGTCCTCGGCCACGGAGCTGACGCCTTTTCAACAGCTGCTCACCTGGGTGGGCCTGTTGCCCGTCAATGCGGGAGAGCACCTGGTTAAACGCCTGATCGGGCTGCCCGGCGACCGGGTTGTTTGCTGCGACGCCAATGGTGCGATCACGGTCAACGCGGTTCCGATCTCCGAGCCCTACCTCGTCGATGGGGCATCCCCCAGCGACCTTGCCTTCGATGTTGTCGTGCCGGCCGATCACATCTGGGTGATGGGTGACAACCGTCCCCGTTCAGCAGACTCGCGCTTTCACACGGATTCGACCAGCGGTGGATTTGTGCCGATTGAGAACGTCGTCGGTCGCGCCTTCGTCATCATGTTGCCCCTGGATCGGGCCAGCGTGTTGGCTCGGCCAGAGGATACCTTTGCCGATGTTCCCGACCCCTGAGGTAGGTAGAGGGGCAATGGAGCTGGAAACCCGTCTGTTCGCGGGGATGGGCAGCGCGTGAGGAGCAAACCGCCGTCGCGGCGGTTGGAGAGTGCGCTGTTGTCAGAGCACCGGTTCGTTGCTGGGATGGATGAAGTAGGCCGGGGCGCCCTGGCCGGGCCCGTGAGCGTGGGTGTGGTGGTGGTCGATGGCACCACCGGACGAACGCCTGCTGGCCTGCGCGATTCCAAACTTTTGCGGCCGGCTGCACGAGAACGATTGCGCGGTCCGATTCAACGCTGGTCGCGTGCCAGTGCGGTGGGACACGCCAGTGCCGCCGAGATCGATCGGCACGGCATCATCGCTGCGCTCCGGATGGCTGGCGCACGTGCGTTGGCACTGGTAGCACGGCAGCAGCATCTGCCGGGTGTGGTCCTGCTGGACGGCAAGCACGACTGGCTTACTCATCCTGATCACGAACCACTGCTACCGGTTTCGGTCCCCTCGGTGAAGGTGATGACGGTCGTCAAGGGCGATATGAGCGTGACCTCGATCGCCGCTGCCTCGGTGCTTGCCAAGACTGAGCGGGATGCCCTGATGGTGGGGCTGGATGAGCAGTTTCCGGGCTACCGGTGGGCTGCCAACAAGGGGTACTCCGCACCGGATCATCTGGCGCAGTTGCAGCGGCATGGCCCGTGCGCGCAGCATCGGCGTTCTTGGTCGCTGCCAACTGGCCCACGCCACCCCGTGTCCGGATCTGGAACCGATGGCTCCGGAGCGGGCATGATGGTGCCGTGAGCGCTGAGGACCTCGAGAACTACGAGACCGATGCCGAGCTGGCGTTATACCGCGAGTATCGAGATGTCGTGGGGTTGTTCTCCTATGTGGTGGAGACCGAACGGCGGTTCTACCTTGCCAACCAGGTGGATTTGCAGGTGCGGTCGGCCGGCGGAGAGGTGTTCTTTGAACTCACCTTGGGTGACGCTTGGGTCTGGGATGTGTACCGCTCGGCTCGGTTCGTCAAGACAGTTCGTGTGGTGACGTTCAAGGACGTCAATGTTGAGGAACTAGCTAAGGCAGAGCTGGAGCCGCCTCAGTAGTTTTCCTGGAGGAGCGACCAGTGACGGGTGGCTCACCGGGTATTGCGTTCGGCCCGTGTACTGGTTTGGAGCGTGCACCGGTCTCGCAGCATGCACCCTTGTCTACGTGTGCGGCAGGCGGGTCGGGGCCGCTACATCGTTGTTCGTCTTGCCTGGAATCCGCCAAGTCGTGATTGGGCGGCTATGTCGTCCGTGTGCACCACCGGGGCCGCGGGCTGCCTCGGACCGCGGTTCGCCAAGTCGTGATTGGGCGGCCAAGTCGTGATTCGCGCATCACGAGTTCGTCGCCCGATCACGACTTGGTGGTGGTGGCGCCAACCTAGGTTCGGTCGGCATGTTCTCGGTGTGAGCTGTCGCCGGATCCACAATGCCGACGGTGGACGCATCATTGTCCACGACGGCCCTCACCCAGATCGTGGTGGCATCTCATCCGCGGCAGTGTGGCACGTGGAGGTGGGTCGACATGCTTACCAAAGACCAGGTCGGTCGCGAAGGTGAACAGCGCGCGCAGCGTTGGCTACGTCAGGTTGGAATGGTGATTCTCGACACCAACTGGCGGTGCCGCGTGGGTGAGCTCGACATTGTCGCCCGCGATGGTAGTGAGCTGGTGTTCGTCGAGGTGAAAACCCGGACATCGACGGCCTACGGCCACCCGGCTGAGGCGGTGACCCCCGCCAAGCTTGCCCGGATCCGAGGTTTGGCAGCGCTCTGGTTGCGTGAGCATGATGAGCATGCCGAGCAGGTTCGTATCGACGTCGTGGCCATCCTGTTGGTTGGAGGCACCAGGGTTCGGCTCGAGCACCTGCGCGGGGTTGGCTGATGAGCCTGGGGCGGGCGTGGGCAGCATCCCTGGTCGGTTTGACTGCTCACCTGGTCGAAGTAGAGGCACATCTGGCACCGGGACTGCCTGCTTTTCGCATCGTGGGTCTGCCCGACGCCTCCTTGGGTGAGGCTCGTGAGCGTGTGCGAGCCGCCATCTTGTCCTGCGGTATCGCCTGGCCGATGCGTCGTGTCACCGTGGGCCTCAATCCGGCAGAACTACCGAAAGCGGGCTCGAGCTTCGATCTGGCGATCGCAATAGCGATCCTGGATGCCGCAGGTGTGACTACCTCCACTGGAAAGGTGTTGCACTTGGGCGAGGTGGGCTTGGACGGCAGGGTGCATCCAGTGCGCGGAGTGCTTCCGGTGGTCGCTGGAGCTATCGCCGCCGGATATCGGCAGGTCGTCGTTCCTGCCGAAAACGAGGCTGAGGCTCGACTGGTTGGTGAAGCAGAGGTATTTCCGGTGGTGCACCTGGCTGAGCTTGCTGCGCGCTATGGCGCCCAGATCGGCGTGCCACAGATGCGGGAGATTCCGGCGGGTCAACCGGTGGCGCCGGTCCAGGTTGAACCAGACCTGAGTGACATTCTGGGGCAGCAGCATGCCCGGCTCGCACTCGAAATTGCCGCCGCCGGGGGTCATCATTTGCTTTTGCATGGCCCGCCAGGGACCGGGAAGACCATGCTGGCTGCGCGCCTGCCGTCCATCCTGCCGGACCTGACCGAGGATGAGGCGGTTGAGGTCACCTCCGTCCACTCGATCGCTGGCACACTGAACGCCAGTGAGGGCCTGATGCGGCGGCCTCCCTACGAGGATCCCCATCACACGGCAACAGCGGTGTCCGTGATCGGGGGTGGCTCTGGCACGCCACGCCCTGGTGCCGCATCGCGGGCTCATCGTGGTGTCCTGTTTCTGGATGAGGCCCCAGAGTTTGGAATCCGAGTGTTGGAGACCCTGCGGCAGCCATTGGAACATGGCGAGATCGTGCTCCATCGGGCCCGCGGTATTGCGCGCTATCCAGCTCAGTTTCAGCTAGTCCTGGCAGCCAACCCGTGCCCTTGCGGTCGCGGTAGTGGCAAGGGGCTGGACTGCACCTGTACCCCGATGGCTCGCAGACGCTACCAAGCCCGGCTGAGCGGCCCACTCATGGATCGGATCGATATCCGTGCGGAGGTCTCAGAGCCGCAATCGGCCGTCTTCAGTACGGCCGAACCAGGAGAGTCGAGCGCTGTCGTTGCACAGCGAGTCCTGGCGGCGCGGCAACGGGGCCATGCCAGGCTCCAGGGCACCCCGTGGCGTCTGAATGCCCAGGTCCCAGGGACCTGGCTGCGAGAGCACACGACGTCGGTCAGCACCCGCATGTCTGCCCAACTTGACCGATTGCGTGACTCCGGGCGGCTGAGCTTGCGCGGAATCGACCGAGTGCTCAGGCTCGCGTGGACGGTGGCTGATCTTGCGGGACGCGACCGGCCGGACCCGACTGACCTCGGAACTGCGGTGTCGTTGCGATCAGGGTCCTACCGTGGCTGAGGTTGCCTTCGACGCAGATGACCCGCTGCTGGCACGGGCGGCGTGGAGTCGGGTGAGCGAACCTGGGGATCGAGTTGCCGGAGCCCTCCTAGCCCAGCTCGGTCCGGTGGCGGCCCTGGCCTGGTTGCTGTCCGGGGCAGATCAACCACCAGGCGTGCGGGCACACCATGCGTGGGGGCGTGCCGCGCAGCGGTGGCGCCCGCGGTTGTCAGGCCTCGACCCGCGGAGGGAAATCGCCGTAATCACCCGGCTTGGTGGAGAGGTTCTCATCCCAGAGGATCCACGCTGGCCAGGTGCGCTCGAGGACCTGGCGGAGGCGGCGCCACCGTGCCTGTGGGTTCGTGGTGACACCGACGTGGCCAGCCTTGCCCGCAACTCGGTTGCGATCGTAGGTGCTCGGGCGAACACCAGCTACGGCGCAGATGTGGCCTCCGAGCTAGCCACAGGATTGGCGCTGCGGGGGGTGAGCGTGGTCTCGGGTGGGGCCTACGGAATTGATGCCTGCGCTCACCGAGGTTTGCTAGCAAGTGGTGGCTGCCCGATTGCGGTCATGGCCGGAGGTCTGGATCGCTTCTATCCGGCAGCCCACACCGACCTGCTCCTGGAGGTGGTGCGGGAGGGTGCGGTGATCAGTGAGGTACCACCAGGTAGTGCGCCGATGCGCCAGCGATTTCTGGCCCGCAACCGACTCATCGCGGCATTGGCGCAAGTGACAGTGGTAGTAGAAGCGGGGTGGCGCTCGGGGGCGCTCAGTACTGCCCGCCATGCCGCGGAGCTACTGCGGCCAGTCGCGGTGGTTCCGGGGCCAGTGACGTCGATGGCCTCGGCCGGCTGCCACCGGCTGCTGCGCGAGGGTGGGGCTATCTGCGTCACCGATGTCAGCGAGGTGCTGGAACTGCTGCCCGGGGCTGAGCCTGCATCCCCAATGGCGAGCGAGATCGGGATCCTCGATGGACTAGATCCCGATCAGGCTCGGGTATTCGATGCCCTACCCAAGCGCGCCAGCGCTGATCCAGACAACCTCGCGCGAGTCAGCGGGCTCAGCGTGGCGCAGACCGTGGCTGCCCTCGGGGCACTGGAGCTTGCTGGCCGGGTCAATCGCGTGGGTGGTGGCTGGTGTCGCAGGCCGCCACGCGGTGACAGAACAAACTGACGGCTCCCTTCGGGCCAGACCCGCACGTAGTTGACCAACAAATGGTGCCAATGGCTGGCTAGATGAGGTCAAAGACTTCCAAAAGCAGGCGTAGCTTGGCATGATTGGTGCCATCAACGACGATGTGGAGGAGCAATGTCAGACACGGCTGCCCTAGCTGGCAAGGTCGGGCTGGTCACCGGTGGTGGCCGAGGCATAGGTGAGGGTATTGCGATGACGCTCGGCCGAGCAGGCGCCCACGTCGTGGTTGCCGATATCGCTGCTAGTCAGGCCCAACGTGTGGCCGATGCGATTCGCGAAGGTGGCGGTCAGGCAACCGGGGTGGGCCTCGATGTGACTGCGGCAGCAGACATCGACTCCACGGTGCAGCAGATCCTGGCTGACCATGGCCGCCTCGACGTCGCTGCCAACAGCGCCGGGGTCTTGGGAATTGATCCGGTCGAGCAGATCGCGCCGGCGGATTGGGACCGGGTCATGGATGTCAACGCCAAGGGTGTGTTCTTCTGTACCCGAGCCCAGATCGCTGCGATGCGAGCCGCTGGCAACGGCGGCACCATCGTCAACGTCGCCTCGCTGGCCGGCAAGTACGGGATTCCCAAGCAATCTCACTACACGGCGTCGAAGTTCGCGGTGGTCGGACTCAGCAATGCGCTCGCCAAGGAAGTGGCTACCGAAGGAATCACCATCAATGCCCTCTGCCCCGGGATCGTGGCCACGCGCATGTGGCTGGGAGAGGGTGGCACCGCCGATACCCGTCGCCTCCCCGGTGAGAGCAAGGATGAATCCTGGGAACGGCACCAGAGGGAGATGTTGCCGCAGGGCGTGGCACAGACGCCGGAGGATATGGGCCAGACCGTCCTATTCCTGGCACAGTCACCGCATATCACCGGTCAGGCGCTAGCTGTCGATGGTGGAGCAAGCCTTTAGCGACGCGGCCATCTCAGTCGACGTGCACGCTGCGGCGCCCCGAAGGCTAGGGCAGGAACAACAGGCAGGCCGGTGATGGGACCGTGAGTGAGCCGACCGGTTGCACGGTCATCGCCTCGGTGTCCAGCGAGAAGATACTCACCTGATCGGAGTCCTGATTGGCGACCAGGACGTAGTCTTCGCCGGGGCTGACGACGAGATCGCGCGGTTCCAGGCCGCCGGAGGAGAAGAATCGAGGTGCCGTGCCGGAAGGTGAGACCATGGCAATCTCGTTCGAGCCGCGGACGCTGGCAAGAACCACGTCGTTGGAGGTCGAGCGGATGGCCGCTGCAAGGCCGGGTTGCGGGTGCCGCAACGACGTGGTGGTTAGGAAGCGGAATTCCTCGCCATCGCGGGCAAAGCGGTCGATGGAGGCATCCAGCTCGTTGAGTACCACCAGTTCCTGACCCCCTCGGACAAAGGTCGCATGGCGTGGCCCAGTTCCCGGCCGGGTTGAGAGACCACCGAGGTGGCTCAACCCACCGTCGGAGCCCACCCGATACCGCTGCAGCGAGTCGGTGCCAAGGTCCGGTACCAGCAGCTGCCCGGCAACCTCATCCAACAGTGCTTGGTGAGCGTGCGGGCCCTCTTGCCGCGTGGGATCGATACTGCTTCCCTGATGCTGGACGCGATCGCACAACCGCAGCTGCCCGTCGCGAAACTGGATGGATACGATCGACCCGGATCCGTAGTTGGCTGCTATGAGGGTGCCCGTGCGTGAATCGAACCCGGCATGCGCCGGATAGCTGCCCCCGGACCGGCAACGCGAGACTTCGCGGAACCGGCCCGATTGCTCTCGCTCGAAGGCCAGCACCCAGCCTTCGCCGTCGTCATCGACTTCAGATACCGCGAACAGCACCTGTCGCTGTTGGTCGTAGGCCAGCCAGCTTGGATTTCGGGCAGGGATGACCTGACCGGTGGTGAGTCGTCCGTCGTCGAACTCAGCGACCAGGATCCCCTCACCGTGACCGTCGACATGGCTCATGCGCTCGGTATAGGTGCCAACCAGCAGTGTTGTCATCATGCCTCCATGCCCATCAATAGCGCATCGCCGGGATGAACGGAAGCTCATCCCGGCGATGCGCCGCTACGGAACTGTCTAGATCTCGCACTCGGCGACGTAGAAGGCTTCCTGCGATTCTGGTGTGTCGATGTTCTCCGGCGTGATGACGTGGAACCCGACAAAATACTCCGGCTCCACCGGGTCGCCGTTGAGGACGTCGACCGCGGCCTGCATCGCGGTCGCCCCGAGCTCCCGCAGCTTCTGAGCCACCAGGGCCTGAACCTCGCCAGCCTGAAGGGCCTCAACCTCGCCAGGTGTCGCGTCAAAACCGACCACGGCGACGCTGTCGAGAGCGTCGGCGTTGCGCAGCCCGGTCACGGTCCCCTCAACTGAGAACAGGTTGGTACCAAAGATTCCAGCCAACTCCGGGTTGGCAGTCACCATCGATGACGCAATCTGGGCGGCCCGCTGCGGGTCATTGTTGTTGTACTGAGCTCCCAGGTATTCAATACCGGGGTAGGCAGCGATTCCCTCCTCGAAGCCGCTCTGGCGCGCATCGGTGGTGGAAACCCCAGGGTTGATGTTGCTCACGAACACCTGTCCGGTCTCGCCGAGGATCTCCGCCATGGCTTCGGCGGCCATTTGCCCGCCCGCAGCGTTGTCCACGCCAACCACGGTTTCGATGCCGGTCAGATCTTCCAAGGTGGTGTCGAACAGAATCACCTTGATACCAGCTGCCACAGCCTCCTGGATCGGAGCGATCAGGGCGGTGGCGTCGACGGGAGCGATCAGGATGGCGTCAGGCTGGGTTGCGATCGCAGCCTGGAGGACGGGAATTTGTGCGGCTGGGTCGAAGGCATCCGCAGCTTGAACGTCCATGGTGATGTTGTTGTCCAGGGCCACACCCCTGGCCCCGCAGGCATCGGTCAGATATCCCTCGTCACCGCTGACACCCAGGATCATGGTGACGTTGTAACCATCCTCGGCACCACCGTCGGATGTGCCTTCGCCGTCGGTGCCCGCACTGGTCTCAGTCGAGGTCGGTTCGGTACAGGCCGCGAGCGCCAAGGTGCCGATTGCCATCAGAGCGAGGGCGGTAGAGGCCGATCCGCGGCGGCCAAATCTGTGGTGAGACTTCATTTTCGTTCTCCTTGGTCCGCGCTGACCACCCTGCTGGGTGCCACGCCTATGTGATCCCAGCGCGGTAGTTGGTATCGATGTCGCAGTGCGACGGTGACGGTGTGGCTTCCCTCCTTAGGTCGCGTGGGTGTCCCGCTTGTCGGCATCCTTCTTTGAGCCGAACGCTTCTGGTTGGAACTTCTGCTTGCCGATGGCAGCGCCGGTGTGACGCTCGTAGACCCGCGCCAGTGATTGGTTTCCTGCTCCACCGAAGCCATTGGCCATGGCTTCGGTATAGAGACCAAGCACGGTTGCCAGGCCCGGTAGCGGGGTACTGGCGGCTTGGGCCGTCTCTTGGGCAATCCGGAGATCCTTGACTTGCAACTCGATCCGGAAGCCGGGCCGGTCGTCTCCCTGCAGGATCGTCTCGCCCATGTTCTCGAGGATCCAAGAAGCGCAGGAACCGCCCAGGAGAGCCGATCGCAGCTTGCCCAGATCGACCCCGAGATTGGCGCCTAGGGCGAAAGCCTCGCAAGCGGCCTGAATGGTGAGAGTGACAGCAACCTGGTTGCACGCCTTGGTGGCCTGGCCCGCTCCGACATCGCCCATATGCACGGGCGTCCCCATCGTCTCCAGCACCGAGCGGACTCGCTCGATAGTGCCCTCCGATCCCCCCACCATGATCGACAGCTGCCCGGACTCGGCTTTCTGCACCCCACCGCTGACCGGTGCATCAACCATTGCCACCCCCTTGGTTTCCAAAGCGGTACCGAGTTCGGCAGCGACGGTTGGTGAAATGGTGGACATCTCGATCAAGCACGTACCGGGCCGGGCTTGGTGAACCCCACCGGGGCTGTTGACGATGGCCTCCACATCGGGGGTATCAGGAAGGACGGAGACGATGATGTCGCTCCGATCGACGAGGTCGCCGAGGGAATCCGCGGTGTCGAAACCTGCCGCGGCCGCCATGTCGCGACGGGCAGTCACGATGTCGTAGACGGTGATGTTGGCGAACCGACGTCGAACATTCTGGGCCATCGGCCATCCCATGACCCCAAGCCCGATGAATCCGATCCGCTCGGGATCGGTCATTGCTGCGCCCCTCGAGGAACCAGTTTGAGGATGTCTTCGACACCCGGTACCCGGGTTAGTGGCAATCCGGTGAACTCCCAGATCACTACTTCGGCGAGGTAGAGCACCCGGCATCCAGGCTCGAGGTGTCCGCCTACGGCGCTGCGCTGATCCGAGACCATCATGTGGATGTGCGGGGTGCCGTTGGCCACGACGCCCTGCATTGAGACCAGTTCCAATGCCAGGTCCGCATACGTCGGCATGACCTCGACCGCTGGAAAGGTCGTGGTGGTCACCATGTGCATGGTGGTATCGCTCAGCGTGCCAATCCCGGAGACCACGACGCCATCGGTCAAGCCGGTCGCTGCTATGAACTCCTGGATGCCTTCCAGTAGCAGGTCGCCTGGGTCGAACTGCAGCACGTGCGCCTTCATCGCGCCCTCAGATGAGTAGTACTTCATCGTGTCAACTCCCGCCGTTGGGTTGGTCCATCCGATTGGCACCATTTTAGTCAATGGTGCCAATCGGATGCAAGGTTGCCAAGAAGATTCACCATTTCGTGACCAATATGCCCAAGTTGGCACCATTTAGGGCAGATTTCGTGGGGATCTTCCCTAGCCTCGATGCCGCATGACTAGGATCGGGGCGTGGTTGACGATGGCGATAGGCAGGGTCAGGCTCGGGTTCTGAGTCGGAGGATTGCCGCTCAGGTGCGTTCCGCGATTCTGAGCGGGGAACTCAAGCCAGGGGATCGGATCCGCCAGGAGGACTTGGCCGACGAGTTTGGTGCCAGCAGATTTCCCGTTCGCGAGGCGTTGCGGATTCTGGAGACCACTGGGTTGGTCACCACCGAGTCCAACCGTGGTGCCTGGGTGACCAGGCTCAGCCAAGCCGAGTGCACCGAGTTGTACCTGATGCGTGAACAGCTGGAACCGTTGCTGCTCGAAGATTCCACGACGCAGCTGGACGATGCGGTGATGGGCGAGCTATCCGAGATCCTGAGCCAGCTTGAAGCTGTGGAAACCATCGACCCGGACCGCTACCTCGAGTTGGACTGGAGCTTCCATCAACTCACCTACTCCGGATCGCAGATGCAAACAGTCCGGTCCGAAGTTGAGCGCCTGGTCGAGCGCACGCACTACTACCGCCGTGCCTACCTGGATCTGGTCCGGGCTACCCAGAGCCGGATCTGGATCCTGGAGTATGACCACCGGCTCATCCTCGACGCCATTCAGCGCCGCGACTCCTATGAGGCGGGCTCGGTGATGCGTTTGCATACCCGCCGGGCCAGCATGGCGCTGCTGGAGCATCCGGAGATCTTCGCCTGACCTCACTTCGCTAGGCCCGGCAGAGGTGGGCGGGCGGCGCACGAGCAGCTAGACGGCGTCGAACCGCTTGCGCCGCAGTTGGTCGGCGTACACCGCCAGGACCAGGACAAATCCGATGGCGAACTGCTGCCAGAACGGTCCCATGCCCAGAATGATGAAACCGTTCGTCAGCACCACTGGAATGAAGACACCAGCGACGGTGCCGGGGATTCCGCCGCGCCCGCCGAACAGGCTGGTACCGCCGAGGACGACGGCAGCGATTGCTTGCAGGTTGTCGGTGGTGTGGCCAGCGAGCGCCGTGGTGCCGAACCGGGCTAGCGTCAGGAATCCGGCGAGGCCAGCGAGCGCCCCAGCAATGATGTAGACGGTAGCCGTGGTTGCGCGCACCTTGACACCGGCGCGCATGGCAGCATCTTCATTGGAACCAATGGCGTACAAGTAGAGGCCAGTCTTGGTGCTGGCGAGGAAGAAGTGCCCGACGATCGCAACCAAGGCCGCGATGATCACCAGATAGGGGACGCCGTAAAGGGAGCCATTGCCTACCTCGATCACCAGCCAGGTGGGAACGCTGCGCACATTGACGCCACCGGTGATGACGAACGCCAACCCGGTTGCCATTCCCAGTGTTCCAAGCGTGGCGATGAGCGCAACGATGCGCAGATAGCCCACCATGATGCCGCTAACCGCACCCCAGGCAACCCCGGCAACAATGGCTGCGATCAAGCCGCCCAGAACCGTCCAGAGACTCTCGCCACCAATGACGCCCATGGTTTGCGCGCCGAGCACGCTGGCAAAAATCGTGACGCCACCGACGGAGAGGTCGATACCGCTGGTGATGATGACCGCGGTCATGCCGACTGAGATGATCAGTAGTAGGGAGCCGTCCAGCAAGATGTTGCGGAAGTTGGCGAATGTAGCGAAGGTGCCGCCACTGAGGATCGCGAACGCTATGAGCAAGATAGCTAGCGCCAGGTAGGTCCACAGTGCGGGTGTGCGCACCAGGTACTCCATGGCGCCGCGCAGTCCGGTCGGGCCGTTGGCATCGTCCGTGCTGATCTGGGCTTCGGTGTCAGTCACGGCTGCTCACTCTCCTTGGAGTTCGGTAGCGCCGGTCATCGCGGCCACGATGTCCGGCATGGAAACGTCGGAGGTGGCGACATTGGCCACCCGTTTTCCGAGGCGAAGCACCTGGATGCGGTCAGCAACCTCGAACACCTCGGGCATGGAGTGGCTGATCAGAACCACCGACTTGCCGTCTTCTCGGATCGACTCGATGAGCCGCAGGACCTGCTCGGTCTGGACGACGCCGAGGGCTGCAGTGGGCTCATCCATGAAAATCAGAGCTGTCGCCCAGGTGGATGCTCGGGCCACAGCGACGGCCTGCCGTTGACCGCCCGAGAGCATCGCGACCGGCGCTTTGGCGTCCCGGACGGTGCTACCCAGGCGGCTATATGCCTGCTCGGTCGCCTCCCGCATACGCTTGCGATCCAGCACGCCGAAGAGTCGACCGATGCCCGGTTTGACCAGTTCTCGGCCCAGGTACATGTTCGAGTAGGCCGGGAGCTCCGGGGCCAGCGCAAGATCCTGGTAGACGGTCTCGATTCCATGCTCGCGAGCTCGGTCTGGCGAGGTCAGCGAGACCGGCTGGCCATCGATCTCGATCGAGCCCG
>JBKEBC010000018.1:0-28326 GCA_047972965.1 Beutenbergiaceae bacterium | reverse complement strand
GGCCGAGTTCGCCGCCACCCACCAGATCCTCACCATGTGCTACAACCCGCTAGCTGGCGGCATGCTCGCCCGCCGACCCGATCCGCAGACGGCCCCGAGCAGGTTTGCCACCTCCTCGCTGGCAGCCATGTACAAGGAGCGCTACTGGTCGGCCGAGTTGCTGACCGCCGTCAACCCGCTGGCGGATGTCGCCGACCAGGCCGGAATGTCGTTGGCCGAACTCAACCTTCGCTGGGTCGCCAGCCAACCCGCTACCGGTGCATTGCTGCTAGGGGGCAACCGCACCGAGCAATTGCTCGCGAACCTCGACTTCCTCGCCCGCGGCCCGCTACCGGAGGACGTCAGCACGGCCTGCACGGCGATCAGCACGCCGCTGATGGGGGCCATGCCGCCCTACAACCGGTGATCGCAGGTTCTATCCCGGCCATCGCCGCACCGCCGACGAGGTCTTGGGCAGGCTACTCCTGCTCCCGGAGCGGATGAGCCAGCTCATCGGCCGGGAGTTTGGCCACCACAGTCGCCACCACGGCGAAGATCAGCGGCAGTACCCCCGCCACGATGAAGGTGGTACGCAAACCCGAGCGCGGCCGCCACCGGAGCCGCGAGCGCCATCGAGATTGGCATCAGCCCCAAGGACACGAAGAAGTCCAGCGAGGCGACCCTGCCCAGCATCTGCGGTGGTACCCGGCGCTGCAGCAATGTTCCCCAGATCACGTTCATCACGCTCAGGTACCGGCGTGGCATCCGGATCGACCCATGAGGAAGGAGCCCAGCGCACCACCAATACACCGCCACCAGGGCCATTCCCAGAAATTCCACACTGGCCACCACCAGCAGAATCCGCTTCTGCGGGATCCGGTCGGCGACCACCCCGGCCAGCCGCGCCGGTAGCAGCAGCCCGACGGCGGAGGCGGTACTGACCAGCGCCACGTCACCTTCGTTGCCACCGATCCCGATCGGTCCATCTGTGACGCACATCCACCCACTGCCAACGTCGAACCCTTGCGCCTCGAACAGTGCGGAGTTCGAAAACGGCGCAGACATTCGAAATCGGGCGTGGGGGCTGGCGGGCCTGCCAGGTCCTCCAGCTCAGATCCCGGATCCTGCGGCTTAGGTATCGAGGCGCCCTTGCCGCAGCGCGGTCGCCATGGACGGCGCCAGCGGCAGCCGCGGAATCAACGTGGCCTGAATCGCGTGGTAGATATCGGGCTTGCCGCCCCACACCGTCGTGCTCGGTTCATTCATCGGCGACAGTTCATGGATCCAGGAGCCGCGCTCGTGGTCGAGCAAATACTGCGAGGCGTACTCCCACCAGGTTTCATACCAGGTGCGGTAGTACTCGCGACGGTCATCGCGCCACAGTGCCGCAGCCGCTGCCAGCGCCTCGGCCACCACCCAGTGCATCCGCTCGGTCACCAGCGGCTCGCCGTCAAACCTCACGGTGTAGACGAACCCATCGGCACCATCGACCGCCCAGCCCTGATCAACCCCAGCTTGGAACAGCGCCTCGGCTCCCGAGGCCAGCCCATCCGGGACATCCAGACCTCGGGCGTGCAGCGCGGCTTTGACATGCAATGCCAGCCGGGCCCATTCGAACCAGTGCCCGACGGTAGCGCCGGCCGGGCGGAACGGATCGGCTGGATTGTCCTGGTTGTAATCCAGCAGGACGTTCCAATCGGTGTCGAAGTGCTCGGGAATGCGCCAGCCATACGCCGGAGCCCACTGCGTCACCACGCGGGTGGTGATTCGCGAGGCACGATGTAGCCACACATCCTCACCAGTGACATCGGCCGCTGCCAGGTAGCCCTCCACCGTGTGCATGTTGGCATTCACGCCGCGATAGGCCTCCGATTCGGTGAAGTCGCCATTCCATGCCTCGCAGACCAGACCGGCGTCCTCATCCCAGAACCTCTGCTCAGACACCGCCAGCGCCCGGTCCAGCAGCTCACGCGCCCCGGGCCTGCCTGCTGCAGCAGCGCTGGAGGTAGCCAGCACCACAAATGCGTGGGCGTAAGCCATCTTGCGATCATCGAGTGGTCCGCTCGGCCCAACTTGTGCGTACCAGCCACCATGAACCTGGTCCTGCAACGGTCCGGCCAGAGCCGCCAACCCGTGATCGACCATCGACGCCGCTCCCGGCCGCCCCAGCAGCACCCCGAGCGCGTAGGAGTGGACCATCCGGCAGGTGATCCACAGGTGGGCGCCCTCGCTGGCGACCGGTTCGCCGTCGGCGTCGAGATAGCCGAACCCCTCATCGATCGCGGCCCCAGCAGCGAAAGCCAGCAGTTCGTCGGTTTCGCTCTCGAGCCAGCGTGCGTGCGCGGCATTGCCTAGCCATCCCATGACGTCAATCTAGGCGGTGCCGCTCGAACTTGGCATGATGGCCTCTATGACGCAGGATTCCAGCGCACCATCCGAAGAAGCCCAGGACACTCCCGACGGCGGGCGCATCATCGTCAGCTCGGAGGACGGGGTGGGGATTCACGACCCCAGTTCCGACCCCACCGCTGCCGTTTCTGAGCCAGCCAAGGTGATGCGGCTGGGCATGATGATCAAGAAGCTGCTGGAGGAGGTGCGCTCGGCCCCGTTGGACGAGGCTGCCCGCGAGCGCCTCGCCCAGGTGCACGAGCAGTCCCTGACCGAGTTGGAGTCTGGGCTGTCACCAGAGCTGGTAGACGAGCTGCACCGGATCACGTTGCCCTTCGCCGACGACGACACCCCACCCTCAGACGCCGAGCTCCGGATCGCTCAGGCCCAGTTGGTCGGTTGGCTGGAGGGCCTGTTCCACGGCATCCAGACGGCGTTGGTCGCCCAGCAGATGGCGGCCCAAAACCAGCTGGTTCAGATGCGCCGCGCGCTACCTCCCGGGGCCAATCCCGATGGGCCTGGCCACCCAGGTGGACCGAGTGTGGCCAACCCACTTGCCCCGGAAGCTCAACGGGGCACCGGACAGTACCTATAGCCGCGCCGCCAGCAGCACGCCGGCCCGGCCTTCCTACGGGCGGCGCAACCACCTAACACCCCGTCCTCCCACCCCCGAGTTCGAAGGTTTGCGCCAAAGCCGAACCCCACGAGCCTCGGTATTGGCCTCACCCTTCGTACTCGGCGGAAAGAAGGGGGGCTTCACCCAGCGCCGGCACACCGCAGCGCGCAGGGACAAACTTCTCGTTTAGGGTGACGGCATGGAGTTCGGTCCTTTGATCATCGCGTTCTTGACGCTGTTCGTGCTGGAGTTGATTCTCGGCGTTGACAACGTCGTCTTCATCTCGATCCTGACCAACCGGCTACCGCAGGAGCAGCGCCCGAAGGCCCGCACGCTCGGGCTGGCGCTGGCGATGCTCCTGCGCATCGTGCTGTTGTTCTTTGCCAGCTGGATCGTGGGATTGACCGACCCGATCATCGCCATCGGCAGCGCGGAAGCGTTGCAGCTCTCTGGCCGGGATCTGATCCTGCTCGCCGGTGGCCTATTCCTGATCTACAAGGCCACCATGGAGATCCACCACAAACTGGAGGGCGAGGAGGATCATCAGCAGGGCAACAAGGGCTCGACCACCTTCGGCCGGGTGATCTTGCAGATCATTTTGATCGACGCGGTGTTCTCGTTGGACTCGGTGATCACCGCGGTGGGGATGACCGACAACCTCTACGTGATGATCGCGGCCGTGGTGACCTCGATCGGCCTCATGATGGTGGTCGCCGGCCAGATCAGCGATTTCGTGAACCGGCATCCCACCGTGAAGATGCTGGCGCTGAGCTTCCTGCTGCTAATCGGAGCAACGCTGGTGGGCGAAGGGTTCGGCCTGCACATCGAGAAGAGCATGATCTACGGCCCGATCGGATTTGCTATCGGCGTGGAGGTGCTGAACCTGATGTATCGCAGCCGGCAAGCCAAGCGGAAGCAGGCCACCCCGCAACCGGTGCAGTTGAACCCGGATCGGCGGGTGGGCGTGACCGCCACCGATCAACCGGTGCCCTCCGTCGCCGAGAACGACTGACCTAGGCTCGCCGAGCGCAACCTAAGTCGCCGAGCGCGACAACCCCATCACCAGGTGCGCGCGAACGGCTCAGTTCATCGTCAACGCGTTCAGAACCGGGACCAGTCCATCCAGCGTGACGGGGCCGGTGTAGGCGTCGGCCGCGGCTTTAGTGTCCGGATCCGCCTCATCCATCGCTACCGCAACACCAGCCCATTGGAACATCTCGATGTCGTTGCGGCCATCGCCCACAGCGAGTGTGTGCTCGACCCCCAACCGCTGACGTACCTCCTCCAAGGCGGATGCCTTGGACACCCCCTCCGGGCTCAGGTCCAGCCACGCGGTCCAGCCCACCGCATAGTTCACCCCGGTGAGTCCGCTGGCCGCAACCAGCTTGTGAAAGGCGTCCGCGCCTTGCTCGGGTGCTCGCAATACCACCCGGGTGGCCGGGGCAGCGGCCAGCTCGTCGAAGCTGACCACCTCCTGCGCACCGCCAAGTTCGCCGTCGGGGAAGGGCCGGGTGACCTTGAACCCCCGGCCCAGATCCTCCACCCCATAGATCACGTCCGGAGCATGCTCGCGCAACATCCGCATCGCCGGGCCCGGATCAAAGGTGACCACATCCAGCATCTGGTAGCCGTGCTCGTCAAAGCTGATCGTGACCGCACCGTTGGAGCAGACGGCGTACCCCTGCCGCAGTCCCAATCGCTCGATGATCGGCGTCACCGCTACCACCGAGCGGCCGGTAGCCAGGACCAGGTGCACACCGCCGTCCACCAGGCGGGTGATGGCGTGCTGCACCCGTCCCGAAATGGTGCCGTCCATCGACATGATCGTGCCGTCGATATCCAGGGCCACCAGCGTCTGCGGACCCACCCTCACCCCCGTCAGCAATTGCGGGCTAAAGCTCGGGGTGGTCACCGGTGGCGTCGTCATCGAATAGGCTCCAAAGTCTCCTTGCCCAGGTACGGCTGCAACCCAGCAGGCACCACGACACTGCCATCGGACTGCTGGTGGTTCTCCAACATAGCCACGATCCATCGGGTCGTGGCCAAGGTTCCGTTCAGTGTCGCCACCGGGGTGGTTCCCGACTCCGTGCGTTCCCGCACGCCCAGCCGCCGAGCCTGGAAGGTGGTGCAATTGGAGGTGGAGGTCAGTTCCAGCCAGCGCTGCTGGCTGGGGAGCCAGGCCTCACAGTCGAATTTGCGGGCTGCTGAGGATCCCAGATCACCGGCGGCGACGTCGATCACCCGGTAGGGCAGGTCAGCCAGCGCCAGCATCTGCTGCTCCCATTCCAACAGGCGCACATGCTCCTGGGCTGCGTCCGCCACGCTGACATAGCTGAACATCTCCACCTTGTGGAATTGGTGCACCCGGATGATGCCGCGCACATCCTTGCCGTGCGATCCGGCCTCTCGCCGGTAGCAGGTTGACCAGCCGGCATAGCGGCGCGGCCCACTGCTCAGGTCCAGGATCTCGTCGCTGTGGTATCCGGCGAGCGCCACCTCCGAGGTTCCGACCAGATACAGGTCGTCGGCGGGCAGGTGGTAGATCTCATCGGCGTGAGCGCCGAGGAATCCGGTTCCGGCCATAATCCGCGGACGCACCAGCGTCGGAGTCACCATCGGGGTGAATCCAGCAGCCACCGCTAGGTCCATACCGGCCCGCAAGAGCGCCAGTTCCAACAACGCACCAACGCCGGTGAGGAAGTAGAACCGGGAACCGCTGACCTTGGCACCGCGTTCCATATCGATCGCGCCCAGCCCTTCGGCCACCTCTAGGTGGTCGCGGACACTGAACCCTTCGGCCTCAAAATCGCGCGGCGCTCCCACATGGGCTCGCACCACATAGTCATCTTCACCACCGGCGGGGACACCGTCGACGATCAAGTTAGGCATGGCCCACAGCAGCCGGTCCAGCTCAGCGGCCGCATCGTCGGCCTGGCCCTGCGCCGTCTTGACCGCCGCGGCCAGTTCCTTGGCCTGTGCCAGGACGGCCTGGCGCTGGTCCGCCGGAGCTTTTCCGATGGACCGGGAGATTTCTTTCTGCTGCGCCCGCAACTGCTCGAACGAGGACAGCGCGGTGCGCCGTCGGGCATCGGCCGCCACCAACTCGTCCACCAAAGCCGGATCCGCGCCCCGTGCTCGCTGACTGGTGCGGGCAGTCTCGGGGTCCTCACGCAGTGCTTTGAGATCGATCACCCCCCGAGCGTAACGACCATCGGCGACGCCATGGACCGAGGCAGCTTCCGCAATGGGGGGCGCAAAGGTTACGGTCAGCGCATGTGGGTACAGGTCCTCGCCATCGCGGCGCTGGTGCTGGCGACCGTGGCGTTGGTGATCGCCGTGGTGTTGCTGCGGCGGGTGGACCCCGAGCCTGACCCGGACCCCAGCCCGAATAACCTCCCCGCCACCACCGCTGGCCCACCTGCGTTCGTCGTCAACCCCAGCAAGCTGACTCAGCCGCAGTCACTGCGAACGCTCGCCGAACAGGTGTGCTCCGAGCTGTCGCTACCGCAACCACTGTGGCTGGAAACCACGCGGGAGGATCCAGGGGCCGGGCAAGCCCAAGCTGCCCTGGCCGCAGGTGCCAGCGTGGTCGTCGCCGCAGGCGGCGATGGCACGGTGCGAGCCGTCGCGGGCGCCCTCGCGGGTTCGGGGACTCCGATGGGGCTGCTACCCATCGGAACAGCGAACCTGCTGGCCCGCAATCTCGATCTTCCGGTGGAGGGAACCCGGGCACTGCTCCTGACCGCTTTGACCGGTAAGGAACACCCCATCGACCTGGGCTGGATCAGGATCACCCGGCCACCTCACACCGACGAGGACCACAGCGACCAGGCGCACGAACACCCATTCCTGGTGATGGCCGGCGTCGGCTTTGACGCCGCCATGGTGGCCGGTGCCGATGATCAGCTCAAGGCCCGCATGGGCTGGATGGCGTACTTCTTCGCGGGGGTGCGGCACCTGCACGGCCGCAAGACCCGGCTCACCATGGCAGTCGGAGACCGGCGGCCGGTCCCGATGCGGTTACGCAGTCTGCTGTTCGCCAATTGTGGTCGCCTACCGGGGGGAATCGTGCTGCTTCCCGATGCTGAGGTCGACGATGGCTGGCTGGATGTGGCTGCCATCGATACCCGGGGCGGGCTGCTGGGCTGGGCATCACTGCTCGGAAAGGTGATACTGCAAGGGGTGGGCTACCGCCGCAGCTTCCGAGGTGAACCTGGGTCGATCAACTTCTGGCGGGCCCGGGACATCACCGTGGGGTTGGACCGGCCAGAGCAGATCCAGGTCGATGGCGACCTGGTCGGAGATGCCGTCGCCCTCACCGTGCGGGTGGACGCGGGCGCACTCATCGTTCGGACTCAGTAGCCGACCCGGACCTACTGCAGGTGGATTCCCCGCCGAAGCTGGTCCACCCAGGCTCGACCTCGGCGGAAATCCTCATCGGAGACCCCCCGGCCTACCGGCGAACCCACCCCATCAGCACGCGGATAGGACCCTAGATACCGCACCAAGGGGCACACCCGGTGCAGACCCACCAGCGCCGCGGCCACCCGCTCATCCTCGATATGCCCTTCGGCATCGATGGAGAAGGCGTAGCGCCCAATGGCATCCCCGATAGGGCGGGACTCGATCCGGGACAAGTTCACCCCCCGGACAGCAAACTGCTCCAGCATGGTCAGCAACGCGCCCGCCTCGTTGTCCGGCAAGTGCACCATCAGCGTGGTCTTGTCCGCCCCGGTCCGTGGTGGCACCGGACCAGGTGCGGACACAACCACGAACCGGGTCACCGCGTGGGGATTATCCTCGATTCCGGCGGCCAGCACCGTCAGCCCGTATTGCTGGGCGGTATGCGGCGCGACCACCACCGCCTCAAAGCCATCGCCACCTTCGGCCAGTAGTGCCGCCGCTGCAGCGGTCGACGTCGAAGGCACATGCACAGCATCGGCCAGATGGGTACGCACCCAACGCCGGGTCTGCGCCCAGGCGTGCGGGTGGGTCGCGACATGGGCAATCTCGCTGAGTTCCCTCGCCCCAACGGCCGCGAGCACGAACTCCACCCGGACCAGCACTTCGGCCACTACCACCAGCGGCAGCCCGGAGCTGAGCGCATCCAAGGTGGCGGAGACCCCGCCCTCCACCGAGTTCTCGATCGGAACCACGGCCCGGTCGACCTCACCGACCCGCACCGCCTCCAACGCTGCAGCGACATCGGTCTTGGGCACAGCCTGCGCATCGGCAGCCACGGACCGCAGCGCGGCTTCGGTGTAGGTTCCACTGGGCCCAAGGAACGCGTATCGCAATGCCATAGACAACATCTTGGCCCCAGTTTGGCCAGACACCTGCACGCAACGCTGCCCAGCACAGCTCAAGCGCCTACGCTCATCCTTGATGATCGGCTTCCGGCGTGTACTCGCCAGTCTCGCGATGACCGTCCTCGCCCTGGTGGCGATGACGGCCGTTGCTCACCCCGCGCAGGCCCAGTCCCAGGGCCCGGTGGTGCTGATTGGGGTGCCCGGATTGTCCTGGTCCGACGTGAGAGCCGACCCGGTGCTTGCCGAATTACTCGGAGTCGGCGATGCCGTGGCCGCGGGATCGCTGGTCGTGCGCAGTACCAACCCCCGGGCTTGCCCAGCGGATGGCTGGTTGGCAATCTCGACCGGTACCCGTACCGACAGTGGTGCGGCCCGGCGGGGATTCTGCCAGCCACCGACCCACGCCAACAACGGCCAGGTGCCGGCTTGGCCGGCCTACTCCGACCAGGCCACCCAGGGCCCCTTCACCGTGGAGCTGGGTTTGCTTGCGGAAACCCTGGATCAGGCTGGCCGAACCAGCTCGGCCATCGGGCCCGGGGCCGCATTGGCGCTGGCCAACAGCGACGGCCGCATCGCCGACTACCAGCCCCGCAGCCTGGACCTGGGTAGGCAGGTCAGCGATGCGGTGGCCACCAGCGACCTGGTGGTAGTCGACCTCGGAAACACCCTGCTATTTCCCCGGGACCGGGCCACCATCGTGGCAGGCCTGGCTCAGCAGATTCAGCAGGTGCTGACGGCAACCGCCGCTAGTGAGGCCAAACCGGTGGTGATGCTCTCGGGTATCTCCGACGACCGCGGTTCAGCCCGATTGCGGGTCTTCGCACTCCTCGACCCGTCCGCCGACACCGGTGCCGAACTCACCAGCTCCAGTACCCGCCAGCCCGGGTATGTCTTGGCCACAGACCAGCACGCCACCATCCTGGCGTACCTCGGCATCGCCCCGCAGGCCAGCTCCGCAGTAGGGGCCCCGATGACCGCCTCGGAATCTGGGGACGACCTGATCATGTCGGCGATAGACCGGGAACGGCATGCGGATGCTCAGCGTCCGGTCATCGGCGGCTTCTTCCTGGTGATCGTGGTGCTCAACGTCAGCATCTATGCGGCTGTCGCCGTGGGCCTGCGCCGACCGCAGTGGGCCAAAGCACTGGCTACTCGACGCAAACCCACCCTGCGCACCCTGCGGCTGGTGACGCTCTCGCTGGCGGCCGTGCCGGTGGCCTCATTGCTGACCAACCTGTTGCCGTGGTGGCGGGCACCCTGGCCGGTGATCTCGCTGGTCTTGGGAATCGTTGCCTGGGTGGCGGTGATCGTGGCGCTGGCGCTGAACGGGCCGTGGCGCCGGGCTCCGCTGGGCTCAGCAGCCATGATCGCGGGACTGACGGCGACGGTCATCGCCGTCGACATCATGACCGGGGCGCAATTGCAGGTGTCGGCGGTCATGGGAATCTCCCCCACGGTGGCGGGACGGTTCTACGGCATGAACAACAGTGCGTTCTCCCTGTTCACGGCCTCATCGCTGGTCGCCGCTACCGCCATCGCCAACGCATTGGTGGCGCGCGGTCACCGCCGACTGGCAGCCGCAGTGGTCGTAGCAATCGGTCTGGCAGCGATCGTGATCGACGGCGCCCCCTTCTGGGGTGCCGACTTCGGTGGACCGCCCGCCCTCCTGGCCGCATTTGGGATCTTGAGCTTGCTGGCCGCCGGTGTTCGCCTCACGTTCAAGCGGGTGCTGCTGGTCTTGACCGGGGCAGGCGCGATCACCTTTGGCATCGCCTTCTTGGACTGGCTGCGGCCAGTGAGCTCACGCACCCACCTGGGCCGGTTCATCGACGACGTCTTCAATGGCGAACTCTGGCCGATCGTGGCCCGCAAGCTGGATCAGAACCTGAGCATCCTGCTCGGCAACCGGCCCCTGACGATTCTGGCGATCTGCGGGGTGCTGCTGGTGGTGTTCGTGCTCATCCGGCCGGTTCGCAAGACGGTCACCTCCGCTGGTGGCGGGGATTTCGGGTGGCTTTCCCAAGGCGCTCCGCTCTCCGCGATGGCCGGGACGGTGCCGATGCTCGCGCCAGGCCTGATCGCACTGGCGACGGCGGCCGGCCTGGGTTTCGCCCTCAACGATTCCGGTATCGCAATCCCAGCCATGGTGGTGGCCATCGCCGTGCCGTTGCTCCTGGCCTCAGCAGCCACCTGGATGCTCGGGCGTCCGAATCAATCCGAGGATGCATCCTCGGATGTGGTGGGCTCAGCCACAGATTCAGCTACGTCCGCTGTCTTGGCCGCCTCCGAGGCCACCCCGGAGCGGGCCGGGTAACGCCGTAGCTGCCGGGCGGCCACCGCCGCCATCACATCGCGTAGCTGCGCCGCACGGTGCAGTTGCCCGGCGAGGTCGTTGCCCGACGGGCGGTGCCGCAGATCGCAAGGAACCTCGACGACGGCGTATCCGTTCATGAGCACGTCAATGCTCATGGCGGTCTCCACCCCCCAGCCGCGCGCCAGCGGCAGCGCCGCAGCGAAGGCGTCACGGGTGATACAGCGCTGACCAGACAGTGGTTGCACCGGCGACCAGCCGGTGAAGCGTTGAATGGCCCGGCGGGCAAATCCGGTGACGATCCCACGGCCGCCTGCACCGGCCTGGCGTGGCAGCGTCGCAATCGAAAGGTCAGCCCGGCCCGCCCACACCGGTGGCACCAAGGGCGCTGCATTGACCGCCGTCTCACCCAAGTCGCCGTCCAGAAACAACAACATGCGCGGCAGCCGGTCCTCGTCGTCGCGCATGGCCACGACGGCGGCCCCGGTTTCCATCGCTGAGGCCTTGCCGCGGTTGGTGGCATGGCGCACCACCACCGCGCCAGCACCCCGCGCGGCAGCAGCCGTCTGATCCTCACTACCGTCGTCGACGACCAGCACCAGGTCCACATGCGGGATCGCCCGGGCAGCCCGGACGGTGGCCGCGATCTTGCTGACCTCATCCTTGGCGGGGATGATCGCAGCAACTCTTTGATCGGTGCGTGGGCGAGCTACCGCCCCGGTCGGGGCACGCTCACTATTCCGGCGTCGAATGACCCGGAGCAGCCGACCATCGCGTCTGGGAGGGGGCTCTGAACCCTGCACGAGATCAGCTTAGTCCGCACGCCCCGATTGTGCAGGTCAGCGCAGGCTCACCTGGCGTGAAACCAAACCGGCCCGAGCCTGACGCTGGGCTGGGGTGAGCGGGTCGGTGCGCTGCAGGGCCGCCCGCAGTCGAGGCTCGAACGCCATCACCGCGTCCTCAATGTCCGCAGCCTCGGTTCCGCGTGCCAGTTCCCACACCGGGATGAGGATTCCGCTGGAACGGAATGCGCCCACGAACTTCGAGCCCTCATCCAGGCCGCTGGCCCGTTCGGCGTGCAGCCGTGCCAGCCCGTCGAGCAGCAGTTCTGGTTCAACCGCCCAGGCCCACCGCAAGAACTCCCGCTCCCCCATGCGGCACCAGTACCCAGCCTCAGCGTTGGCCAGTGCGCGGGTGGGCACCAACCCTTCGGCGGCCTCCTGTAATGCCTGGTCCACCCCTTGCGGCCCATCGCCGTCAGCTGGAACCAGATAGTCGAAGCTGTCATGCACACTCACCTCAAAGTCCACCGAGGGATCGAGCACATCCTGCAGCCGCGGACCCGGGCCCGGCAGTTCGAAGTGATCCAAGGCGGTGTCCGGTTCGGCGTCTTGGATCTGCAATAGCGCCGCGGCCACATCCCGGGAGGCATCACCGCTGGAACTGACCGTTTGCAGCGCCACCATGATCAACCCATCGGAGCGCTTGTAGGCCGGCCACAGTCGGGGCAACAGGGTCACGACCAGCACATCCTGGCCACCATGGTCAGCGTTGGTTCTAGCAGTGGCGCTCGCGGCGGGGATCACTTCCCGCATCGCCACCCAGTCGCCCTCTCCTGGCAACCCGGCGAAGCTGCGAGTGGGCCTGCTCTCTCCGGTGGCTAGCCCACGCTGGGCAGCTTTGCGCGCGGCCCGGCGCTCAGCAATCTTGGGATCGGTGGTCTTCTTCCGCTTTGCCATGCCGTTTGCCTCTTTCACCTGGCAGGATGCGATGTCCGCTCCGCGACCTTAACCGACCCCGATCACATTCGATGCGTTCGGCTGTTGCCGAACCGGAGAGAATGCAAGGATCAGGGCATGCACCCCCGCGCCGGTCAGACCGCACAGCCCGAGGATCTCATCGATGTCGACGCCGTCGTCGGCGCCTACTTCGATCAGGTTCCCGATCCGGACAATCCCGATCAGCAGGTGGCCTTCGGCACCTCCGGACACCGGGGTTCTAGCCTCGATACCGCGTTCAACGAAGCCCACATTGTGGCGATCACCGCGGCCATCGTGGAGTATCGGCGCAACCAAGGCATCGACGGCCCGCTGTACATCGGGCGGGATACCCATGCCCTGTCAGACCCGGCCACGACCACCGCTTTGGAGGTGCTGGCGGCTGCCGGAGTCGATGTGCGGGTCGATGCCCGCAATTCCTATACCCCCACCCCGGCGGTGTCTCACTCCATCCTGCGACACAACGGCGCCGGCTCGACCCAGGGGGTGCGGGTCAGCGGTCCGGGGCTAGCCGACGGCATCGTGGTCACTCCCTCACACAACCCGCCCCGCGATGGCGGGTTCAAGTACAACCCACCACATGGCGGCCCGGCCGATTCCGATGCCACCAGCTGGATTGCGAACCGCGCCAACGATCTGCTGCGATCCGGGCTTGCCGGAATACCCCGAACCTCGAATCCGCTGACGGCAGCAACCGTGCACAAGCACGACTACCTGCTCACCTATGTCGACGATCTTGATTCGGTGCTCAACCTAGATGCGATCCGGGACGCCGGGGTACGCATCGGCGCCGACCCCCTCGGAGGCGCAGCCGTCGAGTATTGGGCCGAGATCGGCGAACGCTACGGGCTCAACCTGACCGTCGTGAATCCGCAGGTCGATCCCCGGTGGTCGTTCATGACACTGGATACCGACGGCAAGATTCGGATGGACTGCTCCAGTCCGCATGCCATGGCATCGTTGCGTTCGATCATGGACGCCGCCGCTGCGCCCTATGACATCGCCACCGGTAACGACGCCGATTCCGACCGGCACGGCATCGTGACTGCCGAGGGTGGGCTGATGAACCCCAACCACTACCTGGCGGTGGCCATCGAATACCTGTTCACGCACCGGCCCGGCTGGGCCCCCGGGACCGGGGTGGGCAAGACCCTGGTCAGCTCCGCGTTGATCGACCGGGTGGTAGCCGGGATGGGGCGCACCTTGCTGGAGGTACCGGTCGGTTTCAAGTGGTTCGTCCCTGGCCTGCTCGATGGCAGCGTGGGCTTCGGTGGCGAGGAAAGCGCCGGGGCTTCGTTCCTACGTCACGATGGCAGCGTGTGGACCACCGACAAGGACGGCATTGCATTGGCCCTGCTGGCGAGCGAGATCCTGGCAGTTACCGGCCAATCCCCCTCGCAACTGCACCAAGCCCAGGTCGCCTCCCATGGCAGCAGCTGGTACGCCCGCGTGGACGCTCCCGCGAACCGGGAACAGAAGGCAACGCTGGCTTCGCTGAGCGCCGATGCCGTCACCGCAACCGAGCTAGCAGGCCAGCCCATCACCGATCGGCTGGTCGCAGCTCCGGGTAACGGCGCCAAGATCGGCGGCCTCAAGGTGAGCACCGCGGACGCCTGGTTCGCTGCGCGTCCCTCAGGAACCGAGGATGTCTACAAGATCTATGCCGAGTCGTTCGTCTCACCCGATCACTTGGCTCAGGTGCAAGAGGCCGCCCGTGCCGTGGTCAGCGACGCCCTGGGCGCGTAGCCAGCAACCAGGTTCGATTCGACCGCGGGGCACAGCTGGCCGAGGGCAGCTACCGCTGCACGAGGGTTGCCCAGATGCTACGGCTCCAGAAGTGCGGCCTCGAACACCGGCCGGACCACGGTCCAATCCATATGCCCGCGGGCCCATTCACGCGCCGAGTTGGCCGCCTGGCTCGCCGGTGGATGAGGGCTGGCCGCCAGAATCCGGGCGGCGGCGGCCTGTGGGGAATCCACGATCCAGTCGGCGGGGAAGATAGCCCCGGGCCCACCCCAGGTTCGTAGTTCGGGCCAGTTTCGTACCACTGGCAGCGCGCCACTGGCTGCCCCTTGCAACAAGCTCTCGTGCGTGGCTTCGAACCGGCTGGTGGACAGGATCACCCCGACCCGCCGCAGGGTGCCCGCTACATCCTCGGTGAATCCAGTGACCTCGACGGCGTCCTTCAGCTTCACTATCCGCCGGGTCAGCTCCTCGTGGTAGTCGAAGCTGGCATCGAGGCTGTCGGGGGACCGTTGTTCGCCAACCAGCAACAAACGCCAGCGATCATCGGTGGCCCGCAGCGCCGCGAGCACATCCAACGCCCAGGCTGGGTCTTTGACCATCTTGTTCCAGCCGATCAGGGCCAGCGTGTGGTCGGCCTCTGGCAGTTTGTCCTGCGGCAACCGTGCTAGTTCCAGCCGGTTGGGTACCACCAGGCTTTCCGTTCCTGAGGTGGTGATGGCGGGTGCCGTCGCGTGAACAACGGAGGCGATCGCTGGGGCGATGAAGACCGCGCGTTCCACCGAACTCCACACCGTGAGCAAGGGCATCGGGGTCAGCGCCTCGTACCGGTGCACCCGGGTGAGGACCGGAGCTTCGATCCCGCGCAGCAAGCTCACCCACACCAGAGCCCGGTGGCCCCACTCAACGAAGATCGTGTCAGCCCAGGCAAAGTCGTCGCAGAGGTGTTCCGGTAGCGGCGTCCGGGTACCGTCCAAGCCGTACCGCAACCGTGCGGTGACCAGCGCGCGCAAGGTCAGGCTTGATGCGGGGCCCTCGTCGGCCAGATCCAGTACCCGCACCTCCACCCCAGCAGCTCGATACTCGGCGACAATCGGGTTGATGAAGCTGACATTGTCGTAGGCCAGTACCAGCAGCCGCTCGGTGCGCCCCTTCCGTGGCAGGCGGCGTTGCGGGCGCGGATCCTCCAGCAAGATCCGCATCGCCGAGGACCGCTGGAACGGCGCAGCGAACCCCTGATGGTTGGCCAGCAGCGGCGATGGTGTCGCACCGAAGTGCCGGGCCGGGTGGTAGCACAGCGCCAGCGCATCGGTCAGGCGCGCCGCTGCCGGGCGCACGTCGCCAGCATCGAGGTGTCGATCGGCCTCGGTCAAGGTCGCTTCCACGACGTCGTCAAAGTCCTCGGGAACATCCCCGGCGTCCAGTTGGGCTAGTGCCCGCGCCGCAGCCAGTTCATTGCGGGCCTGCGGAGTCCGGGCCTTGTCCTGCGCTGAGCGCAGCACGGCCGCCGCATCTCGATGATGGCCACGGTCGGCGTACAGCTTGGCGAGCTGGCGTCCCGAGTCCACCAGGACATCTGGCCGGGACGGCACCCACAGGTGTGCCCGCCAGGCAGCACGCCCAGCGTGACGGGCCGCGCGCAGCTTGAGTGCTCCGTCGAGCGCTCGACCGACGATTCCCACGTTGCTCCTAGCCCTGGACCGGTGGCCGTTGTACCTGGCAGTTGCGCTGAGCCTAGTGGTCTGGATCGAGAACAAACACTGGTTGGTGAGAGAATCACGCGGTGCTTTCGCCCTATCGTCAGATTCTCGCCCTGCCCGGAGCCTTGCCGTTCTCTGCGGCTGGCGCCCTGGCGCGGCTGCCGATGTCGATGGTGACGATCTCCATCGTGCTGCTGGTCGAGGCACGGTACGAGTCCTACACACTTGCCGGACAGGTGGCAGCGGCCTACATGTTGGCGCAGGCGATCGTCGCGCCACAGCTGGCAAAACTGGTCGATTCGCGCGGACAGGCGCTGATCATGCGTCCAGCGCTCCTGGTGGCGATGGTGGGACTGGGAGGCCTGGCCATGGCGGCGGCCGCGGCCGCTCCCGCCCTCTGGTTGTTCCTGACGGCGGGCATCGGCGGGGCCAGTATCGGATCGATGGGGGCGTTGGTTCGCGCCCGATGGAATCAGGTGGTGGATTCGGGTCGCCAGTTGCACACTGCCTACTCGCTGGAGTCATCCATCGACGAGCTGGTGTTCGTCATCGGGCCAGTGCTGGCCACCACGCTCGCCGCATCGATCTCCCCGCTGTCGGGACTGGTCATCGCGGTGGTCGCGGCGCTGCTGGGTGGCTTCTGGTTCCTGGCTCAGCGGAGCACGGAACCGCCACCGGCCGGTAGACCCGCCGCACACGAACGTGGTTCGGTGATGCGATCGGCAGGCATGCTGATCATCGCAGCCGTGTTCGTGTTGATGGGAACGATCTTCGGATCGATCGACGTATCGACCGTCGCGTTCGCCGAGCATCAGGATGGGCAGGTGTGGGCGGGCCCGGTGCTGGCCGTGTTCGCGGGCGGGTCGCTGATAGCCGGGCTGTTGTATGGCGCCCGGGAGTTCACGATGGCGCTGCCCAAACGGTTCGTGATCGGGATCGTGCTGCTCGCAGTTGGGACCACCTCATTTCTAGTGGTGAACTCGCTACCGCTGCTGGCATTGGCCGGGTTTGTGACCGGTTTCGCGATTGCTCCGACGATCATCGCGGGCAACGCGCTGGTGCAGCAATTGGTACCTGGGTCCCGACTGACTGAGGGGCTGACATGGGTCGCTACCGCGATCGGCGTAGGTTTTGCCGCCGGTAGCTCCCTCACCGGAGCGGTCGTCGACGCCGTCGACGGGCATTCCGGCTACCTGGTAGCTATCGGCGCTGCCACCTGCGCCGCTGTGATCGCCGTTGCGACCACCGGATTGATGCGCCGCGATGTGCAGCGACGCCGACGCACGGTGTCCTCGACCGATCTGCATTGACGCGTATTTCTCCAACCCAGACCCACGGCGCGTTCTAGTTCGTCAATCACACCGGTGAATTGTCACTATGGTGGTGACCACGCCACTATTGCGGTAGTGGTCCAACTCAAGATTGCAATACGGACTCGTCGGGGGTTTGAGAACAATGGCATCTTTGGTGCTCTGGAACGTCTTCATACTGGCTCTGCTGTGCATTGTCGGGCTGGTTGCAACGAGGAAGGCCGGGCCTGGCCGCGGTCGGTTGTGGATCGGGCTGCTGCTGCTGGCGCTCCTACCGGCCGTGAACATCGTGCAGGTGATGGCGATGTACCAGTTCTACCAATGGCAGCAGATCTTCACCATTCGGCCGCCTGACCTCACCGGCGGCACCCTGCCCGTGCACGTGACCGTCGTCCAGATCGGCCTGGATCTAGCGTTCATTGTGGGTGTCACCATGCTGGTGTCCGCAGCGATCAGGTCCGGGGCTACGGCGCGGTGGAATGCACCGGTTCGGGCGGGCACCACAGCGGGGTATGCGCCCAACAGCCCGGCCTTGCCGGCCTCGTTCCCGCCGCAAGCACAGGCCGGCACGGCGGCCTCAACCGCACCACAACCCGCCCCCGCACCACAACCCGCGCCCCCACCACAGCCCGCGCCCGCTGCCCCGGCAGCTGGTGCGCCCACAACCGAGCAATCCGCCAGCAATCCCTCTCCGGACCTCACCCCGCCCCCGGCAACCGCCCATCCCCCGGCCATTCCTCCGGGAAGCTTCACCGCACCCGTGCCGCTGCCATCGGCTCCATCGGCTCCGGCCGCGCACACCGCACCCGCATCTGAGCCGGAATCAGACCGCACCCAGCAATGGCCTCCTCCCGGTGACGGACACCGGCAGGCACCACCGTCGCGGGCCATGCACTACTGGTCCCCGCCGACGAACACCATCTCAGAGGGGCCCGCCGGCCTGGAGCATCCGATCGGCAACTGAACACCAGCACCGGCACTGAGGCCTTCGACCGGAATTGGCTTGGGTGCTTAGGCTGGGGCCATGTCGCAATGGGGTCAATGGCTCCGGGACGCTCCGGTGCTACGTCGAAGCTCACGGTCGGCCCAGGATGTCGTGGGTGTGGTGGTCAGCGGTGGTGGAGCTCGCTCCAGTTTTCAACTCGGCGCCTTGCGCTACCTCTATGACCGGGCCAACATCGCCCCCACCGTCATGACCGGTGCGTCCGCAGGTGCGATCATCACGGCGGTACTGGCCCAATATCCCGAACCCGCGGATCAGCGGTCGGCTCTGACTCAGCTTGAGCAACTGTGGCTAGGGATGACCTCCAGTGCCGACATGTTCACCGAGTATGAGTGGTTCACCCGGCTGCGCGCGCACATGCCAACCTGGCGCAAGGTGCTCGCGATGCGAAATCCCCAGCGCGCAGGCGAAGGGCACTCCTGGCGCCCGTCTACCGCTTTGGAGGCCCTGGGGACCCTGTGGGAGGCCGGGCGATCGAGCACCGATCTGCAGGCGATTGTGCGGGGACCGTTGCAAAGCCGAGCAGCGTTCGAACCAGGGCCCATCGTGCAGCAATTGCTGGACCCACAGGTGTTCGATCCCCGCAGGCTTGCCGCCTCTACCATCACGCTACGGGCGGCGCTGGTGGGCTTGGAATCGGGCGAACTGCGATTCGTTGACAATGCCGGGAATCTCTATGACCGCGACAACCAGCGGCTACCCACCCTGGGGCAGGTGCCGGTGGCCGACGCCGTTCGCGCATCGTGCGCCATCCCCGGCGTCTTTCCTCCGGTTGCGCTGGCTGGGGAGCACTACGTGGACGGCGGCGTCCGGGAGAACCTTCCCATTCAGATCGCTCTGGACCACCTGGGGATGACCCAGTGCTACGCCATCGTGGCCTCACCGGCCGGGGTGCGGCCACGGGAGAGTTTCGCCGATTCCGACATGTTCGACATTGTGATGCGCAGCGGCAGCGGCATCATGTTCGACGAACTTCAACGCGATGAGATCGCCATCGCCCGTCAGGCAGGGGCAACGGTGATTGCCCCGCGTATCGACGTACACGATCTGGTGACAATTGACCCTGGCCTGATCTCTATTGCCATCGACTACGGGTACCTACGCGCTCAGGATGTGGTCCGCGGACACGACTCGGCCCGCCAGCAACTCACCGACGACCTCATCGCGCTGCGAATTCAAATCTGGCAACTGGAAGAGGACACGCTCAATCCCGACCACCCCGATCCTGACCGCACCCAAGAGCTCACGCGGATGAAGCGGCGGTTGGCAGGCCTGATGGGCTCGATGTCAGCAACGGACCTCCCACCGGATACTCCGGATTGGAGTCGCAGCTGGGAGCGTCACCGCTTCACGATTGCCGGTGGCCCTCACTAGCAACCCCGGTGTCACCAAGCCCGGACTGTCCGCGCAGAAATACTCAAAATATTTAGCGAATCGCAGATTTTCTAGCATCAAGGCGAGACAAACCACAGATCTAAGGTCCATGATGGTCTCTTCCCCTTTCCAATGTCGGAGGTAACCGTGACCATCGTCCGCGCAGCTATCAGCCAGACAACCTGGACCGGTGACAAGGAGTCCATGCTGGATAGACACGAGCAGTTCGCGCGGGACGCTGCCGCGCAGGACACCCAGATCATCTGCTTCCAGGAGCTGTTCTACGGGCCCTACTTCGGCATCACTCAGGATCAGAAGTACTACCGGTACGCCGAAAGTGCCACCGGGCCCATCGTGCAACGCTTCGCGGCCCTAGCCAAGGAACTGGGGATGGTGACCATCCTGCCGATCTACGAGGAAGCTCAGACCGGCATCTACTACAACACCACCGTGGTGGTTGACGCCGACGGCTCCATCCTGGGCAAGTACCGCAAGCACCACATCCCCCACCTGGAGAAATTCTGGGAGAAGTTCTACTTCCGTCCCGGCAACCTTGGCTACCCCATCTTCGAGACCGCCGTCGGCAAGGTCGGCACCTACATCTGCTACGACCGTCACTTCCCGGAGGGGTGGCGAGAGCTCGGGCTCGCCGGGGCCCACATGGTATTCAACCCCAACGCCACCAAGCCCGGACTGTCCAACCGGCTCTGGGAGGTGGAAGGTCCCTGCGCTGCCGTCGCCAACGGATACTTCGTGCTGCAACCCAACCGAGTAGGCCGCGAGGACAACGAATACGGCGCAGAAGCCGTCGACTTCTACGGAACCAGCCAGGTGATCGACCCGCGCGGCAACTTCGTCGGCGAACGAGGTTCCAGCGAACACGAGGAACTCTTGGTACGCGATCTCGACCTGGCCATGGTGCAGCAAATGCGCGACGACTGGCAGTTCTATCGAGACCGCCGCCCCGATTCCTACACCCAGATCGCGCAGGCATAGGTACGGACATGAGCACCACATTGGTTCGTGGCGGCACCGTTGTCTCAGCGACCGGGCGTGGAGCGGCAGATGTCCTGCTCGACGGCGAACAGGTGGCCGCCGTCCTCGCGCCTGGCTCCACGCTCTTGGGTCACGATCTGGCCGGTTCCGTGGACCGGGTCATCGACGCATCGGGCAAGTATGTGATTCCCGGTGGAATCGACGCCCACACCCATATGGAATTGCCCTTTGGCGGCACCGCGGCCAGCGATACGTTCGAAACTGGGACCACCGCGGCGGCGTGGGGTGGCACCACCTCCATCATCGACTTCGCCGTCCAGAAGTATGGGGAGCGCGTCGAGGACGGCCTTGCACAATGGCATCACAAAGCCGATGGCAACTGCGCCGTGGACTACGGATTCCACCAGATCATCGGCGGCGTGGATGAGCACAGTTTGAAGTCGATGCAGATGCTCGCCAACGAGGGCATCACCAGCTACAAGATGTTCATGGCCTACCCGGGCGTGTTCTATTCCGATGACGCCCAGATCCTCAAGGCCATGCAACAGGCCGCCGACCTTGGGCTGCTCACCATGATGCACGCCGAGAACGGGCCCGCCATCGACGTCCTGGCTGAGCAGTTGTACAACGCTGGCAAGACCGCACCCTACTTTCACGGGCAGGCTCGCGCCTGGCAGATGGAAGAGGAGGCCACCCACCGCGCGATCATGTTGGCTGACCTCACCGGCGCTCCCCTCTATGTGGTGCACGTCAGCGCCAAGCAGGCAGTTGCTCAGCTGGCTGCAGCCCGGGACAACGGAAAGAACGTCTTCGGCGAAACCTGCCCGCAGTACCTGTACCTGTCCCTGGAGGAACAACTGGGTGCCGTTGGTGAGAAGTGGGGCGAGTTCGAAGGGGCCAAATGGGTGTGTTCAACCCCGTTGCGGGCCCGTGCAGAAGGCCACCAGGACGCCATGTGGCAGGGCCTGCGCACCAACGACGTCCAGATGGTCTCCACCGATCACTGTCCGTTCTGTATGAAGGATCAAAAGGAGCTGGGGCTCGGAGACTTCCGGGCCATCCCCAACGGCATCGGCTCGATCGAGCACCGCATGGATCTGATGTATCAGGGAGTGGTCACCGGTGAGATCAGTCTGGAACGGTGGGTGGAGCTGACCTCCACCACCCCGGCCCGCATGTTCGGCCTGTACGGCCGCAAGGGCGTCATTGCCCCTGGGGCCGATGCTGACATCGTGGTCTATGACCCCAACGGCGCAACCACGATCGGAATGCCCGTCGACGAGGCTGGCAACCCCACCGGTCGCACCCATCACATGAACATGGACCATTCAGCCTGGGAGGGATTCGAGATCGATGGCCATGTCGACGTCGTCATCTCTCGAGGGTCGGTCCTGGTCAGCGATGGCCAATTCCACGGCCGCGCAGGCCACGGCAACTACCTCAAGCGCGGCTTGAGCCAATACCTGATCTAGAAGGGGCACCACGCATGGACTTTGGCGTTGTCATGCAAACAAACCCGCCTGCAGCACGGACTATCGGTCTGGCAAAGCAGGCGGAAGAATTCGGGTTCGACTATTTCTGGACCTTCGACTCCCATCTGTTGTGGCAGGAGCCGTACGTCATCTATTCGGCGATCATGGCTCAGACCCATCGAATCAAGCTCGGACCCATGGTCACCAACCCGGCCACCCGAGACTGGACCGTGACGGCGTCGGTATTTGCCACCCTCAACCAGATGTACGGAAACCGTACGGTGTGCGGGATCGGGCGCGGCGACTCGGCGGTGCGTGTCCTCAACGGCAAACCCACCACGCTGAAGGAACTGCGGGAGGCCACCCACGTCATCCGGGAACTGGCCAACTGCCGGTCCGTGGAGGTCAATGGTTCCACGCTGCAGTTCCCGTGGGCCCGCACCTCGGAACTTGAGGTCTGGCTGGCCGCGTACGGGCCGATGGCGCTCAAGGCAACCGGTGAAGTCGGTGACGGCTACATCCTGCAGATGGCCGATGTCGACATTGCCAAGTGGATGATCACCGCGGTGCGGGAAGCAGCAGCTAACGCTGGGCGCGACCCAGACTCGATCACCTTCTGTGTCGCAGCACCGGCCTATATCGGCGGGCCCGACCAGATGGAGCACATGCGCGATCAGTGCCGCTGGTTCGGGGGCATGGTCGGCAACCATGTGGCCGACATCGTGGCCAAGTACGGTCAGGGTGGCGATATCCCCCGGGCCCTGACCGACTACATCGCCGGGCGGCAGGGCTATGACTACAACGAGCACGGTCGCGCCGGAAATACCCACACCGAGTTCGTCCCCGATGAGATCGTGGACCGGTTCTGCATCCTGGGCACGCCAGCGGACCACATTGCCAAACTAGAAGAACTCAAGGCCATCGGCGTCGACCAGTTCTCGATCTACCTCCAGCACGATAACAAGGAGGAAACAATGCGGGTCTACGGTGAGAGCATCATCCCCCAGCTTCAAGATCAGGTGAGTGCCAAGGTATGAGCCCAGCATCAGGACTCCCGGTGGCATGACCGCTGCGCCGGGGATACTGCAGCCCAGGGCTGGCAGTCGTTGGGCTGCCGTGGGCCTGGGGCTGCTCGGATTGCTGACGCTGGTAGCCCTGTGGGAGTTGTACAAGCTCATCGGGCCAGAAGATGGTGCCTACCTGGGCGAAATTCGCGTGTTGCCGCGCAATACCGACCTGGCCATGCCGCATGTCGCAGACATGGTGATCCGGCTGCTCGAACCCACCACCAGCGCGGCAGGTGCGGCGCCGCTGTGGGTCACCGTGGCTACCGCGTGCGGAATTTCACTGGGGATCGCTGGGGTCGGGTGGGCGGTGGGCACCACTGTTGGTCTGACCCTAGGTCTGTTGATGCAGCGGGTGCGGCTGGCGCAGTTCGGGTTGCTGCCCTGGATCGTGCTCAGTCAGACGGTGCCATTGATCGCCTTCGCACCGGTGGTGCGCAGTTGGGGCTCCCAGATCGAGATCGGCGCCTGGCAGTGGCCGTCCTGGCTTTCCGTCGCGGTGATCGCCAGCTATCTCGCGTTCTTCCCGGTGGCGGTAAGCACCCTGCGTGGCCTGCAAGCAACCGAACCCGCGCACGCCGAACTGATGCATAGTTACGCCGCATCGCCATGGTCCACGCTGTGGAAAGTGCGGCTACCCGGAGCCGTGCCCTACCTCCTGCCAGCACTCCGGCTGGGGGCCGCGAGCGCGGTGGTTGGAACCGTGGTCGCGGAGGTCTCCACCGGATACTTGGACGGAATCGGGAGGCAGCTGATCGCCTTCGCAGGGCAGGCCTCTGGTGATCCGGCCAAGGCTTGGGCGCCGATTTTCGGAGCGGTCGCCCTGGGGTTGATCGCTGCTGGCCTGGTTGGTCTGCTGGGATGGGCACTGCGCAACTACCGACGTGGAGAAGCATGACCGTGAACTCAGATCCCCAAGAAGCCAACCCTGCGCCTGCTGTCCGGGCACGCCAGCTGGACAAGGTTTTCCACACCAAAACCGGCCAGGTGCAGGCGCTGGCCGGGGTCGAGCTGGAGGTCGCGGAGGGCGAGTTCGTCTCGCTGATCGGCCCATCCGGCTGCGGCAAGTCCACGTTGATGCGGCTGATTGCCGATCTGGAATCGTCGTCCTCGGGAGACCTGCACGTCTTTGGCAAGAGCCCGGCGCAGGCCCGCATCGATCAGGACTACGGCATCGCTTTCCAGCAAGCCGGGCTGCTGCCATGGCGCACCGTCGCTGGCAACATCGCCCTGCCGCTCGAGGTGCACGGCGTCGCCACCGGGCAGCGCAAGGCCCGGGTGGCAGAGCTGGCCAAGATGGTGGGGTTGTCAGAGTTCACCGATTCCTATCCCGATCAGCTTTCCGGAGGGATGCAGCAGCGGGTCGCCATCGCCCGCTCGCTCGCTGAACAGCCGAGGCTGTTGCTCATGGATGAGCCGTTCGGGGCTCTGGATGAGATGACCCGCGAGCGCATGCAGGCTGAACTTTCTCGAATTGCGGGCGAGACCGGGGCTGCGGTGGTGTTCGTCACCCATTCGATCCCCGAGGCGGTCTTCCTCTCCGACCGAGTGATCGTGATGTCTGCCCGGCCGGGTCGCATCACCGGAACCATCAGCACCGGCATCGGGCGCGAGGTGGCTCGAGACGAGGCCCTACGAGAAACCACCGCATTCTTCGACAAGGTCACCCAGGTGCGTGAAGCATTGCATGGTGGCCCGGTCAGCTCCGGGGCACGAGAGGGCCGTTGATGACCTCATCTTCGACCCGGATCCTGCAGTTCGCTGCACCGCTAGCAGTCGGGGTACTCGGCTTGGTGGTCTGGCAACTCCTGGTGGGCGTGGTCGGTGTGTCCGCCTACCTACTGCCCGCCCCAGCGGAAATCGCTGGCGAATGGGTCGACAATGTCGGCCCCATCGCCGAAGGTGCCTGGATCACTGGCTCCAACGCCGTCATCGGCCTTCTCGCGGGCACGGTGTCGGGGGTGTTTCTCGCCGCTATCGCTTCCCGACTACGCGTGGCCGACGCCATGCTCGCGCCAGTGGTGGCAGGGCTGGCCGTCGTCCCGATCGTGGCCCTTGCCCCCGTCTTGAACTCTATGTTCGGCGCCGACAGCGAAGTTGGGCGACAGATCATCGCCGCTATCGCTTCGTTCGTGCCGATCTTCCTCAACACCCTGCGAGGGTTGCGGCAGACCACCCCGTTGCAGCGAGACATGATGCGGGCCTACGCCGCCTCCGACACCCAGGTTTTCCGGATTCTTACCTTGCCCACTGCGGCACCGTTCCTGCTGACCGGAATTCGGCTCGCGAGTTCACTAGCCGTGATCTCGGCACTGGTGGCTGAGTACTTCGGCGGACCTCGGGGCGGATTGGGATCGTTCATCTCGACGTCGGCGGCCACGAGTGCATACGCGCGCGCATGGGCGTACGTTGGTGCCGCGATTCTGCTTGGCCTGGGCCTCTACGTCCTGACAGCTTTATTGGAACGTCTCATCACCACACGTCTGACACCTTCCACCACCTGAGAGAGGGACAACCCCATGAAAATAACGCGCCGCACATTCACCGCCGGAGCCGGCGGCATGACCCTGGCCGCTTTCCTTGCGGCATGCTCGACCAGCAATGGCGGATCCTCAGGCGACTCCTCCGGCGGCGGGGAGGATGATGGCGGTAGTGCTCTGACTCCGGTCAAGCTGCAACTGCAGTGGCTGCCCCAAGCCCAGTTCGCGGGCTACTTCGCCGCAGCAGACCAGGGATTCTTCGCCGAGGAAGGCCTCGACGTCGAGATCATTCCCTCCGGTGGGGACATCGTTCCGCAGGATGCGCTCGCCAATGGTGACGCGGACTTCTGCATCGCCTGGGTACCCAAGGTGCTGGGCTCGATTGAGCAGGGTGCCAACCTCACCAACGTGGCCCAGATCTTCCAGCGTTCGGGCACACTGCAGGTCGCATTCGCTGATTCGGGCATCACGTCGGTGTCGGACTTCGAGGGCAAGAAGATCGGCTCTTGGGGATTCGGAAACGAGTGGGAAATCTTCGCTGCCATGGCTGCCCAGGGTTTGGATTCGACCACCGTGGAGATCGTCACGCAGGACTTCAACATGAATGCCTTCCTGCAGGGCGACATCGACGCCGCCCAGGCGATGACCTACAACGAATACGCCCAGGTGCTGGAGACGGTCAACCCCGACACCGGTGAGCTCTACCAGCCCGGCGACTTCAATGTGATCGCGTACCAGGACACCGAGGGTGGCATGCTGCAGGACGCGATCTGGGCCGACACCGCCCGGTTGCAGTCGGATGAGAGCTATGAGGACCTCACGGTCGCCTTCCTGAAAGCGGTGATTAAGGGCTGGGCGTACGCCCGCGACAATGTCCAGGAAGCTGCTGACATCACCATCGCCGCCGGTTCTGCCTGGGGGCCAAGCCACGAACTGTGGATGGCCAACGAGACCAACAAGCTGATCTGGCCTTCCCTGGCCGGTATCGGCATGATCGACGCGGCAGCCTGGGATCAGACCGTCTCCGGAGCCCTGGCCGCAACCAATGAGCAAGGCCAGCGTCTGATCACCGTTGAGCCGCCAGAGACGGCCTACTCCAACGACTACATCGAACTCGCCATCAGTCAATTGGGCGATGCGGTCGACACCACGGGTGAGGGTTTCAGCGCCATCGACGTCACCTTGGCTGAGGGCGGCAACTAACCGGCATATCGACCCAGGAGGAGCCCGCCATGGCTGAGCCAGGCAATGAACTCGACGCACGCGCCTATCAACTCGATCGGCAACATGTGTTCCATTCCTGGTCTGCCCAGGGCGGGCTCCAGCCGATGGTGGTGGCGGGCGGGGCCGGCTGTACCGTGTGGGATCACTCCGGCCACCGGTACCTGGATTTCTCGTCGCAACTGGTCAATGTCAATATCGGCTACGCGCACCCGGCGGTCGTCCAGGCCATCGCCGAGCAGGCCAGGGCCTTGGCCACCATCGGACCACCCACGGCCAACCTAGCCCGTGGCGAAGCGGCCATGCGGATCGCGCAACGAGCGCCGTCGGGCATGAACAAGGTGTTCTTCACCAACGGGGGCGCTGACGCCAACGAGAACGCCATCCGGATGGCGCGGGTGCACACCGGGCGCGACAAGGTGATTTCCACTTACCGCAGCTACCACGGCAATACCGGAGCCGCCATCGTGGCAACCGGCGACTGGCGGCGGGTCCCCAATGAGTACGCCACCGGCCACGTGCATACTTTCGGGCCCTACTTGTACCGGTCAGAGTTCTGGGCAACTACCCCCGAGCAGGAGGCGGAGCGGGCCCTGTATCACCTGCGCCGGATCATTCAGGCCGAGGGGCCCGACTCGGTGGCGGCCCTATTGCTCGAAACGATCCCGGGTACGGCGGGCATTCTCATGCCACCTCCGGGATGGTTGCAGGGCGTGCGGGCGCTCGCTGATGAGTATGGAATCGTGCTGATTCTGGATGAGGTCATGGCTGGGTTCGGGCGTACCGGGGAATGGTTCGCACTCGATGCCTTCGATGTGCGACCCGATCTGATTACCTTCGCCAAGGGGGTGAACTCTGGGTACGTGCCGGTAGGCGGCGTGGTGATCTCCGACGAGATTGCAGCCAGCTTCGATGAGCGGGTCTTCCCAGGCGGGCTCACCTACTCGGGCCATCCACTGGCGGCGGCCTCGATCGTGGCGGCGCTGGACGCGATGGCAGCTGAGGGAATCGTGGAGAACGCCAAGCAGATCGGAGCCCAGGAGATCGGCCCCGGATTGCTGGAGCTAGCCGACAAGCACCCGGTGATCGGGCAGGTCCGGGGCACCGGCGTGTTCTGGGCGATGGAACTAGTGGCCGATCGTGAGACCCGCCAGCCCCTTCCAGCGGCTCTGATCGGCATGGCCAAGTCTGAGCTGATTGCGCGCGGGCTGCTGCCATTCGTGGCCGAGAACCGGATCCACGTCGTCCCACCGTGCATCGTTACCCCCGATGAGGTCGCAACGGCGATGACCGCCTACGACCAGGTGCTGACCCTCCTGGACGCCCAGCTCTAACGGCTGTCACCCCTCACCACCAAGCCCCGAACGGGTCTCACCCCACCCCAGCCGGACGGCCAAGTCGTGATCGGACGGCCAAGTCGTGATCAGACGGCCAAGTCGTGATCAGACGGCCAAGTCGTGATCAGACGGCCAAGTCGTGATCGGACGGCCAAGTCGTGATCGGACGGCCAAGTCGTGATCGGACGGCCAAGTCGTGATCGGACGGCCAAGTCGTGATCGGACGGCCAAGTCGTGATCGGACG
>JBKEBC010000039.1:0-2177 GCA_047972965.1 Beutenbergiaceae bacterium | reverse complement strand
GATCCCAGTAGTTGCACGAGCGATCCAGGCGATATTTGTCCTCGCCTTGGGCACGTAGTTCTGTGGGGCTGCCGAGGTAGGCCTCGATGGCGGCCCGGTCGAGGGCGTCGCAAAAGGCTTCCGGTGTGGGTAGCTGTAGATCCTGCGCGGTTGGTTCCTCGACGGCGTCTGAAGTCACGCCGCCGTCAGCAGCCTCTGAGCCAGATTCGGCACTGGCACTGGCACTGGCGCTGGTTGCGGGTGAACTCCCGGGGCTGTCAGATCCCTCTGTGCCGCCGCTACAGCCAGCTAGGAGAAGGATCCCCATGGCAACACATAACCCCCGTAGTTTCGTCATAGGCACATGCTAGGTGGGAGGTGCCATGGTCCCAATCCGTCATCCGACCCATGGCTAGGGCACGTCTAGAGGGTTGGCAACGTGAAATCCGCGTCGCTGCGCCGCTGCACACAGACCCTGATCCGCGCTGCTCAAGATAGTGGCACCCACGACCAGGGCCGAGGATAGATGCACAGCGTCGTAGCCACGCAGCCTTTCAACCTCTGCGAGTGTGGCTGCTTGCGCAATCAGCTCATTCGTCGGCTCCACGATGTGGAGTTCCTCGATGAGCGCATCGAGTTCCTGTCTGGTGCTCTCGTGCTGACTGCTGGTGATCCGATTCCCACGCCTCGCCGCGGCGAGAGCGGCCCGTGCCTCGACGGTGATGAGCGACACTGACGCGACTGCGTCGGCCGACACCCAGATCGTATCGGCCTGATCGGAGCCGACCTCGTTGATAGCCAGTTTCAGTAGTGTTGACGTGTCGATGTAGGCCAGCATCGTGGTGCCGTGCTACCGCCGCTGTTCGGCGACAAGATCGCTCACCGGCGCCGTCGGCTGGGTGCGACGTTCGGGCAGGTGCCGCCTAGAGCGCGTCGGTGCCCGAACTACCCCGGCCGCCACCAGATCGGCAAGACGATCTTCAGCGGCTCCTAGGGGAGACAATCGCGCTACTGGTCGACCACGATCGGTAACGATCACCTCTCCCCCCGCGTGCACCTGCTCGACGTACTTGCTCAGTCCGTTTTTGAGCTCGCGGATACCGACCTCAGACCGATATGTAGCTACATTCATGTATTCATTGTAGCTACACGCGATGTGTAGCTAGCTGAGCTACTCGGGGGCGCCTTCTTCGGGAGCGGTGTCGGCGAGCACCAGCCACCGTGCCACCCCTGGAATTACCAGCGATACCCAGGACAGCAGCAGTGCTGCGAACATCACCCAAGCAATCGTGGTGAAGGTTGCCGGGTACCACTCGAGGGTGAGGAATTGTGTGCCGATCCAAATCGAGGACCCGCCCCAACTGGCTGGATTGAAAAGTGCGGCGCTGATCAGCAGGATTGGCCAGCCGATGCTGGCTAGTCCGGCGATCACAGCTGGTGCGGTGCTAGCTGCCCCTCGCAGGAACCATCGAACCAGGGCAATCGAGGCGACAGCGGCCACCAGCAGTGCCGCGGTGAGTGCGCCGGCTCGCAACAACACCTCGGTTTGTATCTGCTGTTGGCGGTAGTCCTCAAGCGCCAGGGCGGCGGCCTGGTCGATCACGCCGTACGCTGCTACGCCGTTCACGATCATGATCGTGAGGGCGCTGCCGGCCGCGACCAGGTATGCCAGAGCTGCAAGTCGTGCCGCTGGCGGCCGCTTTCGCAGGTGAGGCCGGCTGGCCCTGATCGCTGTTCCCACGTCCCTGGATGAAGCCCACACCGCTGCGAGGGTTCGGGCGAGCAGGATGGCCGCCAGGAGGCCAGCTCGCACGAACTGATAGCCAAAGGGTCCAGGGGCAATCTGGATCTGTCCTGAATCGCCATCCTGGAAGGCCGTCACCATCAATGGGTTGGCCCACCAGGTGGCCACTAGGAAGACCACGTGGATCGCGGTCGCAATCCCTAGCGCTAGAAATGCTGGACCTGCGCTAGTCGGCAGCCGCCGCGCGATCAACCAGTCAGCGGCGCTGACGATGGTCGCACCGACGAGCCCAAAGATCAGGATGCCTGGTTGGATGGGGTGCATATTCTGCGGTGCCATTCCGGGAAAGGCCACTGCCTCGCCGAAGAGGGCCACTAGCGCCACGATGACGGCGTCGAGTCCGACCGATACCAGCCACAGCAGCGGCAGCCGACGCAGCAGCCACAGTGACCCG
>JBKEBC010000037.1:0-4597 GCA_047972965.1 Beutenbergiaceae bacterium | reverse complement strand
CGGTCTGGTCGCCGCGATCGGCACCTGCTTCGCAGGTGCGGCCTGGCAACGCTGCCGGGTCCACTTCATGCGCAACATCCTCGCGAAGATGCCCAAGGTCACCGGCCCGATGGTCACCACGATCATCCGAACGATCTTCGTCCCCCGCGACAACCATGACCTGGTCCGCGCCCAGTCCGACGAAGTCGTCACCATGCTCGCCCGATCCCAGCCGCAGGTCACGGACATGCCCGACAACGCTGGTGAAGACCTCCTCGCGTTCGCGGAGTTCCTACCCACGCACTGGCAGCAGATCTGGTCGACCAACCCCCTGGAGCAGTTGAACAAAGAGATCAAACGCCGCACCAACGTCGTCAGCGTGTTCCCCAACCCCGCCGCGCTCCTGCGACTCGCTGGACACGTGTTGATCGAGCAGCACGACAAATGGGACTCAGCCGATCACCGCTACGACAGCGAAGGCTCCATGAAACTCCTGACCACTGATCCCGAGGAGGTGGCCACCACCGCGATCGACGCGGCATAGACTCACCCTCACTGACCCGCACGGTGTCGAGAAACTCCACCACACAGCGGGACGTCACCCCTCGGGCACGTGCCCCCCGTCATTCGAGGACCCTCCTGCCAGAGTCGGTGCCACAGCAGTTGGAGGACGTTTGGTGACCTGTCCGAGCCGAGTGTCGGTAAAGAACGATCACCTCCAGGTCGATTCAGCTGGAAAGTGCCGGCTGAATGGACCTGGATGATGGGTAGTAGTGCCCATCGACAGCACCCGGAGCCATTCCTAGGATTTGAGCCATGGTCCCACCGTAGGCGTGGGGCAGAAGTACTTCACGTAGTCACGGGGGGAAGCGCCAGATCTGCTTCGCAGGCGAGGCGAGAAGAATATGCCAACCCTAGGATGAGGTATGTCAGATATTGCTCCATGGTCAAGCTTCTGCAACCGTGGTCTTCGCCATGTGCGAGCGTTCGCATGAGGTATCCAACAGCAAGCGTACGAGATCGCCCAGCCTTCACCCCGACTCCAGTGAAGCCATTCAACATTCTCGTTATCGACCCGCTGGATGTGGTTCGCCGCGGGGTTCAATCACTGCCGCTCAGCCATCCCGCGATAGTGAACAGCGTGCAGGGCGCTGGTCGCCCGGAAGAAGTTGACACTCGAGCGACACCACCAGACATTGTCTTGATCGACATTTGGCCCTCCGGTTACCCTGGCATCGGACCCCAACACCTTGCTGAGCTCCGTGCTTGGGTAAAATACATGATTGCCTACACGACCGAACACCGGCCACACCTGATTCAACAAATATTCTCCCATGGGGTCGATGGTGTGTGCCTAAAATCTGACGGGGTTGATGCCCTCATTGCTGCCCTGGTCCAGCTCAAAGACGGCCAACTCACCGTGTCTAGCCAGCAGGTGCGGAACCTCCTCTCTACGCAGGCGCTCACTGCACCCCTTACCCGGTGTGAGATAGAGACTCTTCAAGGCCTAGCGCAAGGACTCTCTATTCGTGAAGTAGCGCGACTTCGAGGAGTGGAGGCCAGCACTGTCGGAGCCCAGGTGGAGAGCATTCGCACCAAGTACTCTGGCGCTACTGGCGAGCGGGTCAACCGGGTGCGCATGTTAAGCATCGCCTGCTCTGATGGGATCACGGATCCGCACTTCGTTCACCCCACTAGTAGCGGGCCAGTTGCTCGGGATGGTCAAGATGTCCCCCGTGGAACCGTGTGACGGTGCGACCAATTCCCGTCCTATAGGCGCCGGGCTAGCCAAAGTCCTGGCCCGCGAAGACCACCACTGTGCCGGAGGCGAGATTTCCATCTCGGTTAGCCCGTCCCGCTGCCTGGAGAAGTGACTCCGCTAGCGCGAGCGCGCTCGAAACACGACGGGGAAAACGACATCGACGCCCGCCTCGACCAATCGGGTGGAGGCAAGAACGATCTCCTGGTTTGCGTCCAAAGCACGCTTCATCCTGGCGAGCACTGCCCTCCGGTGAGCTGGGCACATGTGCGTCGACAGGTGGAGGGTCGGCGTGCCGCTGCTCTTCCCCCTACAGCGACTCGCTCGGCGTCGGCGATCGTGTTGACGATTGCGAGTGCTCGGGGCTGCTGGCCGACCCGGGCCACCAGCTCATCTGTCGAGATGTGGTCCGTCCACTCGTAGGTGACGCGCGACATCGCTCGGTAGAGCTCGGCGGGCTTCTCGATGATGGATCGAGGTGAGAGCCCAGCCTCCTGCCACGGGTCCACCTGCCCCAGTACTGGCTGGGTCGCCGACGCCAGGAGAACCGTGGCGTCAAAGTGCCGCGTCAAAACCTTCAGCCCAACGAGAATGGTCGTCAGGAGGGGAACCGGGAGTGCCTGTACCTCATCGAGGATGACAATGCTCCGGGCCAGACGGTGGAGTTCCGCACCTTCGAGAGCGTGTTTGGAGAAGAGGGAATCGAAAAGCTGAACCGTGGTGGTGGCGGCCACCGGAGCATCCCAGTTCTCAACACCGTAGTGCCCTCGCTCCTCGTTACGGTTCCACTTCATGCGCGACGTCCTGGCGAAAGTACCGAAATCGCCGGGCCAATGGTCGCGGCGAACTCCGAACGATGTTCGTGCCCCGCGGCAAATATGACCTGGTCCGTGCCCAGTTCGACGAAGTCGTCACCATGCTCGTCCGCTCGTACCCCTAGGTTGCGGACATGCTCGGTCACGCCCGAGAAGATCTCCTCGTGCCCGCCGAGTTCCAGCCCACGCACTGGCGCAGTTCTGGTCGACCAACCTGAGGAGGTGGCCATCGTTGCGATCAAGGCGGCATAGACTCACCACCACTGACCCGCTTGAGGTCGAGAAACTCCACCACTCAACGGGACGTCACCGCCGTTCCCCCCGTCGTGCCACCGGTTCACCTGCCGTCGCCGGGTCTCCAGAGATGTGTGTGGCGCATCGCGCTGTGGCATTCCAGAGTGTACGGAGCGATCCGGATGCCGCCGATTTGCATCTGCCATCGTGCGAAGAGCCCAACGAACCTGCGAACCTATCGCTGGGTGACGCGCCGTCCTGAGAGTGATCTGGAGCTAGGTTCGCGTCGTCCCAGATCTATCGGACAGGTCTTGCAGGCTGCCCCGGCCGGCTGGCCTGCCACTGAGCCAAGGATGATCACGTCCTGGGTTGAAGCGGCAGACGAGCCGTCCGGGTGCCGGACCTAGCTAGGGGCGCTAGGCCAGTCCGGCCATCAGATGTTCCCGCTGGTCACGCTTACGTGCAGATGGAATAAAATTTTCCGCCTGAATATGACACGTAAAGCAGGCGTGGCATTTTTTTGCGGGTGTCGGGACCATACCAGCCATCGACATAGGCGCCCGTATTCTTTTGTACGGCGATGAGCGCCTTTCGTGTTTGCGGACCGAACCAACCATCAACGGTCACCTGTGGTTGCCGATTGCAGTATTTCAGTGATCTTTGAAGTCCCCTGACAGCATTCTTGTATCCCTCGGATGCTCGTGCGTTCTTGCCGATCTCGTAGAGCTTGCAGTCGGAGGTCCACCCTCCGTCAGGTTTAGGAGCAGTTGGTAGGGAGCCATAGACGTCGGTACAAGGTGGAAGGGGCGGGGCTGCCGTGGCCGTCGATGCCGGGGTGAGGAGGGCGCCGAGCATGAGTGAAGCGATTCCGACCCGCAGGGTCCGAGACCATCGAGTTTCTGCACCGGAGCGCGGAAATAGCATTATCTTCTTCCTTTCAGTGGGGAGTGAGGCAACGTCCATCAATGCGAAACCCCTGAGGGGGTAAAGCCTGCGCCTTGTGCGTCATAGCAGCATCCCTTGGGTGTTGAACTCGTCGATGATGTACGTGTGATCAACGCTATGGAATCTCTGAGGGCCTGTCGATGGGGAGAATTCACCATGCCCACATCTTGTCGAATAGTCGACTCTCAGTACGGTAGCTAGCGGGTCCAGGATTGAACTACCCTCGAGCGGTCTCCGTGACCGAGGCTCAGTCCACGTCGCGGGGGTGGGTCATGTCCATGGGGACCACCCACTGGTCGAACTGCTCATCGGTGAGATAGCCGAGTTTGAGGGCGGCCTCCCGGAGCGAACTGCTGTTGGCGTGGGCGGTCTTGGCGATCTTGGTGGCCTTGTCGTAGCCGATGTGCGGGTTGAGGGCGGTGACCTGCATCAGGTTGCGTTCCAGGTTGTCGGTGATCCGCTCCGGATTGGGTTCGATGCCGACGGCGCAATTGTCGGTGAACGCCGTGCAGGCGTCTCCGATCAGCCGGATGCTCTCCAGAACCGCGTGGGCCATGACCGGTTTGAACACATTGAGCTGGAAGTTGCCCTGGCTTCCGGCGAAGCCGACGGTCGCGTCATTGCCGAAGACCCGGGTGGCCACCATGGTCATCGCCTCGGACTGGGTCGGGTTGACCTTGCCCGGCATGATCGAACTACCCGGCTCGTTCTCGGGAATGGTGATCTCACCGATCCCGTTCCGGGGGCCGGAGGCCAGCCAGCGGACGTCGTTGGCGATCTTCATCAGCGCCATGGCGAGCACCCGTAGCGATCCCGATACCGCCACCAGCGCGTCGTGTGCCGACAGGGCCGCGAAGGTGTTGTC
>JBKEBC010000075.1:0-29735 GCA_047972965.1 Beutenbergiaceae bacterium | reverse complement strand
GGAACACTGGTGCCGTGGCGTTGTACATGTGCACCGTGGCATGGTGGGCGCCGATGAGCGAGTCGATCGTCCGTTCGATCAAGTCATCACGAGCCTGGGTCAGCACCGAGATAGTCACGTGCTCCGGTATCGCATCGTCTTCAACGATGGAGCGCACGAAATCGAAATCGGTCTGGGACGCCGCCGGGAATCCCACCTCGATCTCGCGGTACCCCATGCGCACCAGCAGATCGAACATCATGCGCTTGCGCATCGGGTCCATGGGCTCGATGAGAGCTTGATTGCCATCGCGCAGATCGGTCGACAGCCACCGCGGTGGCGCGCTGATCCGCTTGGTTGGCCACTGCCGATCGGGAAGATCAAAGCCGCCGTTGGTTTCATGGAACGGTCGGTACTTGCCGACCGGCATACCGAAGGTGGTGTGAGAAGTGCTCATGTTGTGCTCCTGGTCTGGGCCGCGCGATTGCTGCGACGTGAGTCGCGATTGCTGCGACGTGAGGTAGGGCCGGGCGCAACACTGCCTCCGCGACGAGGAGGCCGACCTAGAGGGCCTCGTCGCGGCGACCAAGCAGGAGAATCGTCCGCACGAGCACCACCATAGCCCACGACGGCGACCAGAACCCTCAGTCGTCGGCGTCGTCACCGTCTTCTTCTTGATCGGCCATGGCCGCCGCGTTAGCTTCCAGCAGTTCCAGATCGGCCGCTTCCACCAGCCGCGAAGCGACGCTGTGCTCGACGAGTCGAGCACGTCGATTCACCGCGAGTTGCTGCTGCCCGCCACGCAATCCGCGGACCCCGTATCGCGCGAGTTTCTCGCACACGTTGTCCAGCTTGCGGTTGAACCGGGTGATGCTCCAGCCCAATCGAGCAGCAGCCTTCGCGGAGGTGGGGATCGAGGCGGTCGTTCCCCGTCCGCGCAGGACCGGCTCGGCGAGCGAGAGGATGAGCAGTTTCTGAGAATCGGTGAACGCCACCGGGCCCAGGGTGGTCTCGCCCACCTCGGTAGCGTCGTTGACCGAGGAGGTGAAGGTTGGTTCGTCACCGACGATTCCCACCTCGTAGGTGGTAGGACCCGCCGTGAAGAGCACCGTGGTGTGGGCGAAAACCAGTGGCAACCGGGCTCCTGGGGCCAGCCACGCCTGCACATTGCCAGCACTGTCGGAAACGGTCGCGGAAAGGCGAGACCCTACGTTCTCCAACCACCACAATCCGTCGTGGAAGCTGATCGTCAGGAAGCGCCGATGAAGGTAGGGGTTGTCGTCTACCTCAAGTTCACCTTCCCTGCCGATCTGGAACCCTCGTTCCGGGTCAAGCTGGTACCACTCCCCACAGAACTCAACCTGCAGGCTCATGTGCTAACTCCCTTCCGACGCCGTTGGCGTCAGCAGCACGCTCACTCCATCACCTAGATCGATCAGCGTACCCACCGGAACCGCAAATGCTTCACCGGGGTGAAGCCGCCGTGGCGAACTACCGGGAGCTGAGATGACCGTCCCATTTGTTGATCGCAGATCCGTCACCATGGCTTGGTCAGCATCTGGCTTGATCTCGACGTGAGTACGGGAGATGTCCTGTTGCGGACTCGGTACAGTCACCAGCCGCGGGATGCGACCGCTGCTGAACTGCGGTGATTCTGGGGCCCGCCCGATCAGTACTGGCTGATTGAGCGCAACCCGTTGCCCGGTCGAGAGTTTGAGTTCCAGCGCGACCGGTGCCGAAGACAGATCCCGCCAGGCGCTGTCGGAGAGCACGTGGGCACCGCCCGAGCCGGACTCCGATACCCCGTTGAGCTCAGCGGCGTCGGGTTCGTCGGTCAGGGTGTCGGAGAGGAAGTCGGCAACCTCGACGACGTCGACCCCGCCACCGGTGGTTTCTGACTCCGGTGAACCCGCGGCTGAACTAGCCGATGGCGTCGTTGAAGACCAGCCGGACACCGCAGAGACGGGAGTCGCTTCGGTATCGATAGCTACCTCGGAAGCCTCGGATTCGGCCACCTCCGGCTCGACGAGCTCCTCAGCGACCACCTCGGGGACGTCCGACACCGTCTCCAGTGGTGCCACCGCGGGCTCCACCGCCTCTGCTTGAGCCAGAATCGCCGGGTCCACCTGCCCCACCTGCAAGGCCGATGCGAGCACCAGACCACCGACCAGCGGGAAGCGAGCTTGCCCGTCTGCCACCCGCAAGACCAAGCCGGTGACCCCGGGAGCGATGTGTTCGCGCCAGGTGCGCATGTCTGTGGCCGATACCTCGTAGTCGGCGATCTGGGCGCTCACCTCGCCGCGGACCACCACGTGCAGCCCATCATCGATAGGCGCGACCAGCGCAAAGTCAGGAAGTGCGGCAAGTCCGTTGACCGCCAGCAGCTCCAGCCACGATTCCAGCGCACCCTCGCCCGATAGCGACTCCCAGAGCGCGTCAACCACATCAGCGGATACCGAAGGCGAGAGCAGGGCAGCCCGCCCCGCGTGCGCTAGCGCGGTCCACTCTCCTGGTGCATAGGAGTAGTCGGTCATGAGTCCACCGTCCCTTAGTCCCTTGTTGCGAGCTTCACAACTTGCTTGCCATGCTAGCGAGCAGTTTGAAGCCTGAAAGCCGCTTCATGCAATGACTGGGAACACACCCCAGTAGGCAGCCTGCACTAACAGGCCAAAACTACCCACATGTGCAAGCCACCACACCAGTTTGCCCAACGGACGAATTGATCCCATATGTTGGACGCCTAGGCCAATTGAGTAGATCAGGACAGCCGTTGCGGCCAATGCTGCGACCTCTACAGCAACCCAGCCGCCGGTCACGATCCAGGCATTGGTGCGGTAGTTCAACGCCAAATCTGCCACGCTCAGGCAGTAGGCAGCGAACACGGTCAGGGCAGCCACCGGGGCCACCATGGTGGCGCAGGTAGCTCTGCCCATCGGGGCCGCGAACCTGGTCGGCCTGCGTCGGCGTGTGAGCGCCGGCACCACCCAGATGCCCGCCGCCGCCAGCACCAGCAGCACTGGAAGCGCCGAGGTGAGCACTAGCGCATTGCCGTTGGCGAACCACCGGGGCGAAGGTACCGCATCGGCTCGATAGTGCTGGGTGGGCTGGTCCCCGGCGATGCGCGGGCTCTGATCGGCGACCTCTGGCAGACCGTGGATCCAGGCCGTCAAGGATTCGGTGAATCCGGCCGCCAGGTCACCGTCCACCCTGATCCCGTGGTTGGCATCGGCGAAGTACCGGACTTGATAGCTGTGATTGCCCGCGGTGGCGATGTCCTCAATGAGTTGCTGCGGCCCTTGAACCAACGGCATGGAGGTATCTGCGGTGCCGTAGACCATCAGGACGGGCTGGATGAGCTGACGCTGCCACACGCTGACGTCGAAGTCCGCATAGCTGAACCCACCACCTGGGATGTCGGCCCCCAACGCCCGCGGAATCACCCGGAAGACCGGTTCCGGAACCCCGGTGTTGTGCAGGTAGTTGTCCATAGCGAAGGCAAACTGCTCCCGTGGTGGCACCACCGGTGCCGAGATCAGCACCAACGACGCAATATCTGGTTCTAGCACCGCCATGATCGGGGCGATCCAGGCCCCTTCACTCTCCCCGTATACGCTGACCGCCGCTGGGTTGACGCCATCGACATCGGCGAGCAGTTCCCAGGACCTCAGGTAATCGCGGGCCATCCCCACGTAGTCCCGGTCGCGAGTGTCGTAGGTGTCAAGGCCCTTGTCGGGCACCAAGACGTAGACCCCCGCGGCAGCCAGCGCGTGAGCTTGGTCGGCGAAGTTATTGTGCCCAGCTGTTCCGGCCCCATGCAGAAGCAGTATTCCCGGAGCACCATCAGGTGCCCCGACCGGCGCAGTCAAGCGTGCGGTGATACTGCCCCCTGGCAATTCGACTGTGAGATCGGAGGTGCTCACTTGGTAGCTGCTGGGCGCGTGCGCCCCCGTCGGGGTGACGATTCGCGGATCTGGACTCGCCACAGTGAGCTGGCGCTGAAGTTCTTCCGGTTGCCACGCTGGGCCCATGATCGAGCCGATAAGGCCCAGCAATAGCACCGCAGCCACCAGAGCCACCAGGTACTGCAGGCGTTGGCGCAGGCGCCGGGATCGTGAGGAGGGTTGCGAGTGCACCTAGCTAGAACCCGAGCTTGCGTAGCTGGCGAGGGTCGCGCTGCCAGTCTTTGGCAATCCGTACGTGCAGGTCGAGGTACACCGAAGACCCCAGCAGGGCTTCGATGCCGTGTCGCGCCTGGGTTCCCACCTGCTTGAGACGTGAACCACCGCGGCCGATAACGATGGCCTTCTGAGAGTCCCGCTCCACATAGATCTCTGCCCGGACCTCCACCAATGGCCGCCCGTCGGCGCGAGGGGTATCGCGCTCAACCATCTCCTCTACGACCACGGCGAGCGAATGGGGCAGCTCATCTCGCACCCCTTCCAAGGCGGCCTCCCGGATGAGCTCAGCCACCATGACCTGGTCCGGCTCATCCGTGAGTTCACCGGCCGGGTACAACGCTGCAGAGACCGGCAGCTCGGCCAGGAGTACCTGGATGAGTTCCTCTAGCTGGAATCCGCTGGTGGCGCAGACCGGGATGATCTGAGACCACGACCCTAGGTCGGCCATAGCCATCAGGTGCTCGGCCATGCGTGCCTTGCCCACAGCGTCGGCCTTGGTCGCCACCGCCACCACCGGGGTGCGCCCGTCCTGCAATTCCCGCGCGATATAGCGATCACCGGGGCCGATGCGTTGATCGGCAGGCAGGCAGAACACCACCAGGTCCACCTCCGCCAACGTGCCGCGGACCAGATCGTTCAGGCGCTCCCCCAGCAACGTGCGTGGGCGATGTAGTCCGGGGGTATCGACGAGCACGAGTTGACCCTCGGGACGGTGAACGATGCCCCGGATGACCCGGCGGGTGGTCTGCGGCCGCTTGGACGTAATGGCAACCTTTTGACCAACCAGGGCGTTGGTCAAGGTGGACTTTCCAGCGTTAGGTCGACCGACCACACAGGCAAAACCCGCCCGAAATGAGCTGTTCTCAGTGCTCATACGCTCTCCGACTCATCGTGATGGGTGAGAGCACAGACCCGTACCGTCTCAATCTGCCGACGCCGGCCGCCCGTGCTGTCGACGGTGAGTTCGAGCCCGTGGGTCTGGGCAGTCGATCCCTCAATCGGCACCTTGCCGAGGGCCTTGGCAAGCAATCCGGCGACGGTATCGACATCGTCCTCATCGATGGCGATGTCGAATAGCTCACCTAACTCATCAAGTCCCAACCGCGCCGGCACCAGGTAGCTGCCATCTTCGTCCGCCTTAATCTCCGGCTCGGTGCGATCGTGTTCGTCGGTGAGCTCGCCAACCAGTTCCTCCAGGATGTCCTCGATTGTGACCAGGCCGGCTATCCCTCCCCACTCGTCGAATGCGAACGCGATGTGGATCCCCGAACTGCGCATCTGTTCCAGCAGGTCATCGACGGGTTTGGTTTCGGGGACCAGCACCGGCTGCCTGGCGATGAGGTCGACGGTGTCCTGGTCCTGGTCCTGGCCGCTGCCTGCTGAATGCTTGAGAAGATCTTTCAGATAGAGGACACCGCGCAGGTCATCGACGCCCTCGCCGATCACCGGAATGCGTGAGAACCCGGAACGGACAAAGAGGGTGCGGGCCTTGGTGAGCGGGCTCCCGGTACCGATGGTCACCATGTCGGTGCGGGGCACCATGACCTCGCGCACCATGGTCGAGCCGAGCTCGAAAATCGAACGGAGCATCTCGCGCTCGTCATCGTCGATCTCATCACTCTCACTCACGCGATCCACCATGCTGCGAAGTGGCTCCGACTCATCACGATCTGCCTCGGCAGCCGGGGCGGTCTCGGTACCGGTTGCGCTCCGCCACGGGCGCGCCAGCAACAGCATCAGTGGGCCGACCACGGCCAGGACCGCAAATGGCTGACGGCGCCCGAGACTGCGCGGGCTGGAGCCGACGACCAACACCATCAGCAGCGCTGAGACGGCAATGGAGCCGACCAGGACCTGCCACCAGGTATTGGCCACTCCCACCATCACCAGCGTGAGGCAGACCGCCCCGCTCATCTCCGCCAGCACCCGCACCAACCCGGCAATGCGTATCGGGGTTGCCGCACTTGCTGCCAATTCCTGGGCAACCCGCGCCCCCCGGGTGCCGGAAAGCTGAGCTTCGTGTGCGGCTGATCGAGTCATCGAGCGCGCGGCCTCCTCACCTGCCGACAATGCCGCGGCCAGGGCTAGGGAAGCCAGTGCCAGCACGACCAAAGCGGTGATCGGCACACCCTCAGCGGGGCCGGTGGTCGCGGCGTCGACCGATAGCTGGCCGAATGTAACTATGCCGTTCATCGGCTAGCAAGAAAGGTCAGCAGGAGGTTGCGCTGCAACGCGAACATCTCCTTCTCTTCCTCAGGTTCGGCGTGGTCAAAGCCCAGCAGGTGCAGGATGCCGTGCGTGGCTAGCAGCAACATCTCTTCCTCAGGCGAGTGGCCGGCCTGACGGGCCTGCTTGCGGGCAACGTCGGGGCAGATCACCACCGATCCCAGCATTCCCTCATCCGTCGGGTTGTCCGGCTCCCCTGGGCGCATCTCATCCATCGGGAACGAGAGCACGTCGGTCGGGCCTGGCTCATCCATCCACCGCACATGTAACTCGCTCATGACGTCGGCGTCGACGAACCGGATCTCCAGCTCTGCCTGCGGGTGGACGTACATTTGCCCTAGTACATAGGCGGCAAGCTGGCTGAATTCCAGCTCGTCCACCTGCTCGCTGCTCTCGTTGCTGACGTCGGTACTCATGCCCGTCCCCGGCCCATCCGCGGCCTCCGAACATCCGGCGCGGGTGTGTGCCCAGTGGGTGCGACGTCCCAGCGGGCATAGGCATCGATGATGTCCGCCACCAACCTGTGGCGGACCACGTCGGCACTGGTGAGATTGCAGAAGGCCACGTCGTCAATATCGGTAAGAATGTCCTGCACTACCCGCAGACCAGACCTGGTCCCGGTGGGAAGGTCAATCTGAGTCACATCGCCGGTGACGACAATCCTGCTGCCGAACCCGAGCCGGGTCAGGAACATTTTCATCTGCTCCGCTGATGTGTTCTGGGCCTCGTCCAAGATGATGAACGCATCGTTGAGGGTCCGGCCGCGCATATAGGCCAGCGGCGCAACCTCAATGGTGCCGGCGGCCATCAGACGTGGAATCGAGTCGGGGTCGACCATGTCGTGCAGTGCGTCATAGAGCGGCCGCAGGTAGGGATCAATCTTGTCGTTCAGGCTGCCCGGTAGGAATCCCAGGCGCTCACCGGCCTCCACAGCCGGACGGGTGAGCACGATGCGGTTGACCTGCTTGGACTGCAGTGCCTGCACCGCCTTAGCCATAGCGAGGTAAGTCTTGCCGGTGCCTGCTGGCCCGATGCCAAAGACCACCGTGTACCGGTCGATAGCTTCGACGTAGTCCTTCTGCCCCACCGTCTTGGGGCGGATCGTGCGCCCACGGCTGGACAGGATGTTCATCGTGAGCACTTGCGCGGGCTGCTCCGATGTAGTGGCGGTGAGCATGGCAATAGCCCGCTCCACCGCGTCTGCTTCCAGCGGTTGGCCACTTTCGGCAACGTGGCTGAGCTCATCGAGGAGCCGTTGCGCCAGAGCCACATCGCCGGCAGGTCCGGTCAGCGTCACCACATTGCCCCGTACATGCACATCCACCGTGCGGAAACCGGCTTCAATGGCGCGCAGTACTTCGTCGCGTTGACCCAGCAGCGCAACCATCGGTACCTGCGGGGCGATGGTCATCTGGTGGGTGACGTCAGCGGGAGGCACGCTCATTGCGCCAGGCTCAGGTGTGTTCTCGGACATAGGCAGGGCACCAGCCCCCATCGCTCTCCTTGGTTGACTCGCTCCGATGGTACCCGGCAGCCGTTGGTCTGGCCGTGGCCTAGCCCCAGCGGCCGGTCCGATGCGCCAGCACAGCCAGCGCCGCCGGGCCAGCGGTCGAGCTGCGAAGCACGTGCGGACCGAGCAGGGCAGGCACGGCACCAGCCGCCATCAGATCCTGCACTTCAGCATCACTGATGCCGCCCTCCGGGCCAACGATGAGCATGATGTGGGCGCTGCTGAGCTGCGCCGAAGCTAGCGGGTTGGTCGCCTCCTCGTGGAGGACGAAGACCTGCGAGCCCGCCGCCACCGCATCGGCGACCACCGGCACCAACCCATCGGCAGATACCAGCGGCCCCACGGTGGGAAGCCGCGCACGTCGGGCCACCTTGGTGGCAGCATGCACAATTGCCCGCCAGCGCTGCTCGCCCTTGGCGACCTTGTCGGCACGCCACTGCACCACTGATCGTTGCGCCTGCCAGGGCCGAACCGCGTCTACACCCAGCTCGGTGGCAGCTTCGATCGCCATCTCGTCCCGCCCCCCCTTTGCCAGGGCTTGAACCAGGGACAGCTGCGGCAGTGGCTCGGGTTCGATGACCAGCTCCAGCACATCGACGCTCACAGCACCGGGATGGGAACCGGGACGGACTGCGCCGATCAGCCGAGCCCCATGACCGTCCACGATCTCGATGGACTCACCGGCACGCAACCTCTGCACGGTGCAGGCATGCCGGGCTTCGGTGCCGGTTAGAGTCCACTGCGCTCCAGCTTCGACCCCGTCGAATGCGCCTGGGAGCGCGATGAAGACGGGGGCGCTCACCGACCTGCGAAGGTGTCGCGCAGTTTGCGGAAGACCGAGCTCTTGACCGGGGTGAGCCGGGCCTGCGGGCGCTCGTCACCGCGCAGGGTGGCAAGTTGACGCAACAGGTCCTGCTGCTCCGGGGTCAGCCGGGTAGGAACCTCCAACTGGATGTGAACATGCAGATCACCACGGCCGGAAGCTTGCAAGTGCCCGACCCCCAGACCACGGATCGTGACCACATCCTCGGGCTGAGTTCCTGGGCGAATATCGATCTCTTGTGGCCCGTCGAGCGTCTCCAACGGCACCACGGTGCCCAGTGCTGCCGCGGTCATCGGTAGTTCGATCCGGCAGTGCAGATCGTCGCCGTCGCGGGTGAAGGTGGTGTGCTCACGCTCCCGAACCTCGACGTAGAGATCACCGGCGGGCCCACCACCGGGTCCGACCTCACCCTGACTGGTCAGCTTGATCCGGGTTCCGGAATCAACACCGGCCGGAATGTTGACGGTGATCGTGCGGCGGGTACGTACCCGCCCCTCACCCGAACACTCCCCACAGGGGTCCGCAATGACCGTGCCGAAGCCACCGCAGGCGGAGCACGGCGCGTTGGTCATCACGTTCCCCAGGAACGAACGGGCCACCCGCTGCACCGAGCCGCGGCCCTGGCATTCGGCGCAGGTCACCGGACCGGTCCCCGGGCGACAGCACGTCCCGCGACAGCTCGTGCAGACCACCGCCGTATCAACGGCGACCTCGCGCGCAACTCCGAAGACGGCATCGGCGAGATCTATGTCTACCCGCAGCAGTGCATCCTGGCCGCGACGCACCCGAGACGCTGGCCCGCGGGTGCCCCCGCCTCCGGTTGCCGCCTGGAAGAAGGACTCGAAAATGTCGCTGAAGCCGAAACCGTCACCGGCCCCAGACATTCCAGGCCTGCCGCCCATGTCATAGGTACGCCGCTTCTCTGGGTTGGACAGCACCTCGTGTGCGACGCTGATTTCCTTGAAGCGGTCTGCTGCGTCCGGGCCTGCCACATCGGGGTGATATTGCCGGGCCAGCTTCCGATAGGCCTTCTTGATCTCATCGGCGCTGGCGTCCCGGGAAACGCCCAGTACTTGGTAGTAGTCGCTCACGCTGCTCTTTCGGTTCGGTCGCGCCGTCAGGACGCCATGATTTTGGATAGGTACCGGGCTACCGCACGTACCGCGGCCATCGTCGAGGGGTAATCCATCCGGGTCGGTCCAACAACTCCTACGTGACCAAACCCGGTGCTGACATCAGATGTTCCATAGGCACCGGCCACCACAGCGGTCTCGGACAAGCTCTCGGTATGAGTTTCGGCGCCAATGCGCACCGACAGCGGAGCTTCGGTGGCCATCTCCCCCAGTAACTGCAACAACACAACCTGTTGTTCCAACGCCTCCAGGACTGGGGAAATGGTACTGGAGAAATCTAGATCGGCGCGGGCGAGATTCGCGGTGCCAGCCACCACCATGCGTTCTTCGACTTGCTCTGAGAGGGTGTCATCGATCAAGGTCACCACATCGGCGACCAGGCCTGCATCGGGACCGGCAAAGGCCTCGGCGACCGCCGTGAGCGCTGTCGTGAGCTCCGGCATCCGGCGCCCGGCAGCAGCCGCGTTGAGCCGGGCACGCAGTTCGGCGAGCAGCACGTCATCGGCATTGCTGTGGTGTTCGAGCGTTCGTTGCTCGACCCGCCCGGTATCGGTGATGATCACCACCATCAGCCGGTTGGTTCCTGCTGGTAGCAGTTCCACATGACGTAGCGCAGATCTGGTCAGTGACGGGTACTGCACCACGGCCACCTGCTGGGTGAGCTGGGCCAGCAGCCGAACGGTCCGGTCCAAGGCATCATCGAGGTCGAGTGCGCCGTCGAGAAGTTCGGTGATTGCCCGTCGTTCTGCGCCCGAGAGCGGTTTGACGACGTTGATCTGGTCGACGAAGGCACGGTAGCCCTTGTCGGTGGGAATCCGGCCCGCAGAAGTATGTGGTTGAGCAATGTAGCCAGCTTCTTCGAGCGCAGCCATGTCGTTGCGGATCGTCGCTGGCGAGACCCCGAGATTGTGGCGTTCAACCAGGTTGCGCGAGCCCACGGGTTCCCGGCTTTGGACATAGTCCTGCACGATCGCGCGCAGCACGTCGAGTTGGCGCGTCTGCCGTTCCACCACATCACCTCCTCTGGCACTCGGAATCCATGAGTGCCAATCCTACGCGGCCTAGCAGGTAGGCCACCCTGCCGCGCGCCTGCCATCGATGACCACCAATACTGCCTAACGTTGCCGAATGCCTGCCGACCGCTACGGGACCGATGTCCTGTCCAACGATCCTCACGCAAACCGCAAGCCGCGCACCCGCGATGTCGCGGCCCAGATTGGCCTCGTTGTTGAGGACGTGCAATCGGGCTGGGTGGGCGCCATCGTGCGGGTCGAGAAGATCGGTGGGCAACAGGTGGTTGACCTGGAGGATCGGCGCGGACAGGTCCGCACGTTCTCGCTGGGTGCCGGATTCTGGATCGATGGCGCACCCGTGCGTCTCATTGCTCCGGTGTCCAGCTCCACCGGAGCAGCACGAACCGCCAGTGGTTCACGAGCTGTTCCAACGGCTCGATCACGGGTGGCGCGGGCCTCACGGATCTGGGTAGAGGGTCGCCACGACGCCGAACTTGTCGAGCGGGTCTGGGGTGAGGATCTTCGGATCGAAGGGATCGTCGTCGAGATGCTCGACGGCGCTGACAATCTGCTCGACCGCCTCGCGGAATTTGCTCCTGCGCAGAGCCGGCGTGTCGGGGTGCTGCTGGACCACCTGGTACCGGGCTCCAAGGAGACTCGAATCGCCGATGAGGTAATGCGTCGCCACCAAGGTGTCCTGGTGCTGGGGCACCCCTATGTCGATGTCTGGCAGGCGGTCTTGCCCGCACGGCTCCGGCTCTCAGCTTGGCCCGATATCCCACGCGGAACCGACATCAAGCTCGGCACCTTGGCAGCGCTGGGATGGCCAGCCCAAACGCAGGCCGACATCGCCACCGGATGGAAACGAATCCTGGGCCGGGTCCGAGATTACCGGGACCTCTCCCCCGCACTTCTTGGTCGGGTCGAAGAACTCGTCGACTTCGTCACCTAACCCACACGATTGGCCGCACCCGGCGGGGAAAACCGGGCTAGGCGTTCTCCAATACTTCGTCGGCCCCGGTATTGGCCAGCTCCAGCAACCGCGCAATATCGATCGGAGAGTCTTGCTCGGAATCGCCCCACGTCGACCATCGGACGGCAATGAGCCGGTCATCTGGTCTCATCATGAAAGCCATCTCGGTGCGCCACAAGTTGGTAGTTCCGTCCCAGGCGCTCCAGCCAATCGCACCGTTGGGAAGATCGGGGATGGCTTCGAAGTACCCATCCGGCATGCGATCGGCTTCACGCAACTGGTCAGCCCACTTCATGCACTCATTCGCACGCTGTTGCAGTGAGCCGATCGCACCCGAACCGGGTTCTCCAAGAACTTCGAAATCGCCGACCTGAGGCTGGGTGACGATAGCTGTCACGAGGTACTCCACGCGTACCTCGCCATTCTCGATATCAGCAGAATCCGCGCCCGCCGGATAAGCGGCGATGCTTGATCCAATAACCGGTTCCACTCCGACCACCCCATGGTCAAAGGGGTATTCAAAGAACGAGCACCAGCTCCATGCCTGGACAGCCCAAAGCATCCCGGGATCACCCTCGTCACTGTCAATGGTGACGTCATGTTCTTCCTGAGTTGAGCCATCATGAAAATCCTCAACTGTCAGGACGGTTGGCCCCACCTGGGCGCAGCTGGAGATCAGCGCGCAGGCAAGTGCAGTGGCTGCAATTGCGCCGCCGTAGAATCTCTTCACGACCCGCTTACAATCATCATCGGCCCACAGGGCAAATTCCGGAGACGCCGCGTTGCGCTAATCGCGGTAGTCGCGTTCGAATGCCGAACGATAGGAGTCATAAATACTTTGTACGTCCACATCATCTGGCGCCAAGGACGCAATCCTATTCTCAGCGTTTCGATAGTAGTTATTCGCATCAGCAGATCGCATGATCTCGTCCAGGGTTATCATTCGCGACGGGCCATAGGTACGGTCAATCCGCCAGTTATTTGGATCCTCCTCGGAAATCTCTATGATGCCCGCCTCCACCAAGGCCAGGTAGTTCGACATCAGGCTTTGATTGGCACCCGTGCGCCCCTCCTGATTAAGTTCCGCATTGGTCCGCTCCACATGATTGCCAACTATTTCTTCGAGCTTGCTACCAGGAATTTCCTCAGCTTTCCCCCAAAGCAGGTCGGCGACATCCTTGGCGATGCCCTCTGCCATGAAATCCGCACCGGGCACAGGAAGCAGTCCCACGGCATCGGAGACCATGCTTGACCAGAGCGCAACCCGGTCATCGGCTTCCTGAGCCTGCTCGATTCGGGTATCCCCCGATTCTTTGATAATCCAGCCATCAAGAGCCGCGGCGTCATTCAAAATGTTCTGCAATCCGCCCTCGTCGGGCTCGAGCGCGTAGGCTTCGAGGCGAGCCTGACGGAAAGCACCAAACCCCTCTGCCATGCGGGCCATACCCTGCTCGGTTGCTGTGCCAACCTCGATGAATGCGGAACCGCTTGCCTGGTCAAGCGACGGCAAGTCGTATATGTCGGGAAAATACGGCATATCTACCATGTCAAGAGTGTGTCCGGCACCGCCTAGATTATTGCGATGTGCATCATAGAAGGATGGCGTATATTGCGCAACGATCCTACCAATCGACTCCGATGCAGCACTCGCATTCCGCGCATTGAAATCATCGTTTTGAGCCATCTTTTCGAAGTAGTTGCTCATAACTTCCGACACGCGTTCACCACCAGCATCGACTAAATAGTGGTTTTCTGCCAGGCCCGCCATCATTTGCGATACTCCCGCAAAACCATCAGCACGCCAGTCGCGTTCCCTGAAGTGATAGTCCTGACGTTGCTGTCCAAGAGAGGCCGCCCCACCTTGCCCATCGGGATCCACCGGATCGGTCAGGAAATCCATGACCGCATCAGGATAGTCACCCATGTGGCCAAGCAGCTTGGCCATGGGATCGGGCGATTGGATTGGCTCATTCTCACCGCGACCAAGACGGGAATACCAGCTATCGGTGGCCTCCCGACGAATTTCGGCTGCCCTATTGGGCATGGTCCGTTCGAAGTCATCCAATTCCCACGTGGCACCGCGAACGAAGCGTTCACCGTAGCCTTCCCCGCTCAGGAGGAAGTCCAGGGCGGCAAGTTCATCGCCGGTGTAGTTACTACCCCCAATGCCAGGCAACTGATACTCGGCATCGACCTGCGCGTTGTATGGATAGGGCACGGCCTCGCGCACCAGGTCTCGCCCATAGCTCTGGCCATCAAAGCGCTCCGAGCGCGAGGCCGTTGCCAGGCCATCTCGCAAGGACATGGCAAGTTGCTGGGCCTGCTCAGACGGTTCAGCGCCATCGTGCCAATCGAGACTGGTCATCGCTTCCATGAGGCCGTCTGGTCCTAGCTGCTTATAGAGCGCAGCCATGATCGTCTCGTCGTCGCCGAAGGTTTCCATCATCAGGTTGACGTGGTCCAACTCATCGGTATCGTCCGGCGACAAATCCCGATCAAGGTCGGCTGCGATCGCCTCAGCGATCAATCCGCGCACAGACAGACGCGCGTAGGGCAGCAGGCCATCGGCGAAGTGCGGATTGTCCATCAGGTAGTTCGCAGCTTCCTGATCAGACATCTGCTGGAACTGCTGGATGAGATCGATATCCATGGCATCGGCGCGATCACCGGACGCGGCTGCAGTCATCGCGTTGGCGAGGCCCTTGTCCGCCTCATTCGCGGCCCGCAATGCATCCTCCAGCTGGGCGATCACTTCGTTGACCTTGGCCTGGGCCAGCTGCTTTTCCTTCTGCTGCGCTAGCGTGTAGGTACCGACCGATTGCACGGCACCGGTGGTCAGGTCAACGCTGAGTTCATATTCTTGCGCCAATGACATCGCCCCGCGCATGGTCTCCTGAGCCGCTGAGATACCCTCCTGCGCTGTTCGGACGGCGGCGATCACCTGCGTAAGCTCAGCCACTTGCTGATCTAGCCGTGCCTCCATCTCGCGATGGGCCTGTCGTGCCGCCTTCGCGTCCTCCCCTTGCCAGGAGGCCGGTGGCAGCGCCGCATCGAGCTCGTCCTCTGTGGCAATCAGCTGCGTCCGATTCCGGTTGAGGCCCGAAGCGACCACGCCCAACTGCCATGACTTCCATTCATCCAACTCTGCGAGCGTGACCATCAGCCTTGAGCCCAACCCGCCACGCTGAGGCTGCTGAACTGGGTGCTGGCCAATTGGTCGACACCCGTCCAATCATTGGCCGCGGCTCTCATAGCGTCAGATTGATGCTCGAATGCGCGCACAAGGGCGTCATAGTCGCCCTTCCAGCGCTCTTCCAATGTTGTAGCTGCCCCGGAGCTGGAGGAGCCGGGCATGGCCTCGGCAACATCACCCACCACCAGGGGCCGATTCGCCCCGATCGCTGTTGCTGCGCTATCCATCTTGTCCGCAGCGCCAATGACTTCAACCGTATCAATCGTCGATTCGTTCGACGGCATAACAACCCCCTGCTATCACCAACAAATTCTTCCCCCAGTTGCACCATATCAACAGCTACGCGCGCTCACACGGCAAGTAGGGCCAACCAAGAAGGCCGGTCGGGTCCCGCGATAGGACCTGACCGGCCTTCTCGAGCCGAAGAACAGTACTTAGCCGAACTGGGGAGCTGGCGGGGCCTGCCCAGCCGATGGACCGGTCAGAACCCGGTAGAAGTGCGCGATGGCGAGCTGCGCAATCGGCGCAGTCACCAGGATGCCCACACCGCAGGCGAGCGACCCGGCCATCCCCAGCAGGTAGCACAGCAGCAGCACGATGATGGTCTGACCGGCGTTGGCCAACGCTAGCTGAATACTGGCCTTGACCGCATCGATAGCACTCAGGTTGCGGTCGACGACGAAGTACACGGCGAAGGCCCCAAAGAAGGCAATTGCCATTGTTCCAATGACCGTGATGTAGAGCACCGCGCCCGCCACACCGATGATCAGCGCGAGCAACGCCAGCTGGCCAAAGTTCTTGATCTTGAAGAAGTCCCCGACTGTGACCTGGTGACCATCGATTGCCTTGAGGGAAGCGGAAGCGAACGCGCCCATGTACACCACGGCACCCGCCAGTGCGAGCAGCACCACCACAACCATGCCTACGCTGAAGCCCCCCATGGCCACGTAACCCGGCCCATAGGGGTCGTAGGGGTCAGTGGCAGCTACGACTGCACTCAGGATGACGGTTGGAATGACGGTCACCGCACCGATGATCACGCCCCAGATAAGCGTCCCCAGGACGAACGGGGTCGCGGAAGCCTTGAAGCACTCCCAGCCCGCCTTGATCGAATCCAATCCCTGCGGCCCCGTGGGCTGCGGCGGGGCGTATCCGCCAGCTGCCGGTGGAGCATAGGAACCAGCTGGTGGCGGCTGCTGGCCAGGCTGTCCGTAGCTTGGCGGAGTCTGCGGCTGGGCCGGTGGCTGCTGATCAGGCTGGCCATACGGCGGCTGCGCCGGTGGCTCTGAAGGTGGCTGCGACATGATTCTCCCTGCTCGTGGACTTGCGTACTACCACAATGAGCCTAGCGAATGAACCAACTGACGTCCGCGACGACCCGCCTGCCTCAGTTGGCATGGACCATGATCGATGTAACGGTATCTGCCATCATCCGCCCACGACGGGTCAGGATGAGCAACCCAGAGGTGGCTGGCACCTCTTGGGCCAGACCCTCATTCACCAATCGCACCAGTGCCGCGCGTTCACCATCGTTGCGGACGCGCAGACCAGATGCCAACCGAATTCCGAGCATGATCCGCTCATCGGCCAGCTGACCGGACGTCAGCGTCTCCTTATCGGCAATCGGTAGCTGGCCACCACGCACCTGCGCTTCATAGGCACGGGGGTGTTTGATATTCCAGAACCGCTGACCGGCCAGGTGGCTGTGGGCACCGGGTCCGATGCCCCACCAGTCGCTAGAGCGCCAATAGGCCAGATTGTGCTGGCACTGCTGATCACGGTTGCGAGACCAGTTGGAGATCTCGTACCAGTGGTATCCAGACTCGGCCAATAGCTCATCGGCAAGGTCATATTTGCTGGCCTGGTCGTCCCCGTCGACACCGGGCAGTTCACCGCGCCGAACCTGTGTGTGCATTTTGGTACCAGGCTCAATCGTCAGTGCATAGGCCGAGATGTGATCGGGTTGCATGGCTACTGCTGCGCTCACACTCCGGCGCCACTGCTCCAGGCTTTCCCCGGGCGTGCCGTAGATCAGATCGAGCGAGGTTCCCAGTCCGACCTGCTGCGCCCAGCGCACTACCTGCGGTACCCGGTCCACGTCGTGGGTGCGCTCTAGCGTCGCCAACACCGTTGGCACGGCAGACTGCATCCCGAATGAAATGCGGGTGAATCCGGCGTCAGCCAGCGCCTGCAGGTCTGCCAGGGTCACCGAGTCGGGATTGGCCTCCGTCGTCACCTCAGCACCGTCAGATAGGCCCCAGGTGTCGCGAACGGCGTCCAGCATCGCGACCAGATCTGCTGTCGGCAGCAGTGTCGGTGTGCCGCCCCCAAAGAACACCGTGGACGCAGGTCGACCATCGAGGCCACGCTGGCGCAGGTGTGCCGCTGCGAGGGTAATTTCAGCTATCGCCGTCGCGGCGTAGCTGGCTTGGCTAGCTCCCCCGCCAAGCTCCGTGGCCGTGTAGGTGTTGAAGTCGCAATAGCCGCACCGCACCGAGCAGTACGGCACGTGCAGATACACCCCGAACGGGGTCACTTGCTCTCCTTGCCGCCCCCGGCATCGGAAGACAACGCGGCCACGAAGGCCTCCTGCGGCACCTCGACCCGACCAATGTTCTTCATCCGCTTCTTGCCCTCCTTCTGGCGCTCGAGCAACTTGCGCTTGCGGGAGATGTCGCCGCCATAGCACTTGGCGGTCACATCCTTGCGCAACGCCCGAATGGTCTCGCGGGCGATGATGCGGCTACCCACGGCGGCCTGGATCGGCACCTCGAACTGCTGTCGCGGAATCAGCTCCTTGAGCTTTTCCGTCATGCCAACACCGTAGGAATAGGCTTTGTCCCGGTGCACGATGGCGGAGAATGCGTCGACACCATCACCTTGAAGCAGGATGTCAACCTTAACCAGGTTGGCTTGTGCGTCACCGGACATCTCATAGTCCAGCGAAGCGTACCCACGAGTACGAGACTTGAGTTGGTCGAAGAAGTCGAAGATGATCTCCGCCAGCGGCAACGTGTATCGCAATTCCACCCGGTCCTGGGACAGGTAGTCCATTCCTTGCATGGTGCCGCGTCGTCCTTGGCACAGTTCCATGATCGCGCCGACGAACTCACTGGGAGCGAGGACGGTGGCTTTGACCAGCGGCTCACGCACCGAGGCGATCTTTCCAGCTGGGAACTCGCTGGGATTGGTGACGACAATTTCTGTGCCATCTTCCATCGTGACGTCGTAGATCACGTTCGGCGCCGTCGAGATCAGCGCCAGCCCGAACTCACGTTCCAATCGTTCCCGCACGATCTCCAGGTGCAGCAGGCCCAGGAAACCACACCGGAAGCCGAAGCCGAGCGCGACCGATGTTTCTGGCTCGTAGGTCAGTGCTGCGTCATTGAGTTTGAGTTTGTCGAGGGCCTCGCGTAGTTCTGGATAGTCGGAACCATCGATCGGGTAAAGCCCGGAGAACACCATCGGCTTGGGATCGGAGTAACCAGAGAGCGGCTGATCTGCAGATTTGATCTGGGTGGTGATGGTGTCACCGACCTTGGACTGGCGCACATCTTTGACCCCGGTAATCAGGTAGCCGACCTCCCCCACACCCAGGCCCTGGGTGGGTGTGGGCTCGGGTGAGGAGACGCCGATCTCCAATAGTTCGTGGGTGGCGCGCGAACTCATCATGAGGATGCGCTCACGCGGTGAGAGCTGGCCGTCGACCACGCGCACATAGGTCACTACACCGCGGTAGGCGTCATAGACGGAGTCGAAGATCATGGCGCGAGCGGGCGCATCCGGATTTCCGGTGGGCGGGGGAACCTCGGCGACAATCCGGTCGAGCAACGCTTCTACACCCGCCCCGGTCTTGCCGGAGACCTGCAGGCAATCCTCTGGTTCGCCACCGATCAGTGAGGCGAGTTCTTCGGCGTACTTCTCCGGTTGCGCGGCAGGCAGATCGATCTTGTTCAGCACCGGAATGATGGCCAGATCGTTCTCCATGGCCAGGTAGAGGTTAGCCAGCGTCTGTGCCTCAATTCCCTGGGCCGCATCTACCAGCAGCACTGCGCCTTCGCAGGCCGCCAGTGAGCGCGAGACCTCATAGGTGAAGTCCACGTGCCCGGGGGTGTCGATCATGTTCAGCGCATATGGCGTGATCTCACCCGATCCGCCCCGGTCCTCAAGCGCCCACGGCATCCGGACCGCCTGGCTCTTGATCGTGATGCCGCGTTCACGCTCGATGTCCATCCGGTCCAGGTACTGGGCGCGCATCTGCCGGGCCTGCACCACTCCGGTCAGTTGCAGCATGCGATCGGCCAGCGTGGACTTGCCGTGGTCGATATGAGCGATGATGCAGAAGTTTCGCAGCAGCTCCGGCGGTGTAGCGGCCGGAGTGATCTGAGCGGTATGGCGAGACGCGCTGGGGATGGCGGGCAACGAGCAACCTATCGAGACGTCGGTGGTGGGCGTTCTACCAGCTATCGTCCCACGGCTATGGGGATCGGGGATGTCGCAGGGCTCGGTGCTGGGACTACCACCGCTCAGATTCGTCGATGTCGCATTAGCCGCAGGTGAAGACGACCTCAGCGACACCTTCGTTGGGTCCGGGCCCGAACCGCGATACCGGGCTGCTTCCCTCGATCCCATCGTCGAGTGTGGTGAACTCGAAATCGGTGAAAGCCATCCAGTCCTGCTCGAAGTTGGCATTCTCGAACGCCTCTTGAGCACCGATACTGACGTTTACATTGCTGACCTCGAGCGCAGTCTCGTCATAGGTGATCTTGAGGAGGTTCATTCCATCCTCGGTCCAGCCGATGAACTCACGCCAATCGTCCCCGTAGTACTCCTGGGTGAGATTGCAGTCACGGACATCCGTGAACTCATAGGTTTCATCCAGCAACGTCACGGTGGCCGATCCGGCTGACCCACCCCCGCCGCTGCAGCCCGCGGCTAGGGCAAGCGTGAAAGCAGCAGCCCATATCATCATCGTCTTCTTCACACGACGAATCTATTGTCGAACCTCACTGCGCAACATACGCCGATCTACGTATACCGCTGGACCGCTACCTCAGGTCCGACGTGACATCTGTCATCTACAGCCGGTGACAGCCGATTCTGTGACGCCAGCGACCGGAGCACGAGTATGGCTGTATGTCATCCACAGCCATCAACCTGCAGCAGGTTCACAAGTCATTTCACCCCATAGGTGCACAGACTGTTCACGCCGTTGACGGCGTCGACCTGAGCATCGATCGTGGTGAGATCGTCGCATTCCTCGGGCCGAACGGAGCAGGCAAAACCACCACGGTGGACATGATCCTGGGCCTGACCAGTCCTACGTCGGGCACCATCGACGTCTATGGCACTGAGCCACGCTCGGCAGTTCGCGGGGGCAAGGTCGGGGCAGTGCTGCAATCTGGTGGGCTCCTAGGCGATCTGACGGTACGTGAAACCGTGGATGTCATCGCTTCCACCTATCCAAAGCCGCAAGCGGTGGCATCGGTCATCGAGCAGGCCGGGCTTGGCGACATCGCCACCCGCCGAGTCAGCAAGTGCTCGGGCGGCGAACAGCAACGTCTCCGGTTCGCCCTCGCATTGTTGCCCGACCCGGACCTGCTCATCCTCGATGAACCCACCGCGGGGATGGATGTGGGGGCCAGACACGAGTTCTGGGCGACCATGCATGCCCAGGTCGAGACCGGCCGCACCGTGGTGTTCGCGACTCACTACCTGGAGGAAGCCAATAGTTTCGCCAAACGGATCGTCATGATTGCCAATGGTCGCATTGTCGCCGATGGAACAACCGCTGACATCCGCGCCCGCGCCACCGGCCGCGTCGTCAGCGCCACGGTGCCCGAGCACATGGCAGCACGGATCGTCTCGGACCTCGAGGAACGCGATGACGTCGTCTCGGTATCGATGGGCGCGCGCCGGATCACGGTGCGGGCTACGGACTCCGACGCCGTGGCATTGGCCCTGTTGACCCAAGGGGCCGCGAACCTGGACGTGACGGCGGGATCACTCGATGACGCCTTCCTGACCCTGACCGCAACGGAGAAGAACCGATGAACCTGACCTACGACCGCATGGAACTGCTGCGGATCGTCCGAGACATCCCGGGATTGTTCTTCACCGCCGTCCTGCCTGCGTTCCTGTACGTCATCTTTGGCGCCTCACAGTCCTACTCCGATGCCAGCGCCGGCAACGGCAACGTCGCAGCCTGGGTGATGATCAACATGGCGATGTATGGGGCGGTCACCGCTACCACCGGGATCGGCGGATCGGCCGCCGTCGAACGCATGCAGGGGTGGGGCCGTCAATTGGGCCTGACCCCGATGGGCGATGGTCAGTACGTCCTGAACAAGGCGGCTGTCGGGGTCACCATCGCCGCCATACCGGTGGGTCTGATTTATCTTCTCGGCCAGCTGACCGGTGCGAAGGCCGACGCACAGGTGTGGGCGCTCAGCGCAGTACTGGTGCTGCTGGGTGCGTCGATGTTCTCCGTATACGGGCTGACTTTCGGCCTGGCCTTCAAGTCCGAGGGCGCCGTGAGCGCCGCCGGCGGCTCCTTGGTGATCCTGGCGTTCCTGGGGAACCTGTTCTTCCCTCTGTCCGGGACCATGCTGACGGTCGCCACCTTCACGCCGTTGTATGGCATCGCAGCGTTGGCTCGCTACCCGCTCACCGAAGGATGGATCGTCAACGCCGATGCCGTTGAGCCAGTTCAGCAGGCATTGTGGATCCCGGTGACTAATGTCGTGGTGTGGATGGTCATCCTCGGCCTGGTGGCGACGCTGATGGTGCGGCGCAGCCGGGGCCGGCAGTGAGCGAGGGCGACGTCGGAACTCCTGTCGTCGCCAGGGATCCATGGACGGCGTGGGCATGGTTGCTGGCCAGTGCTTGGTTGGTTTTCCTGGTCTTCCCGATCATGACGGTGTGGCACTCACCCGCGTTATCTGCCGCGGAGCGGGTAGTCGGGCTGCTACTCATCGCCGCCTTCGGCGCCACCTACACCATCGGCTTCGCCCGCACCAAGTCCACTCGCGTCGCCATTGTGGTGTTGGTGGTCCTGAGCGTGTTGGCGTTGGCACTTGCCGTGCTCATCGGTACCGAAGCCGTCAGCCTAGCCCCGTTCGTGGTCGCGTTCACCGTGTTCTACCTGCCCTGGGTACCAGCGCTGGTCGTTGGCGCCTGCTACGCGGTCAGCGGCGCACTAGCGATCCTGCTGGAATATCAGCCCCGCTTGCAGGCGCTGCTGTTCATCATCCCGTTGGTCTATGGATTTATGATCCTGCTGCGCGTGATGGAGCGGTGGGGAGAACGCCATTGGGACTTGAGTCAACAGCTAGCCGTGGTCAATGAACGCGATCGCCTGGCCCGCGATGTCCACGATGTGGTCGGGCATTCACTGACGGCGGTGGCGGTGAAGTCAGAACTGGCGCACCGGCTGGTTGATTCGGATCCGCAGCGGGCGAAGGTGGAACTGGCGCAGATCCAGGCGCTGGTACGCGAATCGCTCGTTGAAGTTCGTGCCACCGTGGCTGGGCTGCGGGTCACCAGCATCGATGAGGAACTTGGGGTGGCGAAGAACATGCTCACCACTGCTGGTATCCGGCCTCAGATGCCCCACGACATCGAGACCATCGATCCACGGCACAGGATCGTGATGGGGTGGGCGCTACGTGAAGCGATCACGAATGTGGTGCGCCATTCCGGCGCCAATACTTGCTCGGTGCAGGTAAGCCCACACACGCTGACGATCACCGACGACGGCGTGGGTATTGGCGCCCCGGAAGGCAACGGCCTGCGTGGCCTGCGTGAGCGCATCCGGGCCAGCGGTGGCGAGGTCACCATCACCGCTGGGGACGACGGGACCGGCACGCTCGTCCACCTATCCTGGACTGACATGGAGCCCTCCACATGAGCATCAAAGTCCTCCTTGCCGATGACCAGCCCATGGTGCGCGGCGGGCTAGCCGCATTGTTGTCACTAGAAGCCGACATCGACATCGTCGCCGAAGTCGGACGTGGCGACGAAGTGCTGGCTGCAGCACGGCAGACGGCACCCGACGTGTGTGTCATCGATATCGAGATGCCCACTATGGACGGCGTTGAGGCCACCGCCACTGTCCGAGCAGCCATCCCCCAGGTACGGGTGCTGATCGTGACGACGTTTGGCCGTCCCGGTTACCTTCGCCGTGCCCTAGAGGCTGGTGCAAGTGGATTTCTCGTCAAGGACACCCCCGCCAGCGAACTAGCCGATGCTGTCCGCCGAGTGCACTCCGGGCTGCGAGTGGTTGACCCCGCTCTGGCGACGGAAGGTCTGTTTGCAGGCACCACGCCGCTGACGGAACGAGAACGCGAGGTGCTGCGCCTGGTGCTGACCGGTGCGGGATTGAGCGACATCGCTCGAGCGCTACATCTGTCGCCAGGCACGGTACGCAACTACGTGTCCGGCGCCATCGGGAAGACGAACGCGAGCACTCGCTTTGAGGCAGCCCGGATCGCGCAGGAGCACGGATGGCTTTAGCCGCTCGCTGCAGCCGCGCGAGTTGCGCCTGGTGTGCTCACTCCTCCCGCGTAATCTGCACGTCCACCTGCTGGTCCGACCGGCCGCCACCGGAATAGACGCCTCGAATCGGTGCGACATCGCCATATTCGCGTCCACGAGCCACGATCACATGGTGGGTATTGACCGGTATTTGATTGGTGGGGTCGTACCCCACCCAATGGCCCACCCAGTACTCCACCCAGGCGTGCGACTGGCCATTGACCCTGACACCTGGCTCAGCGTCGGCGGCCAGCGGATGCAGGTACCCCGAGACATACCTGGTGGGGATTCCCACGGATCGCAATGCCGCCGCACCCAGATGCGCGATGTCCTGGCACACACCTTTGCGTTCCTGCCAGGCCTCCATGGCACGAGTATGGACGCCCGTTGCTCCTGGCACGTATTCCACCTGGTCGCGGACGGCGTTCAGAATGGTGGCTGCGGCCTCGGCAGGCGACCGCTCACCCACGTGATCGCGGGCGAGTTCCGTCAGGTCCGCACTCGGCTCGGTCACCGGCGTCGGCACCAGGAACTCGCACATCTGGTCAGCGGTGCGCTCATCACCGACGACCTCCCAGCCCACCAGTTCACCGGGGCTGGCGATGCCGACATCTACCCGCGATTGCGCCACGACCGTCAGTCCTTCATGCGAGGTCAAGACCTCAAAACCGGTCACCGTAGTGCCCCAGTAGTCAACGTAGCTAGCTTGATGGGTGGCCGGAGACGCCGTGATACGCGAATACAGCACGCTCTGGTGCGCTAGGTCAGCCGGACGCATCCGCGCCTCGTTGTAGGAGGCACTCACGCTTCGGTCGTAGTCAAAAGTGGTGCGATGAACGATATGTAGGCGGCTCACCAGGAGTCTCCGATCCAGTCGTCGGATACGGCCGAGGGGAAATACCGGAGCTTGATGGCGTCGGATGCCTCCGAGCAGGAGCGTTGCACATCCTCCATTTCCTCGGGCAGGTTGCCCAGCAGTTTCAGCATCGGCCGGTACTCCAGCCCGGATCGAATCCGACCCAGCACGGTGCGGGCATCCTCTTCCCCGGCCCGGCGGGCGCCGCGCTCCAGTTCCGCCAACGCCGTCTCGGCCCGAGCCAGCGAATACAACACCGAACGAGGAAATGAAGGATCTAGGAGCAGGAATTCCGCTGCTAGTTTGTCTGCCTCTCGGCCCCGGTAGGTGCGCAGGTATGCCTCGTGCGCGCCGCACGAGCGCAAGAGCGTGGTCCAGTCGGGGGCAGCGGTGCCCGCGAGCGCCCGGGTGGCGATCAACCGGGCGGTCATGTCGGCCCGTTCGATGGAACGACCCAGCACCAGGAACTGGTGGGTGGAGTCCCGCGAGGTCGTGGCATCCACGACACCGCCGACCAATGCTGCACGCTCGCGCACCCAGGAAAAGAACTGAGGTGGGGTGGACTGCCGGGTCCGCCCAGGCAACTGGTTCCAGGTGGTGTTCAACCCCTCCCATAGCTCCGAGGACAGCACCTCGCGTGCCCGCCGGGCATTCTCGCGGGCCGCCGTCAACGAACCCGCGATAGCCCCTGGCCAGGTGCGGTTGTATGCCAACGTGTCCAGCACGTTCTGCCTCGTGACCAAAATTCCCTCAGGCGGGGAATCCGAGCCCATCACTGCCAGCAAGGAGCGACAGGCCAGATCCTCCTCCACCCACGGATCCTCGAGCAGCAACTGCAGGTGGGCGTCGAGAATACGAGCAGTATCGTCGGCGCGTTCGACGTATCGGCCGATCCAGAACAGCGACTCCGCGATACGTGAGAGCATCAGCTAGCCCCCAGCCGCGTCTGTTGCTGTTGTTGCTGCTGTTGACTGTGTTCCACGGTGTCCTGCGGGTTGGTGTCGAGCTGGACGCTATTGATCTGCGGTACACCGGCAGGAACGATGGGTGCCACGCTCATACGAGGTCGCCCGGTACCCAACACCCAAGTGTCCTTCGACCCGCCGCCCTGGGAGGAATTGACCACCAGTTGGCCTTGTGCGAGCGCTACCCGTGTGAGTCCTCCCGGCAGTACCCAGACATCTTCGCCATCGTGGACCGCGAACGGACGAAGGTCCACGTGCCGAGGTCGTAGCGATTCCCCCGCCAGGGTGGGAACGGTGGAGAGTTGCACCACCGGCTGCGCGATCCAGCCACGCGGGTCATTGCGTAGCCGGGTCCGTGCCTGCGCCAGCTCCTGGGCGCTGGCTGCGGGCCCAATGATGATTCCCTTACCGCCAGAACCATCCACGGGTTTCACTACCAGTTCCGACAAGCGATCCAGCACTTCCGTGAGCGCTTGTGGTTCCTCCAGACGCCAGGTATCGACATTGGACAGGATGGGCTCTTCTGCGAGGTAGTAGCGGATCAGGTCCGGTACGTAGGTGTAGATCAACTTGTCGTCGGCGACGCCGTTGCCCACCATGTTCGCAATCGTGACCGTTCCGGCCCGGGCCGCATTGATCAACCCGGGGCACCCCAGCAGCGAATCTGGGCGGAACGCCACCGGATCCAGGAATTCGTCGTCCAGGCGGCGGTAGATCACATCCACCCGTCGCCGCCCGCGGGTCGTGCGCATGTAGACACGGTCACCGGCGCAGAACAGGTCGCGCCCTTCCACCAGTTCCACACCCATCAAGCGGGCCAGCAACGAGTGTTCGAAATAGGCGCTGTTGAATGCGCCGGGTGTCAAGACCACCACGACGGGCTCGTCTACCCCAGGTGGTGCTGCGGCCGAAAGCGCGGCCAGCAGCCTGCGTGGATAGTCAGCCACGGGGCGGATTCGCATCCGGGAGAACATCTCCGGGAATGATTGCGCCATAGCTCGCCGGTTGGAGAGCACGTAGGAAACACCGCTGGGCACCCGGACGTTGTCCTCCAACACCCGCCACTGGTCGGCGGCATCGCGGATGACGTCAATGCCGGACACGTGGATGCGAACCCCGTTGGCGGGTTCGACCCCGACGGCTGCCCGGTGAAAATGGGAGGAGGACAAGATCAGGCGCCGCGGTAGCACGCCGTCGGCAATCACCCGTTGCGGGCCGTAGACATCGGCTAGCAGGGCCTCTAGTGCTCGCACCCGTTGGGCGATCCCTGGTGCCAGGTGGTCCCATTCGGTGCCATCCAGAACTCGTGGCACCGAGTCGAGCGGAAAGGGGCGTTCCTCACCGCCGATATCGAAGGTGACGCCTTGGTTCAGGTAGCCGCGAGCCAACGCATCAGCGCGCAAACGTAATTCGTCGGCGTCCAGTGCTCCCATGGTGCGGTGAACATGCTGGTACGGCGCCCGGACCGAGGTGGCGGCTGTGCCCATCATTTCGTCCCAGGCGGCACCTGTGGGGTACCCCTCAAACAGATCCGACATGCAGTAAAACTACCCTGCCAAGGTTTCCAGCTAGATTCAGCAGGTATGAGTGTGCTGAATCGAGTGCTGCGGGTAGCGACGTCTTTGGCGCGAGACCTATCCCGTTCTGGCAGGCCGGATCCTACCCCCTCGGATCGGCCCCGCAAGAAGTCGTCGCGATCAGCCGGCTCCCCCGCTGCTACCAGCCAGGCCTCGGCCCGGGAAGTGGTGGAGTTCGAGGGCACCTTGCCGAAGCTGCAGTACCAGCCCGAACCCGACGAGCAGGCCGACCCCGGTGAGGTGGTGTGGGCCTGGGTTCCCTACGATGAGGGCAATGGGCAGGGCAAGGATCGCCCGGTGTTGATCATGGCCCGCCTTGGTGGCGGCTACCTAGGTTTGCAGATGACCTCCAAGGATCATGATCGAGATAGGGCCGCTGAGGCTAGCCACGGCAGGTACTGGATCGATGTCGGCGCGGGAGGGTGGGATAGTCGCGGGCGCGACTCGCAAGTACGCCTGGACCGGCCATTGTTCCTGCCGCACGGCACGGTGCGCCGTGAAGGGTCCGCGCTGGCGAAGGTCCGCTATGACGAGGTTGCTGCGGCCTTCTTAGCCCTGCACCAGTAGCGGCGGCCGCCATGGCCTCACCCAGCGCGGTGGTCGGGCACAACCAGGGCCTTGTTGACACTGGGCCTGCAACCCACACTGGGCCTGCAACCGACACTGGGCCTGCAACCGACACTGGGCCCCGCAACCGGGCAGGGGTGGCCCCTGCTGACGCTGGTGTATCATCGCCTGTTGGGTTGGCCGTTTGTTCGGCCTGCCCATGCGCAACGCAGAAGCCGTGAGGGATCCCAACCCCCGTGTCCGTCTCTGTCAGCGCAACCCTCGACTTTAAGTCCAATCGCGTGAGCGAACCCACCGAAAGAGTCCGAGAACACCCGTGGCAAATATCAAGTCCCAGATCAAGCGGATCCGCACCAACGAGAAGGCGCGGCTACGCAACAAGGCCGTCAAGTCCGAGCTGAAGACGCATGTGCGTCGCGTACGCGAAGCCATCGCCGCCGGCGACAAGGATGCCGCAACCACTGCCTTGGGCACGGCAACCAAGCAGCTCGATAAGGCTGCCAGCAAGGGTGTCATCCACCTGAACCAGGCCGCTAACCGCAAGTCGGCGCTGGCCAAGCAGGTCGCTGCGCTCTAGTTCTTCCTCACTTCACAGCGGCGTCGCCTGGTGCGGCGCCGTTGTTGCTGCTAGCCACGCTCTCGCCCATGACGACGTGCGGATTCATCGGCTTGATCCCGACCTGCACGTGCTCTGGCCGCGATTCCAAGAATTGCTGAGCCTGCGCTGAGACCAAAGGCGAATCCCAGTAGCCAGTTGTCGAGCATCCATCCCAGCCCGAGGCCGACCACCACCGCACCAGCCAGCAGCAGCCAGTCGGTGCTAGGCCGGCCCCGCAGCTTCGCTCGGCTCACCTACTTCTGGCTCCGCTGGCCTCGTCGCGGGCAGCGGCTACTCGCAGCACCGCACGTTCGACGGCGAATTGCGGTTCCCGGCTTTCACCCTTGACGTGGGCATCGGCGTCGGCCACGGCAGTGATGGCAGTGGCCAACCCTTCCGGAGTCCACCCGCGCAGCTCCCGTCGAGCACGGTCGACTTGCCACGGTGCCAAGCCAAGTTCCTTGGCGGTGATGGTCCGGCCGCGCATCGCGGCAACCTTGGCAAGCGTCCGAAGTTTCATGGCCAGGACGGCCACGATGGGTACCGGATCTAGACCGGTCGACAATGCATGCCGAAGTAGGGTGACGGCGGCCGCACCGTCGCCCGCAACCGCGGTATCGGCCACCCGGAAGCCGGTCGCCTCCACCCGGCCGCCGTAATAGCGTTGCACCACATCGGCACTGATGGTCGAGGTGGTGTCGTCGATCAGCTGTTGCACACCAGCGGCCAGTTCGCGAAGGTCTGACCCCAGAGCCTCGACAAGCCCGCGCACCGCATCAGCGCTGGCTCGCCGACGGGCGTCCCGGAATCGGCGGCTGACAAAGTCAACCTTCTCGGAGTCCCGCTTGAGCGGGTCGCACTGGACCACCGGGAACTTCGCCGCCGCGATGGCGTCCAGCAGCTTCTTTCCCCGCACCCCTTTGGTGTGCCGCAGCACCATGGTGGTCTCCCCCGCCTCTGGATCCAACTGATCCAGGTAGGCAACGGCATCGGCGATAAAGGCATCAGAAGCGGAATCGACGGCGTCCACGATGAGATGGCGACGCTCCTCGAAGAGGGACGGGCTGGTGAGCATGTCCAGTTCATGAGCCTGGTAGGCCCCGGCGTCGATCCTGGTGATCTCAACGTCAGCATCGCGCGCCTTGGCAAGATTGGTCAGATGGTCGGTCACCGAGTCGACGAAGTACCCCTCGCTGCCCTTGACCAGCACCAGCGGTGCCAAACCGATCAGTTCCAGATCGAGCGGGCTGAGGCCAGCGGGCTTACGTCGTGAGGGTGGCACAAGGTGAGTCTGCCACTGTTCACCGACATCACCGCCTTCTGACAACAAACGCGACGGCGTCACCAGCTCAACCGAGCCGGTGCACGTCTCGCCTGGGATTCTGGCCGGACTCCAAGAAGGGGACCGGTGATGGTGCTCCACCCGGTTCCGAGGTTGGTGGGGGTGGCGAAGGCGCCGGTGGTGTTGGCGGGGAAGAGCCATAGGATCCGGTGGCGTTGTAGTAGTGCAGGGTGCCGTTGGCGTTGTGGCGGGCGATCACGCCTGCGCTACCGGTTCCGTTGAATCCGCTGATCCCGATAATGGTGTCCATGGTGGTCCACCCAGAGG
>JBKEBC010000088.1:0-45731 GCA_047972965.1 Beutenbergiaceae bacterium | reverse complement strand
GCTGACGAACCAAGCGAAGGCGATCTTGCTGACTTGCGCGAGACGGAATTGGCAATCGCCACCGCGGATTGGAGCTGCTATGAGGAAATCGACTACCGGCAGCGAGAGCTCCAGGTCCAGTTCAAGCTGGAACAGCAGTTCGTCGACGAGTGGGAGAGCGATATCGATGCCTTGATGGCCGCCTACAACGAGCAAACCTCGTGAGCCGAGCAGTCAACCGGAGGGCAGCGATGAACTACTATCGAGCCGTGAGTACACGCGCATACCGGGGGGGAACCCGATGAGACACCACATGGCCCGCAGTGCAGTCCTGCTCGCAGTCGGAGCACTAGCCCTAGCGGGCTGCAACAGCGACGATGGCGGCGGGGAGGAACTCACATGGGAGGACTCACCACTGAATCAAGCGTTCGAAGGCCTGAGTGGCGTCGGCGAACAATCCTCTGAGGAGTGGGAGGCCGAATATGAAGATCAGCAACGCCGGATCGAGGAATTGATCGCGACATGCATGGCTGACCAGGGATTCGAATACATTCCGATGAACTACGCCGATATGGGAATAGACACGTCCGACCTCGATGGTGAGTTCGACCCAGCATCGCGGGAGTACGCCGAGCAGTACGGCTATGGAATCACCACCATGGACGAGATCGTCGGTTCGGACCCAGCTCAGGAACCCGAGGATCCGAACCAAGCAATCTACGATGCTATGTCCGATAGTGAGCAGGCCGCCTATGAAGCGGCTTTGTATGGCGATTTCGATGTTTCAGCCGCCATGGACATGGATGATGATGAGTTCGAAATGCCCGACGCTTCCCAAACCGGCTGTACCGGGCAGGCAGAAGCTGCGGTCAGGGGAACCGCCGAGGAGGAGGCAACCGTAGATAACCTCTCCCAAGACCCCCGATTTGCAGAGTTTTTCGAAGCAGAAGAGCTATTCTACACCACGGCCGAAAACGATCCGTCATTCGACGAATTGGAGGCCGAATGGTCCAGCTGTATGGCGGAGGCCGGGTACGATGGATTTGCCAACAGCAACGCCGCGGCGGATTCGATTTTTGAGGAAATGAACGCGCTCTGGGATGCTACCGGCGACGAGGAAGGCGTCGAGCCAGATGAGGCGGAGATGGCCAGGCTTCGCGAGATAGAAATTACCTTGGCGGTCGCCGACTGGGATTGTTCCGATCAGATAGATCTACAGCAACGCCGAATGGCGATCCAGTTCGAATTGGAGCAGGCATTCGTCGACGAATGGCAAGAAGAGATAGATACCCTCGTCGCCGCCTACAACGAGCAGGTATCAGACGATTCCTAGCTCGAAGATCCTCGGATAAATTCTCGGCGGTGGTCCAGCCGCCGCGCGTGAGCCTCGCATAGGTGATGACACCGGGCGAGGCACACTAATTTTCCTTGGGCCGATGGGACGCGAAATTCGCGCGCCATGGATAGGAAATTGCGGCGAGAGCGTGGCCCATCCGATGCTCATCCCAACGTTGGGTTAGGTGGATTCGACTCGTCCCGACGGATGATCTCAATTCACACCCTCAGATCGATTCCTCCCCTTGGCGAGTTGTCCTAGGGTCGAATCGTCGGCAGCCAACACCGAGGCCGGACAGGTAAATGCAATGTCAGCGAAGCCAACTACATTGAGCGGAACTCATGAAGCGCAATAGGGGCACCAAAGCAGCCGAAGCCAAAGCGGCCGAAGCTCAGGCCGAGAGCACAGCAACCCAGGAACTCGATTCGCTACAGACTCAGGTGGTCGTCACCGAGCCGCCCGATACGCCCTCCGACGCCGACCTCATTGAAGGTGTTCGTGCGCCGCGCCCCAATCGCACGATCTGGGTCATGGTCGTCGTCGCGGTTATTTCGCTATTGGCCGGTATCGGCGTCAGCCAATTCATCATCTCACCGGCTCAACGTGCAGCCGATGCAGAACCACCCGACGCAGGTCCGGTCACAGTCCCGGTCGAAATGCGCCAGATCACCACCGATATCACCATGCGGGGGGACGCGGTTTATGACGACGCCACGGAGGTTCGGATCGAAACCGGTGAGATTGACGGCGCAGCCATCGTCACCGGCCAAGTCCCTGAGGTGGGCGAGACGGTTGACGTTGGGAATGTATTGATCGAAATTACCGGGCGTCCAGTCTTGATCCTGCCAGGTGAGCTTCCGGTGTACCGGACCTTGCGCATTGGTAGTTCCGGACCAGATGTAGCACAGCTTAAGGCCGCACTCCTGGCTCAAGGAATCAGCGTCGGCAATGCCGACTCCGACGTCTACGACGCCAATACCGCCACTGCAGTGCAGGCTCTTTACACCGCAGCGGGCTACCCGGCACCGTCGCCAGACCAGGAAGCCGTCGCAGAACTGGAATCAGCGCAACAGGGGCTCGACGCGGCCAACCTCACTCTGTCAGAGGCCCAATCCACGCTCGAGCAGGCATCCGCGGGACCAACCAACCTGCGACAGCTAGAACTGCAACAGGCGATCGACTCCGCGACCTCTTCGCTGGATCAGGCCAGGGCAACAGGCGATCAGGCAGCACTAGTGGAGGCCCAGAACGCTCTGGACCTAGCCGTTGCGCAACGTGAGGAGGAGCAATCCCCGGATACTTCCTCAGAGGTCGCCGCCCGCGACCTGGCGGCCACCCAGGTGCGCGACGCGGAAGAGGAGGTGGCGCAGGCACGCGCTGGAACCTTCACGCCGTTCCCCGCCTCGGAGGTGGTATACGTCGCTTCGCTGCCACGCCGTGTTGATGAGGTGCGGGTCGAACGTGGGGCGGCCATCGATGGGGTTGCGTTGACCATCTCCGGCGCACAGCTCGAAGTAGTCAGCAATATGCCGGAGGCTGACGCCGACCTGGTCAGCCTCGAAATGTCGGCATTCCTGGACGTCGACGGCACTCAGGTTCCGGCCACCGTCACCGCCATCGAGAACGATGCTGCCAGCGCCGCCTCCAGCAGCGATAGCGATGACGACAGCGACAGCTCAGAGCGCGGCGACAGAACCCGGGTCACGGTGGTACCAGATGAACTCACCGATGAACTGCGCACGGAACTGGCCGGAGCCAATGTCCGGGTCACCATCCCATTGGAATCCACCGAAGGTGAGGTTCTGGCCGTGCCGGTGGCAGCCCTCACCGCTGGTCCGGGCGGGGAATCACGGGTCGAAGTCGTCCGGGACGACGGCGAATCCGAGGTGGTGGTCGTCGAGACAGGGCTAGCCGCTGCTGGCTTGGTGGAGATCCGCTCCTCCGAGGGCCAGCTGGAAGCCGACAATCTGGTGGTGGTGGGCTGATGAGTACCCCCATCGTGGTTGAGGCACCGCTGGAGCAGCAGCCGCCAGCCCCGGTCGTCGAGCTTCGCGACGTCTCTCGCAGCTATCCGGGTGAACCACCGGTCCTGGCGTTGCGACCGGTCACGTTGCGCGTCGAGAGCGGCGAGTACCTGACGATCGTGGGACCATCTGGTTCTGGCAAGTCCACCTTGCTCAACATCCTTGGCCTCCTGGACCGCCCCTCCCGTGGGGAATACCTGCTGGACGGAGTAGCAACATCCGGCCTGAAAGAAGCACGTCGGACGGCGCTGCGAGGCGGCCGAATCGGTTTCGTGTTCCAGTCGTTCCACCTCCTGCCGCATCGTACGGCGCTGGAGAATGTCTACCTGGCCACCTTGTATTCGGCAGTGCCGCGCTCGGAGCGCCTAGCACGCGCTGTCACGGCGCTACGGCGGGTCAAGCTCGAGCATCGATTGGACTTCTTACCCACCGCTCTCTCAGGCGGTGAACGACAACGGGTTGCCGTCGCACGGGCAGTCGTTACCAATCCCCAGTTACTGCTAGCCGACGAACCCACGGGCAACCTGGATACCGCAACCTCTGCGGAGGTGCTGGACCTGTTTGACGACCTTCATGGCGACGGCCTCACCCTGATGGTGATTACTCACGATCTTGCCGTCGCAGACCGAGCCGAACGCCGGATTCAGATCACCGATGGCACGGTGTCGCAGCTATGAAAGTAATCAAGGCACGTGCGCCTCAATCACCTGGGCGGTTCCGCATTTCCGATTTGCTCACCGAGGCAAGCCATGGCATCGGCGCCCGACCAGGCCGACTGTTGCTCACCATCCTCGGAACGGTCCTGGGTATTGGTGCCCTGGTCGTCACGCTCGGGATGGCTGCAACCAGTGCCGGTCAGGTTGCCCGTAAGTTTGATGCGATCGCTGCCACACAGGTGGTCATCAAACCGGAGACAACGCGCGGCCCCGCCGGGGAACGGGCGATTGGACGATTGCCATGGGATAGCCCGGAACGAATCAACCGCCTCAATGGCGTGGTCGCCGCCGCACTGCTGGCTCCCGTGGAAACCAGCGGCGCGCAGATCAGCGCCGTTCCCATCACAGACCCCACCGCAACCGCCACCGTCGCACCGTCGGTGGTTGCCGCGTCAGCCCAGCTCATTGAAACACTGCGCGCCGACCTCGGCACCGGCCGATTCTTCGATGTCGGCCACGATGAGCGCCGCGATCGGGTTGCCGTCCTGGGAGCTGATGCTGCCCAGCGGCTCGGAATCAACCGCATCGACGCCCAACCCTCCATCTTTATTGGCACCGACGCCTACACCGTCATCGGGATCATTGAAGAGTTCAGCAGCCGCCGGGACCTGGCCAATGCGGTGATCATTCCCATCGGCACTGCCCGCGACGAATTCGGACTGGAGACAGCCGCGGAGGTACAGGTCCGGATCGAGATCGGCGCTGGCCCACTCCTCAACCAGCAGGCCCCCATCGCGCTGGCACCGAATTCACCGGAATCAATCCAGGTGCAGGCTCCGCGCCAGAGCAACGACTTGCAGGACAGTGTTCAGTCCGACCTCGACGCCGTCTTCCTAGTGCTTGGGGCCGTGGCATTGCTCGTGGGAGGCCTCGGCATCGCCAACGTGACATTGCTATCGGTGATGGAACGCGTGGGTGAGATCGGCCTGCGGCGCGCGCTGGGGGCCACCCGCCGTCAGATCGGTGCGCAGTTCGTTGTGGAGTCGGTGGTGATCGGTCTACTGGGGGGACTCCTGGGGGCTGCCCTGGGGGTATTCGTCGTCGTCGGTTGGAGCGCCCTGCGGGAGTGGACGCCGGTACTCGACCTGTGGTTGGCGCTCGGAGCTGCCCTACTAGGTGGGGTCATCGGGCTCCTTGCAGGCGCCTACCCGGCACTCAAAGCAGCATCGCTGGAGCCGGTCGCAGCGCTGCGAGGCGGTCTCTAACGTTCGCAGACTTATTCAGAACCCTGTATATTTTCTCATGTGTCTAAGGTTCTGACTTCGCTGCCCGCCGGTGAGCGCATCGGCATCGCCTTCTCCGGGGGTTTGGACACCTCCGTCGCGGTCGCGTGGATGCGCGAAAAAGGTGCGATCCCGTGCACCTATACCGCCGACATCGGGCAGTACGACGAGCCGCAGATCGACACCGTGCCCGGGCGGGCCGGCCAGTATGGCGCCGAGATCGCCCGGCTAGTGGACTGCAAGACGGCGCTGGTCGAGGAGGGGCTATCCGCGCTGGCTTGCGGCGCGTTCCACATCCGCTCCGGCGGCAAGGCCTACTTCAACACCACTCCCCTAGGCCGCGCCGTCACCGGCACGCTATTGGTGCGGGCGATGGCCGACGACGACGTCTCGATCTGGGGTGACGGCTCAACCTTCAAAGGCAACGACATCGAGCGGTTCTACCGCTACGGATTGCTAGCCAACCCGGCACTGCGCATTTACAAGCCCTGGCTGGACGCTGATTTCGTGGCCGAGCTAGGTGGCCGCACCGAGATGAGCCAATGGCTGACCGCTCGCGACCTGCCATACCGGGACAGTGAGGAAAAGGCCTACAGCACCGACGCCAACATCTGGGGTGCCACCCACGAAGCCAAGGTCCTGGAGCACCTGGATAGCTCGATGGAGATTGTGCAACCGATCATGGGAGTGCAGTTCTGGGACGAGAATGTGGTCGTTGCCGCTGAGGACGTCACCATTTCCTTTGCACAGGGGCGACCCGTCGCCATCAACGGCACCGACTACTCCGATCCTGTGGCGCTGGTCATGCAGGCCAACGCCATTGGTGGCCGGCACGGCCTGGGCATGAGCGACCAGATCGAAAACCGGATCATCGAAGCCAAGTCCCGCGGGATCTACGAGGCCCCGGGCATGGCGCTGTTGTTCATCGCCTATGAACGCCTCCTCAACGCCATCCACAATGAGGACACGGTCGCCAACTACCAAGCCGAAGGTCGACGTCTGGGGCGGTTGCTCTACGAGGGCCGCTGGATGGATCCACAGTCACTGATGCTGCGTGAAAGTTTGCAGCGCTGGGTGGCCTCAGCCGTGACCGGCGAGGTGACCTTGCGGCTACGCCGCGGCGATGACTACTCGATCATGGATACCCGCGGGCCAGACTTCTCCTACCATCCAGAGAAGCTCTCGATGGAGCGCACCGAGGGTGCGGCATTTGGCCCGGTTGACCGGATCGGCCAACTGACCATGCGCAATCTCGATATCGCCGATTCGCGCGCCAAGTTGGAGCTCTACGCTGCTCAGGGTCAGCTGGGCGAGGCGCCGGCCGCGCTGATGGGCGAGCTCGAACCGGGCGGTTCGCAGGAGATCGCAGCCAACCCCGCATTGCGTAACCTGGATGCCACCGACGATGCCTTGGATGCTGCCGCCATGGAGTTCGGCACCGACTAATCCCTGAACGGAGAACGATGTCTCGCCTTGCTGTTGGTTCCACCGCACCAGACTTCACCCTTCCTACCGCCGACGGCAGCACGTTCGAACTCAGCTCGGCGCTGACGCAGGCCGAGAACGGCGTCGTCGTGTACTTCTATCCAGCGGCCAGCACACCTGGATGCACCACGCAAGCGTGCGACTTCCGGGACTCGCTGACGTCGCTGCGCGGGCATGGATACGCCGTCGTCGGTGTCTCACCGGATTCTGTCGCCAAGTTGGCGGCGTTCGTGGCGGCGCAACACCTTACTTTCCCCATGGCCAGCGACCCCGATCACCAGGTCTTGGAGGCGTACGGCGCCTGGGGTGAGAAGAAGAACTACGGAAAGACCTACGTGGGGGTGATCCGCTCCACCGTGGTGGTAGCACCGGACGGCACCCTCGCTCTGGCGCAGTACAACGTCAAAGCCACTGGGCATGTCGCAAAGCTGCGGCGCGACTTGGGAATTGACTGACTCCCACTCGATCTTCCCTGCCTCGGTCAGCTCGATTTCTCCATTCGATGGATCGTTGCCTACGCTAAGGGGGTACGCGCGAGTGGCGAAATTGGCAGACGCGCAGGATTTAGGTTCCTGTGTCTTAGGACGTGCGGGTTCAAGTCCCGCCTCGCGCACCATTGGGATGTTCCGCCACGTTCTCGCCCTGCTGCGCATGCAGGCATATCCTGCGAATCCTTCGATCGCTGGTGCTCCCAAGCACCGCACACCCGGATGGACCGACCAACTGGCGAGCCTGCACCAGCGGTCAGGTCACAATAGGAAGGTGAGCGAGGTAAGCACAGACGATATCGGCAGCTGGTTCTCCCCCGACGAACTAGCCAAGATCCGACGGCGGTTGCCCATCCTGTATGTGGACGCCGTACCGGTCCGCATCGACGCCGACGGCGTCATCACCTCGGTGGGCACGCTGTTGCGCACGCCCAGGGAGGGTGGCATCCAACGAGCACTCGTCAGTGGTCGGGTGATGTATCACGAACGCATCCGTGATGCCCTGGCCCGACATTTGGACAAGGATCTCGGACCGATGGCCCTCCCGAGGATCCCGGTTTCGCCGGTACCATTCACGGTCGCTGAGTACTTTCCGACGCCAGGTATCACCGCTTATCACGACCCCCGCCAACACGCGGTCTCACTAGCGTTCATCGTGCCCGTCGATGGCGATACCCAACCGCAGCAGGACGCATTGGACATCGCCTGGTTCACCCCAGAAGAGGTGATCTCACCCGCAGTACTGGCCGAAATGGTCGATGGGCACGCCGCCCTCATCCGCACCGCTCTGGCGGTCAGCGGCCGTTTGCTCTAGCGCCTATGCTCCCAGCACCTGCGCCAGGGCCGGGGCCAGTGCCCGGAAGGCCTGGCCTCGGTGGGATATCGCGTTCTTTTCAGCAGCGCTCAGTTGCGCGCAGGAACGGAGCTGACCCTGCGGTACCAGGATGGGGTCGTAGCCGAAACCGCCCTCGCCCACCGGTTCTCGCAACAGGGTTCCGCGCAACACACCTTCGGTGACGGTCTGAGTACCGTCAGGGTGGACCAACGCTGCGGCGCACACGAATCCTGCACCCCGGTGTTCATCGGGTACATCAGCCAGTTGCGCGAGCAGCAGTGCCAGGTTCGCCGGGTCATCACCGTGGTGTCCGGCCCAGCGGGCGGAGAAAATTCCCGGAGCGCCGCCGAGGACATCGACCGCCAGGCCGGAGTCATCAGCCACAGCTGGCAGACCCGAATGCGCGGCCACTGCCTGGGCTTTGAGCAGCGCATTTTCAGCGAAGGTGACTCCAGTCTCGGCGACATCAGCGGCGGCCACATCAGCGGCGCTGACCACGGCGGACCCGTCGATTCCTGCCTCCTCGAGAATGTCGCGCAGTTCGCCGAGCTTGTGGGCATTGCGGGTAGCCAGTACCAGGCGTGCGGTTGTCATCAGCCGATGGGTCCCGCAATCTCCGGGCGACTAAGGTCCTGCGCCAGCGCGTCGGCCTGTAGCTGCGCAAGCTCGGTAGTGCCAACCACAGCAAGATCCAGCAGGTGGTTCAATTCCTCCCGGTTGAACGGTGCGCCCTCAGCCGTACCCTGCACCTCAACGAAGCTGCCGGAACCGGTCACCACCACGTTCATGTCCGTCTGCGCGTTCACGTCTTCGACGTAGGGCAGGTCCAGCATGGGTGTGCCACCGATGATTCCGACGCTGACGGCGGCCACCGAATCGGTCAATACCGCTGCGTTCTGCTTCACGGCGCCATGGGAACGACCCCACGCAATGGCGTCAGCCAAGGCCACATACGCGCCGGTGATGGCGGCCGTGCGGGTACCGCCATCGGCCTGCAACACGTCACAATCCAGCACGATGGAGTTCTCGCCTAGTGCGGATAGATCCACCACAGCGCGTAGCGAGCGCCCGATGAGCCGGGAGATTTCATGGGTCCGGCCCCCGATCTTGCCGCGCACCGATTCCCGATCGCTGCGCGTGGTGGTCGAGCGCGGCAGCATCGAATATTCCGCCGTCACCCATCCCAGCCCCGATCCTTTGCGCCAACGCGGCACCGAGTCCGTCAGGGACGCCGTGCACAGCACGCGCGTGCCACCAAACTGCACCAGTACCGATCCTTCGGCGTGGTCGGACCAGCCCCGGGCAAAGGTAACTGGCCGCAGTTGATCTGGCTGGCGGCCATCTGCTCGAGTAGTGGACGGGGGGCCTGAGGCAGCATCTGCGGTCACAGCGAACGAGCGTAGCGCGAGCTACCTCAAGCCCCTAGGTGGCCGGGCGGGCGGTCGCTACCTGCATGAGAGCATCGGGCACTTCGCCGAGGTACTCCCGCATCGCTGCGGCGGCGCCGGTGGTGTCATGGGCAGCGATTCGAGCCAGCAACGTGCCGCACACCTGCACCAACCATCGATGGTGAGCGGCCTGCCCGACGCCGTTGGCTCGCAGCGGTTGCAGTTCCGCGATCAAGGGACCCAACGCTTGGAAGGACAGCAACATGACGTCGTTGTTCGCGATGATGCCCAATTGGAGAAAGAACTCATGCTCGGCCTGCCGCAGCTGATCGGGCGAGGACTCACGCAAGGCCCCAAGCCGGGATGTCAACACCTCGACACCGGTTGGGGTGGATCGCTCGGCCGCGAGCGTTGCAGCTGCCACCGCCACCAGCACACTGTACTCATGCAATGCCCTGACATCGCCACTGCCTACCAGGAATCGCAACCGCATCAACCGGGAGATCTGCTCGGCCGCCGGCGTACTGACCACAGTTTCCCGGCCCTGATGGCGCTGCAGCAGCCCCTGCCCTGCCAACTCTGCGATGGCCTCGCGGGCAATCGTGCGGCTGACCTGCAGTAGTTCCGCCAGCTCCGCCGTCGAAGGAAGAGCATCACCAGCCCGAAGCTGACGCTGTTCGATGAGCGCGATCAGACCTTCAACGGCCGCAGCAACCCGCGACTCGGAGTGCATCGGCGTCTCCCCTTCTCAAGAGTGATCACGGCCCGTGAAGCAGGTCGGTGGCTCGGCCCCCAGGCTCGCTTGCGCAGGCGGGCTAGCCGGTGTTCTGCAAACCGGCGGCGACACCGTTGACACTGAGTAGCATCAACCGGCGCAGCTGCGCCTCGGTGGCGTCGTCGGCGTCACCGGCACGCAAGCCAGCCAACGCCCGCAACTGCAGCAACGATAGCGCATCCACATAGGGCGACCGTAGCTGTACCGCACGGCCCAGCACTTTGTGCCCGGCTAGCAGTCGTTCCTGCCCGGTGATCTTGACGATCCAATCGCGGGTCAGATCTAGTTCCTCGAGCACTAGGCCCGCCAAATCGTCACGATCACCCAAGGCCAGGTACCGCTTGGCGATACGCAGATCCGTCTTGGCCAATGACATTTCGACGTTGTCGATCATGGTGGCGAACAATGGCCAGCGCTGGTAGGCCTGGCGTAGCCGCTCGAGATCACCCACAGCGGCCAGCGCGGTACCCAATCCGAACCATCCAGTGAGGTTGATCCGCGCCTGCGTCCAGGCGAATACCCACGGGATCGCCCGTAGATCCTCCAGGGACTCCACGCTGAGGCCACGGCGGGCCGGACGGGAACCGATCGCCAGCCAGCCCACTTCCTCTTGTGGGGTCACGGTGGCGAACCACTGCGGGAAGCCGGGTGACTTCACCAGCTGATAGAAGCGGTCCCGCGAGACCTGGTCCATCTGTGCAGCCACGTCGGCGAACTCATCGGCAGCACCGGAATTTCGCTCGGCAATGGTGGGGGTGCCATGCAGCAAGGTTGCCGCAGCGACCTGCTCGATGTGGCGAGCGGCAATCACTGGGTCACCGTACCGAGCGAAGATGACCTCGCCCTGTTCGGTGAGTTTGAACCGCCCGTGCACTGAACCAGGTGGCTGAGCAAGGACAGCCCGGTTTGCGGGTCCGCCACCACGTCCTAGGGCACCGCCGCGACCATGGAACAGGGTGAGCTGGATGTCGTTGCGCTCGGCCCACTGCGCGATCTGGCTCTGTGCCTGGTACAGCGCCAGGGTTGCCGAGACCGGGCCGACGTCCTTGCTGGAATCGGAATATCCGAGCATGACCTCCATACGCCGCTGGGTGGCTTGTAGCCGGGCTTGGACCTGCGGGAGCTGCAGCATTTCATCCAGAATTCGTGGTGCTGCTTGCAGATCGGCGAAGGTCTCGAACAGGGGGATCGCGTCGATCACCGGCACATCAGCAGAGCTCGCGAAGGCTGCTTCGGCGAGCCGATACACGTTGGCAATGTCCTGGGCGGACTGGGTGAAGGACACGATGTATCGCCGGGCGGCCACCACGCCATAGCGACGCTGGACACTGGCGATAGCCCGGTAGGTCTCCAGGACCTCTTGACTCATGGGCGAGAGTTCCTCGCCAGCCTCGAGCTGGGCCAACGTTGCGGCGTGGACAGCCGAATGTTGCCGGACTTCTAGCTCTGCGAGGTGGAAGCCAAAGGTTTGAACCTGCCAGATCAGGGACTGCACGTCTCCGTAGGCCTTGCGCGCATCGGAGAGGGCGAGCGAATCCTGCACCACCTGTAGATCTGCCAGCAATTCCTGTGGCGAGTCATAGGACAGATCCGCGTCACGAGTCCTGGTGGCGGCTATCCGCTTGGCGATCACCAACATCGATCGGCGGTACGGCTCATCCGGAGAACGGTCGTCGATGTCGGTTGCGATCTGTTCGGCCAGCTGGCGCTGACGTTCCCACAAGGCCAGCAGCTGTGCCGATGGCGGGGTGGATTTGGATTCCAGTGTCAGGCTGCGGCCGATGCGGGTGGCGGCTCGTTCCAGTCCCAACAGCACGTGCTCGGAGGCGATCGCCGCGGCAGAGCGGGTCAGCGAGGCGGTGACATTGGGATTGCCGTCCCGATCCGCACCAATCCACGAGCCCAGTCGTAGGAAGGCCGGCACCTGCGGCGGGCGGGGTTGGGTCGGGTCCGCCGAGAGCAGATCCTCGATGCTGCGATAGACCTTGGGCAGCACCGTGAACAGGGTTTCGTCGAAAACCCCCATCGCCGTCCGGACCTCGTCAAGCGGCGTCGGCTTATCAGCTCGCAATGGCGAGGTGCGCCAAAGCGTGTCGATCTCACCGAGCAGTGCCCGCTTGTTTTCTTCGAGTTCGCGCTTGCTGTTGCGCGGATCATCGCGGTGGGCCACCAGATCCCGGATGCGGCGAATGCAAGCCGCCACTGCCCGACGTCGGGCCTCGGTGGGGTGGGCGGTCAGGACCGGCCGGAATTCGAGCCCAGCGATCCGGTTCAGGGTCTCCTCTTCGCCCAGCTCAGCCCGGAGGGTGGCCAGGGCCCCAGCGAGCGAGTCTTCAGGAGTGCGTGCTGCTTGATCACTGGCCTCACGCTGGCGCAGTGCCCGGATCCGGTGGAACTCTTCCGCCAGATTCACCAGGTGGAAGTAGCAGGTGAATGCTCGGGCTAGCAGTTCCGCCCGTTCCAGTGATAACGACGCAACAAATGCCTCAGCTTCGTCGAAGGCTTCGCTACCAGACTCGGTATAGGCACGAATCGTCAATTCCCGCAGCCGCTCAACATCGGTGAGCAGATCCTGGCCACCACTCTCGGCGATGACGGTGCCGAGCAGGCCTCCTAGCAGTCGGACGTCGTGTCGCAGTTCTTCGGGCATCGCGGACACGGCCCCGGTTCGGGATCCCGTCGCAATGCCTTCTGCGGCAGTATCCAATCCATCAAGTGCCTCAACCATGACTGCGAGGGTACCGAGCCTGGCGTTTTTCTTGGGCGACGTATTACCTAGCGGACGGCTTGATTGCTGTGGCGCTGCTCACGTCCAACCCCCAGCGACCCGCCGGGTCGTGATTGGGTGGCCAAGTCGTGATTCGCGCATCACGACTTGGCCACCCAATCACGACTTGGCGGAGGTCCGCCGGTCCGCCGCCTCACACCTGGGCCACCCAATCACGACGTGGCCACCCAATCACGACTTGGCGGAGGTCCGCCGGTCCGCCGCCTCACACCTGGGCCACCCTCACAGGGCGTAGGTCGCGCCGGGGTCGGCCAGTTCCACCGGTCCGTCATAGACGCTGCGTGCCTCCGCATGCACCTTGTCGCGGGAGGTCCACGGCGGGATGTGGGTCAGCACCAGCTGGCGCACACCAGCATGAGCCGCGAGCTCCCCAGCACGCCGTCCGGTCAGGTGCACCCCACGCAACCGGTCCCGGCCCTCTTCAAACGCCGCCTCCGAGAGCAACAGGTCAGCGCCAGCAGCGGCGTCGCGCACACCATCGCAGGAGTCGGTATCACCGGTATAGACCAGGGTGCGAGTGCCATCGCCATGCTCGGATGGTCCAGTGATCCGAAGTGCGTACGCCAGCACCGGATGTTCCACGCGGAACGGCTCGATCTGCAGCGGCCCGATGGTGATGGGCTCCCCCGGGCGCCAGGTTTGCGCCGAATAGGAATCCCGGCCGCCGCCCTTTTCGCCGCACAGCTGTTCCACACGCTGCTGCACACCTTGCGGGCCCCACAAGGCGACCGGCTGGTGTGGGGCCCCTGGGCCATAGCGCAGGTAGACGTCGAGTCCGACCAGGTCGACCACGTGATCGGCATGCAGGTGCGATATCAGCACGGCGTCCAGGCATTCAGGGGCCAGGTACCGCAGCAACTGCCCGAACGCGCCAGATCCCAGGTCCAGCAGGACCGAGGTTGCCCCAGCCTGGAGCAGGTAGCAGGAGGCAGCAGAATCCGGCCCGGAAGCCGAGCCTGAGCAACCCACCACCGTCAATCGCACCTTAGATCACCACCCGGGGCAGTTCACCCGTGATCTCAGCCGCGCTGCGGGCACCCACTTCCGGGCCCAGGAAACGCCGAGCCAGGCGGTCGAAGGCCGCCGGATCACCGGTCGCAAGGAAGGAATACGTCGGCGCAATGTCGGGTTGCGCCAGCAGGTTGTGCGCCACCAGCGTCCGGTACACATCCTTGGCGGTCTCCTCGGCGCTGCTGACCAGCGTGATGTCGCTTCCGACCACGTAAGAGAGGACGCCGGTCAACAACGGGTAGTGCGTGCAGCCCAGCACGAGCGTGTCGATGTCGGAGGCCAGGATGGGTGCCAGGTACTCACGCGCAACGGCGATCAGGTCATCACCGGTGGTCTGGCCACGCTCGACGAAGTCAACGAATCGCGGGCATGGCGCTACCGATAGCTGCAGGTGCGGTGCCGCAGCAAACGCATCCTGATAAGCGCCCGAAGCAATCGTTGCCACGGTACCGATCACACCCACCCGACCGCTGGAGGTCGCAGCGACAGCTCTACGAGCCGCCGGTTGGATGACCTCGACCACCGGAACACCGTGCTGGGAGTAGCGTTCCCGGGCATCGCGCAGCACCGCCGCTGACGCCGAGTTGCAGGCGATCACCAGCATCTTGACGCCACCGGCCACCAACTCATCCATCACAGCTAGGGCGCGCGCCCGGACCTCGGCCAGCGGGAGCGGACCGTAGGGCCCGTAGCCGGTGTCGCCGATATACCGGATCGACTCGTGCGGCAGTTGGTCGATCACCGCACGCGCGACGGTCAGTCCGCCGACGCCGGAGTCGAAGATCCCAATTGGTGCCGCCCTCACGCTGTGAGAGCGTAATCCGGAAGGTTCCCCATCTGGGAGGGTCCCAGGCCAGTTGTGGCGAGTCTCACCACTAGCCAACGGCGGGCTAGCAGCCCACAGTCATGCCTACAACGCCTTCAACATCGCCATCATCAGCGATTCATGCAACCAGGTCAGGAACAGATACAGGCTGGCCAGTGCCGCGTCAACGTCATCACCACCAGATTGCGCAGCCTGGTAGATCCCCTCTGCATCCTCCTCGGTGACGATCTCTAGACGTTCGGCTAGCACCAGCCGGACATCGTTCAGCGCCGCGGCCCAGTCCATGGCGTGGTGGGCGGCCACCTCCAGCCGCTCACCTGGTAGCTGTAACGCCGTCCACATCATGCGCAACCGCTCCACTTTGATGGTGCGCAGGTCGGATTCGGTCAAACGCCGGAATTCGCCGGCGATCTCCTCATCATCGGACGCGTTGGGTAGGAGTCGGGCCAGCGCCGGGTCGGTGGGTTCAGCCACGGTGTCCGCTGACCAGGACAGCCGCGCTAGCCGATCATCGGGTTCTGGCTGGACGTCGAGGCGGGTTCCCAGCAGCCAAGCGGTATCGGCGACGACCCGCAACAGGACGGTCCGCTCGGTCCGGTCTATCTCAGCGACGTAGCTTCCTCGCTTGAGCCGGAAGGCCTTCATGCCAGGTCATCCTGTTGCAGCGTGGCCCACAGTCCATAGGAATGCATGGCCTGCACATCGATCTCCATCTTCTCCCGGCTACCCGCCGACACTGCCGCACGACCCTCATGGTGCACTTGCATCATCAGTTTGTTGGCTTTGGTCTCGTCGTAGCCAAAGTAGGTCTGGAAGACGTAGCTGACGTAGCTCATCAGATTCACCGGATCGTTCCAGACCACGGTGACCCATGGCCGATCTGGCCGCACGATCGGGTCAGCGGCGGTCTCGCTGGGTGTCACGCTCACGGTGCAAGCGTAAGTCCCGCTCGACCCACCCGGCCCGAGGCAAGCAGGGCGTCAGCTGGATTGACGCGCTTCGCGAACCGCCTCCATCAGTCGTTCGACTCGCGACTGATCGGCCCGATTTGCGAATTTCCCGTCCGCTTTGAGGGCCGTGCCCACCACGGCACCATCGGCAATCGAGAGCTGGGTCGCAGCGCTTTCAGCCGTCATCCCGGTGTTGACCAGCACCGGAACATCTCCGGCGTTCTCCTTCACTGTGGCCAGCGCCGAGTTGTCGGCTGGTGCACCCGCCGTGAGTCCCGAGACCAGCAACGCATCTGGGAGTGCGTTGAAGACAGTGGAACGGGCAATCGAACCGAGGTCACGGGCAGCAAGGTATCCGGTGGCTTCGGGCACGATGTTGAAGAGCAAGCGGACATCGGAGGCACCGATCCGGCGACGGTGGCGGGCGCTCTCACCCACATTGGTGTTCCACAGTCCGAAGTCGCTGGCGTAGACGCCCGTGAAGATCTCGCGGACGAACTGCGCGCCGGTGGCGGCCGCCAGATCGATGGACGCAATTCCATCCCAGAGCACGTTGACGCCGAACGGGATGCGGATTTCCTCACGCAGTTCGCCGATGATCCGCGCCATGGAGATCGCGGTGATGGGCTCGGTCTTGGTCAGGTACGGCAAGCTGAATTCGTTGGAGATCATGACGGCGTCCACCCCGCCGCCTTGGAGGGCATCTAGTTCGCGGCGGGCATCGTCGATGACCCGCTGCATTCCCGCCGCTGAATCAAAGTTCGGGTCGCCAGGCAGCGCATGCAGATGCAGCATTGCGATGATCGGCTTGGTCACGCCGAACATGTCATTGAGCCACGTCATGAGGTCTCCTTGTGTCTGAGTTGTTGGGTGAGTGCCTAGGCCAGGCGTTGAAGGGTGACGGTCTGGGTATCGAGCAGCACGCGTCCGCTCTCGATGTCCTGTGCTGTGGCCTGGTCGAAAATGTGGGACAGGGTCAGTTGCTCGGGTTCTTCACCGAGCGAGGCCACCTTCATTGCCTGCCGGGCCGCCTTTTCAACCACGGTCGCGGTGAAGAGCGCGTCATCGAGGTCTGGGCCGATCGCCACGGCACCGTGGCGGGCCATCAGCGCTGCTTTGCTGTGTTCACCCAGCGCGGCCACCATATTCTCTCCGAGTTCAACCGAGGCGACGACGCCGAACTTGCCACAGCGGATCGGACCGAACCCGGCGCGGGTGTAGGAATCGATGGTGGCTGTGGGGATGTCCCGTTCGGCGGCAGCAAAGACTTGAGAGTCCTCGGCATGGGTATGGACGATGGCACTGACCTCCGGGCGTGCTTGGTAGATGCTCAGGTGCATGGGTAGCTCGACGGTCGGCTCGGTGAAGCTACCTGCCAAGGCGGTGCCGGACGCGTCGGTCACGCTCACATCCTCGGGTCGCACATCCTTCCATGAACGGATCGGTAGCCGCGACGACGGTGCCGGGAGCGCATAGATCAGGCCAGCGTCACGGTCGAAGAGTGAGATGTCACCCGAGTCGAGCCCGGTGGTCAATCCCAGATCCACCATGCGCCATGCCCCCAGCGCGACTTCCTTGCGTAGATCGTGGCGGATGGTTGCGGATTGGGATTGGTGGAGGGATCCGGATGTACTGGTCGTCACGACTGACTCCTTGCCAAGCGATGCGAGATGGGGGTGATGAGATCTGCGGACTCACGCCACAGCTGGTAGGCCTGCTGGTAGCGGGCGGCCCGCTCCGGATCGGGCCGGTACGGCTCATCCAGGATCAAGAAGCGTGCGGTGTCATCCAGACTGAGATCACCAGCACCGACCCCCGCCAAGATTGCGGCACCCAGCGAGGCGCCGGGGTGGTCACGGACCGGGAACAGGTCGGTGTTGAGGATGTCGGCGTGAATCTGTTTCCACAGCGTTGAACGACTGCCGCCATTGGTCACCAGCGCTCGATCGAGCCGAATCCCAAGCTCCGACATCGCTTCGGCGTTGTGTCGGAACCCGAACGCAATCCCTTCCAGGCTCGCCCGGTAGAGGTCGGCGCGGGTATGGCTCAGCTCCAAACCAAGGAAGGCACCGCGTAGCTGCGGGTCGTGGAGCGGCGACTTTTCACCGAGAAAGTAGGGCAGGCACAGCACTGCTGCCGGTGTACAGTCAGCCGCCTCTCGGTCCAGGTCAGCGAGCGAGACTTCGCCGGCCAGGGTCTGAAACCACCGCAGCAGGCTGCCGCTGGTGGCCATGCATCCATTGGGTAGCCACACACCCGGTCGCGGGTGGGCATCCAGGTAGAGCCGTGCATCGACCACCGGTGAGTCGGCAGCGGTCAGGATGTCCCCCGCGCCACCTAGCTTGACCAGCCAGTCACCAGCGTTGTCGATTCCGGCTGCGAATGCAGACAGCACGTGATCGGCGCCCCCAGCCACCAGCAGGGTTTGCGGCGCCAGACCGGTTGCCTGAGCAACCTCGTCCGAGACAGTTCCAACCACGGTTCCGGGCCGTACCAGTGGGGGCAGCATGTCATCACTGAGGTCGACGGCCGCCAGAGCTTGGTCGAAGTAGGAACCGTCCAGCCGGAACAGGCCAGATTCGATGGCCCAATTTTCTTCCACGTGCGCGGGTGCACCCAGGGCCATCAGAATGAAGTCGTAGGAGCCCACCAGGTAGGCGGTGTTGTCCCATTCCTGCGGTTCATGTCGTTGCAGCCACCGAACCGTCGGTGCCACCGATTGCTGGGTCAAGGCCGATCCCGTGCTGCGCAGCATGTCGGCCCCGTCGATCACCGAACCCAGTTCCTCGATCTCCTGGGTAGCGCGGGCATCGTTTTGCAGGATGGGTCGGCGCACCGCATGGCCGGCGGCGTCCACGCACACCACTGCCGGGACCATGCCGGTGGTGGCCACCGCACGCACATCCGCTGCGGCTACTCCCGACTCGCGCAGTACCGTGGCGATCCCCGCCAGCGCATTGCGGACCCAGGCCTGCGCATCGGCCTCGGCAAAGGCTGGACCTGGAGAGAACAGCGGCGACTCGGCCGATGCTTGCGCGAGGATGCCATCGCGCTCATGCAGCAGCACCGTTTTAGTTCCGGTGGTGCCGATGTCCACACCGATGAAGTAGTGGGCCACCGCGATCCTCCCTCGACTGAATGTTGGATGCCGAGCGTAATCATTTTGTGATTCTTTATCAAGTGTTGTTATTCAATCACCCGGGAAGGACGGTGAGCACAGAGGACTGCGGCCCCGGGCGGTGGACCTGCACCCCCGCCTCTTGCGCAACCACGGCCCCACCGGCCCAGTCATACTCACCCAGGTCGGATTCGACATAGGCGTCCAGACTGCCGTCGGCCACCATGCATATGGCTAGCGCAGCAGAGCCGATCGCCCGGATATCGGTATAGCTGGTCAGCAACTGCGCCAGTTCCCGGCTTTGGATCTCGCGGGTGTGGGCACTGTAGGAAAAGCCGGTTCCCAACAGCCGTGCCGACGTGCTCCCGGTAGGTCCGCTGAGCACGCTCGTCGTGCCGGCATGGCGCATCCGCGAACCCAAGCCGCGACCAGCGACATAGACCTTGTCCAGCATTGGCGCGTGCACCACACCGGCCACCCACTCGCCGGTAGCAAGCTCCTGAGCACCGACGGAGGTTGCGAAGTAGGGGATGCGACGGGTGAAGTTCGTCGTGCCATCCAGCGGGTCGATCGACCAACGCACTCGCGCCTGCGACGCTGACGAATCCGGCAGTTCCTCTCCGGTGACCAGATCCTGCGGTCGCAATCGGGCCAGCGTCTGTCGCACCGATCGTTCGGCGGCCACGTCAATCTCGGTCACCAGATCTCCGGCGTTGTCCTTGCCGGAAATCTGAACAGCCTGACCGTAGCCAGCTCGCAAGGTGGCCGCGCCCACCGCAGCGGCCGCCAGCGCAACCTCAACCAGTTCAGCGATGTCTAGCGATGTGTCCTGGGTCGTCATGGGGGTTCCATTCTCAATGGGGATGTGGTAAAAAATAACACCGCGTCGATCGATGTGACTATTCCACACGATTGACTGAGATCGGATAACAGCAAGGGAGCCTGCCGATGACCATCGACGAGCGCCGTAGCTTCATCGAACGGCGATTGCATAGCGCCGGGAAGCTCAGCTATGACGTGCTGGCCGAAGAGCTCGGTGTCTCCGAAATGACCATTCGCCGCGACGTCGAGGTCCTGGAGGAGCAGGGCAAGCTCCGACGGGTCCTGGGCGGGGTCATCCCATTCGTGAGCAAAGGCGAGGAACCCTCCTTCGAATCACGCCTCATCCAGGGCGCCGATGAGAAGCGCCACATCGCCGATGCCGTCGTGGCCCTGCTGGAGCCGCACGAGACGGTCATTCTCGACGGCGGTAGCACGGTGCTCGCCGTCGCCAGGGCTATCAGCGGCAAAGGGCTGGGCTTAACGGTGGTCACCTCCAGCGTGCTGGCCGCCCTGGAACTGGCCGACGAGCCCGAGACCTCGATATTCCTCACCGGTGGCGCACTGCGCCCGGGCGAGCTCAGCCTGATCGGTACCGAGACCCAGACCGCTCTGCAGCAGTACAACTGCGACACCTACATCGCTGGTGTCGCCGGGGTGCATGCCACGCGTGGCTTCTCCGACTACAACAGCGAGGAGAGCAGCGTGAAGCGGGCAGCTATCGCCTCCGCCGATCGCGTGATCGTCCCGGTCGACTCATCCAAGCTCGGCAAGACCAACCTGGTCAGCATTGCACCGCTATCGGCCGCCTCGATCATCGTGACCGATGGCCCCAGAGATCACGCACTGCTAGCAGCCGCCCGCCGTATCGGGGTCGAAGTCATTCACTGCTAGCAGCACCCACTCCGCACATCGCACCCTCTACCTAAGGATGGACATGTCAGACACAGTCGTGGTCACCGGCGCAGGCTCTGGAATCGGGCGTGCAATCGCCACCACCCTGGCGCAGCGGGGCTGGACCGTCGTCGTCAGCGACGTCGACGCAGCCGCCGCTTCCAACACCTGCTCCCAGCTCAGCACCGATGCGGGGCAACAGCACGAGTCTGCGGCTCTGGACGTCACCGATGCTGCTGCTGCCGCCGAGATCGCGGACGACGTCGCTGATCGCCTGGGCCTGGATGCCTGGGTCAGCAATGCCGGAATCTCATACATGATGTCGTTCCTGGACATGCCGCTCGATCGTGTCGACAAGACCTTCGAGATCAACCTCAAAGGCGTGTTTATCTGCGGCCAGGCCGCCGCTCGCGCCATGGTCCGCACCGGCACCAAGGGCACCATCGTCAACACCGCCTCGATGGGTGGCAAGCAAGGGAACGTGCCCTATCTCTCGGACTACATCGCATCCAAGTTCGGGGTGATTGGCCTGACCCAGGCAATGGCGCACGAACTCGCCGAACACGGCATCACCGTCAATAGCGTGTGCCCCGGCTACGTCGCCACGGCCATGCAATCCCGAGAGCTGGAGTGGGAGGCGGGCCTGCGCGGCACCACGCCGGAGCAGGTACGTCAGATGTGGGTCGATGACACTCCCCTGCGCCGGTTGCAGCAGCCCGAAGATGTTGCCCGCGCGGTGGCCTTCCTGGTCTCCCCAGACGCAGGCTTCATCACCGGCGAGGCCCTCGCCGTCAACGGCGGAGCATTCATGGACTAACCACCAGATCCAGACCCCTGCCAGCTAATCCAGCCGGCAATCAACACAGACAGGAGCAACACGAATGAAGAGGCACACTCTCCCGGCGATGGCGATGCTCGTCGTCGCCGGGCTCACCTTGACAGCATGTTCTGGCAGCGATCCCGCACCCAGCGATGGGGATGGCCAGACCGTCCGAATCTTGCTCGAAGACGAGCGCGATAGCGAAGTGGTCGAGTCACTACTGGACCAGTTTGCCCAGGATCACCCGGATATCACACTCGACATCGAGAAGCTGGCCTATGACTCGATGCGCGACAAACTGGTGGCTTCATTCCAGTCACCAGATGCCACCTACGACCTGATCATGGTGGACAACCCGTGGATGTACGACTTCGTCGAAGGTGGCTTCGTGCAGCCGCTGGACGACTACATCGCCGACGCCGCCAGCGACTATGACTACGACGACTTCTATGAGCCGCTGCGCTCGGTCAACGAGATCGATGGTGCAACCTACGGCGTTCCGATGTACAACTACGCCCTGGGATACATCTACCGCCAGGACCTGCTCGACGAAGCGGGGGTTGAGGTACCCACCTCCATGGATGAGCTTGTCGATACCGTCGCGGCACTGACCACCAATGACGTGGCAGGAGTGGCGCACAGCCCGCAACGCGGCTACAAGATCCTGGAGGAGTGGTCGAGCTGGCTGCTGGCCGCCGGCGGTCAGATGTTCGATGAGGACGGCAACCCCACCATCGACACCCCGCAGGCTCGGGAGGCGCTGGAGATCTACATCCAGACGCTGGAGCAGAACTCCCCGGAAAACAGTGTGAACTGGGCTCAGGACGAAACGATCCGCTCACTCTCAACCGGTGGCGCCGCCTCCATCGTTGGCTACAACTGGTTGCTGGGCAGCCTGAACGAAGAAGGCTCAGGCGAGTTCGCCGGGCAGTTCCGCCTGGCACCCATGCCAGGTGATCGGGGATCTCTGGGCACCTGGTCCTGGGCAGTGCCGTCCAACTCGGCCAGCGCCGATGCCGCGTGGACCTTCGTCGAGTGGGTCACCTCACCCGAGATCGACCGTCAGCGCGTGATCGCAGGCGGGGCTCCCATCCGGGTCAGCACGGTCCAGGACCCCGAGGTTCAGGAGCAGGGCTTGGGTGCGGAGTACTACGAGGCCGTTGACGTCATCCTCAACAACGCTGTGCCATTTGCCGATGGTGCGAACTCTGAACAGCTTGTTCAAGAGGTTGGCACCCAGCTCAATGAAGCCGTCATCGGGAGCAAGACGATCGAGCAAGCGCTCGCCGATGCGCAAGCAGTCGCAGAGGAAATAGCAGGACAGTAGCAATCGTCTGGGGCGGGGCATGCGCCCCGCCCCAGACCCCCAAGGAGGTGACCGAAACTCAATGAAGAGCTTTCGCTACGGGATGCTCGTCCCTTTCCTGGCGGTGTTTATCATCGCCATCGGATTCCCGCTGATCTACGCGCTCTACCTCACGGTCGTCGACAAGAAGCTGACCTCGCAGGAGCCGGCCCAGTTCGTCGGTCTAGACAATTTCGTCGAGGCGTTCGGATCGACGTTTGTTCCAGCTGTCGGCACCACGCTGCTCTACGTGGTGCTCGCCGTCCTGATGGAGCTGGTGCTGGCGCTGTTGATTGCGCTCTCACTCCAACAGCAGAAGTGGATGCGCGACCTCACGCGTTCCGTGCTGCTCATTCCGATGTTCATCACCCCCATCGCTGCAGCCCTGGTGTTCCGGTTCTTGCTCAACAGTCAGCTGGGAGTCATCCCAGCGGCATTGTCCAGTGTCGGGATCAATCACGACTTCTTCGGATCCGGGGCGGCGTTGTTCACGCTCATCCTCATCGATGTCTGGCAATGGACACCATTTCTGGTGCTGTTGATCCTGGCAGGCCTGGAGGCGCTGCCGAAGCAGCCGCTGGAGGCGGCCCGGGTAGACGGTGCCTCTCGCCTCTACGCGTTCTTCCGCGTCACGTTGCCATTGCTGGCACCGGTCCTGACTATCGCGGTGATGCTCCGAGCCCTAGATGCCTTGAAGGTATTCGAATATGTCTATGCAACCACCCGGGGTGGGCCCGGGCGACAGACCGAGACCATCCAGTACCTCATCTACCAGACCGGGGTGCAGTTCTTCAGCCTGGGCCAGGCCAGCGCCATGGCAACCATGGTGCTGGTGTTCGTGCTCGGCGTGATCATGATCGTCTACCGGCGTATGGAACGGAGCCGAGTATGAATCGTCAGGGCCGCCCTCTGGGCTGGGATATCGCCCGCATCGTCTTTCTCGGCTTGGCTATCGTCACCGTGACCCTGCCGCTGGCCTGGATCCTGTTTGCCAGCTTGAAGACACCCAACCAAATCAATGACCCGTTCCTGCTGCTGTTTGAGCCAACCCTGAACAACTGGGTTGAAGTGCTCGAGGCTGGAATCCTCAATGCCGCTGGACGCTCACTGATCGTCGCAGTCGCGACGGTCGGGGTGAGCGTGGCAGTCGGGTCAATGGCTGCGTACACCATCGCGCGGTACCGCACCGGCGGATCAGCGACCAAATTCGGCATGCTCGCCGCGCAGGTGCTACCTCCAGCGGTGCTGGTGTTCCCGTTCTTGACGATGTCGTACACGCTACGGCTGAGCGACACACTGGTCCCGCTGATCTTCGCGCACCTGAGCTTCGTATTGCCGTTCATCACCTGGTTCCTGATCGGCTTCTTCGAAGCCGTTCCGATCTCGCTAGAAGAACAAGCCCGAGTGGACGGTCTGACCCGATTCGCCGCATTTGGCCAGGTGATGCTGCCACAGGTACTGCCGGGTCTAGGGGCAGCAGCGATCTTCGGGTTCACGTTGTCCTGGAACGACATGTTCTACGGCCTGATCCTGGCACCCAACAAGAACCAGCTACTACCGGTGGCGATCTCCTCGTTCAATACCTTCCGCGGCGTCGACCTCGGAACGATGAGCGCGGCGATCGTGATCTCCATTCTGCCCGTCATTATCGCCGCCTTCTTCGTGCAACGTCGACTCATCCAAGGGATGGGCGGCGGTGCGGTGAAGTTCTAGTCTCGAAGGAATCCCCATGGCAATCGTGCGCTTTGACAATGTCACCAAGAGGTTCGGCTCGCACACCATCGTGGATGGGTTGAACCTCACTTTGGAAGACGGTTCCATGACCGTCATGGTCGGCCCCTCCGGCTGCGGCAAGTCGACCTCCCTGCGGATGCTGGCTGGGCTGGAACCAATCACCTCTGGCCGGGTGGTCATCGGCGATCGGGACGTCACCCAGATCGATACCCGTGATCGCGATGTATCGATGGTGTTCCAGAACTACGCGCTCTACCCGCACCTCACCGTGCGCAGGAACATCGCCTTTCCACTCGGTGCCAAGAAGGTTCCGAGAACCGAGGCCACCGAACGCGCGGAGCTGGTGGCGCAGTCGGTAGGACTGTCCGAACTACTCGACCGCCGTCCCAAGGACCTCAGCGGTGGTCAGCAGCAACGCGTGGCCATCGCACGAGCGATCGTTCGCGAACCATCGGTGTTCCTGTTCGACGAACCACTATCCAACCTGGATGCCAAGCTTCGGGTGGAAACCCGCACCGAACTACTGCGGATTCAACGCAATCTCGGCATCACCGCCCTCTACGTCACGCACGACCAGGAGGAGGCGATGACCCTCTCGGACTGCATGGTGGTGATGCGAGAAGGTGGCATCGCCCAGATCGGTGCTCCCGTCGAGGTGTACAGCCGCCCGCGAGACACCTTCGTCGCCTCGTTCATCGGGAGCCCGAAGATGAACCTCATCGACGGCGAAGCTGGCGAAGCCGGCTTCCAGGCCAGTCACGGATACTCCATCGACACCCAGGTTCCGGTTTCCGGTCCAGTCACTCTCGGCGTGCGACCCGACGATCTACTGTTGGAACGATACGAAGCCGGGCAGGCGCGGATCGCGCTGATCGAGTTGCTCGGGCCGCGGGCCATCATTGCCCTGGAACTGGCCGACGCCGAGCTGACCTGTGTTGCCGAGTCCGCAGCACTGGTGGGAATGCAGGTGGGCGACCGGGTCCGGCTGGCGGTTCGCCCAGGCGCAGCCCACTACTTTGATATCGAGACCGGCCAGCGGATCACCGACCATGAGGACTGATCCGTTGCTGCGGCTAGGAATCAACACCTGCTTCGCGGTCAAGCGCTGGCAACAGCCAGAGCAATGGGCTGCGATCACCGCCGAGCTTGGCCTCAATAGCGTGCAACTGAGCCTCGACCTGCTCCCGGTCACCTTCGATCCGGCCGATTGCCTGCACTACGCCCGCAGGGCAGCCAAGGCTGCCGACGCCGCCGGTATCGACATCCATAGCGCGTTCACCGGTCTGGCCGCTTATGCCTCACCATTGCTGCTCTCCGACGACGCTGACGAACGCCGAGCGGCGCAGGGTTGGTACGGCGTCATGATCGATGTCGCAGCAGAGGCTGGGGCCACCGGAATGGGTGGACACATCGGAGCTCTGTCAGTGGGCTCGGCTGCCGATCGCCAGCGCAGTGCCATGCTGCTGGATCAGCAGATCGAGGCGATGCTGGAGCTGGCGGAGCGAGCCAGGATAGCCGGGTTGAACCACCTGCAGTTTGAGAACCTAGCCGTGACGCGCGAACCGGGTCATAGCATCGAACAGGCGCACCAGCTGGAGCAGGCGCTAGCCGACTCAGCGGTGCCATGGCGGCTATGTCTGGACGTGGGGCATCCGCCGTCGCTACCGGCGGGAACCCCGAGCGCATCTGCGGCATCCTGGGTGGCCCAGACGTGGGAGCACACCCCGGTGGTGCAATTGCAGCAGTCACCGATCGGTGCTGACCATCATGGCCCGTTCACCGCGGCTGCCAATGCTGCCGGCGCCGTGGACCGGGACACGATTCTGGCTGGTCTGGCCGACTGGGACGCCGATGAGGTTCCACTGTTCTTTGAGATCATTCACGCTCACGAGGCTCCAGACGAGCTGGTGCTCGCTGACCTTCGTGAGAGTGTCGGCTATTGGCGCGCTGGCATCGGCGCACATTCCTAGTACCAGCATGAGCCAGCAGCACGGCACGGTCGTGGTCACCGGCGCCACCCGGGGCATCGGGCGAGCTATTTGCCACCGGTTGGCGCAGGATGGCTGGCGGGTGGTCGCCACCGGGCGCCAGCAAGGCGATCTGGAGAAGGTCATCGATGAGCTTGCCCACCCGCAGTTGCAACATCTGGCGCGCGAGCTAGATGTCCTCGATGTCGATCGGATGCGGCAGGTCGCCCTCGATATTGCCCGCACCACGGGGCTGCAGGCCTGGGTGAACAACGCGGGTATCTCTGCGATCTCTCGATTCCTTGAGGTATCGCCGTCCAGCTACGGCCGCACCATGGATGTCAATCTCCGGGGGACCTTCTTCGGTACCCAGGCCGCTGCCGGGGCCATGATCGCCTCGGGCTCACCAGGATCCATCGTCAATATCGCCTCGCTCGCCTCGCAGCACGCTGTTGCGTGGCTTTCGGACTACTCCGCATCCAAGTTTGGCGTCATGGGACTGACCCAATCCGCAGCGCTGGAACTGGCGGAGCACCAGATTCGCGTCAACAGCGTGTGTCCCGGGTTCGTCGATACCGACATGCAGCGGCGCGAGGAGGCACAACTGAGCCGGATGACTGGCCAGGACCAGGCTCGTCTGCGCCAGGAGGTCGCCGACCAGTCCCCGCTCGGCGGTCTGCAACCGGTGGCTGCGGTAGCCGCGGCCGTGGCATTCCTGCTCTCCGATGACGCCAGCTTCATCACGGGCGAGGCATTGGCTGTCAACGGGGGCGCCAGCATGGATTGACCCCGGCCTGGCGGGTTGGCGATGCACGCCTGGGGTCTCGGTGTTCTGCACCCGTGCAGACTTGGCTTAGCTCTTGCCGATAAACCAGCGCCGCACCTGGGCGATCCGAGATTCAATCTGCGCCGCGCTGGCGGTTGCAACCTCTCCCCCGCCACTGTGCTGGCGCAACCGGGTATGCAGCACCCCGTGCGGTGTGCCACTGCGCCGGGACCAGGCCGAGACCAGCGCGTTCAGTTCCTTACGGAGCTCAGCGAGCCTGCGGTGATCAAGCGGCGGTGCCGATTTGGCGGGTGCGCGCGCCACATGCTCGGCTTGGCGCTGCCGCAGCAGCGTCGCTACCTGGTCGGCATCCAGCAGCCCCGGAAGCCCGAGGAAATCCAGTTCCTCATCCGAACCCATATCTGCGCCGACGCCGAACTCGCCCCCATCGAAGAGCACCCGGTCGAACGAGGCATTCGCCTCGAGGGCTTGAAAACCATCGAGCATCCCAGCGGCCGGCTCTGCTCGGTTGGCCCGCTCCAGTTCGGCGTCATCGAGCAGACCATCGCCGTCGTCAGAACTGGTGCGGTCCAGCGCATGGTCACGTTCGGCTTCGAGTTCGCCCGCCAGCCCCAGCAGCACCGGCACCGAAGGGAGGAAAATCGAGGCGGTTTCACCGCGCTTGCGGGCCCGCACGAACCGGCCGATCGCTTGCGCGAAGAACAACGGCGTCGCGGCGGCGGTGGCGTACACACCCACAGCCAGCCGAGGGACATCCACCCCTTCGGAGACCATCCGCACCGCCACCATCCAGCGTTGCAGGCCAGCGCCGAACTCCTCGATTCGACGTGAGGATCCCGGGTCGTCAGAGAGTACGAGGACCGGCTCCTCGCCGCTGATTGTCCGGAGCCGCTGGGCATAGGCCCGGGCGCTGTCCTGGTCGGTGGCGATGACCAGTCCTCCCGCATCGGTGACGGTTCGGCGCATCTGGGTTAGCCGGGTATCGGCAGCGGCAAGGACGCTACCGATCCACTCTCCCTGCGGGTCGAGAGCGGTTCGCCACGCCTGGGCAATCTGATCTTTGGTCATGGGCTGGCCCAGGCTGGCGCTCATCTCATCACCAGCCTTGGTGCGCCAGCGCATGTCACCGGTATAGGCATGGAACAGCACGGGCCGGACCACACCGTCGCGGAGCGCATCACCGTAGCCATAGCTGAAGTCAGCCTGGGATCGTCGGATGCCCTCGCCATCAGGCACGTAGTCGATGAACGGAATCGCGGCGGTGTCGGAGCGGAACGGAGTTCCGGTCAGGCTCAGCCTGCGGGTCGCCGAGGTGAACGCCTCACGGACCGCGTCGCCCCATGACAGCGCGTCACCCCCATGGTGTACCTCATCGAGAATCACCAGCGTGGGCGCAGCCTTAGTGCGGGCGCTGTGCAATGCCGGGTTGGCTGCCACCTGCGCATAGGTAAGGGCCACGCCGTCGAACTCGACGCTGTGGCGGCCTTGAGCATTGCGGAAATTGGGGTCGATGCGGATCCCAACCCGAGCAGCGGCGTCTGCCCACTGCGTTTTGAGGTGCTCCGTCGGCGCAACCACGCTGACCCGTCGCACCACTCCCGCCTGGATGAGTTCGGTGGCCACCCGCAGCGCGAACGTCGTCTTTCCCGCTCCTGGGGTCGCGGTGGCCAGAAAATCCTTCGGGGACCGGGCCAGGTAGTCCTGCAACGCTGCTGCCTGCCAGGCCCGTAGCCGGTCCGCTGTGCCCCATGCCGCTCGTTCTGGGTAGGAGGGCGATAGGTGGCTAGCCGCTGCGACCGAGGGCTGTTGCATGTGCAGGCGCGCGCCGACGGCGGCCTGTTCGGCCACGCCGCTCCGCCCTGGCTCGGACGGGCCGGTCAACGCTTCGAACCGAAACCGAAGAAGCCTCGGCGCCCGGAGTTGCCTTCGTCGCCGCCACCGCTGATGCCTTCGTAAATTTCCTTGCACACCGGACAGACCGGGAAGTTGGCAGGGTTGCGATTGGGGGTCCAGACCTTGCCGCATAGCGCCACCACCGGGCCACCGGTCACTGCCGCTGCGGTGATCTTCTCCTTCTTGACATAGTGCGCATAGCGCTCATTGTCACCGGGGGTTTTCTGCTCACGGGTCTGGTCACGCTCGAGGACGTCCGTGGAGCCGGCGCCACTTCGCTCTGGTGCGGCAGGGGCTGCGGGAGGGAGCGGCTCGGACATGCCCACCAGTGTACGAACATCCCCGCGCTGGTCCTAGTCGGACTCGCAGCGAATGCGTGAAGGCCCGGGAGATCCCTCCCGGGCCTTCATTGAGCGGACGTCGCCGCTACGCATGGGGCAGGCTGGTTAGCCGACGGCCTTCTTCAGGACCGAACCAGCGGACACCTTGACGCCGAAGCCTGCGGGGATCTTGATCTCCTCGCCGGTGCGGGGGTTGCGGCCGGTACGAGCCTTGCGCTCGACACGCTCGACACTGAGCAGACCGGTGATCTTGACGGCCTCGCCCTTTCCGAGCGAGTCGACGAGGACGTCCTGCAGTGCGGACAGCGCCTTGTCGGCGTCGGTCTTGGTCAGGCCAGCCTTGTCAGCGATCGCGGCCACGAGGTCAGTGCGGTTGACGGACACGGTGTGTTCCCTCTCAGTTGGTTCTCGCTCCCGGTTGCGGAGCGCCGCAGCGAACATTACGGGCGATTGTCGCCATTTCCCGAATCCAACTCGGGTTTTTGGCATGTTTCTGCGGATTGGACACCTCATTAACCCCATTAGTCACAATAGTCACATTTATCACACACGGCACCAGGGCGACCGTCGCGTCACCAGTGTGGGCACAGCACTGTTGTGCGCTACCCGCGCCTGCACCACCGCAGCCATGCAGCCGGTAGCGTGGGATAGGGGTTAGCCCGATGGTGTGCGTGCGTCCTGCCGCAGCCGATTGCGACAATCGTCGAGGAGTCAATACGTGTCGACCTTGAAGGCCACCGAGCTTTTTCTCTCCTACGGAACCGGATACGTCTTCGACGGGCTCTCGGTGGAGCTACACAGCAAGGGCGAGCCGGTTGGACTCATTGGACCATCCGGTGTCGGCAAGACCAGTCTGATTCAGGCGTTGGCCGGAGATCTCAAACCAGCTCGCGGCCTCCTCACCTTCAACGATCAGCCGGTGGCCCGGCTGCGCCTGCGGAACAAGGCTGCCTTCCGGGCCCGAGTGCGAGCAGTCTCGCAGTATTCAATGACTATCTCCGACCCTCGACTCACAGCCGAACTACGACTCAAGGAAGCAATGAAGGTGGCCCGCAAAGGGGGCCGCAGCCACGCCACCCCGGTCGGCGAGATGCTTGCCGCAGTCGGCCTCAACGAACACCACGCCCGCCGTCCACTGTTGACCCTCTCGGGCGGCGAACGTCAACGGGTGGCACTTGCTTCCGCGCTAGCCACCCGGCCGGAAATCCTGTTGCTGGATGAACCGCTCACCGCTCTAGACCCCCACAGCCGCAGCGAGATGGCCCATCACATCGCCAGCATGGTCAAGGACCTGGGCATCGGGCTGCTGCTGGCCTCTCACGACTTGGAGTTGGTGCAGCGGTTGTGCCCAACGGTGCATGCGATGGCCGACGGCAAGATCGTCGCGACGGGGTCGCTGAGCGAGATCTTTGCGGCACCCAAGCACCAAGTGATCGCAGATATGGCTGCCGCAGCACCGCTTGCGGTGCAACGATTCGCCTAACAACACGCTGACCAGCCAGTTCGCACAAGGGAGAGGATCACGGTGTCTGACCTAGACCCGCAGCTACAAACCATCTTTGAAGACGTCTTGCAGCGCAATCCGGGCGAGAACGAGTTTCACCAGGCGGTCCGTGAGGTCTTGGCGAGCCTGGGGCCAGTCATCCGGGCACACCCCGAGTACACCGACGGGGCCGTCATCCAACGGCTGTGCGAACCAGAACGTCAGATCACCTTCCGGGTGCCGTGGGTCGACGACGGCGGCACCGTACATATCAACCGCGGTTTTCGGGTGGAGTTCAACTCCGCGCTCGGTCCCTACAAGGGTGGTCTGCGGTTCCACCCCAGCGTGTACCAGGGAATCATCAAGTTCCTTGGATTCGAGCAGATCTTCAAGAACGCACTGACCGGGTTGCCCATCGGCGGCGGCAAGGGCGGCTCTGACTTTGACCCCAAGGGCCGTTCCGACAACGAGATCATGCGGTTCTGTCAGTCCTTCATGACTGAGCTCTACCGCCATATCGGCGAGTACACCGACGTACCTGCTGGGGATATCGGCGTTGGCGGCCGGGAGATCGGCTACCTATTCGGCCAGTACAAGCGCATCACCAACCGGTACGAGTCCGGAGTGCTCACCGGCAAAGGGCTGTCCTGGGGCGGCTCCCAAGTCCGCCCTGAAGCCACCGGATACGGCACCGTGTTCTTCGTCAACGAAATGCTGCGCACGGCCGGCTCCAGCTTCGAAGGAAAGCAGGTCGTGGTCTCGGGCTCTGGCAACGTGGCCACCTACGCCATCGAGAAGGTGCATCAGCTGGGTGGCATAGTGGTCGCCTGCTCCGATTCCAGCGGCTACGTCTTCGATGAACGCGGCATCGATGTCGAGGTACTCACTCAGATCAAGCAGGTCAAGCGAGCCCGGCTACACGAGTACGCCGAAACCGTCGGCGGCAATGCTCGCCATGTCAGCGGTGGGCGGGTCTGGGAAGTTCCAGCAGCCATCGCACTGCCCTGCGCCACCCAGAATGAGCTAGGTGGCGACGCCGCGCGCCTGCTGGTCCGCAACGGCGTCGAAATCGTGGCCGAGGGTGCCAATATGCCATGCACACCGCATGCGGTCGCGGTGCTACGCGACGCCGGAGTGGGATTCGCACCCGGCAAAGCCGCGAACGCCGGCGGGGTTGCCACGAGCGCGCTGGAGATGCAGCAGAACGCCTCTCGGGACTCGTGGAGCTTCGACTACACCCAGGATCGGCTGGAGCAGATCATGCGCGGCATCCACGACCGGTGCCTGGAAACCGCGCAGGAGTATGAGGCCCCAGGCGACTACACCGTCGGCGCCAACGTGGCCGGGTTCGTCCAGGTGGCCGACGCAATGCTGGCACTGGGAGTGATCTAAGGCCGGTCAGCTGCCGCGGCCGATCCCTGGTGCAATACCTGCGCCAGCACCGCAGCTTCGCTGTGGTCCAGGTCTTTGCTCGCGGTCACCAGCTGCAACGAACTCAGCGTGAGCCACGCACGCAACTGCTCGAGTCCAGCTGCCGCAGGGCCCGCAAGCTCAATCCGATAGCGCTGGGTGAACTCAGCGAATCGCTCCTGGTCATGGCTGTACCAGCGACGCAATTGAGTAGATGGGGCAGCATCTGGAAACCAGGTGCCAATTCGGAGATCGTCTTTGCGCAACCCGCGCGGCCAGAGCCGATCGACCAAGATCCGGCGCCCTATTGCGGGGTCAACCTGGTCGTATACCCGCCCGATGGCAACCACGTGCACCGGGACTAGTCCTGCCCGTGATCGGCGTCCACGTCATCGGACTGCGAGGCTCGACCCGCAGCTCGGTCGCTCTGTTTCCGGTTCCGAGACCGAACCAGCAGCCACCAGCCGACGACCAGGAACAGCGCGAGCCCGACGAGCGCACCGGCCGTGGTACCACTACGGAACCCAGGCCCATCAACGTTGAGAATCTGCTGACCCGCTTCGGCAGCACTGGTGGTTCCCAGCACGATCCACCATGTCATCAGGTTGGGCAGGGCCAGTATCGCTGAGACAATCAGCCAAAACACCGGCCACCCTTTGCCCGCCCTGCTGCGCCAGGCGGCCAGCAGTCCCAGCAACGGCAGGAACGTGAAGGCTGCTCCCGCCGCCACTCCCATCCAGGTGCCGCGCACGATCGAACCATCGACCACGTTCCCGATGTACTGAGCCCAGACGCGCGGAATCAACGCCGAAAGCACCAGGGCGGCCACGACAAGAGCCACGGCTACCAATAGCCACGTGCGAATCGATCGCCACACATTTTCCGATCGTTGCTCGGCAGTGTCCGGGTTCTGCGCCATGGCTCTACTCTTGCAGGGTTGCGCGAGCCAGGCCAGCAGCGGACCAGCGATGGCTCACGCAGCTGCAAGCAGGCCTGGTCGAACGTGACCTGCGGTCCACGTGGGCGACCGGGAAAGCCAAGGGCCCCTTCGAGCAGCAAGCACCCAACAGACCCATGACCCTCCGATACGAGATCAGGGCTTTGGTCCACCTCGAGCGGCAAACCGTCGTCCCAGGGTCAGGACCAGACCGCCCAACGCCACCAAGGCGAAGGCAAGCAAGATCCATGATCCGGTGGTGATGGCGACCCCTGTTGCTGCGAGCGTGGCCCCACCAGCACTTGTTTCCGGTAGTCCGTACATGGTCATACTCCTTCGGCTGCGTATTGGGCAGCCCATCGATCTTTCTTGGGGTTGATCAGCACGCTGAGCCACGAGACCGCAACCCAGCCTGCCCTCATCCACATGAACGCTTCGTTCGGAAAGAACAGCAGCGTCAGGATGAGGTCCTTGCGATCCCGAAACGGGATCGAGCGGTACCGAACCACGTCTAGCCCCACAAATAGCAAGGGATAGACGATCCAGAACCACAGCAATCTCACATTCCCGGTCACAATCAGTAGCGACCAGAAGGCCACCAGCAGCACCTTGCTCACCAGAGTGCCCAGGGCCATTGCTTGCTGCATCCAATCGCGAAAGGTCAGTCTGTTGATACCGATATGCAGCAAGTCCTGAATGGTCCCCACCTGCCACTTCATGCGCTGGCTCCACAAAGCCCGCACCGTCTTCATCGAGTCCGTGTACGCCTGCACCGTCGGGGAGACGATGCAGCGGTAACCCAGCTCGCGGATCCGGTAGGTCAGTTCAAAGTCCTCCGTTGTTGAGCCGTAGCACCAGGGGCCCTCGCGATCGTTGCGCTCAGCTATTTGGCGCAGGGCCTGGCCGTTGATTGCACACCCCGTACCGGCCAAGACACTGGTTCGCCCACGATCCAACGCCGTCTGAGTCCAGCTTGCGAACTCGGCCTTCTGTATTCGCGACAACGCATCTGGGGCGAGCATCGTGAACTTGCTGGAGACTCCGCCGATGGCGGGCCCATTGAAGATCTGCTGTTCCCAGTCTGCGAGCGCGTGGGGGGGTATGACGGTGTCCGCATCCAGACAAACCACGATGTCTGCTGTTTGGGCGCGCTGTAACCATGCGGTGTTCAGCGCTTGTGATTTTCGATGCGGCAACGCTGGCAGGTCCAGCACCGAGACCGGGTATCGCCGCGATATATCCGCGGTACGATCCGAGCAGCCATTGGCGATCACGACGACCTCATCGGCCGCTCGTTCTTGAGTCAGCACACCTTCGAGCGTGGCGGCTATCGAATTGGCCTCGTTGTGGGCGGGGATGAGGACCACCAGCCACGGGCGGTCTGCCCCGATCTGCGGATGATTGCTGCCACATGTAACCGCAGCGAGGGTCGTGGGACTTTCCAGCGTGGATTCCCGAACCCCAGAATGTGAATCTGCTCCACGACGCGAAGCAGATCTCGGCAGGACAAAACCAGCCATGTGCGCCTCCCGACCGACGCCAAATAAACTCTGTACGCCCGGCGACCTCCGTGAAATTGGGGAGATTCTCAGTTCTTGCAGATCGCTGCGACATACTTCTTTCGATGTGAAGCGTAGGGCTGCGAACCGCCGATGAGAATATCTTTTCATGGCGCAACTACGCCATGGCGCACCACGCCAAGGTCAGCCGCGCCGGGTCGAGGAGAGTCAACGCGACTGGGACGAAAGCTCCTTCCACCACGGCGTTCCGAGAATGACCGACTGACCGTATACGTTCCAGCAGAACTGGTGGAGAGCGACAGGGTGGTATCCGGCCGGCAGCGGTGAATGTGGCTCGGACAGATACCGGACCACGTCGGGTTGGCCGGTCTGGCGAACGAGGTCCGCCACCGGGGTCGCCTCGATCTGTTCCCACAGTTCAGCGCGCAATGACTCATCCATCAGGCGGGTATCGAAGCCCTTGCGAATGACCTCAGGTGAGATAGATCGTGCCTGAATCTGCTCCGGATCCCGCCGACGATAGCCCGGGCGGTTCTTCCGGTCACATTTGTACCGGGTTCCCGCGAGTGGAATCGTGAGAAGGGACGGCGCCAGCAGTGCAGTGAGGGCCATCTGATGCCATTCGGTAACCAGGTTGACGATCCCGCTTGGTCGCCCACCTGAGGGTGGCGGCGCATCGGCGATTGCCTCACACGCGAGAGCAAAGCGCTCATCGATGAGTGGAGTCACCAGCGGATTCCAATTGCGGGTATAGGCGTACAGCGACTGCAACTGATAGTTCACGCTGTAGCGCAGGTAGGCATGAAATGAAACACGCTGGATCCGGGCTCCCGGGTAGTCCAGGTGCTCAGACACCACCGTCTGCGCCCGGCGCAGGTTCGCTTGGGTGTACTCCGGCAGCAGGTGCGGATTGACAATGCGAGAGCCGACAGCCTTGATGGCGCGGTCAGCCGTGCGGATCATGGCATTGAGACCACCTCTTTGCAGGTGGGCGTGTCCCATCAGCAACGGCGCACCTGGCACCGGCCCCTCGGGGCGAGAGGCGTACTGAAGGGCGGCCACCGTGGGCAGACCGCTGGAGTAGGCCACCCTGCGACGGGTGGCTTGCGCAATTCCCGTTCTGCGCAACAGCGAGCCGAAGGGCACGCGAGAGCACGCGGCAAAACCCAACCGTGCGGCCACCGCATCTGCGACTTGACCCTCGACCTCTTGCGGCAGGTTCTGATTCACCGGTGTGCTCGCATATCCCTCACGCTTGACCAGGGCGGCCAGCAGGCGGGAGTCTTTGCCACCAGACAGCAGCAGGGTGCTGGTTGGGAGCCGGTCGAGAACCGAACCAGCCTCGCGCAGCGCCCGGTGAAGTGACCTCAGCTGAGCGATGCGTGAGCCCGTGGATACTTCTCCGATGTCGGGCCGCGGCACCTGCACCACTTGCACCCCGAGGCCAGACTTGCTCCCTACCAGGCCGACCTCTGCTCCGAGCCGATGGCAATCCCGGAACGGGGTTGAGTTATCCAGTGCGGCCCCGGCACTGACGGCCCGGAAGTAGAAGTCCTCATCGAGGTGTGGTTCAGCAAAGCCCTGCTGCGCCATATGCACCAGCAGCGGGTGGTTGCCCACGTGTGCGCCTGTGTCCGATTGGCTGTAGTACACCGGCTCCAGGGTGGTCACGGATTGGCTGGCCCACAGGTGGCCATCACGTTTGCGGACGCTCGCGTAGCTGTAGAACCCGCCTGGTGAGCGCCGCAGGGGCCGCTGATCGGTGAGATCATCACGAAAGTAGCTGCGGATCTGGGCACGACTGAGCTCATCGGCGACTTGGCCGGAGAAAATGTGTACGACATCGTCGAACTCAAAGTAGGTCTCCGGTCGGGGATTGTGCGCGTTCCTAGCCGTGATGATCACGGTATCGATAGCGCCGCTACGCAGGACCAGGCGCACGCGCGGCACATATTGCGGGCCAAGGAAATTCTGAGCCTTGACACCAATCGAATCCACGAAGGAATCCGTTGCGTGCCTCAGAATTCGAGAAACCAAATAGACATCCACAAACCCTTACACCCCTCGAAACTATTGCTGACCCAAGGCCAGCACACCCATAGCGAGGGTAACTCGACTGTCGACGTGAGGGGAGCCCTTTGAGGTCTCAGATTTGCCGACCTGCGGGTGGGCAGGTTGCGTGATGTATCGCTATATGCCTCGTACGGCCAGCAAATAGGCCGCAAGTGGCTAAGCCAACGAATCAGCTTCAGCAATGATCTCGGCAGCCACGTCCTCGTTCCACAGTCCCAGCAGAAAGGCAAAATCGCAGACGTTAAACCGTCTACGCATTCTGTGGTTGTTGCTCAATGCCCACTGAGCTATCTCGGCCTGTGAACCGACCAGATCACTACTTCGCCGAGGTGCACCCGCAACCCGTAGCGCTCGGGCAATCGCCTTTGGATCCTGCAACATAGAGCCGGTGATGACGGCGCGGTGATGGGACCAGTCGGCGCGGAACCGCTCAAACGCGCTGATGACCCCGGGCGCATGGATCGCGGTCAGCTTGACCTGGTAATCGGCCCAGCATTCGTGCGCGGCGCTCCCGGTGGAATCGACATCAGCGAAGGCGGCGAACACCTGGTCGCGTGCCTGGGCAAAATCTGGAATCGAGAGCTGGGCGGCCTGCGTCGAATCCAGGTGGTCCACGACCCGCCGCCACAGCAGCGAAGCCCACAACGTGGTCACACCCACCTGTGCCCCATGCAGATTGTGCGCAATGCCTCCGGAGAGAGCAGCCATATCCAGCATGTGCGAGACCGTGTGCTCCATACCGGACGAGGGTGCCGTCTGTCCCGCTAGCCCCATCGAAATGCCGCTGAGCGTCAGCAGTGTGCTCAGGCCATCCAGCGCCTGCCGATCGGCAGATCCGATTCCGGCAGCCCAGCGCAGCAGTGCGTCTCCATGGCGACGCGCAAGGAGCGCGACATCGCTGTCCCACCCAGTGCCGAGCGTGAGCTGGTTGGCCAGATACCAGTCCGCTGGGGCAGTGAACATGGAGATCATGTCTCCCAGCCCGCTGCGATTCAGCTCGACGGGAGCCAGCGCCACCACATCGCTATCAACGATGAGCGTGTGCGGGTAGGCCGAGTGGGTGGTGCGCTTGACACCCTTTCGAAGCAACACGCTCTCATCGTCGGAGTAGCCATTGACCGATGCGGCCGTTTGCAGCACCACGTGCGGCTTCGGGCCTGCGGCGACCTTTCCGATATCCGTGATTGTTCCTGAACCGACCGTCACCACGATGTCAGCGCGTTCGCATCCGGACCTGGCCTGCTCGACGGTCTCTTCGTCGGCCGTGGCGTCGGCCACTAGCCTCACCTGATCCACCGCCACGTTCAAGGTGGCCAGCTGCTGGGCCACCCAGGTCTTCAGGTCACCATCGGGGCTGTCGATGGCGCAGCCATCGGTCAGCAGCGCGACTCGCTGCGCGGACAGTCCAGCCACCACCCGGACCAGTTCGCTGCGCACACCCGGGCCGATGAGGATCTCTTGCGGTCCGCGGCCCAGCGCCGCGTATTGGTTCCAGTCGTGTCCAGCCAGATCGGCCGATGCCTCGTTCATTCTTCTCCTCGGGCGAAAGTGGTTTCCAGTGCGTCGTATAGCTCGCGGTAGTTGCCGTAGGCCTGCGCGAGTGCCTGCGCGATGGTGGGGTCAGGTTCAATGGGGTCCTCCGCCAAGCTGACAACCTCGCTGACGCATGCGGGTACGTCCTGGTAGATCCCGGCACCGATGGCGGCAACCATCGCTGCCCCGACGGCCGTGGTCTCTTCGGTGCTCACTCGATCGATGACGCAGTTGGCAAGCGTTGCTTTGGTCACCATGGAGAACTCACTACGGCGACCGCCGCCGACGATCCTGATCGATCCCCCCAGTCCCATGTCACGGATCCGGCGCTCAATATCGGTGAAGGCAAAGGCATTGCCCTCCACCACCGCACGGGCAAGGTCTGCCGCCTCATGGTTCATACCCAGCCCGTAGAACGCGCCCCGCATGCGGTCGTTCCACCGGGGAGCCATCGCCCCCGAAAGCGCCGGAATGAACAGCACCCCATGGGCACCAGGTACCGACTGTTCGGCCAGCGCGAATACCTCCGCCTGACTGCAACCCAGCACATCAGCAAGCCACAAGGTGTTCCCGCCCGAAACGAATCCCGGATTTTCGATGAGGTACTGCCCGCGCAGGGCATGAGCATGGGTCTCCACCAGCATCGTGTCGTCGATGAGGGGCGCATTGCTTCCCACGCACACTGGTTCAGCGGTGCCGGCGATATCGATGACGATGTCCTCGGTGACCCCTCCGGCTCCCACGCATGCCCCATGCTCATCGCCGGTGCCGACCACCACCTGGCACTGGGTGCTCAGGCCCAACGCCTGTGCGGCATGGGGAAGCAGCGTCGCGACAACCTCGTCAGCTTCCTGTACCGCAGGCATCAGAGCTCGGTCGATCCTGGCCGCGGCCAACATCTCATCGGAGTAGTCCCGAGCACGGATGTCGTAGAACAGTGTTGAGGATGCGTTGGCGTGATCTTGCGCCAGCTCGCCGGTCATCCACGCGAGCAGGAAACCGCCAACACTCGGCATCGAGTGGGCGGCTGCAAAAACATCGGGTTCGTGCTCGCGCAGCCACATGATCTTGGGGCCGGTATGCGAGGCATCGATGTTGAGACCGGTCCGGTCGAAAGCTGCGCTGACACCGATCGCGGAACGTAGCTGTTCGGCCTGAGTCACGGCACGGCGGTCCAACCACATGATCGCCTCACGCAGCGGCTGCAGACTCGCGTCCACAGGAACGACGCCATCCACCTGACTAGCCAGACCCAGGACGGAGACGTCCGACCCTGCTACCCCTGCCATCTCCAGTGCCGCACGTACGGCAGAGCCCATGGCCGTGATGTAGTCATCGGGGCTCTGCTCAGCCCAGCCGCTGTGACGGTGAGCCATGGAATATTGCTCGCCAGCTTTGGCCAGAACCTGACCATCGGAGGCGAGGACAACTGCTTTGAGAGACTGCGACCCAACGTCACAGCCGACGGCGTATTTCACGAGAGAACTCCCAGTTAGTCGGATAGCTGAGTTACCCGCCACGCATCGTTGCGCTAGCGGGCTAAAGGTGCGGGCCTAGTTGTCGGCGCGACGGGTGAGCCAGAACTCCAAGACATCGGTGACGTGCCACTCGCTTGAGATCATCACCGGAGTGCCATCGGTTCGGGTGTCGGTCTCCTCGAAGAAGAGCAACGGCACGCCAACCTCAACCTCCAGTGGTCGCGCGACGGCAGCGTCGGCCAGCACTGGCCGCAACTGAGCGCGACCGGAACTTGGCTCATAGCCAAGGTCCGCGAGCAATCCGAACAGCGATTGGACCCGTCGATTGCGCAGAGATACCGGAACAAACTCAGCTGGAATCCGGTCTGCGGAATAGATGATCGGTCGCTCGTCGGCTGTGCGCAGCCGGATGACCTCCCAGACCAAGTCGCCGGGATCGAGCCGTAATTGCTCGATCTCGCTCGGCTGTGCTAGGCGCGTCTGTTCGGACAGCACCCGCACACCCGGACGATGCCCGGCGTCCTCGATCATCTTGGTGTAGCTCAGCGTTGATTCAAGGGAATGGCGGTCTTGGATCCCTTTGACATAGGTTCCCAGGCCTTGTCGTCGCAGCAGCACACCGGACTCCGCGAGGTCTCGATACGCCTCGCGAATCGTGCTGCGGCTCACCTGCAGGAGACGAGCCATTTCTTGTTCGCTCGGTAGCTGGGATCCGGGTGGATAAGTCCCCTCCGCCACCATGGTTTGGATCTGGCCACGGATCACCTTGGCAAGCGGTGACCTGACCACATCTACTCCATTCCGGTCCGCGAACGACAGAGCTGTCCTGCTGGCGCTCCGGCGACGATCAAGTGTCTGTTGCATCCTAGGCCGATCGAGCCCACTCCAGCGCGGTAGCCACGCGGGAAGCAATATCGTCGCCGGGGACCTGCCCGTCGAAAATTGCCCCACCGATGGTGTAGGCGATCGCACCAGCACCGGCCAAGGCGCTCACCTGATCTGCCCGCACAACGGACCCAGCAGCGATCACCGGGCCGGAACTGGCCGCGACCACCGCCTTGGTGACCTCGATGGGGTCCTCACTGGTGTGTCGATAGGCCAGCAGGTCAACGCCGTCGACGCCATCCATCGCCGTCAGTCGAGCTGTATCAGCGGCGATCTCTGCGACGCTCCCGTTGAGCGTGGAGGGATGGCCCTCGATGCGACCGGGGAATGGTGCGTACTTGACACCGCTACCGGCCAACAGAGGCAGCGCTGCCTCAGGATTGGTCCCACCAAGAATCCAGTCAACCCCGGCGGCCCGGCCAGCTTTGACAGACTCCAATTCCGCCTCAACCGAGGTCGAGACGACCTCGAGGTACACCACCATGCCTGCCGCATGAGCGGCATCGCACAGTGATCGCTGTTGTTCTGGGGTCGCCCCCACATCCTTGAAACCGATGTGCTTCAACCCGGTCGACTTGGTCGCTTCGAGCACTTCGATGGCGTTGTCGACCGTACGGTCGTTGTGGGTGAGCATGAAGATGAAGTCCATGAGTCCTCCTAAGACATCAGACGTCTAACGATTGGGCCAATATAGGCCGATACCTCCGTCGACCACAATCATCAGATGATGAAGAATGTGAGCGCGGGCGTCGCGCTAGGTAGCTCGGGAGCCGAGTTCCGCCGTCGGCGACCGGGATATCTCACCAGCCCAGAAGGGTGGCGAAACAGCCCGTGATCCCATTGATCTCAACCCTTTATAGAGATAGGTGACAGCGAGAGGCACAGCCGACGTCGATCTTTTTCGACCGAGAACATTGCGTCAGCGACCTCGACGGCTCTAGAGTCCTGCCATCGCCTATACATTAGACGTCTGACAACAAGGAGGTTGAGATGTCAGCTGAAACCGGGCCTCAGGCAGGTCAACAGAAGAACTTGAAGAAGGTCGCCGGTCCGATGCTGCTATGGGGCATCGCCGTCGGTGCGGTGGTCTCCGGTGACTACTACGGCTGGAATGCTGGCCTAGGCTTCACTGGCTACTGGGGCTACCTCGTGGCACTAGCCATCATGGGACTGATGTACCTCGGGCTATCGCTGGTTATCGGTGAGCTCGGCGCGGCTATCCCCCACTCCGGCGGTGCCTACGCCTATGTACGAACCGCGTTGGGCAAGGTCTGGGGATACATCGCGGGCGTCAGCGTATTGCTGGAATTCGTGTTCGCCCCGGTCGCGGTCGCCTTGACCGTCGGTGCCTACGTTCAGGTGCTGTTCCCCAATGTGCCGATCCTGCTCAGCGCCGCCATCATGTACGGCGTCTCGATCGTGCTGCACCTCAGTGGCGCAGCCGGTTCGATGAAAGTGGAGTTTGTCGTCACAGCGTTGGCCGTCCTTGGCTTGCTGGTTTTCGCGGCAATCGGGCTGCCCGATGTTTCGGTTGCCAACCTCAACCAGTACTCCGATGGCGCCATCTTCCCCAACGGCATCTCCGGACTGTGGGCGGCACTACCGCTAGCAGCATGGTTCTTCTTCGCCATCGAGAGCTTGCCGATGAGCGCCGAGGAGACCCGCAACCCCGCCAAGGACATGCCTCGGGCACTCATCTGGTCGTGGATCACCTTGGCGATCATCGGCGTCATGACGTTGACGGTGGCTTCGGGTGTGGGTGACGCGGACTTCCCAGACTCGGCTGCACCGCTCACATCGGCGTTGCAGAACGTGGTGGGTGACCAGGGCTGGATCGTTCCGACCATCGCGATCTTCAGCCTGATCGCCCTGATCGCCTCGTTCCACGCGATTCTGCTGGCCTACTCGCGTCAGATATTCGCCCTGTCCCGGGCCGGCTACCTGCCAGCCTGGCTCTCGGTGCTCAACGGCCGCAATGTCCCCACCTGGGGCCTGGTTGTTCCTGGCCTCATCGGCTACGCCTTCTGCATCATCGGGGACACCATCCTCGCCGATGCGATCCCGGTGCTGATCACCCTGTCGGTTCTGGTAGCCGCCGTCTCGTACATGCTGATGATGATCGCCGCGATCGTGCTACGGCGTCGGCGTCCAGAGATGAACCGGCCTTACCGAGTCCCAGGTGGCGAAGTGCTCATGTGGCTCAGCCTGGTCATCGCGTTCGTTCTTATCCCGGCATCGTTGGTTGCCTACCCGATTGCGTTTGTTGTCGGCGCCGTGGTCATTGGACTGTTCCTGGTCTACTACTACGCCATCAGCAGCAAGCGTGTGGGCGATCGCAGCGCCGAGGAGGAGCTCTCCGCATTGGAAGAGGCCGAGGCTGAACTCAAGTAGCGTCCGCCTAGCGCGGCCGATCAACGACGACAGTGGCCGACCATCACGATCTGGTGGTCGGCCACTGTCACGCCAACAGGAGAACCAAGCTGTGACAAGTTCCACCACCCTCAACCCTGGACAAAAGCCGGACTGGTACGGCGCCTACCTGTTCGACCTCGACGGCACCATCTACTTAGGCGAGCAGGTGCTGCCTACCGTCGCAGAGTCATTGCAGCGGATCCGACGCCGCGGTATCCCGATTCGGTTTCTGTCGAACAATCCCACCAAACACCCCGCCGACTACCTGGACAAGCTCACCAGGCTCGGTATCGAAGTTCATCCCGGCGAAGTATTCAACACCCTGGTCTCCACCACACACTGGCTCAGGCAACACCGTGCAGATGCCGTGGTGTACCCGATCGGGCAGGAACCGCTCATCCAGGCACTGGCCGATGCCGGCATCGCCATGAGCAACGATCCAGCCGAGATCGACATCGTGCTCGCCAGCTATGACCGCAGCTTCACCTATCAGAAGCTGCAGATCGCTTTCGATGCGCTGCGGTTCCACCAACGCGCCGTGCTGATGTCAACCAACCCGGACCGCTACTGCCCATTCCCCGGCGGCCGGGGTGAGCCCGATGCTGCAGCGATCGTGGCGGCCATCGAGGCGTGCACCCAGGTGAGCTGTGAACGCACCTTTGGCAAACCTTCCGCACTTCTGCTGGAGATCGTCATGGCCGATCTACAACTGCCAGTTCAGCAGGCTGTCATGGTGGGAGACCGGTTGGCGACCGATATTGCGATGGGTCTGCAGGCCGGAATGGGTGCAGCACTCGTGCTCACCGGCGACTCCACGTTGGAGGAGGCTCAGGCGCTGCCGGCAGCACAGCAGCCAACGGTGATCCTGGAACAGCTGGCACAACTGCTCCCACCCAGCACCTGAGGTTGACGATAGCTACTTGCGGGTGCTGGCCAGGGCTCTGGAGACCGCGTCAACAACGCCCCGCGGCGCAAGCTGAAGCAGGATCTGTGTCAGGCGCCACCGCCGTGCCGCAATACTGACCGTCCGGCCGCGCCGGGCATCGGCTAGCCCCCGCTTGGCCACTCGTGCGGCCGACACCCAATACCAGTCCGGGATCGAGCTGGTACGAATTCCGGCCCGGCGATGGAACTCGGTGCGCACCCAGCCCGGACACAGAGCGGTGACGTTGACCCCGGTGCCGTGCAGGTCGTTGCCGAGGGACTGGGAGTACACACGAACCCAGGACTTGATCGCCGAGTAGGTTCCGCGATTGATCCAGCCTGCCAATGATGAGACATTGACGATCGTTCCGCTGCCCCGCTCGCGCATTGACCGTCCAGCCGCTCCCCCCAAGGCAAAGACGGCCAGACACATCACCTGCATGGCCTCAGTGACCGCGCTCAGGTCTGGGTCGAGCAAGTCTGAACGCACGCCGAATCCTGCGTTGTTGACCAACATGTCCACCGGAAGGGTTGAACTCTGCAAACGCTCGAGGACGCCGCGTAGCTGGTCACGATCTCCTAGATCAGCAGCAATCGTCTCCACCTGGATGCCGAATCGTTCAATGAGCTCGGCTCGGGTGCTGGCTAACCGATCCGGATCTCGGGCAACCAGAACCAGGTCATAGCCTGCGGCGGCCAGCTCGACGGCGAATGCAGCACCGATGCCGGACGTGCCGCCGGTGATCAGTGCGGTGGGCATAGCGTGAGACTAGCGGGAGCGGGCACAGGCAAATTCGCCACTGTTTTGAGCGTGCGACCGATCGGAGGTCATACGAACGCCAATGATGGTCGTTACCACTATCGATGCATCATCAAGGACGAGCTAGACCTTGGGCTCGCGCCGCCCCACCCAAGGCGGCGGCCCAGCCCCACCCCAACCCCACACCCCCAACCCCCGAGTTCGAAGGTCTACGCCAAAACCGAACCCCACCAGCCACGGTTTTGGCGTCACCCTTCGAACTCGACGAAAGCGGGCGGCCTCAGGCAGGTGGTACTCGGCGGACAGGGACGAGGATGGCTCACCTGCGGCAGAGACTATCGGCGGCTCACCACGAGCAGGAGAACAACCTGGACGCCGCGATCCAGGCCGCGCGAGTCAAAGCCACGCTGTTCGAGGGCGAGGCCTCCATCGGGGCGTTGTACCAGCGCTTCGCACACGCCACGATGGACACCCCGAGACCAGGGGCCTGCTGTTTGACTACTTCGTCGACAAAATCTTCGTCGGGGCTGGGGCACTCACCATCGCGTCGTGGTTCGTCATCGACGGCGCAGAGATCACCCACGGGGACCTCGCCGAGGCAAAGAAAACAGGGGAAGTGTCAGCGTTCGGCACTTCCCCCCGAGGTGGAGCTCATCGTGTCGATGTCCGACTCAGCGAGCAGGCCCGTGGGGAGGCGGTGACTGCCTACGTCGCTGGATCGACGACTCGCGACGTCGCTCGCCAGTTCGGCATCTCGAAGTGGAAGGTATTGGG
>JBKEBC010000032.1:0-46870 GCA_047972965.1 Beutenbergiaceae bacterium | reverse complement strand
TGGAGTTGGTGATTGAGCAGGTCGTGACCGATCCGTGGTGTCTGGCCTGCGGGAACCGGGCCCGGGTCAAGGAGCGCCCGGTCGTGCAGTTGTCGATCTGCCGGTCGGGCTCGAAGTCGTGATTGGGTGGCGTAGTCGTGATTCGCGCATCACGACTTGGGCTCCCAATCACGACTTGGACGGGGAAGGCCGCTCATGACCAATCACGACTTGGGCTCCCAATCACAACCGGGGCAGGAAAGACGGCCGAGCCCTGCGCTACGGCAAACCCACTGGTGGATCCCGCGATACATCGTCCAATAGCCGAGACCCCGCCCAATTCCGAAGAGCCACTATGGCACCGTCGATGAGCGGATGATCAACTCTGGCTCAAATACCACGTGTTCGATCGGGCCGCTCTGGTCGCTGTCGATATCGGCCGCCAGCATCTTTCCTGCCTGCTGGCCAATCGCGTAGGCCGGCTGGCGTACGCTGGTCAGCGGCGTGGAGGTGTGGGCAGCGAATCCAATGTCGTCGTAGCCCACGACGGCGATCTGTGTGGGCACAGCAACACCTCCGGTGTTCAGGCGCTGCATCACGCCCAGGCCCAGAAGGTCGTTGGCGCAGAAAACTGCCTCGGGGCGCTGCGCAGGGGCCATGGCCAGGATGTGTTCACCGGCGATGAGGCCGTACTCCAACTCGAGCTTCCTGACCTCAAAGACCGATATCGAGGAGTCCGCGGATACGCCATCGCGCAGTCCCTGGAGCCGTTGCGCAGAGTGGGACAGCATCGCCGGATTGCCCACGAACAGGATTCGATGGCGGCCGATGGCGTTGAGGTGGCGGCCCACGGACCTGCCCCCGCCCCGGTCGTTGACTGCCACCGAGGGAATCGGGTGGCCCCAGGCGTCCTGATCGACGAGCACGCAGCCGGTGCCACGCTCGCGCATCCGCTCCAGCCGGGCCAGAGACGCTAGATTCAGCGGCATGATCAGATTTCCCGCGTGTCGACGCTCCTCGAACGAATCGAGATTGCGGGCCTCCCGCTCTGAATTCAGCGCGCTGTGGGCCACGATGACATTCCAGCCCAGCGGGATGACGGCCTCCTCAAACCCCTCGGTCATCTGGTTGAAGAACGGGCTCCAACTATCGATCAGTAGTAGCCCGAGGGTGGTCGAGCGCCCGGCCCGCAGTTGTCGGGCGGATTCGTTGCGGACGAAACCGAGCTGCTCCATCGCCTCGCGGACCCGTTGCAGCCTGGCTGGCGAGACCCGTTCGGGATGATTGAGTACGTGTGAGACCGTGCCGTGTGAAACTCCGGCGGCCGCCGCCACATCTTTCATGCTGACCACCACCTCACCTCCTCGCCAACCTCGGTGGAGTCAATCAGCAGAGTAGACGACCCCACTTCGATCGTTGTGAACCACGCCTGCCGGCCAGCGTGTGGTTAATGGTGACCCCATCGTCGGCTATGCTTTCCAACCGTTGCCCGGCCCCGTCGTCTAGTGGCCTAGGACGCCGCCCTCTCAAGGCGGTAGCGCCGGTTCGAATCCGGTCGGGGCTACAAGCCAAAACCCCCCGGGAGATCCCGGGGGGTTTCTGCATATCGGTTAGCTGTCCTCAGCCCGGCGCAGCACGTCGCTGAGCCGGTTGGCGGCCGCGACCACCGAAGCCGCGTGCAGGCGCCCAGGCTGTCGGCTCATGCGCTCCACCGGTCCCGAGACCGAGACGGCTGCGATGATCCTGCCGCTTGGTCCGCGAACCGCTGCGCTGACTGAGGCGACGCCGATCTCGCGTTCACTAACGCTCTGGGCCCAACCCCGGCGCCGCACGCCCGAGAGGGCGGTGGCATTGAACTTGGCACCCTGGAGGCCGCGGTGGAGCCGATCCGGCTCTTCCCATGCCAGCAGAATCTGGGCCGCCGAGCCTGCCGCCATGGTCAAGGTCGCGCCCACCGGAATGGAATCGCGTAGGCCCATCTGCTTTTCGGCTGCGGCGACGCAGATTCGTTGCTCGCCCTGGCGCCGGTATAGCTGCGCGCTCTCGCCCGTGTGGTCGCGCAGCGCGCCCAGTACCGGGCCTGCTGCGGCCAGCAGCCGGTCCTCGCCGGCGGCTGCTGCCAGTTCTCCCAGCCGGGGTCCGAGCACGAACCGACCCTGCATGTCGCGCGAAACCAGCCGATGATGTTCCAGCGCTACGGCTAGCCGATGAGCCGTTGGGCGGGCAAGATGGGTGATAGCGACCAGTTGTGCGAGCGTGGCTGGGCCGGCTTCCAAGGCACCGAGGACAGTTGCCGCCTTGTCCAGGACGCCGACTCCGCTAGAGTTGTCCATAGAACGATATTGCCGTCTCGGAGGGTGAGACGCAAGTCCCTTGTTGCGACAACCCTCTCACACTGAAGGCGACAACCCGTCGCTGTCGGAGAAACGAAAGGTGGTCGGAGCCATGGCAGGCACGTTAGCGGAGAAGGTCTGGTCCGAACATGTGGTGCGTCGCGGTAGCGATGGTGCGCCCGACCTGCTCTACATCGACCTGCACCTGGTTCACGAGGTCACCAGCCCGCAGGCATTCGAAGGATTGCGGCTAGCCGGGCGCCCGGTGCGCCGACCTGATCTGACACTGGCGACCGAGGACCACAACACACCGACGCTGGATATCGACCTGCCCATCGCGGACAAGACCTCCCGCACCCAGATCGACACCCTGCGCAACAACGCGCAAGAGTTCGGCGTCCGCATCCACTCCCTGGGCGATGCCGACCAGGGCATCGTGCACGTAGTCGGACCACAGCTCGGGCTGACGCAGCCGGGAATGACCGTGGTCTGCGGTGACTCGCACACCTCCACCCACGGCGCTTTCGGGGCGCTGGCCTTCGGCATCGGAACCTCTGAGGTCGAGCATGTCCTCGCCACCCAGACCCTGCCCCTGGCGCCGTTCAAGACCATGGCGATCACCGTCAATGGCACCCTGCGGGAAGGCACCACAGCCAAGGACATCATTCTTGCCGTGATTGCCAAGATCGGCACTGGTGGCGGGCAGGGTTACGTGCTGGAATACCGTGGCGAGGCTATTTCGGCGCTGTCGATGGAAGCGCGCATGACCATCTGCAACATGAGTATCGAAGCGGGTGCGCGGGCCGGCATGATCGCACCAGATGAGACCACCTTCGCCTACCTCAAAGGCCGCCCGCACGCTCCCGAGGGTGCCGACTGGGACGCGGCCCTGGCCCATTGGCGATCGCTGCGCAGCGACGACGACGCCACCTTCGATGCTGAAGTCACCCTCAACGCCGATGAACTCGAACCGTTCGTCACCTGGGGCACCAACCCCGGGCAGGGCCTGCCGCTATCGGCCTCGGTGCCGGTGCCGGAAGAGATCGCCGACGAGAACGAACGGGTCGCGGCGCAGCGGGCGCTGGAATACATGGGCCTGACCGCGGGCACCCCGTTGCGTGATATCGCGGTCGACACCGTCTTCATCGGCTCCTGCACCAATGGCCGCATCGAGGACCTGCGCGCCGTGGCTGACATCATCACTGGCCGTACCAAGGCCGAAAGCGTGCGGGTGCTCGTGGTGCCCGGGTCAGCCCGGGTCCGCCTACAAGCCGAAGCGGAGGGACTGGATCAGATCTTCCTGGCCTTCGGAGCCGAGTGGCGCAATGCCGGTTGCTCGATGTGCCTGGGCATGAATCCTGATCAGCTCAAGCCGGGCGAGCGTTCGGCTTCCACCTCCAACCGCAACTTCGAAGGACGGCAAGGAAAGGGTGGCCGTACCCACTTGGTCTCCCCGCTGGTGGCTGCTGCCACCGCTATCCGGGGCACGCTGTCCTCACCGTCCGATCTATCCATGGTCGACGCCTGAGCGCGACTGCAAGGAGAAAACATCATGGAGAAGTTCACCACCCACACCGGCGTCGGCGTACCGTTGCGCCGCAGCAATGTGGACACCGACCAAATCATCCCCGCCGTCTACCTCAAGCGCGTCACCCGCACCGGTTTTGAAGACGCACTGTTCTCAGCCTGGCGCAGCGACCCGGAGTTCGTCCTCAACCAGGATGCCTACCGCAGCGGTACCGTGCTGGTGGCTGGGCCGGACTTCGGCACGGGATCTTCGCGTGAACACGCCGTCTGGGCGCTGAAAGACTACGGCTTCCGCGTGGTCCTGGCCTCTCGGTTCGCCGACATCTTCCGTGGGAATTCCGGCAAGCAGGGCCTGCTGGCAGCGCAGGTGGCGCAGGAGGACATTGAGCTGATCTGGAAGGTGCTGGAATCCGAACCAGGCACCGAGGTCACCGTCGACCTGGATTCACGCACGGTTGCCTGCGGTGACGTGGTCGCCAGCTTCCAGATCGATGACTACACCCGTTGGCGCTTGATGGAAGGCCTGGACGACATCGGCCTGACCCTGGAACACGAAGCAGACATCGCTGACTTCGAAGCTTCACGGCCCAACTACAAGCCCGCGACCCTGCCCGCCAAGCACCTGCCCCCGGTCCCGATCACTGCGGCCCGGCCGGTCGGCATGCCCACGCACGCGGACGCACCGCTGAATTAAGACGGGTCCGGCATCAACTGGCCGGTTCAGTCGATCCCGGATATCGCCGCGAGTCCGGCGGCGTACCGAGCGGGCTCGACATCGCCAAAGATCAGCTGCTGCAGCAGGAACCCCGGAAGCATCCCTGCTGCGGCCTGGCCCACCGCTTCGGCATCGACCTCCGGCGAAAGTCTGCCGCGGCGCTGTAGTTCCCGGGCCAGCTCGGTCAGGTGCACGCGCATGGTGTGCAGCCGCTGCGCCACGGCATCGCGGACCTGCTCGTTGCGAGCTGCCTCCGCCCAGGCAGCGATAGCCACCGGAGCCAGATCGGTTCCGGCGACAGAAAGCTCCAGCACATGCTCGGTGATCTTCTGCACCGCTTCTGCGATGGTGGGCAGCTGATCCTGGTGTAGCAACTGGGCCAGCACCGGTTCGATGCTGCTGATCGCCCGGTCAGCCAGCGCCAGAATGAGATCTTCCTTACTGGTGAAGTAGCCGTAGACCGCACCAGCAGAGAGCCCGCTGGCCGTGATCACATCTGCCATTGTGGTGCGATGAAAGCCCTCCTGGGCGACGCAGGCCATAGCTGCGGTCAGGATTTGCTCACGCCGTTGCGCCCGGCGATGATCGGTGATCTTGGGCACCTAGCCACCATAGAACGTAGGCTGTGCCTGGGTTCGGCTATTGCAGGCAGAACCAGTACCGATGAAAGGGTCCAATGAGCGAGTTGCGCGTGCATGGCGGGACACCGCTGACCGGTGACGTCACCGTCCGTGGCGCGAAGAATTTCGTGTCCAAGGCGATGGTGGCCGCAGTGCTGGGTGAAGGCCCCAGCCAGTTGCGCAACGTCCCGCAGATCAAGGATGTGCAGGTTGTTTCCGACATCCTGCGGTTGCACGGGGTCAGTGTGGGTTGGGACCGCACCGACGGCGTCGTGGAGATGGACCCGCGCAACGTGGAGTCAGCACACCGGGCCGATATCGATGCGCACGCCGGATCCTCCCGGATCCCGATCCTGCTGTGTGGGCCGTTGGTGCACCGCTTGGGTGAGGCCTTCATTCCGGATCTGGGTGGCTGTCATATCGGTGATCGCCCCATCGACTACCACCTGAACATCCTGCGACAGTTCGGCGCCAACGTCGACAAGCTGGAATCCGGAATCTCCATCACCGCCCCCCGGGGATTGGTGGGCACGCAGGTGTCCTTGCCGTATCCAAGTGTGGGAGCGACCGAGCAACTGCTGTTGACGGCGGTGCGTGCCCAGGGCAAGACGGAGTTGCGCAATGCGGCCACCGAACCCGAGATCATGGACCTGGTGGCACTGCTGCAACGCATGGGCGCGATCATCAGTGTCGATACCGACCGGGTCATCCGGGTTGAAGGGGTGGACAAACTCGCTGGCTACTCGTTCTCGGCGTTACCGGATCGGATCGAAGCAGCGTCCTGGGCGTCAGCGGCGTTGGCCACCCGAGGTGACATCTATGTACGTGGAGCCCGGCAGGCAGACATGGTCACCTTCCTCAACACCTACCGCAAGGTGGGCGGGGCCTTCGACATCGACGATGAGGGTATCCGGTTCCGCCATCCAGGCACCGACCTGCATGCCATCGCGTTGGAAACCGATGTGCATCCAGGGTTCATGACCGACTGGCAGCAGCCATTGGTGGTAGCGCTGACGCAGGCCTCCGGGCTGTCCATCGTGCATGAGACGGTCTATGAGAACCGGTTTGGGTTTACCAAGGCGCTCCGCAAGATGGGGGCAACCATCCAGGTCTATCGGGAGTGCCTGGGAGGTCTGGACTGCCGATTCGGGCAGCGAAACTTCTTCCACTCAGCCATCATCTCCGGGCCCACGCCGTTGCGGGCGGCTGACATCGTGGTCCCGGACCTGCGCGGTGGGTTCAGTCACCTCATCGCTGCCCTGGCCGCGGAGGGAACCTCCAAGGTGAGCGGTATCGAACTCATCAACCGTGGCTACGAGAACTTTGCCGGAAAGCTGGCGGCATTGGGCGCCGCCTTCGAAACCGTCGACGCGGGTTCTTAGCCCGATCAGTCCAGCAGGGACTGGATGTGCACGACTAGTCGTGCCGGGTCGGTCTGGGTCAGCACCCGGAATGGTCGTGCGCCGTCATCGATGCCGAGCATGAGGTGGGTATTGCCCTCGAACACCCCATCGACGTAGACCTCGTCAACGGTTTCGCCGTCCTCCGGGTCGAACTGGCGCGGCCCCGAATAGTAGGCCTCTTGCGAGGGTGGATAGGTGGTGTTGGTGGCCACCACATCCAAGATGGCATCCCCATCGAGCGCGATGATGTCGCCGGAGCCGTCGCTGATGGCCTGATCGAGGTACTGGACGGTGAAGCCCGGCACACCGGTACCGGTGAATTCCAGCACCAGTTGGTCGTATCCGACGTGTTCGGTCACCGTGACATCGATGAGCACCAGATCTGCTTCGCCGGCCGGTTCCCCAACCAGCGGGTCGGTTCCTCCGAACTCGGGCTCGGGTGAGGTGGTCGGCTCCGGCTCGGTGGAGGTCTGGCTAGCGCTGGGGTCGGTGGTCGGCTCCGGCGCGGGTTCGGAGGTAGTTGTGCTGGCCGGTGATGGTTCTGGCTCAGCAGGGGATGTGCACGCCGTCAAGGCGAGGACAGCGATCGTAGTGACGATGCTGGTCCGGGCAACGATGCGCATGAAAACTCCTTCGCAGGGGGTTTCCAGCCTACGGCTGCTGCTGCGTGATTCAGTGTTGCCACACCAACAGGGCGTCGGAGGTTAGATCGTGCGGTAGCCGGTCCCACAGAATCGGGATCTGCGCCACCAGTGCCATCGTTGACTCCAGTGCCTGACGGACATCGGCGATCAGGGGGGTATCGACACCCAGATAGCGAATGTCGGCAACATTCATCACCAGATACCCGCCTGGGCGCAGCAATGTCCGTACTTGCTGGGTGATCTGCTGCAACGCGGTCAGGTACTTGGCGTAGTCGCCGTCGGAGGTGCGATAGCCGGTGAGCGGATTGGCCGGATGCTGATTGCGGGTCATGTACGGGGGAGAGGTCAGGCACAACGTCACCTCCTGGGCCGCAATCGGCAACACCTGCTCGTGGACCAACCGGTCCAACTGGCGGGCGTCGCCGCAGCCGATGCTGGCCGCTGGTACCCGGGTGCGCACGGTGGCGACGCGATCGGGCAGCAGTTCCAAGCCGACGCCCACCCGCCGCAGCTGCTGGGCCACGCTCAGGGTGGTGCCAAATCCTGCGAACGGGTCGAAGACCACCTCATCGGGTTGGGTGAGCGCGCTGATGACTGCGGCGGCGACGTCGCGGGTGAAGTGCACATCCTCATCAGCATCCCGGTGACGTTCGGCCAAGAACTGGGCATGTGTGGCGTGCAGCACAGCAGGCAGTTCCACTTGCAGCCTTCCATGGCCGTGGGCAAACCGGCGCGTCGGTCTCACGCTCGACGGCGATCCTACGCTGCCCAGACCCGCTAGCCTGAGCGGCGATGACTATCCGAGTAGCCGTGGTGTTTGGCGGCACAAGTTCTGAGCACACCATCAGCTGCGCCACCGCTGCCGGAGTGCTGACCGCTATCGATCGCGATCGGTTCCAGGTGGTGCCGGTGGGCATCACCAAGACCGGCCAGTGGTTGCTGGTCAGCGATGATCCACAGCGGTGGACCATCACATCCGGACAGTTGCCCGAGGTGGTCGAGGACGATGGCATCGCGCTGAGTATCGCGATGGGTGCTGCCGACCCGCTGCGGATCACCGCCGACCCAGCAAACCCAGCCGCGCAGACCGCATTGCCGGTCGACGTGGTGCTCCCACTGCTGCACGGACCCTTCGGGGAAGACGGCACGATTCAAGGTCTGCTGGAATTGGCGGGTCTTGCGTACGCGGGCTCCGGGGTATTCGCCTCCGCGGCAGGCATGGACAAGCATCATATGAAGGTGGCCCTCGCGGGTGCGGGCATACCCATTGGTGACTACGTCACGGTCACGGCCAGGCAATGGCACCATGATGGGGGTATCCGTGACCGGATTGGCGCGTTGGGCCTGCCGGTGTTCGTCAAACCCGCCCGAGCCGGATCTTCGATGGGAATTACCCGCGTGGACGACCTCGCACAGCTCGACGCCGCCATGGCCACAGCTCACGAGCACGATCCCAAGGTGATCGTGGAAGCCGGCATCAGCGGTCGCGAGATTGAATGCGCGGTGCTGGGCGGTCGGGCAGGTGCGGCCACACGAGCCAGTGGCGTCGGGGAGATCGTGGTGGGTAGCGACTACGAGTTCTACGACTACCAAGCCAAGTACTTCGATTCCGAGCACCTGGATATCCGGGTGCCCGCGGATGTGCCCGGGCCCGTGCTAGAACGGATGCGCGCGCTCGCCATCGCCACCTTCGAGGCGCTCGATTGCGAGGGCCTAGCCCGAGTCGACTTCTTCTACACCACCGATGGTGAGGTCCTCGTCAACGAAATCAACACCATGCCCGGGTTCACGCCCTACTCGATGTATCCGATGCTGTGGCAGCAGCAGGGCTGGACGTACTCCGACCTCATCACCGAGCTGATCGAACTTGCGTTGCAGCGACCAACCGGCCTGCGGTAGCTACTCCGCGCCGGTGTAGGTGGTCTTTTCCCAGGTATAGAACTGGGTCGCCGTATGCCCTTGCTCCCGGAAGGTATTGGACGACGATTCCTTGATGCCACCGAACGGCACATGCAGGTCGAGTCCGGAGGTGGGCCGGTTGACCTTGACCACGCCAGCTTGAACCCGATCGGAGAAATCCGAGGCGTATGTCAGGCTGGTGGTGCAGATCCCAGCGGTCAGTCCATAGCTGGAGTCGTTGAGATTGGCCAATCCTTGCTCGTAGTCGGCCACGTCCACCACGGCGACGATGGGGCCGAAGATCTCCTGTGTCGCTAGCGGAGAGGAATGCTCAATCCCGGTCGCGACCACCGCAGAGAAGCGCTGGCCATCGGCCTGATCCGATCCGGTCAGCAACTCGCCGCCGTCCTGCTTGGCCTGGGTGACAGCCTGGATATCTTTGCTCAACTGCGCCGTCGAGACCACCGGCCCCATCGTGGTGTCCGGGTCCAGTCCGTCCCCGGGAACGTATCGGGATGCGGCCGCGGCGAGTTCGCGTAGGAACGCATCCTTGATCCCGGGAGTCACATAGACCCGTGAGGTGGCGGTGCAGGCTTGACCGGTGAGTGCGAACGCGCCTGCAGCCACGACCTTGGCTGCGCGCTGGGGGTCGGCGTCGTCGACGACCAGCACCCCGTTCTTACCGCCCATCTCTAGCTGTGCCCGGGCCCGCCGCTTGGCCATGGTCTGTTCCAGCCTCAGGCCAACGGCCGTTGAACCAGTGAACGAGAGGGCGCCGATGCGGTGATCCTGGGCGATGCTCGCGCCGACCACGTCGCCACGGCCGTGAACCACGTTGAAGACGCCCGCAGGCAATCCGGCGTCCTGGAGCGCCGTTGCCAGATGGATCGCTGACAGCGGGGTCAATTCGGCAGGCTTGAGAACCACGGCGTTGCCACTGATCAGTGCCGGCGCGGCTTTCCAGGCTGGAATAGCGATGGGGAAGTTCCACGGGGTGATCAGGCCGACCACACCGATAGGTTCCCGGCGGGTGGTCACGGTGGTGCCGGGGATGGCGCTGGCATACACGCTCCCGGTCTGGGCCCAGCCGAGTGAACCGAAGAACTGCAGCACGCCGATAGCGCGCCCAACCTCGCCGGTGGCCTCGGCAACGGTCTTGCCTTCCTCCCGAACCAGATCCGCGGCGATGACGCTGGTGCGCTCGCGCAGCAACTCGGCGGCCTTGGCCAGGATCGCGCCTCGGGCCGGTGCCGGTAGTGCAGCCCAGGCCGGCTGCGCCTGCTCCGCCGCACAGATGGCGGCTGCCGCATCGTCGCTGCTGCCTTCTGGTGAGAGTGCCACTACCGAGTTCGGATGCGCCGGATTGTTGCGCTCGAGGCTGGCCTGACCAACGAACTGGCCATCGATCAGGTGCTTGGCTACGGCAGGGGTGGTCATGGTGTCCTAACTTCCGAATCAGAGGGTACGAATGAGTCCACCATCGCATCGCAGCGCGACGCCGGTGATGTAGGAGGCCTGGGAGCTACACAGGAAAGCGCCAGCAGCACCAAATTCTGCCGGATCGCCGTAGCGGCCCACCGGGATGCTGGCTTCGGATCGGCGCTGTACCGTTTCGACGTCACTGCCCTCTCGCTGGGCTGCTGCGGCGTCGAGGGCTGCCACTCGGTCGGTAGCGATCCTGCCGGGTAGCAGGAGATTGACCGTGACACCATCGGCAGCCACCTCGGCAGCGAGTGTCTTGAGGTAGCCAGCTAGGGCGGAACGGCCCAGATTTGAGGCGGCAAGGTTGGGCAGGGGCGCCGCAATGCCGCTGGAACCGATAGCCAGGATCCGGCCCCAACCCCGTTCCCGCATACCCGCCAAGGTGGCGTTGATAAGCTCGAGGCCGGGCATCAGGAGGGCCTGGAGGCCAGCCTGGGCGCTGCTGCTATCCAGGTCGGCGGCCGTACCAGGTTGGGGGCCCGGCCCATTGAGCACCAGGATGTCGATGCCGCCAAAAGCCTGTTGGGCGGTGGTCAGCATGGCGGCGCGGGAGCTGGGATCGAGGAGATCGCACTCCACCCCGATGGCGGCAGGTAGTTCGGCGGCGATCGCACGGGCCTGATCGCCGCGTCGCCCAGTGAGGACGACGTTGGCGCCCTCCTGGCCCAGCGATTGCGCAACCGCGCGGCCCAACCCAGCCGTGGAAGCGGCCACGAGGGCGGTCTTGCCTTGTAGTCCTAGGTCCATTGCTTCATGCTCCGAGAGTGGGTAGCAGGGCGGTGGCGCGCGCCAGATGCTCGGCGGCAAGGTGTTCTAGCTGCGCCGGGAATGGTTGACCCGGGGCGCGGACGATGCGCTCGGCGAAGAGGCCACGCCGGGCAAACAGGTCCTTGCGTAGCGCCAGCGCAATCCGTGGCTGTTGTTCGAAGTTGATCAATGGCAGGAACGGGGTCAAGGCTGCCCGGGCGCCCTCGCCCTCGCCTGCCAGCCAGGAGCTCACGCAGGCCACGAGGGCTTCTGGAAATGAGAAACCGGTCATCGCCCCTGCCGATCCTGCGGCAAGTTCATCGAGCAGGCTTTGCCCGCCCAAGCCCCCGAAAACCGATGCCGGTGTCGCTGCCGCAATAGCGGCAATGGCCGCAGCCGTCGGAGGTGCTTCGGCCTTGACCGCGCAAATGAACGGGCAGTCATTGACCACCTGGATCAGATTGTCCGTGCTGATGCTGACACCGCTGGCGACCGGGTAGTCCTGGAGCACGATCGCGGCGCCCGTGGCTGCATGGATGGCGTGCAGGTGGCCGCAGACGACGTCAGGGTTGGCGGAGTTCACCTGCACCATGGCGGCCCGGGCCCGCTCACCGACGGCCTTGGTGATGACCTCGATCTCCTCGATTGCCGGAGCGGTGGCCGCGGCGGTCACCCCAGCCACGATCGGAAGCGGGGAGTGCTCGGCCGCCGTGCGCAGCACCAAGGTTCGCTCATCCTGGGTGAGTGAACTAGCTTCACCGAAGACCCCCAGGACCGTCAGCCCGGTCACCCCGATAGCGGTGTAGTGCTGAACCAGCCGGGCCAAGCTGTGCGGGTCGACGTCCTGGCTGGGGGTGAATGGGGTTGCCACCACTGCCCACACCCCGCGCGACAACGGCGCGGTCTGCGATGGCGTCACTGCGGTTCCGCCCAGGCTGGCAACCGCTTTTCCCGGAAGGCGTTGACGCCCTCATCCTGCTCGGCCGATTGCAATGAGGCCATCAACGCCGGTAGCGCGGCGTCGCGAGCTTGCGCGGCACTCAGGTGCGCCGTGCGGTTCACCATCTGCTTGACGGCCCGCACCGAGGTAGGTGCGCATTGCAGGATCTGCTCGACCCAGCCTTCCACGGCCTGGTCCAGGTCCTGGTCTGGGACTACTTGGTTGACCAGGCCAAAACCGGCCAGCTCTGCCGCCGGGACGCGACGTCCGGTCACCAGCATGCCCATGGCCTGCGTATAGGGGATCCGTCGCACCAGCCGCGGGATCCCGCCATCGAGTGCCAGCCTGCCCACCCGTGGTTCCGGGAGGGCGAACTGGGCCGATTCAGCGGCCACCACAATGTCGGCTCCCAGCACCATCTCCATGCCACCGCCCAGAGCGTAGCCATTGACCCGGGCGATGATCGGGGTGTCCAGGCTGCGCCGAAGGCTGAGTCCGCCGAAGCCGTTGGGATCCTTGTCGGCCCAGTACTGCAGCCCGGTCTTGTCGACGCTGGCCGCGGACATGTCCGCTCCGGCGCAGAAGGCTCGTGGCCCAGCGCCGGTGACCACCACCACCCGCACGCTGTCGTCGGCTTCCAGGCTGGCCCAGATGTCGTTGAGACGGTCCCAGGTCGGGTGGTCAACCGCGTTGAGAACGTGCTGGCGATCGATGGTCACCCGGGCGACACCACGAGGGTCGATATCCAGCCGTACCTCGTCGATCCTGGCAGTGGAATCGTTCACCCCAGCACTCCCTGCTGTGTTAGCTGCGCGATGGTCTCCTCGTCGAAGCCATTCTCGGTGAGAATCTCAACATTGTGTTCACCCAACCGGGGTGCGACCCGGCGCACTGTGGGAGGTGTCTGAGAGAGCCGGATGGGGTCGTTCAGCATTCGGAACGTGCCTGCGGTGGGGTGCTCGGCTTCCAGGATCATTGCGTTGGCTTCGGTCTGGGCGTCTGCCAGTGTCTGGGCCAGGGTGTGCACCGGGGCGTTGAGCACACCTTCGGCCTCCAGCCGCGCGGTCCAGTGTTGCGTGGTGTTGGTGGCGATCTTGGCGGCCAGCAATGCCTGCAGTTGAGAGCGATTGGCCATCTGGTCCTCGAAGGTGGCGAATTCGGCCCGGTCGGTGAGATTGGTGTCGAACTCCAGCGCCCGGCAGATGTGCGTGAGCGGGTCCGGGGTGAAACCACCGACGATGCAGACCGCGCCGTCGGTGGTGGGGAAGACTCCCGATAGCGGCATTCGGCCCCAGTTCACCTCGTGGCCGCGGTTGAGTTGCATGCAGGCTTCTTGCATCTGCATGTGCAGCATGGAGTCATACATGGTGACGTCGACTCGTTGGCCCTGCCCGGTCCGCTCGCGTGCGCGCAGAGCGAGCAGGATGCCCTGAAACAGGTGCATTCCCGTGGTGTAGTCACACAGGGTTGTCGGATAGATCGACAGTGGGTCATCGGCACTGCTACGGCGCCACATCACCCCGGAATACGCCTGGTTGATGGCGTCCTGACCTCCGAGGCGGGAGTAAGGCCCGGTATCGCCGAACCCGGTGCCGCAGGCCCAGATCAGGCCGGGATTTGCCTCGCGCAGATCCTCATATCCCAGGCCCATGCGCTCCATCACACCCGAGCGGAAATTGCTTACCACGACATCGGCGTTGCCGATGATGGTGTGCAGGACCTCGCGGCCCTGTTCGCTCTTGGTATCGATAACCAGTCCGCGCTTGTTGCGGTTGATGGATAAGAAGATCGGGTTGTCCTGCCCGTCGCGGTCCGGATAGGAGTTGCGTGCCGAATCGCCGGACTTAGGGCGTTCGACCTTGATGACGTCGGCACCGAAGTCGCCCAGCATCTGGGTGCAACTTGGCCCCATGAAGACCTGCGTGAAATCGATGACGGTAATGCCGTCGAGGGGGAGGGGGGCACTGTCGTTCATGTGGTGACCTCTTCGTCGATGGTGGCATTGGCTGAGGGCTGATCACCGGGATCGGCGCCATGGTCGCGCATGCCTGCCTGGATGAGCTGGGGGTCGACGTCGCGCACCCGCTGGTCCTGCTTCAGCGCCACGGTGGCAGCGACCGCTGTGGCTTGCCCCATGGCCATACACGGCGGAATTTCCCGGGAGGCCTTTTGGGCTTCCGAAGTGGCCGAGTAGTGGCGGCCAGCGACCAGGAGTTGTTCCACGTTGGTGGGCAGCAGGGACCGGTACGGGTAGTAGTAGTCGCGGCCACGCGCCACGGTGTCCGGGAAGTGCCGCCGCTGGGTGACGTCGTCCTTGGTCATCACGTACTCACCGCGCAGGAGCCGGGTTTGCCGAACTCCCATCTGCGGGGCGGTATCGAGGACGTGGGCTCGTTCGAATCCGGGTAGATTCTCCCGAACGAACTCCACCGCCTCGGTGATTCGGTCGCGAGCGGTAAACTCAGCCTTGGTCAACGAGAACGGGTCGGTGCCATCGAAATGGCGCATATGAGGCGCGTTGCACCAGACCACCCCGGGTAGCGGAGTCTTCAGCCACCACAATTCCCAGGCACCGCCCAGAATCCGTTTGGCGGTCCGGTTGATCGCCCGCGCACCCTTGGGATCGCGTTGTTCGAATTCCTCGGCGGCATCGGTGTCGATGCCGCCCAGCCGGAACACCAAGGTGGTGATGTAGTTGCCCTGCACGAAGTCTGCGCCTGCCCGGGAAGCGACGTCGATGTCCCCGCTCGCGTCGATCACGATGGAGCCCAGGTGGGCCTGCGGGCCTGCTTTGGTCTCCGCGATGACGCCCTTCATCACGCCGTCTTCGAGGACCGGGCGGGAGAACAACGAGTGCATGACCACATTGACCCCGGCTTCGCGGACCAGATCATTGGAGACCCGCTTCCAGCCATCGGGGTCGAAGGCGGCTGCGTAGCAAATCGGTTTGGGCGAGACGTTGGTGTGAAAGTCGAACGTTCCCCAACGTCCCCACTTGTTCCACAACTCCTGTGAGCGTTGTCGATCCTGTGGGGGTGGTACCACGGCGAGACCGAGCTTTTCCAGCCGTTCGATGTACTCCGAGACGATGCCGGTGACCGTGATCTCTTGCCCGTTGATCATGTCGTCTAGGACCAGCACCATGCCGCCGGAGGCTAGGCCTCCCAGTGCTGGGTATCGCTCCAGCAGGGTGACCGAGACCCCGGAGCGGGCTGCTGTGACCGCTGCTGCGACCCCGGCCGGCCCCCCGCCCACGACGATGACGTCGGAGCGGGAGACCACGGGGGCATGCAATTCGCTAGTGGTGACGGCGAATTCCGTGCTGTTCACCAGGTGCGCCTATTCACCTAGGTGTAGGCCGTTGATGCGTCGTGCTGCGGCGTATAGCACCAGGCTGATGACGGCGAGGATGGCCACGTAGGTGGGGAATACCCAGGTGAGGTCCTTGCTCTGCAGCCAGACCAGCAGATACGAGGCTGTGCCACCGAAGATGGCCACGCCTAGCCCGTAGCCCAGGGATACCCCGGTTCCGCGGGAGGCCTTGGGCATCAGGGAGGATGAGACCACGTTGTAGAGGGTCATATTGAGCACCAGCACCACCGAGCCGCCCAGCAGCACGGCTGCGAAGCCACCGATTCCCGGCTGTACGTACAGCAGCATCAGGAAGACCGAGGGGATGGCCAGTACCCGGGTGACCACGAACCACTTGGACAGTGCCCGGCCGTCGACGAGCTTGCCGACGATCAGACTGCCAGCAACCAGAATGACACCGAGGATGGTGGTGACCAGGAATACCTGGCTGGAGTTTTCTTGCATGGTGCTGCGGGCAGAGTTGGGCAGTCCCACGTTCCAGGCGTAGTTGTAGGCCTGGGCGGCACCCACCACGAACACGATGGCCAGCACGCTGAGCCAGTTCTTGGCGACTCCAGACCACACCGATCCGGTGGAGGTCTCCTGCATCTCCTCCTTGGTCATGGTCTCCGGGAGGTTGCGACGCAAGTAAATGATGAGCACGCTGAGCAGGGCGCCGAAGAAGAACGGTACCCGCCAGCCCCAGTCGGACATGGTGCCTTCATCCATCGTCAGCGACACCAGCAGGGTGACGAACGGCGCACCGACCACGCCGATGTTCACGAAGAAGGACATGATTCCGGCGACGGCGCCCTCGCGGCCACTAGGCACCAGCTCCAGAGCGTGCGCGGTGGACAGCGGCGCTTCAACGCCGGTGGAAATGCCCTGCACCACCCGGCACAGCAGCAGGATGATGCCCGCCCAGGGGCCGATCACTTCGTAGGTGGGGACCACCGCGATGACCAGGGTGCTGCCCGCCATGAGCAGGATCGACAGCAGCATGATCTTGCGCCGCCCAATGCGGTCGGCAGCGGTGCCCAGGACGATCCCGCCCAGTGGCCGGAAGAAGAACCCGACGGCGAAGACGGCCAGTGCTCCCAAGGTGGAGGTGACTGGGTCGTCGCTCGGGAAGAACTTGGGTCCGAGGTAGGAGGACAGGAGTCCGAAGATCATCCAGTCGTACCACTCGAGGGTGTTGCCCAGCCCGAGGCCGAGCAGTCCCTTTCGTGCCTGAGGTGAAAGACGACTGATAACGCCGCCTTTGGTCGTGTCGCTCATAGTGCTCCTAGTCAAGCCACGCTGCCTGAGGGTCTCTTGGGCGGGCCAAGAGGTCATGGAATGAGAATGCCGCGCGGGTTCGCGCGGTTCGACGGGGATGCTGGTTGGCATCCGCCGGTGCAGCAGATCAAGCCTTCGATCTCGCTACAGGCTATACTATAGCGACGTCTCCTAAAAAAACCAACAGGTTTTTCACAGAATCATCACTCCTGACCTCGGACAGCGCCCCCTTGTCGCAGGGCTTCCCGCCGTTCTGCCGGGTACCCGAGTTCGACCAGGACTTCCTCGGTATGTTCGCCAAGGCGCGGCGGGGCGTGGCGGACCTGCGGGCTCACCTGCGACAACGCGATCGGGGGCGCGATCGTGCGGATCCGCCGACCGTCCTGGTCGTCGAACTCCAGGATCATCTGGTTGTGCTCGGTTTGCGGATCGGCCAAGGCCTGGGTCAAGGTCAGCACCGGCCCGGACAACACATCCTCACGTTCAAGGGCGGCCAACCAATGTGCCGAGGTGTTGGTGCGCAGTCGTTCGCCGATGATCTGGCGGACCTGGGTGCGATTGGCCCGCAGATCTGCCTGGGTAGCAAACCGGGGATCACCAGACAGATCCGGCAAGCCCAGTGCCGCGCAGATATCGGCCAGCGGATTCTCCTTGAAGGCTCCGATGATCACGATTTCCGAATCCTGGGTCGGGAAGCATCCGGTCAGCGGCATGAGTGCCCAGTTGAGTTCCTGGTCGTACATCAATCGGGTGGTGGCTTCCTGCATCTGCATCGCCAGCATGGAGTTGTACAGGCTGACCTCGACGCTCTGCCCAGTACCGGTGCGCTCGCGATGGAGCAGGGCCAGCAGAATTCCCTGAACCAGGTGCAGCCCAGCGGTGTAATCGGCGATCGGGGTGGCGTAGATGGCGACGGGGTGGGACGGGTCGGCCAGGCGCTTCATCACGCCCGAATACGCCTGGCCCAGCACATCCTGACCGCCCTTACGGGCATAGGGACCACCGGATCCGAATCCGGAACCACAAGCCCAGATAGCGCGTGGGTTGATGGCCCTCACCTGGTCATATCCCAGCCCGAGCCGCTGCATCACCCCAGGCCGGAAGTTGCTGACGACGACATCGGCGGTGCGGATGAGCTCCTGCACCACCTCGCGTCCGTCCGGGCTGGCCAGGTCGACGACCACACCTCGCTTGTTGCGGTTCAAGGCCAGGAAGATGGGATTGTCCCCACCGGTATCGGCAAGGACGCCAGTGCGGGACAGATCGCCGTTGCCGGGGCGTTCGACCTTGATGACATCGGCACCGAAGTCGCCGAGCATCTGGGTGCACGAGGGTCCCAGCATCACCTGAGTGAAGTCGATGACGCGGATACCGTCGAGCGGGGCGATGGTGGACATAGATCACCAGGTAGGGGGAGTGTTGATCCACACCGCCACGCATTGACGGCGGGAGGTGTTGCGGAACCAGTGTGGTCGGGTGGAGTCGAAGCGAATGGAGTCACCGGCACGCAGATCGAAGCGTTCGCCGTCGAGATAGACCTCAAGCTGCCCGGAGATGATCACGCCAACCTCTTCGCCGCCATGGGTAAAGGGCGAGTCGCTGGTGTCGTGGCCCGGATCGGTGACCACCCACAGCACCTCCAGTGCACCATCCAAATCTGGAACCAGCAGCTCGTAAACCGCGTGCCCCATTCCCTTGGGTGTTGCCTGGCGCAGATCCCGCCGCTCGTCGGCGCGTACCACCGGCGACTTGGCTTGCCGAGCTGTCGGCAACAGCTTGCCCACAGGGATCTTCAATCCGTGCGCGATCTGGGCCAATGTGGTGAACGAGGGGTTGGCGCGACCGCGCTCAACCTGGCTGATGATGGCCGGGCTGAGTCCGGTTGCCTGCGCTAGCTGGGTGAGCGTGAGCTTCTTTTGCTTGCGCATTGAATGCACCGTCGTGCCGATGCCATCAAGCATGTCGGCGACGGCGGGTCCGGGGACTGACGATGGTGAACTCATGGGCGCTCCAGGGAAGGCTCCGTTGGTCGATGTGGAGTCCCGTCACTGTACGCGCCTGCGCCTGGTAGGTCAGGCCCAGGGCAGCGGCTTGCGCAGGGTATCGGCGATGATGTCGAGCACCGCGTCGAAGTCAACATCGAATATTACCCGGTGCAGCGGGCGGGTTTCGTCTCGCTGCGGATGCACCCCAGCCAGGAATCGGTCGCCAGTTGCCGGATCCTGGAAGACCTGCAGGGGTCGCTGCACCGAACCCAGGACCGTCTCGGGATAGAGCAGGGTGGCTACGGCCAGTGAGTCATTGATCCCCATGACGCGCTTTCGGTCCGGCTGCGGATAGGAGCGGGTGTAGAAACCGGCATAGTCACGGCTGATGGCGGCGATCAGTTCCGCCGGCGGGTTCCCGGTCTGTGCCAGCTCGGTGAACAGCTGCTCGGGTACCAAGGCTTGTCGGGTGACGTAGGGGCCGCACCAGGTCACGTTTCCTGGTTTGCTCGCCACGATCTGTGCGGAGTCGATATCAAAGGAGACGTTGGGGTCGCGGGAGACCTTGAACCGCCGGTCGGCCCACGGCTCGGTGTCCTGGTAGATAGCCGGACCCAAGGTGCCCACGATGGTGGTGCTGGCCAGCTTCTGCAGCAGGTCCGGTTCGGACTGCATCGCCACCGCGAGATTGGTCTGTGGTCCGAGCGCGAAGTAGTCGATCTCGCCCTCGTGGGCGTTGATCAGATCGAGCACGATGGGAACGCCGTGTGGTTCGGCGGGCACGGACTGGGCCGGGCGCAGCCCGGTATTGCCGAAGCCGTCATCACCATGAACCCCGGAGGAGAGCTTGAGCTCCTGTTTCAGCGGCGCGTCCGCGCCGCGATAGACCGGAACATCGGTCCGGCCACAGGTATCCAGCACGTACCGGGCATTGTCAGCGGCGCGCTCGCCGTGACAGTTCCCGAACACGCTGATCACCGCGAGGATGTCAACCTCCGGATCGGCGGCGAGCATCATCAGGGCCATCGCGTCATCGACTCCGGTGTCGGTATCTACGATTACTTTCCTCATGGACTTCTCCTCAACTGGGGCTGGTGTTGGTCAGGCCGGGGTAAGCCCGACTGCAGCGAATGCCTGCGTCGCCACATCTGTCTGCAGGAAGGACACGAATTCGATGGCCGATGCCGCAGCGCCGACGCGGGCGCCGATGGCGAACCGGCCATAGGACTGCAGCTCATGCGGCAGTTCCTCGATCACCAGATCGCCAGCGACCGAGCGCAACTCACTGACTTGCTGGATGGCCACATCGCAGCGACCATCGAGCACCGCCGTCGCAGTCAAACCTGACTCGAACCGTTCGGCCCGGGCATCGATGGCTTCCAGCAGGCCGCGTTCGCCCATCACCGTCATGAAGTGCTTCCCGCTGGCACCCGAGAGGGTGTAGGCCACCGAACGGGCCGAGCGCAGATAGTCCAGGAACGCCTGCGTAGAACCGTCCCTGGGGCCGGGGCTGCCAGCTGGTCGGGCAAACCCGACGGACGAGATGGCGATCTCGGTGATGGAACTCGGATCCAGAATGCCCTGGTCCGCGAGCGAGTGCAGTGACGCGGATACGCCCAGCAGCAGATCGGGGCGCTCCCCGTCCTGGATTTTGGACAGCAGGACAGAGGTCGGTTCGAAGGTGGTCTCGATGCGGTCGTGGCGGCCTGCCTCAAAGGCTGGAATCACCGTCTGTTCCAGGGGCGCTTTGACGACGAGCCCGCTATACAAAGTAGTCATGGGTTGCTCCTTGGGGGCAGTGAGGGGGAGAGGGCGGCCTGCTGCTGGGGCGTCAGCGGGGCCACTGGAAGGGCGCGTGTGAGGAAGAACAGCTGGGCGGTGTGCTCGAGTTCCTCCAACGCGTCGAGGGCACTGTCAAGGTCGGTGCCAGCCACCACTGGACCGTGGTTGCGCAGGAGGAGTGCATGGCTGAGCGCAGCAGCCTGCTCGACGGCACCGGTGGCTTCGCGGTCACCTGGCGCGTAGTAGGGCAGTACCTCTAGGCGGCCGATGCGCATCCCGTAGTAGGCCGTCAATGCGGGCAGCGGCTGATGCGGATCGAGACCATCCAGGCAGGAGAGCGCGGCGCCGTAGACCGAGTGCGTATGCACCACTGCGTGCAGATCGGGCCGGGTGCGCAGGATCGCCACGTGCAGGAAGGTCTCTTTGGTCGGTTTCGGTCCACCGAGATGCTGCCCGTGCAGGTCGACCCGGGCCAGTTGATCGGCACGCACCTGTCCCAGCCGGACACCGGTGGGGGTGACCAGCACCTGATCGCCGTCGCGGACGGCGATATTGCCGGTGCGGCCGTGCGTCAGGGCGCGTTGGTCGACCAGGTGCGCTATCCGGGCCAGCTGCTCGGCCGAGCTACTCACATTGCCTCCCCGCTGGTGGCGACATCGACAAACAGTTCGGATGAGCCGAAATTGCCGGACTTCAAGACCAGGTGCAGATCACGTTGGGCATCGTGGATCCACGGTGCGCCAGTTGCGGCTTCGGCCCCCACCACGGCGGTCCTGGTACCGAGGGCCGCCATGACCTCGCCAGAGGTTTCACCGCCGGCGATCAGGAGGCGCTTAACCCCCCGCCGGGCCAGTTCAACCGCAATCGCGCCTGCGGCCTGCTCATAGAGTTGGCCAGCGCCCGGGGCGCCACGCCGATCGGCCGGGGTGGAGGAGTACATCAAGATGGAAACCTCAGGCTGCTGCTCCCACCAGGTCAATGCCCGGGCGGTCAGGGAGGCGGCGGTATCGCCCGGGCCTGCGAGCAACTGATGGGAAGGTCGGCCCGAGGCCTGGAACTGCGCAATCTGCTCCAGGGTGCGCTGTGAGCAGCTCCCCGCAATGATCGCGGTCCGTCCCGGTGGCGGCGCAGCTGGCTCGGTGACCGATCGTGCCTGCCGCCGCGCCATGGCCCCCACCAGCCCAGCCGAACCCGCCACCAGTACCTGGTCATGAACGGCATCCGCCAGGATGTCCAGATCGGAGTCGTCGATGGCGTCAGCCACCAGATGACGCACCTGGCCCTGACCGTCGCCCGATTGCACGTGTCGGCGCACGCTGGCGCTACCTTCCCGCACGGACGTTAGCCGCAGGGGCTGCACCGCTCCGGCGACCTGCGGCTGCAACAGCCGCACGACGGAGGAATCGCGCATCGGGGTGATGGGGTGGTTGCGCATATGGGTTTCGTGCAGCGGCACCCCATCGACGAACAGGTGGCCGCAATACAGGGTTCGCCCGTGGATAGGAGCCGCCGGCGTGGTCAGCACCACCTCGGTGGCCAGCGCCTGCGCCAGCGCCTCGGTGACCGGGCCGATATTTCCGGCGGGTGTGGAATCGAACGTGGAGCAGTACTTGACATAGAACTGGCTGGCGCCGACTCGTTGCAAGGTTTCCAGAGCAGCCAGGCTGTCGGCGAGGGCTTGCGGCACCGGTATCGACCGGGTCTTCAGACCGATGACCAGGGCATCGGCGTCCACCTCGAGTTCGTCGATATCTGGGCGGATCGCTAGGACGGTGCGCAGCCCAGCTCGGCTGAGTGCGGCAGCAACATCGGTAGCGCCGGTTGCGTCATCGGCGATGACCCCGAGCATGTTCAGCCCCCGATCTCAGCTTGTAGCCGCCTGGCTGCAGCGCTGGGGCCATCCAGCACCGGAACACTGAGGTGGCGGCGTAGATCCGGTGCTGCTGGGGCAAGTGAGTACTGTGCCAGCACCACTAGGTCGAACGCGGCTTCGCCGTCGATGGCTTGCTGCAATATCGCGGCCAACTCCTGGGCGGGTCGTGGCCGGGCTGCATCCGGGACCACCAGCGGTGTGAGCGTGGTGGTCAGGCCAGCCTGGGCCAAGGCTGCCCCGAGGCGCTCCATGCTGTCCTGGGCGGCCGCAGGCAGTGAGGCCACCAGGAGTGCTCGCCGGGGCGCCTGGCCGAGGACCTCATCGAACAGCGGCCCGTCGGCGGAGAGCACCGGAACCTGATCCGCCTGCCGATCACGCACCTGTGCGCGCTGACCGTATTGCGAGCAGGTCAGCACCACCCCATCGGCACCACCCTGGAGAGCAACTGCGATCAGCGCGTCCATCCGATGCTCCAGCGGCTCGGTGATCCGCCCTTGTTGTTGGGCATCCTTGAGCAACTGGTCATCCAGGAGGTTCCACACGGTCGCGTGGGGCAACGTCTCGGCGATGGCGTCCGAGGCCGGGGTTATCGCCAGTGGTGTGGCACTGATGAGTGCGATGCGGCGACTGCTCATGTCGTGGCCCTGCCCATCTTCTCGATCCAGGTCAGACCCTCCCGGGTACCGGCTTGCGGCGCGTACTCGCAGCCCACCCAGCCCTGATAGCTACTGCCCGCAATCGCTGGGAACACCCGCTCGTAGGCGATCTCTCCAGTGCCCGGCTCGCCCCGGCCCGGATTGTCGGCGACCTGGACATGCACGATCTGCTGTTGCAAATGGTCAAACCTCGCCAGCAGGTCGCCACGGTCGACCTGAGCATGGTAGAAGTCGAACAGCACCCCGACGGTGTCCGGGTCCACCGCCCTGGCGACCGCCGCCGCGGTCTCCATGGAGCGCAGGCCGTAGTGAGGCTGATCGCGCTTGTTGAGTGGCTCCAAGGCGATGCGGATACCAGCGGTGCGAGCCTGCACCGCCGCCCAGTCGATATTGGTGACGTAGTTGGCAAACGCGTATTCGGGGTCGGCCTCGGGCGGGCAAATGCCCGCCATCACGTGGATGGTGGGAGCCCCCAGGATGGTCGCGTACTCCAACGCCGTGTGCACGCCGTCGCGGAACTGGGTGTCCGCACCCGGTACGTAGGCACTGCCCAGGTGCGTGGGGCTGTCGGCTGGTCCAGCCGGGGTGTTGATCAATGCCAACGCCAGTCCGGACTGATCGAGCAACTGCCGGACGCGCCCAGCCGGCAGCGCATAGGGCGAGGCGAACTCGACGCCGGTGAATCCGCACTCTGCTGCAGCATCAAAGCGCTGATCGAAATCAACCTCGGTGAACATCCACTTCAAGTTCGCAGCCAAGCGGACCGCACCGGCATGCGTGCGCAGAATCACGAGGCCTCCTGCGGCGCATTGACGCAGTGCTGCGGCTGCTGACCTGCGAGCACCGCGATCACATTGCTGGCGGCCATGTGCCCGGAGAGTCCGCGGGCCTGCCGGGTAGCTCCAGCGATATGACTGGTCGCTAGGATCCCGGGGGTATTGCGCAACGGGCTGTCCGCAGGTAGCGGTTCCGAGGCGAAGACGTCAAAGGCTGCGCCGCCGATGCTGCCGGAGCGAACCGCTTCGACGAGGGCGTTCTCGTCGACGATGCCGCCGCGAGCGGTATTGACCAGGATGGCGTCCGGTTTCATCAAGGCCAGCCGATCGGCGTCGAGAAGGTGTCGCGTGGACTCATCCAAGAACAGGTGCAGACTCACAAAATCGGACTCCCGCAACACCTCATCCAGTCCGGCCTGTCGGATCTGGTGGGTGCGGGCGAACTCGGTGTCGAAGTACGGGTCATAGGCGATGACGTTCATGCCGAACCCGGTGGCGATCCTGGCGACCGCCTTCCCGATGGATCCCAGCCCCAGCACGCCCAGGGTGGCGCCATGCAACTCACGGCCGGTGAGCTGGTTCCAGCGGCCCTGTGCTAGATCCTGGGTGTTCTCCGGGATACGTCGCGCGGCGCTGAGCATCAATGCGAAGACATGTTCGGCCACTGCTTGCCGGTTGGAGCCTGCGGTGACGCATACCGCGATGTTGCGGGCGCTTGCTGCGGCCACATCGACACTGTCGTATCCGACTCCGGTTCGCACGATGACCTGCAATCGCGGTGCCAGTGCGAACTCCTGCTCGCCGAGCGGTACGGTCCCGGCGATGATCGCACGTGCCTGCGAGAGCACCATGGTGCGCTGCTCTGGTGTCAGGGTGGACAGATCGTGGTGAGCTGTGCGCAGCCCAGCGCTCGTCAACATGGTGTCGACCTCATCGCCGGGATGCAGAAACGCCGTGGTAATGACGACGTCGGCTGGGGTGATGCTCACCAGATACCTCCCTGGTAGTCGGCTGCCGTGAATGCGCCACCGTGAAAGGGCGGGGCGGGATCGAGGTCGCCGACGTGATCGGCGGCGTTGTCCTGCGGCTGGAAACCGATAGCGGCCCAGCCGACGTCGGCATCCCACCAGCGTTCGGTGTTGGCGGAGCAGCCGTAGACCACTTGGCAACCCACGGGGTCCGACTCGATGGCGCATCGGATCAGTTCGATCCCATCGGGCCAGCTCAACCACAACGCCAACTGTCGTTGGTCCTGCGGTTCTGGACGGAACGTGCCGATGCGTAGCAGCACCGATTCCAGGCCCCACTTGTCGTAGTAGAGGCTGGCGAGAGCCTCACCGAAAGCCTTGGAGACGCCGTAGAAGCTATCCGGCCGCAGCGGTGCCGTTTCATCGAGCACTTCCGAGGAGGGGTGAAAACCCACGATGTGGTTGGAGCTGGCATACACCACCCGGCGCACGCCCGCCTGGCGTGCTGCTTCGTACAGGTGGTAGGTGCCGTCGATATTGGAGGTTCGAATGTCCTCGTAGGCGGCCTCGTCGGCGATGCCGCCCAGGTGCACGATGACGTCAACCCCTGCGGTTGCGGCGGCAAGCGCTTCACGGTCACCGAGGTCTCCCACGACCACCTCTTCCCCCGCAAACAGGGGTTCAACTGGTTCCTTGCGTGCGTACACCACCACGCGCGAGTAGCGTCCGGCCAGACCCTCACGGATCACCCGACCCATACGGCCCGCCCCACCGGTATAGAGAACAGTGGTCATCAATGGTCCTTTTCCTGGCTGATAGTGCGGTCGGACTCGCCGGAGTGGGTATCGGCGAAAAAGCCAATCTGTGCCTGCTGGTGCCGTGCCCGTGCCACACGGCCCTCACGAAGGTGCAGCTCGACGTCATGACCGGGAACGAGTATCCCGGCGGTGTCGGTCAGGAGGGAGCGAAGGCGCTGGATCGATCGGGAGCTGGCCTCGCGATCCAGCGTGGAATCGACCACACCGGAACTGAGTTCATAGGCATTCTTGACCGAATCTCCGGCGAATAGGAACTTATCTTCGGTGTCCTCGGCGAAGTAGGCGAGGTGGTGCGGGGTATGGCCGCCGCTAGCGATGGCGTGCAGGCCGGGCAGGAACTCCTGACCGGGGCAGATGCGCTCGACGCCCGTGCGCCGCCGCTGCAGTTCCTGCACATGCAGATCCGCAATGAACGGCGTACCGGCGCCCTGCTCGCCAGCCCATGCCAGTTCCTGTTCGCCGACCCAGATGGTCGCGTTCGCAAACATCGTGAGGTTGGCGACGTGGTCCCAGTGCATATGGGTGAGCGCCACGTCGGTGATATCTAGGGCAGTGAGCCCGCGTTCGGTCAGGCGTGCATGGATCAACGGGATGTAGGCAGGTGGTCCGGCATCGATGAGCACTCGCCGGGCTTCGTGCTCTAGCAGCCATAGGCTGCTCCAGCCGAAGGCCCCGTGGCTGGCCGATTTCCCGGGGAACCCGTGCACCAATGGGTAGGCCTGGTAGGACACCTATTCCCACACCTCCCGCGACGTCATCGTGTCGGTCTCCCCGGTGCACCATGTTTCCTGAGGTTTGGCGCGACCGTTGGTGGTACCGCTAGCAGTAGTGGCACCGCTAGCAGAATAGTATGCACTATAGTATTTTATCCTGCGCGGGACAAGGCGCTGACACCGGGACTTGGCGTTGCGGGTCGGAAAAGGGGCAGTGCTCTCGTGCAGGGTTCACCGCCTAGGTGCCAAGGAGTCGATCCGTCGCCCCGCGGATGTGAGCGGTCATCGCTTGTGCAGCACGCTCCGGCTCGCCCGCCACGATAGCGTCGAAAATGGCGCGATGTTCGGGCGCGGCGTGCCGGGCACCGGTATGACCGAACTTCGAGAACAGCCGAAATCGCTGAATCTGACCGCTAAGAGCCCGGTAGGACATCGCTAAGAATGCGTTGCCAGACTGCTCGGCAATGAGGGTGTGGAACCGATCGTCGGAGCGCCAGTAGAGGTTGAAACCTTCGCTGGCGGTATCGGCATCCTGCGCGGCTCGGTCAAATTCCTGCAAGGTGAGGTCCAACGCGGCGCGGAAGTCATCGGTGACGCGGGTGGCGGCATCTCGTGCCAGCCGTGGCTCCAGCAACATCCGGGCCTCCCGCAGTTGGTCGATCTCCTCCCGGGTCATCATGGGGGCCACCCGGTAGCCGCGCAGGGCTTCGCGCTGAACCAGGCCGGTGTGTTCCAGCCGGGCCAGGGCCTCCCGCAGGGGAGTTTGGCTGACATCAAGCTCGCGAGAGAGCGCACCGATATTGAGAGGTTCGCCGGGCCCACGTTCACCGGACATGAACTGGTGCAGCAGCACCGAGTACATCTGATCGGCGATCGGATGCCGGGTTGGTGTCGGCTCGATGGTCACGAATCTCCCCTCGAGAATTCTTGGTCAAATTTTAGCGGGCAAATCAACGCGGCCTTGGTCATAGGCAGGACCGATCTTGGGGCAGATCCGCGATGACCGGTGTGAGTTGGGTCAAGATGGCCGAGGCCAGCTCGCCCGCATAGGTGGTCGGGATCTCAAGCTCCACGGCAGGGGTGCGGCCGTAGCTGGTCAGCAGTGTTGTCTGCGGCCGGGGCTCAGCGCTGGTGATCCAGTCCACAGTATTGCCCTGGGCATCGGTGACGCTCACGCACGGATCGGTGGTGGGAGCTGGAGGCGTGACGCCGCATCGCAGCACGATCGGCGGATCGCCCCAAGACCGGGCTGCCTGTGCGGTGGTCGAGCGGCGCTCGGCGCCGGCCAGCACATCCGGAAGGGCGATCAAGACATCGGCACACATCGGGCTGCTGGCACTGGGCGCCGGATCTACCGACACCGGGCGAGCGCAGCCGACCAGCCCTAGCAGGAGGCCGAGGATGATGACGCCCGCGATGGCTTCTCGACTCACCTCATCACCCTAGGTGAGCTACGAACTGCGCAGCAACGTCAGCAGCTCATCCTTGCGCAGTTTGGAATATCCGGTCATTCCGCGGCCTCGGGCCATCGCCCGTAACTGTGCCACCGTCTTGGTCTCCAGATCGTCTGCGGCAGCGGGGCTCGGAGCCGCAGTGGCCGACGCCGGCTTGGTGGACTTGGCTGGCTTGGTGGATTTGGCTGGTTTGGCTGGTTTGGTGGCGGCTGGTGCTGGTGCTGGTGGGAGAGCGGTACCGGCGGTGCCGTCGAGGGCGGCCTTGATGGCCCCCGCCAGGCTCGGCTGGATGAACTGGTAGCCGGAATCCACCAAAGCGGCAGGGCGCACCTGTTGGCTCAGCAGCAACAACTCATCGGCAGCAGGGCCCAGCACCAGGCGGATCAGCGGCGCCGGTAGCACCAGCGCACTCGGGCGTCCTAGCTGTTGCGCCAGCATGTGGGTCACCTCAGCGCTGCTGTTGGCAGCGGGTGCGACCACATTGACCGGGCCATCAAGCTGCGTATTCACAGCATGCAGGATCACGCCCGTCACATCGTCGAGGCCCACCCACGGCCACACCTGGTTGCCGCGTCCGATCCGGGCTCCGAGATAGAACCGGCTGGTTCGTATGAGCGGTGCCAGCGCCCCACCATCGGCGAGCACCAATCCGGTTCGCAGGGTCACCACCCGGGTGCGTGGACTACGCGCGGTATTGGCCGTCGCTTCCCACCGGCGGGTCAGATAGGACAGGAAGCCCTGACCGGGGCCGCTTTGCTCGGTCAGGGACTCGCCGGGCCGGTTGCCGTAGTAGCCCACGGCTGAGGCATTGACCAACACCGCTGGTGGATCGTCGGCCGCCGCGATCGCCCGGGCCAGGGTGGCGGTGGTGTCGATGCGACTATGCACCAGTTCACCGCGGTAGCGCCGAGTCCAGGGCATTGCGCCAATCGAGGCCCCGGCGAGATTGACCACCGCATCTGCCCATTCAATAGCTGCGGGCGGCGCCACGCCCGCTACCGGGTCCCACGACCAATCCTGGGCGGTGTCGCCACGGGTCAATGCCCTCACATCGTGACCCGCACGGGTCGCCACCTTCTTGAGGGCGGTTCCAATCATGCCGCTGCCGCCGGCTAGCAGAATTCGCACGGGTTGACCCTTCTCTTCTGTCGGTCCTGTCCTCATTGTGCCCTCCCGAGACGGCAGACTGGGGCGCATGCAGGTCGCCGATCTCAGTGAAGCCGAATTGATCGCGCAGTTTGTCGGCGTTCTACCCCCTGGTGAGACCACCATGATCGGCCCCGGTGATGATGCCGCGCTGCTGAGCCAGCCCGATACCCGCGTGTTGGTCTCCACCGACGTGTTGGTACAGGATCGGCACTTCCGACTTGACTGGGGAACCGCCGCCGACGTCGGCTATCGGGCCGCGATGCAGAACCTCGCCGACATTGCTGCTATGGGAGGGCGTGCCACCGCCATCGTGGTCGCGCTGGTTCTGCCGAGCTCGACCCAGGTGGAGTGGGTCGTCGAGTTCGCCACTGGCCTGGCGCAGGCCTGCCGACCCCACCGGGTCGGCGTCGTCGGCGGTGATCTCAGTTCCGGGGACCAGCTGTGCGTCTGCGTGACGGTGCTGGGGACCCTGGATAGCCACGCTCCCGTTCGCCGATCCGGTGCGCGGCCCGGCGACGTTGTTGCCCATGCGGGCTCGCTGGGATGGGCGGCAGCGGGGCTGGCCGCTCTGAGGGCGGGCGAAGGTGCGCCGTGGCCCCGGGCCACAGCGGCATTCCTGAGACCCGAGCCGCCGCTAGCTGCCGGTGCGGCGGCCGCGATGGGGGGAGCGCATGCCCTTATCGATGTCTCGGACGGTCTGCTGACCGATGCCGCTCGGATTGCGCAGGCCTCCGGCGTCAGCATCGACCTGGATCCGGCGGTCCTGATCGATCCTGATCTCGAGCCGATTGCCCAGGCGTTGGATGCCCGGGTTGCGTCGTGGCTGCTCACCGGTGGCGAAGATCATGGCTTGCTAGCGGCATTTGCGCCACAGACACCGCTGCCGCCACCGTTTCGGCGGATCGGGACCGTCGGCCGCGGTCCTGCCGGTGCCGTGCTGGTAGCGGGGGAGCCGCCTCCCGTGCCGACCACCGGTTGGGACCACTTTCGCCGCACCCCGTGACGACGCGGTGTCAGATCGCTACCGTGGTGGTATGCGAATCTCAGAGGTTATCCGGCGCAAAGGCGCGGACGTGGTCGTCGTCGACCCGAATGCCACCGTGGCTGACCTAGTCGAGTTGCTGGGTAGTAAGAAAATCGGTGCGGTCGTGGTCTCCTCCGATGCGGTGCACGTGGAGGGAATCGTCAGTGAGCGCGATGTCGTGCGGCAGCTGCGCACCGAGGGTGGGGCCGCGTTGCAAGCAACCGTCGCGGACATCATGACCGTCGAGGTACAGACATGCGTGCCCGACGACGAACTGGAATCACTAGCGCGCAGAATGACCGACCTGCGGGTCCGTCATATGCCCGTGGTGGTCGACGGTGAACTGCACGCCATCGTCTCCATCGGCGACGTGGTGAAGAACCGGTTGGACGAGCTCCAAGACGAGCGTGACCAACTAGTGGGGTACGTGCAGGGGTAGCTACAGCGCGCGCTGAACCTTGCCAGCCTTGAGGCAGGAGGTACAGACGTTCATGCGCTTCTTGGTGCCACCGACCATCGCGCGGACCGTCTGGATATTCGGGTTCCAACGCCGCTTAGTGCGGCGGTGGGAGTGCGAGATACTGTGGCCGAAGCTCGGCGACTTGGCGCACACGTCACACGTAGAGGCCACGGGTGTCTCCTAGATGCTCAGGGCGAAAGATTCAGGCTGCCGGGCCGCAGACGGCCACGCGCAACCGGAACAGTCTACATGCCTGGCCAGTGGTTCTGGAACGGTCTCGGCGTGGCGTTGGCCTCACCTGCGTAGCATGTGGCCGGGAGGGCTGTCATGACGCGTCGTTTCGTAATCGGACTGGACCAAGGCACCACCAGCACACGAGCGGTGGTGTTCGATGAAAGTGGGGCGGAGCAGGGCTCTGGTCAGCTGGAACATCGGCAGTACTACCCGCAACCCGGCTGGGTGGAACACGACGCCAATGAGATCCTCGACAATGCCCGCGCAACGATCGAATCCGCCTTGCTCAGCGCCGGTGTTCAGGCCGAACAGATCGCCGCACTGGGGATCGCCAACCAGACCGAGACCACGCTTATCTGGGACCGTGAAACCGGCGAGCCCATCGGGAGGGCGATCACCTGGCAGGACACTCGCGGAGCGCAGGTGCTGGCAGGCCTGGATAGCACCGATCCTCGGGTAGCACAGGTCGAAGCGGACGCCATGACGCCGGTCAACGACTACTTCGCAGCTACCAAGATCATGTGGCTGCTGGACAACGTGCCCGGCGCCCGGGCCAGAGCCCAGGCTGGTGAGCTGGCCTACGGCAGCATGGAATGCTGGCTGGCCTGGAACCTCTCGGGCGGACCGCGTGGCGGTGTTCACGTCACCGACGTCTCCAACGCTTCGCGGACGCTGCTGATGGACCTACGCACGTTGACCTGGTCCAGCACCGCCTTGGCCTACTTCGATATTCCCCGCCCACTGCTACCGACGATCGTGCCCACCTCACAGGTGGTGGCGGAGGTGGCCGTCAGTGAGCCGATACCAGGGGTGCCTATCGCGGCCCTGATGGGCGATCAGCAAGCAGCCACCTTCGGGCACACCGCCTTTTCTGCCGGGGAGGCAAAATGCACCTACGGCACCGGGAACTTCCTTATCTACAACACCGGCACCCAGCCGCGAGTCTCCGGAAATGGCCTCATTCCCACACTCTGCTACCAGCTGGCCGACCAAGCACCGATCTATGGGCTGGAAGGTTCGGTGGCCGTCACCGGTTCCCTCGTGCAGTGGCTGCGCGACAGCATGGGCCTGATCGGTAGCGCCGATGAGATCGAGGCCCTGGCAGCAAGTGTTCCGGATAGTGGTGGCGTCACGATCGTGCCGGCGTTCTCGGGCCTGTATGCACCGCACTGGCGTCGCCAAGCGCGCGGCACCATCACCGGATTGACCCACTTCTCGACTCCGGCGCACGTGGCCCGCGCGGCCCTGGAGGCGTGTGCGCTACAGACCGCCGAGCTCATCAGAGCCGCCGAAGCCGACACCGGGGCGTCGTTGGCCACGCTGCGGGTGGACGGCGGGGGTACTCGCAACAACCTATTGATGTCGATTCAAGCGGGCCTGATCGGCGTACCCGTGAGCAAACCCCAGGTCACCGAAGCCACGGCGCTGGGGGTGGCCTACAGCGCCGGTCTGGCAATCGGACTGTGGGCTGATCTGGATCAGTTGCGCGCCCAGTGGCGTCAGCAGGGCAGTTGGCAGCCGAACTGGACACCACCGCAACAAGCCGAACTGTGGGCTCGGTGGCAACGGGCCCTGGATGCAACCTTCGCGGCGGAGGAACCGGCCCCTGGCGATGGGGGTGGGGGCTAAGCGTCCGCGGGTCGGTCTAAGTCGCCGCGAGGTGCTCGTGGTAGGCCGCCACGGCCTGGGCATCGGTGGGCTCGGCATGCGCGGCTCGTTCGGCGGCCAAAGACCTGCGATATGCCTGCACCTGGCGGGTCTGCTCCCGTTGTGACCAGCCCAGGACAGCAGCTCCCAGCGCGGCAACCTGGCGTGCGCAGGCCGCACCGGAATCGGCGACTTGAATACGGATCCGCGTGCGCCGTTCCAGCACATCGGCAATCGATAGCGCACCTTCGCGCAGAAACGCGTAGGTAGCCTCAACCGCAAGGTAGGGAGCTGCACCAGGCAGAGGGTGACCCAGCGCCGGATCCTGGCGGATCAATTGCAGGAGTTCGGCTGCCAGGCTTCCGTATCGGTCCAGCAGCCGCCGCACGGCGGGCTCAGACACCCCGGTGGATCGAGCTAGCTCATCGGCTTGATCAACGAGCCGGTGATATCCCAGAGCACCAACCAGCGCAATATCGGCTGTCTTCGACGGCGATGCGCTCAAGTCCGAACCCTGCACCACGGCATCGACCAGGTCCTTGGCCATCACCCGGTAGGTGGTGAACTTCCCGCCAGCGATCACGTACACCCCAGGTGCAGGAGAACTCACCGAGTGCTCGCGGCTGAGTTTGGTGGTGCTAGCCGTCGGATCGGTCTGAACCAGTGGCCGCAGGCCTGCGAAGATGCCGACGATGTCGTCACGGGTCAGGTGTCGCCGCAGGATGGTGTTCACCTTTGCCAGCAGATAGTCGATGTCGGTGCTGGTGGCCACGGGCGGCCCCTGCTGTTGGGTCCACTCGGTATCGGTATCGCCGATCAGCCATTGACCCTGCCAGGGGATAACGAACAGCACACTCTTCTCGGTGCGCATGAGCACGCCCGCCTGGGATTGGATCCGGTCACCGGGCACCACGATGTGAATCCCCTTGGAGGGCCGCACCGCCACCGTCGACTGGTGTTGGCCAGCGAGCGCCAGCACCTGTTCGGTCCACGGTCCGGCGGCCACCACCACGGATCGAGTGCGCACCCGAACCTCGGATCCGGTGAGGTTGTTGCGCACCAGGACCGCGTGGGCGCTGCCGCGCTCAGCTTCGATAGCCAGGGCGCTGGCCTGCGTGAGCACCGCCGCACCCAAGGCAGCGGCGGTGCGCGCCACCATCATGGCGTAGCGCGCGTCGTCTTCGATGGCGTCATGGAAGTGAACACCACCGACATAGGCCGCCGGATCTAGGCCCGGGGCGATCTGCTGCATGCGGCGTTTGCCCAGATGCCGATGCATGGGTACCGCCCCCGCCCCGCCCATGCTGTCATACAAGGCCAGCCCAGCACCTAGATAGCCGCGCTCCCAGAGCCGGTGGGTCAGCGGCCAGATGAACGGCACAGGTTTGACCAGGTGTGGCGCGATCTGCTGCAGCAGTAGCTTGCGCTCACCCAGTGCCTCGCGCACCAGCGAAAAGTCCAGCATCTCCAAGTAGCGCAAGCCACCATGGATCAACTTGCTGGACTTGCTCGATGTTCCGGCCGCAATGTCGGTGGCCTCGACCAGGAGTACCGAAAGTCCCCGAGATCGGGCGTCGAGGGCGGCGCCAACTCCGGTGATACCGCCACCGATCACCACGACGTCGAACGTCTCTGACTCTGCTCGGGCCCAATCGAGCGCCCGTTGTTCTAGCGATAGTTGGCCGGGAGAGGCTGGCTTCGGTGGATGTGACACGACATTCACTCCTCAAGTCGTCAGACGTCTGACACGATACTGCCCGTTTCGGGTGCGCGATATCCGGCTCCACCGACCTTGGCGGCCCAGCCTCGCGGTTCTGGCTCTGTCGGCGTCGGCTACTAGCATCGCTGAGGTGACCTCCAGCCTGCCGACCCCGCTCACCCGGCGGTTTGGCAAGAAGGCCGCAGCAGCGCTGGCCAAGCTCGGGCTGATCACAGACCAGGACCTGCTGCGCCACTATCCGCGCCGCTATGTCGAGCGAGGGGCCTTCACCCCGTTGGACTCTGGGCGCCCCGGGGAGAGTGCCACCTACGTCGCGGAGGTGACCAGCCTCAGCAAACGGCGGGCCCGCAACGGTTCGATGCAGATCATCTCGATCACCATCTCCGATGGTCAGGGAAGTTTAGATCTGACCTTTTTCGCCCGGCAGTCCTACTTGGCCACACACCTGGAACGCGCGCTCAAGGTGGGCACGGTCGCGATGTTCGCCGGCACCCTCAAGGTTGGCCGTACCGGCAGTCTGGAACTGACCCACCCCGAGTACGAGCCGTTGGATAGCTGGGACGATGAGGAAACCGCTATCGCCGAAGCCGCCAAGCCGGTACCGATCTACCCGGCCGGTTCCGGGGTGCAAAGCTGGCAATTGCGCAAGTTCATCCGGACGCTGCTCGATCCGCTCTCGGATGCCGATGTGGTCGATCCGGTGCCGCCGCAGATCGTGCGTAGTCACCGCATGTTGTCTCAACTGTCAGCCTTGCGGGCCATTCACATGCCCGCCAACGCTCGTGACTGGCAGCGCGCCCGGGATCGCCTGCGCTTTGACGAGGCTTTCCTCCTGCAAACCGCACTTGCCAGGAGACGGGCGGAGATTGCTGCGTGCCAGGCCCGCCCCCGCAACCGGGTTGGCGGCGGGCTGGTCGATGCCTTCGATGCTCGGCTCCCATTTGACCTCACCGCTGGTCAGCGCCAGGTAGCGGCCGAGATCGGCGCGGACCTGGAGGCCGCGGCACCGATGCAGCGACTGCTGCAAGGAGAAGTCGGATCCGGTAAGACGGTTGTGGCACTGCGAGCCATGCTGCAGGTGGTCGACGCCGGTGGTCAGGCGGCGCTACTGGCCCCCACGGAGGTGCTGGCGGCACAACATGCCCGCACCATCACCAACCTGCTGGGCCCGTTGGCGCAGGCCGGGATGTTGGGTGGCTCCCAGGAGGGAACCCGGGTGGCATTGCTGACCGGTTCGCTCGGCATGGCCGCCCGCAAGCAGGCACTGCTACAGGCGGCCTCGGGTGAGGCGGGCATCGTCGTCGGCACGCATGCGTTGCTGGGTGACCAGGTGCAGTTCGCCGATCTAGGTCTGGTCGTGGTCGACGAACAGCACCGATTCGGGGTGCAGCAGCGGGATGCGCTGCGGGCCAAGGGCGATACCGTCCCGCACCAGTTGTTCATGACCGCCACCCCGATACCTCGCTCGGTGGCGATGACGTTCTTCGGTGATGTTGATGTGTCGACGTTGCGGGAAATCCCCGCTGGTCGGGCCCCGATCAGCACCCACGTGGTGCCAGCCGACAACCCACGCTGGATGAACCGCATCTGGACCAAGATCAGCGAGGAGGTAGCCGACGGTGGTCGGGCCTATGTGGTGGCCCCACGGATTTCTTCCACCATGGCCGAGGATGACCCCAGTCTGGAAACGGTCGCCGGAGCAGCAGGGGCGCCCGCCGTCGACGGCGGGCCCGACTCCTGCGCCAACGTCACCGATGTGGCCGCATGGCTGGTGGCCAACACCGACCTACCCGAATCCGCCCTCGCTATCATGCACGGCAAGCTTCCCGCCGACCGCAAGGACGCCGTGATGGCGGCTTTCGCTGACGGGCGGGTTCCGGTGCTGGTGACCACGACGGTGATCGAGGTGGGCGTGGACGTACCGGAGGCCACCATGATGGTCATCCTGGACGCTGACCGGTTCGGCCTTTCGCAGCTGCATCAGCTACGCGGGCGGGTGGGACGCGGATCCAAACCGGGTACCTGCCTGGTGACCACCTGGGCGCAGCCAGGCTCATCCACGATGGAGCGGTTGGAGATCCTGGCCAGCACCCTGGATGGCTTCGCCCTAGCGGAGGCCGATCTGGAGCAACGCCGGGAAGGAGACATCCTGGGCAGCGCACAGTCGGGCCGGGCCAACTCCCTGCGGCTGCTGCGGGTGATGGCCGATACCGAGATCATTGACCGGGCCCGCCGCGATGCCCGCACGCTTATCGCCCAGGATCCCAACCTGATCCACCATCCTGAATTGATGACGGCCATCACTGCCCTTATCGACCCCGACCATGAGGAGTTCCTCGACCGTGTCTAAGAAGCGCCGGAGCGAGATGGTGCGCGCACGCAGTGTCCTGGTGGGCTACGGCGGCAAAGAGTCGGCGCTCTGTCCGCCGATCAGCCTCACCGTGGGTTCGGGAAAGGTGTTGGCGGTCGTGGGTGCCAATGGTACCGGCAAGTCCACCTTCTTGCGGGCGGTCGCCGGGCTACTGGAGCCACTCTCCGGGGCCATCGACGTCCTGGGGTCACCTGTGGATGAGCGCGCCCGGCAGTTCCGGGCGGCGGTGGCGACCGTGCTCGACGAAGATTCCTATCTGCCCGCACTCACGGTGCGCGAACATCTGCTGCTGACCGCGCGTGGGCATGGGCAGGCCCAGGTCAGTGACCTGGTCACCCAGGTGGTGCAGGATTTTGGCCTGACGGATCGTCAGCATGCACTCCCGCAGGCCCTGTCCTCAGGCCAGCGACGACGCCTACTGCTGGCATCGGCTTTCGTGCGTCCTCGCTCGCTGCTGATCCTGGATGAGCCCGAACAGCGACTGGATGCGGGGATGCGGTACCGCCTCGGGCAGCGCCTGGTGGCCGAACGAACCGCAGGTACTTGCGTGGTGATGGCCACGCATGATCCAGCGCTCGTGCGCGCGTGCGCCAGCAGCGCCCTGATCATTGCTGAAGACCGGGTGCGCCTGACTGCGCCGCAGGAGGCCGCCACCGTGATCGAGCAGCTATGACCACCCAGTCGGCCCCGGTCAGCGGCCGGGCGCTACGCCGCCTGACGCGGACAGCGATGCAGGCGCACGGGGGTGGCTCGGTCACGGAGATGATCGGCGAGGCCTACGGCATCGTGCTGACCATCGTTATCACCGGCTCGCTGGCGCTTGGTGCCGCGCAAGTCCTCAATGCCCAGCTCCGGCCCTCCACCATCGAGACCACCCTGCACCCGGTGTGGTTGGCAGTGATCCTGGCAGTGGCGTCGCTGGGGGCAGTGATGAGTTTGTCAGGCCGGTTGGGACCGCTGGGTATGGCCGGAGGTCAGGCCGCCTGGTGGCTGCCGACACCGGTCGACCGGCGCGGGCTGCTGCGGCCCCGGCTTGTCACCGGGGTGCTGGTGGCCTTCGGGGCAGGAGCTGGGGCCGGGGCATTGATCGGAGCGCTTGCTGGTGGGCAAGGCTCCGCGGTGCTGATGGCCGCTGGTGTGGGTGCGGGTGGATCGCTGGTGGCGCTGCTGGTGGCGGCCTGGCTGCAGGTTGCTGGGTTCGGTCGATCTGTGCCACTGGCGGTCACCATCGGAGACGCCATGGTGGTCTGCGCCCCGGTAGCAGCGCTGGGGGTGGCGGTGGGCCGACCAGCACCGCCGACCGGGATCGCCGCGGCAACCTTGGCGGTAGCCGCGGCGGCGCTGATGGTGGTAGCGGTGGGAATGCTGGCGTTGACCGACCGGCGTCTGGATGACATCTCTGGTGCCGTGTTGCGGGCCCGAGGCGCGGTGACTGCTCATGCTGCTGGAGCTGCAACATCGTTGGATACCCGCGAGCTGGGGCGGGCGCTGACCATCACCTCCGAGCGTGACTCCCGACGCCGGTCGGTTGCCTTTGGCTGGGTCCGTGGTCCGATCTCGGCCCTGGTGACCGGCGATGCCTTGCTCACCTTGCGCTCGCGGCGGCAGATGATCGCCCTGGTTGCCACGGTGCTGATCCCGGTGGTGGTGACCCTGGCCGGCTGGGCCAGCTGGACGGCCGTGCTGGCGGTCCTGGTCGGTGGCTACCCTGCGGCACTGAGCGCGACCGAAGGAGCCCGCCGCGCCGAGATTGCCCCGGTGCTGGATCGGTCGTTTCCCCTCGATGCCAAGGTGGTACGCCGGGTTCGCCTGATCTGGCCTGCCGCGGTGACCATGGTCTGGACCGTGGTGAGCGTGGGAACCTGGGCATTGTTGTCCGGGATGGCGCTGTGGCCGTGGCTGGTGCTCGCCGTGGTCGCCGGGCCGGTGTTTGCCGCCGGGGCGATCCGTGGTGCCTACCGCAAGCCCACCGACTGGTCGGCACCGCTGATCTCCAACCCCATGGGCCCGCCCATTCCACCGGGGCTGGTGGGTGCGATTTCCCGTGGCCCGGACATCGTGGTGATCTGTCTATTGCCCCTGATACTGGGAATCGTCGCGGTGGCCGCGCCCGCCACCCTGCTGCCGTGGCAGCTGATGGCCACCTTGGTGGCAGTTGCTATCGCGACCCACGTGCCCAATCCCAGCTCACCGTTTGGAACCAACCCATGAGCCGAATTGTGGGGGGCAGTGCTGGTGGTCGGCGGCTAGCGGTGCCCGCTTCTGGCACCCGTCCCACCAGCGACCGGGTGCGGGAGGCGTTGTTCACCCGGCTGCAGCACCAGGGGGTACTCACGCAAGCCCGGGTGCTCGACCTGTACGCCGGCTCAGGGGCACTGGCGCTAGAGGCTCTCTCACGCGGAGCTGCGAGCGCGGTGCTCGTGGAATCCGCGCGGGTGGCGGCCGCCGTCTGCCGTTCCAACGCGCAGGTGCTCGGTTTCGCCGATCAAGTCACGGTGCTCAGCCGGAAGGTGGAACAACTCCTGGCAGGCCCGGCACCGACCCGAACCTCCACCCTGGTTTTCTGTGACCCGCCCTACCAACTAGCACCCGAACCGACCCTGAAACTGCTGCTACGACCAGGATGGCTGGCACCGGAGGCCGTGGTGGTGCTGGAGCGATCGGGCCGCACCCCGGAGCCTTCGTGGCCGTCAGGTCTGCAGGTGGAGGCTCGCAAGGACTACGGGGAGACCAGTTTGTGGTTCCTAGCTCCTGATCCAGGGGGCGCCGAGCTCCCGGAATAGTCTGTGCTCGGTGGCGACCCGTAGGCACCATGCGCGAATGTCCTCAATCACGGGATGGGCTGTGTCGCCTTCCCCGACCCAGCGGACGTAGTCGTCATTGACCGGCGCAGGTGCCGGTGCGGTGCGAACCGCTTCCAGCACCCGCATGAAGGCGCCGGTGTCTTCGATCCCAGCGAGCAGCGCCACCGCGGGGTCGTTGATGTGCTCGATCAGGTTGCGGATGAGGCAGGTACGTTCGAACCCGATGGTGCGTTCGCCCTCGGAGGTGATGGTCATCAGATCGCGGGTGTAGCCCACCCGAATCGTCCCGGCCGTCCCCTGCACGATGATCTCGGGCTCGGTGTGCTCGGGTGCGCACAGAGTGAGCCCGAACGTCAACGAGGTACCGCGGTGGGTGCGGACCCGCACGGATGAGGTGTCGTCCGCCTCGATGTCATGGGCGCGATAGAGATCGACCTCGACGTCGACGACGTCCTCAACCCGGGTTGAGCCGTCGGCCAGCAACGCCGTCGCCACGCAATGCGCCAGCGGATTGGTGACCACGCCATCGACGACCCACACGCCCTGCATGACCCGGCGCCCCGCCCAGGCCGACCGGTGATAGTAGGCCCGGTCCCGGCTCCAGGTACCCACGCCAGCGATACCGGTGAGCTCGCCGATCTCACCACCCTGCAGGATTTGCCCGATGGCGGGAATGGCCTGGGATCCGAAGCTCTGGAAACCGACCTGCACCGCCTTGCCAGCGCTGCTGGCGGCGTTGACCACGTCGTTAAAGGCAGCAAGGGAGGATGTTGTCGGCTTCTCCAAGAACACATGCGATCCGGCTTGCAGTGCCCGGATCGCGAGGTCTGCGTGGGTGTGAATCGGCGTAGCTATCACCACGACATCGGGCACCCGGTGCTGCAGTAGCTGGTCCAAGCTGCTGAAACAGGGGACGTCGGGCCGCAGGTGCTCGACGCCGTCGCGCCCGCGTGGGTCGGCGACGCCGATCACCTGGGCGAGACCGTCGGCCTCGAGGCTGGCCAACGCTTGCAGGTGAAATCGGCCGAAGCCATGGATGCCCAGGACGGCAACGGAAACGCTCATGTAGCTAGAAGTTCCAATTCTTGGTGAAGCGAGGTTGCCTGATCGTCCTCGAGGGTTCCCTCGACCGCTGCAGCCCATAGATGTAGCGAGTGCGTGGACTGGGCTGCCCAAGATTGCGGGCGCTCCCAAGCCACAGCCGGACCTGCGCCGACATAGCCGCTGACCCGCACAAACCATGGCAATAGCTCTGCAGCGGGCTGAGCCAGCAACAGTGTGAGCGGCCCATCGCTGCGCTGTTGGGTCAGGGTGAGCCAGGTGGACCGGGAGCCCAAGGCGGCTGATTCGGTGCTGGCGCCGGTGCTGGTGCGCACGGTGGTGGGAGCCTGGGGTCCCCACCGCCAGAACAACCCACCGTATCCCGCGCCGGTGCGGCCGCGAGTGGCGGGGGAGCCGATCTTGACCTCCTGAAGTGGCCGTAGGGTGCTACGCCAGGTCATGAGATTGGCTGTGGCGCGGGCGCTGGAACCGAACCTGATCGTGCGCTGCTCGGTGAGCTGGTCGGCGCCGCTGGAGTCGGACCAGGTTAGTTCCTGGGTCAGCTCGGTGATCTCGCGCTCATGCACCCGGGGTCGGCCTCCCCATTGCCGTCCCTGGTTGGGCAACATCACATAGCCCTGGCCATCGACGTAGGACTTGCCACCCCAATAGCTGGTGCCGTTGATGTCCACGATGGCGGCGCTGACGCCGTAGTGGTGCGGATGGTCGTCCGGCTCTAGTTCGGTGAGCCAGGCTCCGCCCGGCGTGCGGACTTCGAGGTAGGGGCGCGGAGCCACCTGCGCGCCCATGTGGTGTCCGCTGTGGTAGCGGGCTGCTTCATGGGTGCCGATACGCAGGCTCAGCTGGGAATAGTCAGGAGGTGTCACAACATCCTTGGGATTGGTTCGGGACCGGACTAGTCTACCGGAAACCGCTTACCAACAGGTTGGAGCTGTCAGTGAGAAGCGACGTGCTGGTGGTCACCGGTGCCGGGCGCTACGGCGATCCGTGGCATGACTTCCCAGCGACATCGGCCCGGCTGGCGCAACTGCTACGGCAGGCAGGGCTACGGGTCGCCGTTGCTAGCACCGATGATCCGCCCACGGCGCAGGAAGCCAGGTTGGTGGTGGTCAACGCCGGGGGAGGGGCTGCGGCACTGCCCGGAACCGCTGACGATGCCTGCTCCCGGTGGCGAGAGTACGTGATCGATCATGCCCTGCGCGGCGGGCCAGTGCTAGCGGTGCATGCAGCCACCAATACCTTCTACGACGAACCTCGTTGGTGGGAACTGCTGGGCGGGCGCTGGCTGCCCGGTGTCTCCAGCCATCCGCCGCTAGAGCGTTCCATGGTGCAGATCACCGAACACCGGCATCCGATCACCGCCGGTTGGGACGATTTCGAGGTGCGCGATGAGCGCTACAGCCACCTGCAGGTCGTCTCCGATTCAGTTCTGGTCACCCACACCTACGACGGTGACTCACACCCCATCGTCTGGACCAATCGTTGGCATCGAGCCTTCGTGGTGGTGGATACGTTGGGCCATGACGTCGCTGCCTACGGCCCGAACCGTCGTGCCCTGTTGGAGCGGGAAATCGACTGGCTGCTGCGGGAGGGCTAGGTCACTGCACCTTGCTGCCAGGGCACGAATTCCTCCTGGCCGATATCCAGCTCCTCGCTGACCGTCTTGCGCCCCGATGCCACCTCGATGATCTGCTCATAGATCTCCCGGCCCACCTGCTCCAGCGACGCCGTGCCATCGACGATCCGACCAGCGTTGAGGTCCATATCCTCACTCATGCGCTGGTACATCGGGGTGTTGGTAGCGAGCTTGATCGACGGTGTTGGCTTGCACCCGAACACCGAGCCACGCCCGGTGGTGAAACACACCACGTTCGCCCCGCCAGCGACCAAACCGGTCACCGAGACCGGGTCGTATCCGGGCGTATCCATAAACCCGAAACCAGGCTCGGTTATCGGTTCGGCGTAGTCGTAAACGGCGGTGAGTTCTGCTGTTCCCCCTTTGGCTACTGCGCCCAGCGATTTCTCCAGGATGGTCGTCAGACCGCCTGCCTTGTTGCCGGGTGAGGGATTGTTGTCCATCGTGCCGCCACCAGCAGCGGTGTACTCGCGCCACCACTGCAGCCGATCGAGTAGTTTGCGCCCGACCTCCGGCCGCACCGCCCGGCGCGTCAGCAGGTGCTCGGCGCCGTAGACCTCCGGCGTCTCAGCCAATACCGATGTGCCCCCGGCGGCCACCAGCCAGTCCGAGGCCAAGCCCAGGGCGGGATTGGCCGTGATCCCGGAATAGCCATCGGAGCCACCGCAATTGAGTCCCAAGACAATGTTGCTGACATCGGCTGGCCTGCGGGTTGCGGTATTGACCTGAGGCAGCATGGCCTGAATCTGCTCGACCCCAGCGCGTACGGTGGCCCGGATGCCCCCGGTCTCCTGGATCGTCATGGTCTGCACGAACGTCCCCTCCGGGAGGTCGAGGCCCTCGACCAGCGAACTCACCGGGAGCATCTCGCATCCCAATCCCAGCACCAGCAGGCCACCGAAGTTGGGGTGCCGGGCATAGCCACGCAGGGTGCGCAGCAGTACCTGAGCACCCGAGGAACCGGAGACCAGGCCGCACCCACTGGTATGAGCCAACGCCATCACGCCGTCGACATTGTCGAACTCATCGAGTGTATGGATGCCGCGAAACTGGTCGGCGATGAGTTTGGCGGTGCTCGCCGAACAGTTCACCGAGGTGATGACCCCGATGTAGTTGCGGGTGCCGACCCTTCCGTCTGAGCGGTGGTAACCCAGGAACGATCGCGGCAGGTCTGGTGCGGCAGCGGGAGTGTGGCGCGCCGTCCCAAACTCGTGCTCCCGGTCGCTGGTATCCATGCCCAGGTTATGGGTGTGGACGTGGTCACCTGGGCTGATGCTGGCGATAGCCAGCCCGATGGACTGGCCATACTTGTGCACCTGCTTGCCGGTCTCGACGGCGCGCACCGCTAACTTGTGTCCGCGCGGGATGTCCGCGCTGGTGGAGATACTGCCGTGCGCGGTCTGCAAGGTTGTCCCCGCGCCCAGATCGGTGGTGGCGACGGCGACGTCGTCCTCGGGGCGCAGCAGTAGGGCGACCTGTGCCAGGGGTAACGCGGTCATGGGCTCCTCCGATCAGCTATCAGCTTAGAAGCCGGTGCGGCCATCAATGGCGCGGTTGTCTGGGGTTGCCAGGCGGGCCGCGATAGATTGTGGGCATGAGGCGAGTAGCCGTCTGCCCGGGTTCCTTCGATCCCGTCACTCTCGGGCATATCGATATCGTGCGCCGCGCCCGGCACCTGTTCGATGAGGTGGTGGTGGCCGTGGGACGCAACGCTGCCAAGGCCGCCCTGCTGGACACCGATCAGCGGGTGAGTTTGTTTCGTGCCGCGGTGGCCGACATCGATGGTGTTCGGGTCCAGTCGCTGCCGGGGCTATTGGCGGACCTATGCACCCAGGTCAATGCCAGCGCGATCGTCAAGGGGCTGCGTGGCGGCGGCGATTACGATGCCGAGCTTCCGATGGCGCTGATGAACCGGCACCTGAGCGGTGTGGACACGGTCTTCCTGAGTGCCGATCCAGCCTTGTCCCATATTGCCTCCTCAATGGTGCGAGATGTGGCCCGCCATGGCGGTGCCATTGAGGATCTGGTTCCCCCTGGCGTTGCAGATGCCGTACACCGGGCTTTCGCCCAACAGTCCCAACAGGAAGGTGCCCGATGACCGACACCAGCAGTGGTGAGTCGCTGGTCGCGATACTGGATGAGTTGACCGATCTGGTGGAAGCGGCGCGCTCCATGCCGATGTCGGCCACCGCCCTGGTCAACCGGGCAGAGGTCCTGGCGCTTATCGATTCTGCCCGCGCGGTGCTGCCCAGCCAGCTATCCCAGGCCGACACTGTGATCTCGCAGGCCGATGCCGTCACCGAACGAGCCCGGCAGGAGGCGGCCAAGATCCTGGCCAAAGCTCATGGGCGGGCCGAGCACCTGGCCTCGGAGCAGGCTGTGGTGAGCGCGGCTCGGGAGCAGGCCGAGCAGATCGTTGCGCAGGCGAAGTCCGAGTCGGATCGCCTGGCCCGGGAGGCCGATGAGTATTGCGACCGCCAGCTGGCCAAGTTTGAGGATGACCTCGCCGCGGTGACCACTCAGGTAGCTGCGGGCCGGGCCCGGCTGGTCGAACGGGCACGAGGTCGAACGGGACCGGATCCGGCGTCCGCACCCGCGCCGCCACGACGGGTCGCCCGCATCGACCGCGTGCGTGAGGAGTCCTGAGGTGAGCGGTTCATTCGTCATCAGCACCCATGACCTAGAGCGCCGTCCGGGGTCGATGCGGCAGCTGACGGTCCGCGCTGCCGCCGCGCAGCCGCTGGGGAACGAAGTGATCGCAGTGCCTGCTGGTGGCCCCATCGAACTGGCGGTACGGCTGGAGTCGGTCAGCGAAGGGGTGCTGGTGACTGGTCACGCGCACGCGGTGGCTACCGGTGAGTGCGTGCGCTGCTTGCAGCAGGTCACCGAGCCGGTCGATGCCGACTTCACCGAGCTATTCAGCTATCCGGGACTTCGCCGGGCTCACCCCGATGAACGCCCAGAGGACGACGACGTGCTTCCGGAGCTGGACGGCGACCTTGCCGACCTGGAACCGACGGTCACCGATGCGCTGGTACCAGCATTGCCGTTCCAGCCCCTGTGCGATCGGGACTGCCAGGGTCTGTGTGCTGGATGTGGAATCCCCATGGCCCAAGCCGAGCCTGGGCACGCCCATGAACTGCTAGATCCGCGATGGGCAGCGCTCGCCGAATTCTCGGGGACCGAGTCGGCACCCCGAGAGGATAGACAATGACCCCTGCGGCAGCGGCAGCAGAGCTGACCGAACGCCTCGGCATCACCCTGGATCCGGAATCGCTGGTGCTGGCATTGACTCACCGCAGCTTTGCCCACGAAGCGGGCGGCATTCCCACGAACGAACGGCTGGAGTTTCTTGGAGACGCCGTGGTGGGGCTGGTGGTTACTGAGCACCTCTACCGGACCTGCCCGGACCGTCCCGAAGGTGACCTGGCGAAAATGCGGGCGGCCTCGGTCTCCCAGCGAGCGCTTTCAGCAGTGGCTCGTTCCCTAGGTCTGGGCAACTATGTGCTGTTGGGCAAAGGGGAACTCGCAACGGGTGGTCGGGACAAGGACTCCATCCTGTGTGACACCTTCGAAGCTGTCATCGGTGCGGTCTACCTCGCGCACGGCCTGGAGGTGAGCCGCGAGCTGGTCCAGCGACTGGTGGGCCCCACCCTGGCAGCTGCTGGTGAGCTAGGTGCGGGGCTGGACTGGAAAACCAGTGTCCAGGAACTGGCTTCCGGAAGGGGGCTAGGGCCGCCCAGCTACCTGGTGGAAGGCACTGGCCCAGACCATGAGCGCTACTTCACTGCGCAACTGGTTCTGGCCGACCAGGTGTGGGGCGAAGGCGAAGGCTCCAGCAAGAAGATCGCGGAGCAACAGGCGGCCGAACGAGCCTACCGAGCGCTGCAGGAGCAGGCCGACGGTGCCGGAGCTTCCTGAAGTTGAGACAGTCCGAGAAGGGCTGGCTGGCCATGTGGTGGGCCGCACGGTGGCAGCCGTTGAGGTCCATGGAGATCGGCTAGGACACCGCATTCTGCGGCACCAAGGCGGCGGGGTTGACGAATTTGTCAGCCGACTGCGCGGGCGCAGTTTCGCCGCGGTTGTACGGCGGGGGAAGTTCCTCTGGCTGCCGTTGGCCGAGCACGATGGGGCAGCCGGAGAGGCATTGCTGGCGCACCTGGGCATGAGCGGACAGTTCCGAATCCCCGCCGAGCCGGATCAGCACCGGCAACTGCGGGTCCGGCTACGGTTCGCCGATGGTGGGGTTCTTGATTTCTACGATCAGCGGACTTTCGGTTACCTCACCGTGGCCGACCTTGAGCCCACGGCTGATGGTGAGCCCGGAGGCCATGGGGATCCGCTACCACGCCTGCCTGCTCCAGCAGCGAACATCGCACGTGACCTCCTAGATCCGCTGCGGGCAGCGGGCACCGCCGGGCGCCGCGAGCTGGTTGAGACGTTCCAGGCTTCACGCCGAGGTGTCAAGGGCTTGCTGCTGGATCAGAACCTGATCTCTGGTGTCGGGAACATCTATGCCGATGAGGCATTGTGGCGCGCCCGCGTTCACTACGCCACACCAGGAACGGCCCTATCGCGCCCACGGCTGCAGCAAGTGCTCGAGGATGCCGCCGACGTCATGCGGCGGGCCCTCGCGGTCGGAGGTACCAGCTTCGACTCGCTCTATGTCAACGTCAATGGTGCCAGTGGTTATTTTTCCCGATCCCTTCACGTTTATGGCCGACAAGGCCAGCCGTGTGACCGGTGCGGCACCAACATCGTGCGGGAGAGCTTCATGAACCGTGGTTCGCACTTCTGCCCGAGGTGCCAGCAGCAGTGCT
>JBKEBC010000021.1:0-19429 GCA_047972965.1 Beutenbergiaceae bacterium | reverse complement strand
CCTTGGTAGTAGCTGAATGGCGGGGTGTAGGTGCGCCCAAGCAGGTCGGCACCGGTGAGGCGCTGCACCACCTGATCGTTGATGTCCTCCGTGCCCTCGTTCTGCAGTTCCCGGGCGTAGGCCGATAGCCGTTCGGCAGCGAGGACGAACCGCTCCGTGGTCCCGGTGACGTCGGATTCAACCACCACATAGTCGATGTCTTCCCCGATGACGATCGCCAGGTTGGACGGCAACGTCCACGGCGTCGTCGTCCAGATCAGGGCGAGTTCCCCGGTGTTCAGGCGCAAACCCACGGTGACCGCCGGGTCCTGGCGCATCTGGTAGATCTCGTCGTCCATGCGAAGTTCATGGTTCGACAAAGGGGTCTGGTCTCGCCAGCAGTACGGCAGCACCCGGAACCCCTGGTAGGCCAGGCCCTTGTCGTAGAGCTGCTTGAAGGCCCAGATCACCGACTCCATGTACCAGGGTTCCAGGGTGCGGTAGTCGTTCTCGAAGTCCACCCATCGGGCCTGGCGGGTGACGTATTCCTCCCATTCGGAGGTGTAGCGGGAAACCGACGTCCGGCATTCGGCGTTAAAGGCCTCGATACCCATGCCGTCGATCTCGGACTTGTTACTGAGCCCTAGCAGGCGCTCGGTCTCCAGCTCCACCGGGAGACCATGGGTGTCCCAGCCAAATCGGCGTTCCACCTTGCGTCCGAGCATGGTTTGGAACCGGGGCACGACGTCTTTGGCGTAGCCGGTCAACAGATGCCCGTAGTGCGGCAGGCCGTTGGCAAAGGGTGGCCCGTCATAGAACACGAACTCATTGCTGCCATCGGGGCCAGCCGGGCGTGCATCGATCGATGCCTGGAAGGTGCCGTCCTGCTTCCAGTATTCCAGGACCCCGGCTTCCAACTCGGGAAGGTTCGCAGACGCGACCACGCCGTCGTCAGAGATTGGTGTGGCGGGCTGAGCGTCACGGTGGCGGGGGTAGTGCGCACTGGTCCCGCTGCGCTGTGGTTTGCTCGAAGTCATCGCGGTGATCCTTGGTCGATCGCTTCCGCGAGGACGAACGTCCCTGATAGGGATGGTCCGCGGTACCACCTCGCTTACCCCATGGCTGGGGTCTCTCAATGTCGGGCTGTAACGGGCCCGCCCGCCCGGTTCTACTAGGCGCCGCCGTTCAGGTGAACGGTCGCGCGGTTCTTCCGGAAGCTCACCGGTGATGGCCGGATCGATGCTGGTCGGCCTAGCTTAACCTGCCCGGCCCACGCCCCCACCAGATCCATCCACCAGCACACCCCACGTCGCGGCCCTCACCCACCACCACACCCCACGTCGCGGCCCTCACCCACCACCACACCCCACGTCGCGGCCCTCACCCACCACCCCAAGTCGTGATTGGGCCGCCAGGTCGTGATGCGCGCATCACGACTTCGTCGCCCAATCACGACTTGGCGCTTGACCTCGCGGGGCGATACCCGCCACCGGAACCAGCAACGCCACGGCCGGGCACCGGAACCAGCAACGCAATGGCCCGGACGCTCAGGCGCCCGGGCCATTGACCGCTGCCCAATCTGCTCCGGCTAGGGTGCCCTGACCAACCTTGGTCGGCAGGGCACCGCGACCATCGCCCGATGCGGCGTGCTACTTGCCACCAGTGGTGGCGATGCCCTTGACCAGGTACTTCTGGCCGAATAGGAACGCTAGGAAGATCGGTACCAGCGACACGATCGACATCGCGAACATCGCCCCCCAGTTGCTGCCGGAGGTGTTGTCGAGGAACCCGCGCAGCGCCACCGGCACCGTGTAGGACTCATCTCCGGTCAGATAGATCAACGAGGTGAAGAAGTCGCTCCACGTCCAGATGAACGTGAAGATCGCCGTCGTCGCCAAGGCAGGCACCATCAGGGGGAGCAACACCTGGCCGAAGATGCGCAGGTGGTTGCAGCCATCGATCCGCGCCGCCTCATCAAGTTCCCGTGGAATACCCCGGATGAACTGCACCATGAGGAACACGAAGAACGCATCCGTTGCCAAGAACTTCGGCAGGATCAGCGGCAAGAACGTGTTCACCATGCCGAAGCTGTTGAACAGGATGTATTGCGGCACCACCACGACGTGAATCGGCAGCATGATCGTCATCAACATGATCGCGAACCACAGGGTGCGCAGCCGGAATCGGAGCCGGGCAAACGCGTACGCAGCCAACGAGCAGGAGATGAGGTTTCCAGCAATCGCTCCCAGCACCACGATCCCGGAGTTAACCAGGTAGTGCGAGAACGGGCTGCTGAGCGCAAACCACCCCTCGGAATAGTTTTCCAGATACAACTCGTTGACCCACAGCCCCGGCTCACGGAAGATCACTTCAGTTGGCCGGAATGAACTGGCCAGCATCCACAGCAGCGGGTAGATCATGACGATGCTGGCGAGGATGAGCAGCAGATGCTTGATGCCACTGCGCACCAGCGATGCCGACCGCGAAGGCCCATTGGTCCTTATCGTCACGGTTGCGTCAGTCATCGTAGAACACCCAATACTTTGAGAGGAAAAAGTTGATCGCCGTGAAGGCCCCGATGATCACCAACAGCAGCCAGGCCATCGACGCGGCATACCCCATCTGGAACTTGGTGAAGCCCATTTCGTAGAGGTACAACGTGAAGAACAACGTGCTGTCCGACGGGCCGCCGGTTCCGCCCGAGACCACATACGCCTGGGTAAAGGACTGGAACGCACCGATGATCTGCAAGATCAAGTTGAAGAAGATGATCGGCGACAACAGCGGCAAGGTGATCTGCACGAACTTGCCGATCCGGCCAGCGCCGTCCAGGGATGCAGCTTCGTAGTACATCACCGGGATCTGCCGTAGACCTGCAAGGAAGATCACCATGGGCGATCCGAAGGTCCACACGTTCAGCAAAATCAACGTCCACAGGGCCCAGTCGGGATCCGAGACGTAACCTGTCGTGGCATCCACGCCCAGCGCCCGCAAGATCTGGTTGACGATTCCCTCCACGCCGAACAACTGGCGCCAGAGCAGCGAAATCGCCACCGACCCTGCCAGCATCGACGGTAGATAGAAAACCGACCGGTAGAAGGCCAATCCGCGCATGCCCTTGTCAAGCAGGATGGCAATGCCCAACGCCAACGCCAACTGCAGCGGCACACCCACGAACACATAGATGAATGTGACCTTCAGCGACTCATGCAGGCGCGTGTCCTCCAGCATGCGCACGTAGTTGTCGACACCTAAGAACTCAGGGGCCTGGATCAGGCTGTAGTCGGTGAACGACAGGTACAACGAGGCCAGCATCGGGCCGAGCGTGAAGACAAACAACCCGATCAACCAGGGCAGCAGGAATAAATATCCCGCCTTGTTGTCATGCTTGGCTTCCTTGCGGGCAGATGCCTTCTGCGCTGCTGACTGTGGCCCCGTTCGTTTGAGCTTAGAAAGCTCTCCCAGGGCGCTCATCAGCTAATAGACGAGGACAGCTCGTCGTAGAACGCCTGGCCTGCGTCGGCAGCACTGGAGTTTCCAAACAGCACTTCCTGGCCGTGGCGCAGCAGTAGCGTCTGCACCTGACCACCACCGGGCGGAGGAGCAACCGGGGTGTCAGAGAGCTCAGGAATGATCTCGTCGATGAAGGCCGCCACATCCTGCTGGAGCGGCGACAACGACGGGTTGATCTCAGCAGCGATGTCGGCGTTGGCCGGAATACCCCGCTCGGCAAGGTTGATCGCAGCTGCCTCGGAGCTATTGACCCACCAGTTGATCATTTCGACGGCGGCTTCTGGGTTCTCCGACCGGGCGGAGGCCGACCACAGCATCGACGCCTTGTACCAGGCCTTGCGCTGAGTAGCGTCACCAGCCATGCTCGGGGCGCGCAGCATCGCGAGGTCGGTACCAGCAGCGTTGCTCACCGCTTCCAGCTGGTTGGACCAGAACGAAGACATCGCCGAACGCCCGGTGGCGAACATCTGCTGGTCTAGGGAGACCGCCTGGTCCTCAGTGATGGCGGTAGCTTCTGGGCTGCCACCCTCGTTCAGCAACTGCAGGTGCCAGTCGAACCATCCGGCGACATCGTCGGCTTCGCAGCCAAGCTGGTTACCTTCGACGAACAGGCCCTTGTCCTGCTGACGCAGCCAGGCCTCAAAGAATGCGTCATCCCAGATCAGGGTCGCGATACCAGCGACTTCACCGCTGGAGGCGTCCTTGACGGAAGCAGCGAACTCGCGTAGATCATCCCAGGTCCAGGACTTGTCGTCGGGTACCTGAAGCCCTAGCCCCTCAATGAGGCCGGGGTTGATCATGAGCACTGAGGTGTTGACACCAGCGTTGACACCGTAGAGCTTGCCGTCGATACGACCGGTGTCGACCGTGCCTTCGGTGAATGCCGAGACCTCGACGCCATGCTCCTCGAGGTCCAGCAGTGCGCCCCGCTGGCCGTATTCACTGATGTACTTCATGTCCATCTGGATGATGTCCGGCATGGTGTTGCCTGCGGTCTGGGTCGCCAGGCGGTCCCAGTAGCTAGCCCATTCGCCGGGCTGCGCCTCGACGGAGATGCCGTCATTGGCCGCCATGTAGGCATCGATTGCTTCGGTGGTGTTGGCATTGCGCACTTCGTTGCCCCACCAGGTGAACTGCAGGTTGGTGGAGCCACCGCCGCCACCACCACCGCCACCACCGCTGCCGCCGCCGTTGGTGCACGCAGCCAGGCCGATGCCTGCTGCTCCGAGAGATGCGAGGGTCAGAAACTGCCGTCGTGTGGTTGCCACGTCCGGAACCTTTCGTCGTTGGAAGTAACCGCGTAGCCGTGCGGACAGCTGCGTCAGCTTGAAACTAGGGAGAGGTACGCAGACCCACCCACACCACCATCAACTGGGCCTTTCCAGCCGATCTGGTAGCCACACACTGCCCCGCAGTTGGAGCGATGTCTAGCTCTGGAGCGCACCTACGCACGACCGATATTGAATCGTAACAATCGGTTTGGATAGCGCTTGCCCAAATAGTGGGATAGCGCTTTCCCGACATCTGGGAAGGCCATGGTCGACGGGTCTGGCAATCCCTTCAGAAATCAAGCCAAACAGCTGGTTGCCGTCCCTTGTTCTCGCGGTTGATCGCGCCGGGGCAATCCGTAGCCCGCGCAAATCCAGATCCAGATCTAGGTTCACCGCGCTAGGTTCACCGCGCTAGGTTCACCGCGCCACGTGACGATCGCACACACCCATCCCTAGCCCGCCTAGATCCAGATCCGAGTCCCCCTGGCCGCGACGATCCTGCGATGAGCGTGCGCCACCACTGCTGGCGCACCCGCTAGCCGGATGGGAAAGCACCCCACCGGGCGACCGTTGATCATCGAGCCCGTCCGCTTACCATGGTCATCAGAGGAGGTAGACGTGAAGGTTCTGATCACCGGAGGCGCCGGCTATATCGGGAGCACCGTGGGCCTGGCTTGTCGCGACCGCGGGTGGGAAGTGGTCGTGCTCGACGATTTGAGCACCGGGCGCATGGAATTTACCGAGGGCACGCAGTTCTACCAGGGGGACATCGCGGACGCAGCGCTGGTGGCGCAGATTTTCGCCGAACACCCAGACATTGCCGCAACGGTGCATTGCGCCGCAAAGATCGTGGTGCCGGAGTCGGTCGCCGACCCGATCGGCTACTACCGCAACAACGTGTCCAAGACCATCGATCTGCTCGCCTCATTGCGGCAGGTCGGCTGCACCCGGCTGTTGTTCAGTTCGTCGGCTTCCATCTACCAGCCAGAACCGGACCTGACAGTAAGTGAGTCCTCGGCCTTAGATCCCGGCAGCCCATACGCTGCTAGCAAGATGCTATGCGAGCGGATCATGGCCGATGTGGCTGCCGCCACCGATCTGCGCACGCTCTCACTCAGGTATTTCAACCCAGTCGGAGGCGATCCTGCCTTGCGAACTGGCCTCCAAGACCCCAAGCCCACACACGCGCTCGGCAAATTGGTCGATGCCTACACCTACGGCGACGTCTTCACCGTAACCGGAGTGGATTGGGACACCCGGGACGGCTCAGCCATCCGCGACTACATTCACGTCTGGGACCTCGCGAAAGCGCATGTGGCCGCCCTGGAGCACTTTGACCAGGTATGTCCGACCGATCACCCCTATACCGTGCTCAACGTGGGCACCGGGACTGGAACCACGGTGCGAGAGCTGGTCGCCGCATTCACCCAAGTGGTCGGGCAAGGGCAGTTAAGGGTGGTCGAGGGCCCACCACGCCCCGGCGATGTGATCGGCTGCTACACCACCTCGGGCAAAGCCGAACAACTACTGGGCTGGAAAGCCGAGCTCACCATCGCTGACGCCATCGACACCGCCCTCGCCTGGGCGAAAGTACGGCCAGAGCGCCTGGGCAGCTAGGCGAGGGCTCCTGGCATGGCCACGCCAGCGGCGAGAAGCCGGATCCGAGCTCGATTCTGCCCCTCGGTCCACGCGCGCGGCTCCGGGGAGCACCGCGGTATGACAGGTCGCTCGGGGCGCTTAGTCCGCGCTGTGGCTGCGGGCTAACACCCTGCGGGCCTGGGCCAGCACCGGTTCATCGACCATCCGGCCCTCAAACGAGAACACCCCTCGGTGCTCCTGTGCTCGGGCCAACACCTGCTGCGCCCATTCCACCTTCTCCGCTGGCGGGGTATAGGCCGAACGCACCACCGGCACTTGCAATGGATGCAAACACGCGCTGGCGGCAAAACCCACCGCAGCCGCATCCTCAGCAACCGCCTGCAGCCCAGAGCTGTCTTGGAAGTTCAGGTGCACGGCATCGATGGCCGCCTTGCCGGCAACCGACGCGGCTAGCAACACGGCGCTGCGGGCATGGCGGACTAGGTCGCGGTACTGGCCATCGGCGCGGCGACTGCTATAGCCACCAGTCTCAGCTACCAGGTCCTCAGCCCCCCACATCAGCGCCCAGACGCCCTTCGCAGCGGCAATCTCCTGCACATTGAGGACACCTTTGGGGGTCTCGCACAAGGCAATCACGTGACACTTGGCGACACCGGCAACCACCGACACGTCCTCTGATGATTCACACTTGGGCAGCATCACGTTGCGGTATTCGGTCATCGCTAGGGCGGACAGATCGGCGTCGAGCTCTCCCGATGCCACCGAGTTGACCCGCACGATGGTGTGTTCTGGGTCAAGCTGATTGGCTACCAGCGATTCACGGGCACCCGGCTTGTCGTCGATGGCGACCGAATCCTCCAAGTCGATGATCACCGCATCAGCACGATCGAGTGCCTTCCGATAGCGATCGGGCCGGTCCCCGGGGCAGAACAGCAGGGCCGGGCCCAGGTCGAACGACGGTGCATCCTTCATGGTGAACTCCCCTGGTCATCGCTGGCTAGGTCACGAGCCTAGGGCGACAACCGAGATTCGTCACCCACCTGCGTCGCCAGCTCACCTGCGCCATGGCTTCCTCCCACTCCCGTTGGGTCCAGGCATGGTGGTGGGGCGTCTCGGCTCCAGGGCATTTCCGGCGTAGCATGGGTGCACGGACACCGGGGCAGTTCTCCCCCGGTTTTTCCCGGCCTGATCTGGCCAGGTGGTCCCGGCCCGGCGTGGCGGCCCGTGTGACCTTGATCCCTGGATAGATCGGCTCCATCTCATGACGGCTCGTCGTTGGACCCTCGCCTTCATCATCGGTGCACTGGTGCTGGGCGCATGTTCCGGCCCTGGCTCAACATCGCAAGACCCGCCCTCGGCGCCCCCGGGCAGCACCGCCCAGGGCTATCCGGTGACGCTCGACAACTGCGGCACCGCCCTGTCCTTAAGTAGTGCGCCGCAACGAATCGTCACGATCAAGTCGTCCACCACCGAACTCGTCCTGGCACTCGGCCTGGCGGACAGACTGGTGGGCACTGCCTTTCTTGATGGACCGTTCCCCGAAGAGCTGGCTGCTGCGGGTGAGCTGGTACCAGTCTTGGCCGAGCGCGCCCCCGCAGCAGAGGTGGTCCTTGCCGCAGAACCGGACCTGGTCTTCGCCGGCTGGGAGTCAACATTTACCGCCGATGGGATCGGCAGCCGGGAGGAACTGCAGGAACTCGGCATCTCCAGCTATGTGGCCCCGGCAGCATGTCAGGGCGAGGCGTATCAGCCCAATCCGTTGACTTTCGAGGATGTCTTCGACGGGATCCGTGAGGCTGGGGACGTCCTAGGGGCGCCCGCCGCAGCAGCAGACCTGGTGACCCAGCAGCAACAGCAACTCGCGTCCATCACTGCACCCACAACCGATTGGACCGCGTTGTGGTACTCCTCGGGTTCAGACACGCCATTCGTCGGGGGCGGGATCGGTGCTCCGCAGTTGATCATGGACTCGATTGGACTGACCAACATCAACTCAACCATGCCCACCCCTTGGGGCTCGGTGAACTGGGAGCAGGTAGCCGCATCGGAACCCGATGTCATCGTGCTGGTGGATTCGGCCTGGAACACCGCTGAGAACAAGATCGAGGTGTTGGAATCCAATCCGGTCACCGCGCAGTTGCCCGCCGTCCTCGAAGGCCGATATCTGATCGTGCCGTTCGCAGCGAGTGAGGCTGGGGTTCGCACCGTCGAAGCAACCCAGTCCTTAGCCCAACAATTGGCGCAGCTGAGCCCATGACCACCCAGCTCACCCGGGTCTCGAAGCCGACTGCGACGTCGGCTCCGCCAGTGGCGCGCAGGCAGATTCTGACGCCGTTCGTTGCGGTGATCTTGCTGGCCTCACTGATCGTTGCTGTGGCCATCGGTCCGGCGTCGCTCGCCTCTGCCAGCGCAGTATCGGGCCCCATCACTGCCATGGACATCGTGGGCTCGGCCTGGCACCATCTGACCTCTTGGCTGAGCAGTAGTGGATTCGATATTCAGGCCACAACCAATCCTCTGTCGCCAGTTCGCGACGCCATCATTTGGGACGGGCGCATGCCCCGCGCATTGACGGCCGCCGCGGTCGGAGCTGGCCTGGCAATCTGCGGGGTGGTGTTGCAAGCCACCACCCGGAACCCGCTTGCCGACCCCTACCTTCTCGGTATTTCGTCCGGGGCATCGCTGGGAGCGGTCGCGGTGCTGATCCTGGGATGGGCATTGCCGCTACCGATTGCTGCGTTCGTCGGTGCCATGGCGGCCCTGGTCACCACTTTGGCCCTAGCTGGCTGGGGTGACCGGCTACAGGCGGGGCGGGTCCTGCTCGCTGGCATCGCCGTGGCGCAGGCCTGCTCGGCCGCGGTATCACTGGTCATTTTCACGACCGCCCAGGGCGATTCCTATCGCAATGTCCTGGGCTGGCTCATGGGAACTCTGGGGGCCGCACGGTGGAGTTCAGTCCTGGTCACTGGTATCGCTGTCCTGGTGTTGGGCGCAGTGTTGATGGGTTTCGGGCGCACGTTGGACGGCTTCGCGTTTGGAGATATTTCTGCAACCTCGTTGGGTATCAACGTCGTTGCCACCCGTTGGCTGTTGTTGGTGCTGACGGCGCTGCTCACCGGTGCCCTGGTCAGCATGAGCGGAGCTATCGGGTTTGTGGGGTTGACCGTGCCGCATGTGGTGCGGCTACTACCCGGTGTCGGACCGGGCAACCCTGCGTTGCTGCGGGCCAGCGCACTGGTCGGAGCAGTGTTCCTGCTGTGGGCCGACACGATCGCCCGGACGGCGTTTGCTCCGTTAGATATTCCGGTCGGGGTCCTGACGGCGTTGATCGGAGCGCCGGTGTTCGCGGTGCTACTGCTGCGATCGAGGCGTCGAATCTCATGACGGCGAACAGGTGCGCCACCAGCATGAGCGCCACCGGCATCGGATACCACGTCGATGGTGCTCGGTTGCTCGAGGATGTCTGGCTACGGCTGCGAGCGGGCACCATCACTGGGTTGCTTGGTCCGAACGGTTCCGGTAAGTCGACCCTGCTACGCATCCTGGTGGGTGCACTTTCTGGGACTGGGAGCACCACCATCACCAGCAATGGCGTCACCACTGAGCTGGCGTCCCTGTCGAACCGCGCCCGCGCGCAGCGAATCGCGTTGGTAGAGCAGGATTCCCACACCGACATCGCGTTGACGGTGGCTACCGTCGTCGGTCTGGGGCGACTACCGCACGAGCGACGATTCGCTGGACCGCAAGCCAGCGATAGGGACGCCGTCCGTGCGGCAATGGCGCGTACCGGCGTGCTCGATCTGGCCGACCGCCGTTACGATTCGCTCTCCGGGGGCGAACGCCAACGCGTGCAGGTGGCCCGGGCGCTCGCCCAACAACCCACGGTGCTGCTCCTGGACGAGCCGACCAACCACTTGGATCTGGCGGCGCAGGTGATGCTGCTGGGACTGATCCGTGCGGTAGCCGATAGTGGCGTGGCGGTGCTGGTGGCGCTGCACGACCTGACCCATGCCGCGACGGCCTGCGATGAGGTCGTGGTCTTGAACCATGGACGTATCGCAGCCACCGGGATCCCCCGCGAGGTGCTGACCCCGGCTCTGCTGGCGCAGGTCTGGCGGGTCAGAGGCGAATGGCTCTCCGGGCCTGCGGGGCAAGCTCTAGCCATCTCGCAGTTGCTGTAGCCACTCACAGCTGCTCTAGCGTCCCCGGCACCGGCCGAGCTCATCCCCCCGTTCGGAACATGTCTTCATCGGAGGTGCGCAAAGCGGCCACCGCACCCGGGCCATCGGCGGCATGCACGCGTGCCCCCGAGCCGCGCACCACGGCGACCGGGCGTCCGCCGGTCTTTCCTTTGACCAGGTCTGCCGCTGCGGCGATCTCATCAGCCAGAGCCACCACACTCGACTGCAGCTCGCGGCCGTGGGAGTCGAGATCGCCACGAAGGTCCGCCAGCGGGTGCATTCCGGCCGCCCCGATGACAATCTCAGCAATCCCCCGGCGCCACGGCCGACCCACGGTATCGGTGACCAGGACCGCCGGCCGCACCCCCAATCGCGCATACAACCCGCGCCGAATGGTGCGGGCCGAAGCGTCTGGGTCCTTGGGGAGTAACAGGATCGTGCCCGGCGGAACATTGCTGGCGTCGATGCCGGCTGCAGCCATGACCAAGCCGTGGTGGGTTTCAACGATGCGCAACACCGAACCGTCCGGATAGGCGCGCCGGGCCACCTCACGCACCGATTCGGCGTCGATGGCGGCTTCTCTATCCGCAGCGGCTACCAGGCGTCCCTCAGCCTTGGCAACCACCTTGCTGGCGATGACCACCACGTCGTCCTCGCCCACCCCCTCCGACCCGTCCGGCCACGTCAACCTGGCCAGCAGGGGCGTCATCACGGCAGCCAGATCTGTGCCGGAGGTGATCTGTGGCAGACCATCCGGCGCTTGTGCCAGCAGCATCAGCGGGACAGCTTGGGCAGGACGTCGCGCCCGAAGACCTCGATCCATTCAGCCTGGTTGCGGCCCACGTTGTGCAGGTAAATCCGGTCGAATCCGAGATCGACGAACTTCTGGATTTCAGCTCGGTGCCGGTCTGGATCCGAGCTGATGATCATGCGGCCCTCAAAGTCCTCTGGTCGAACCAGTTTGGCCATTTGAGCGAAGTCAAACGGGGAGCGGATATCTGCCTTCGGGAACTTCATTCCGCCATTGGGCCACTCCACCATGGCATTGGTCAGGGCCTGCTCGTCGGTTTCCGCCCAGGACATGTGCAGTTGCAGTACCTTCGGCATGCTCTCTGGGTCCTTGCCGGCCTCGCGGGCACCACGATCGAACCGGTCGAATAGACCTTCGATCTTCTCGAGCGGTGCACCGACGGTGATGAGGCCATCGGCGTTCCGTCCCGCACGTTTGGCGGTGATGGGACCAGCGGTCGCCACCAGGATCTGCGGCGGCTCCTCGGGCATGGTCCACAGCCGGGTCGACTCCAGTTTGTAGAAGTCACCCGAGTGCTTGAAGTCCTTGCCAGCCAGAGAGTTGCTGAACAGCTTCTTAATGATGTCGATCGCTTCGAACATCCGGTTGATCCGCTCGGGAGCCTCCGGCCAGTAGTCAGCCACAATGTGCTCATTGAGCGCTTCACCTGATCCCAGCCCCAGCCAGTGGCGGCCTGGATACATGGCCGCCAGGGTGGCACTTGCCTGAGCCACCATGGCCGGGTGCCACCGAAAGGTCGGTGCGGTGACGCCAGGCCCCAGATCACCGACAGTTCGCTCGCCGACGGCGGTGAGCACGTTCCACACGAAGGCCGCTTCGCCTTGTTGCGGAACCCAGGGCTGGAAATGATCGGCCGCCATCACTCCGGAGAAGCCATGTCGCTCCGCCAACTGGCAGTATTCGATCACCTCCATTGGCGCGAACTGCTCCAACATTGCGGCATATCCAAAAGTCAATGACATCGCCCTATCCTCGCACTACTGGGACTGAGGAGTGAGTATCTGCGCTAGGCCGCTGTCGGATTCTAGGTAGGCCGTCAGCAAGGCACGCCCACGTTCAGGCGATCTCACCAGCGGATGCTCTGAGAATGCCTGCCATGCCATCGCCCAGGAACCGGTGCGGGCCGCTGAGATCGCCAGTTGTTCACACGCCTTCACGCTCATCACCAGACCACGCTGCGGACCGGTCAGCGGCGCCGGTTGCCGCCATGGTTGGGCTCCCGTGCCATCGATCCGTGCGGACACTTCGATGACGGCGTCGGCTGGTAGTTCCGCGATAGCGCCCTGGTTGGGCAGGTTGAGGATCATCCGAGCTGGTTCGCCGCCCACCAAAGCCGCCATCAGGTCGACAGCTACCTCGTGATAGCCGCCACCCAAACGTTGCACCTGCGTGGGAGCGGTGCGGGCTTCGGCCATGTAGCTGTGTTCGCGTTCTGCGAGTACCTCACCCCAGCGAGCTAGCGCACCATCGGTGCCGGCCGCGTAGAACCGCTCCTGCTGGGAATGGAGGAATTCAGCTCGCGCGGATGGCGCATCGGCTCCCCGGCTTCCTGGACCGCTAGGACCGGCGTCGTAGTAGTGCAAATACTCCCCTGGAATCATGCCCAGCGCCTGCAACCAGTCGATGTCGAACAACGCCGCTTCATCCAAACGACGCAACGCATCCCGGTCAGCGAGCAAGTCCGGCAGGTAGTCGCGGCCACCGTGCTCAAGAGAGCGTAGCCAGCCCAAATGGTTCAGTCCCAGGTAGTCACCAAACGTTTCCTGCTCGGGCAACCTGGCGGCGCGGGCGGCCGATCGCAGGAGTCCGATCGGGGTATCGCAAATGCCGATGACGCGGTCCAGGTGAGTTCGCATGGCTTCGGTCACCAGCCCGGCCGGGTTGGTGAAGTTGACCACCCAGGCGGACGGGGCGAGGGTTGCGATGGCGCTCGCGATGGCATCCACGACCGGCACCGTACGCATGGCATAGGCCAGACCCCCTGGCCCAACGGTCTCCTGGCCCAGCACCCCCACGCTGCGTGCTACCGCTTCGTCGTTGACCCGGCCGGCGGTCCCGCCAACCCTGATGGCGCTAAAGACGAAGTCCGCGCCGGCGATTGCCAGCGTCAGGTCACTCTCAACCCGGACGCGCACCGGGGTGGAAAGGTCAGCCAGGCGTGGCTGCAACACCGCCTGGATGACCGCCACCCGCTGGGCATCGACATCGTGCAACACGATCTCATCCACTCCGAGCCGTGGCCCAGCCTGCGCTACTGCCTGGACCACCAACGGGGTTCGAAATCCGCCACCACCGAGAATCGTCAATCGCACACTCGAGAGTAGCGCTGGCCGGTGAGGTGGCAGACTCCCACTATGTCCGATTCGCCTGACGATGCACCCATCGATCTGCTGCTGGCGGGGACAGTCTTCTTCGACATCGTGTTCACCGGGTTTGGGCAAGCCCCCAAACCTGGGACGGAGGTGTGGACTGATGGCATGGGATCGAGCCCCGGGGGTATCGCCAATCTTGCTGTCGCTGCATCCCGGCTGGGGTTGCGGACCACCTTGGCAGCCGGATTCGGGGACGATCTCTACGCCGACTGGCTCTGGCAACAGCTGAGCGAACAGGAACATGTCGACCTGCAGTACTCCCAGCGGTTCGCAGGCCAGCACACCCCGGTGACGGTGGCGATGGCATACGCCGACGATCGGGCTTTCGTCACCCACGGCCATCCCTGGCCCCGCTCGGTCTGCCAAATGCTCGACCCACCACCAGCAAGTCGAGCCGTCTTAGTCGACCTGGGAGACCCGGTGATGCGGGCGGAGCAGTGGTGGCGCCGTAGCGTTGCCGAGGGTGCCCTGATGTTTGCCACAGCCGGCTGGGATCCAGCCGGGCAATGGGATCAGCACATTGTGGATGAATTGGCGCACTGCCACGCTTTCGTACCCAACGCCACCGAAGCCATGGGTTACACCCACACCTCCTCGCCAGCAGATGCGCTCCGGGAGCTATCCCGGCACGTGCCGCTGACCGTGGTGACGTTGGGAAGTGAGGGCGTCATCGCCATCGACGCCACCACCGGGGAGCAGGCCCACGTCCAGGCGTTGCCGGTCACCGTGGTCGACACCACCGGAGCTGGAGATGTCTTTTCCGCCGCCATCGTGCTGGGAACACTGAACGAATGGTCGTTGGAACGGCGCCTGGAGTTCGCTTCATTGTGCGCAGCATTGGCTGTGCAGCAGGTTGGCGGGTCCCTCGCAGCTCCAGGGTGGGGAGACCTGCTCGACTGGTGGAGGCAGGTCAGCGCACAAGCACAGGCGGGCCGCCCGGAGGCCAGAGACCTCACCAGACGCTTCGGCTTCCTGCCTGAGTGTCTGCAGGTCGCCGACATTGGCACGGTACGTCGAGCTGAGGCCACCATTGCCCGGTTCTCGGATGCGCGGTAGCCATGACCATTGACATGACCCAGGTCAGCTTGGGTCCGGGAGTACGAGCAGGATTTTCCAGTCGAGCAGGTGGGGTCTCCCAAGCACCCTATGCCAGCCTCAATCTTGGTGAGCACGTCGGCGATCATCCGCAGCATACGCACGCCAATCGGGACATCCTGGGTCGCTGGTTGGGAGCACCGGTCACCTTTGCCATGCAGGTGCATGGCAGCGACGTCGCCGTCGTCGAATCCGCTGAGATCGGCCCGGTACGGGAAGCCGATGCCTTGGTCAGTACCAACATCGGGGTAGGAATCGGCGTGATGGTGGCGGACTGTGTTCCGGTGCTGCTGGCTGACAGTTCCGCCTCAGTGGTGGCAACCGCTCATGCGGGCCGACCGGGTTTGATAGCTGGGGTGGTCGCGGGCGCCATTGCCGCCATGGTCAACCATGGGGCGCAACCAGGGAGCATCCAAGCCGCTATCGGTCCTAGCATCTGCGGCGGTTGCTATGAGGTGCCCGAACCGATGAGAGCAGACGTCGAGGCCGCCGTACCAGGTACCGGTCATCGCACCCATTGGGGTACGCCATCGGTTGATATCGCGGCTGGGGTGCTGAAGCAGTTGCGGGCTTGTGGTGTCCAGCAGGCCATCCGGGTACCGGGGTGCACCTACGAAGACCAGCGATTCTTCTCCTTTCGCCGCGATGGCGTGACCGGCAGATTTGCTGGGGTCATCACCCTCATCTGAGACCGCCGCGCGCACCCATGGTTGGTGTCAGGGCTGCACTTGGACGCCATTGGTCCGCGGTGGGGCAAATCGGGCACCGGCCACGCCCAGCGGAGTTCTGCCGGCAGAGGGGAATCTGGAAGGATGGCCAACCATGACCTCTGCCGATTCGCCCACCGATGCCACAGGGCTTCCCCGCCGCGCCCAGGTACCTGATCATGTGAGCACCGATGGGCTGGAACAGCGGTGGGATGCTGCATGGGCGGATTCAGGTATCTACGCCTTTGATCGGTCCCAGCCCCGCGAACGGGTGTTCTCGATCGATACCCCGCCACCCACGGCATCCGGGTCGCTGCACGTGGGTCACGTGTTCAGCTACACCCACACCGATACGTTGGCCCGCTACCGGCGCATGCGCGGTGATGAGGTCTTCTACCCCATGGGGTGGGACGACAATGGCCTACCGACTGAGCGTCGGGTGCAGAACTACTTCGGGGTACAGGTGGACACCTCCCTGGATTTCGATCCAGATTTCGTGCCTGCCTTTGCCGGCGATGTGCCCAAGAAGCACCGGCCGACCTCGATTTCGCGCCGCAATTTCGTCCAGTTGTGCCTGCAGTTAGCTGCTCAGGATGAGAAGGACTTCGAACAGGTCTTCCGCTACCTGGGCTTGAGCGTGGATTGGGCGCAGACGTATCAGACGATCAGCCCGCAGGCGCAAACGGTTGCCCAGCGGGCATTTCTACGGCAGTTGAGCCGTGGCGAGGCCTACCAAATCGAGGCACCCACCCTGTGGGATGTCACCTTCAGGACAGCGGTGGCGCAGGCGGAGCTGGAGGACCGTGACCGGGACGGTGCTTACCACCGGATCGCGTTCCACCCCACTTGCGACGGCGACCCGGTCATGATCGAGACCACCCGCCCTGAGTTGTTGGCAGCGTGCGTGGCGTTGGTCGCCCACCCAGACGACGAACGGTACCAAGCACTTGTCGGCACCACCGTGACCAGCCCGGTATTCGGCGTCGAAGTTCCGGTGCTTGCCCATGAATTGGCGGACCCGGAGAAGGGTTCGGGCATCGCGATGATCTGCACTTTCGGTGACACCACCGATGTGACGTGGTGGCGTGAGCTCAACCTTCCCACTCGAACCATCGTTGGCCGCGATGGCCGGATTTTGCCTGACCCTCCAGCGGCCATGACCAGTGCCGATGGTCGCGCAGCCTATGCGCAGTTGGTGGGGCTGACCGCCTTCTCTGCCCAGCGCAAGATGGTGGAGTTACTGAGTGAATCCGGCGACCTGCACGGGGAGCCTCGCAGCATCTCTCACCCGGTCAAGTTCTACGAGAAGGGTGACAAGCCGCTAGAAATCGTGTCCTCCCGGCAGTGGTATGTCCGCAACGGAGGTAGGGACGCCGCGTTGCGTGATCGACTTATTTCCCGTGGCGCCGACCTGCAGTGGCACCCTGGATTCATGCAGTCCCGGTACACCAACTGGGTGGAGGGTCTGGCTGGCGACTGGCTGTTGTCGCGGCAGCGATTCTTCGGGGTGCCGTTCCCGCTGTGGTATTCCATTGACGATGCTGGCGAGATTGACTACAACTCACCCATCGTGCCTGGCGAGGACACGCTGCCCATCGATCCATCCAGCGACGTGCCACCCGGCTTTAGGGCCGACCAACGTGGCAGGCCCGGGGGGTTCGCGGGCGACCCAGATGTGATGGATACCTGGGCGACGTCCTCGCTCACACCACAATTGGCGGGCCGCTGGGAATCCGACAACGACCTGTTCGAGCGGGTCTTTCCCTACGATGTTCGCCCCCAGGGGCACGACATTATCCGCACCTGGCTATTCAGCACCGTGGTGCGCGCAGACGCCGAACACCATGCGCTTCCATGGAAGCATGCTGCAATTTCGGGCTGGATCCTTGATCCTGACCGCAAGAAGATGAGCAAATCGAAAGGCAACGTCGTCACGCCGTTGGGTTTGTTGCAACAACATGGTTCAGATGCGGTCCGTTACTGGGCAGCGTCGGCTCGGCTCGGCGTCGATACCGCCTTCGATGAAGCGCAGATGAAGATTGGGCGGCGGCTGGCGATCAAGTTGCTCAATGCTGCGAAATTTGCGCTGAGTTTCGCCGAAGATGGGGTGGTGACCACCGATGTCGCGATGGTCTCAGAACCGGTAGATCGGGCACTACTAGCAAGCCTCGCCGCAGTGGTCGAGAGCGCCACCAGCAGTTTCGAAGCGTTCGATCATGCTCGCGCACTGGAGGTCACCGAGGCCTTCTTCTGGTCATTCTGCGATGACTACCTGGAACTAGTGAAGGAGCGTGCCTATGGGCGCGCGGGGACGTCATCGCAAGCAAGTGCTTCCGCCCGGGCGACCCTGACAATCGCGTTGGACACGATCCTTCGGTTGCTGGCTCCGGTATTGCCGTTTGCCACCGAGGAGGTTTGGTCCTGGTTCCAGGAAGGATCGGTCCACCGGGCTAGCTGGCCGAGCCACACGAAGCTGCAAGCGGTTGCCGATGATGGTGAGCCGACCCTACTGGTGGCTGCCGGGGCCGCCCTGGCCGCGTTGCGCAAGGTGAAGAGCGCGGCGAAGGTCTCCCAGAAGACCGCGTTGGCGAATGCGGTCTTGCACGCGCCATCGGCCGATGTCGAGGCACTGGCATTGGTTCTCGGTGATGTCCAGGCCGCAGCAAAGGTCATTGGTAGCTTGGCAGTGGCGCAGGCGGAGAGCATCTGGGCCGAAGCTGAGCTGGTGACCTCCCCCTAGCACCGGCGTTCATGGTGGTGGGTCGCAGTGGCACCGATAGGGCTGTGCGTGGGGTTGTAAACGTACCTGCGTCTTGTAGAAACGAAAGAGGTACCCGCGATGACGACCGTGACCCCGACCCGCACACCCGCACCGACCACCAGCCCAAGCACCGCAGGCAACCCGACTGCCGAGCGGGTGCGGGCGGTGCTCTACGTCCGCATCAGTGACGACCCGAGGGCCTGGAAAAGGGCGTAGAGCGGCAGGAGGGCGACTGCCGCACCTACGCCGAATCCCTCGGCTACGAGGTCGTGGAGGTGTTCCGGGAGACCGACACCTCGGCGTTCAAGCAACGCACCGTCACCCTGCCCACCGGGGAGAAAGTCCGCCGCGTGGTGCGGCCTCGGTTCCGTGCCCTGCTGTCGTTCCTGGCCCGTGGGGGTGCGGAGGCGATGATCGCCTACGACCTCGACCGGGCCGATCGTGCGGGCGAGGTCACCGCTTCTCGTTCCCTGTCGGCGGAAGAGTACGAGGGCTGGGTGGACTGGATCAACACCATCACCGGCGAGCAGATGGGCACCCCGCGCAAACCTGGCGAAAGGTCAAAAGGGTCGCCGTTGTTCGCGGAGATGACGATCAACGCCCCCAAGTCGCTGTCGGTCGCCGCCGCCCTCCATCCCGAGGTCTCCGAAGCCCTCGACGCCGCCCAGCAGGACGCCCTCGCGGAGATACGCCGCTGGCTGGGTCAGCACTCCGTGACTCGTGTCGGCCCGAGGGATGCGCGAGAGGTCGTAGTTCTACCGAGAGCAGCCCGTTGCCGCACCCCACATCCAGCGCAGACCGGGCACCGGCGGGCACGGCGTCGAGGATCAGCCGGTGATAGTGGATGTTGTGGTTCCACCGCCTCGCTGAACCCTCCATCTCTCCACGCTACGATGCCCGGCTGACAGCCGCCCCGCACGCCCCGCACGATTGCTGTTCCGCGAGTACGACCGACACAATAAACTTGGAATCGCACAAAACCGCAGATCAGGACTGAACTACTTTTGCACCCCCAAAGCGTGCCCCCTGCGTTCTGGCAGGGGGCACAGCCCAGGTTCACCCTTGCGGGTGGGGTTATCGCAGAGCTGTCCGGCGACGGGCAACAACCATCACCACGACCGCACCAACCAGCACCAGCAA
>JBKEBC010000013.1:0-28214 GCA_047972965.1 Beutenbergiaceae bacterium | reverse complement strand
GCTGTGGGTGGGGTGTTGCTGGTGGGGGTGGGTTCGGTTGCCTGTGTGGTGTTGGTGGTTGGGGTGGTGTCTGGGGTGGCGGGGGTGCAGCCGGTGGTCAGGGTGAACAGCATCGTGAGCAGGGCCAGCACCGCCAGCTGGGGACGCGCCGGGCGTGCCTGACGTGCCGGGCGTGGGAGGTGTGCCTGGTCCGCCGGGCGTGCCTGGCGTTCCGGGGGCGCCGGTGCTGCTGCCGTCTTGACGTGTGTGGCTGGTGGGCACAGCGTTGGGTCCATCAGCTCCCCCCAGGTTGGCTGTTGATCCATCAACGGTATCGGGAACAGGGCACCCACGGGTGGCGGTTGTGGACAACCTCAACCACGAGTCCAAGATCTGGAGGTCTAGGCGACCTCTCGGATAGGTTGCGAACACCACAACTCATGTCGAGTGCGGCGCTAGGCTCGAGAGTCATGGCCACACCGCACAATTCGGCAGCTCCTGGTGATTTCGCGCCCGCAGTTTTGATGCCCGGGGACCCCCGGCGGGCAAGGCGCATTGCTGAAACCATGCTCGACGATGTCCGCCAGGTCAACGAGGTTCGCGGCATGGAGGCGTACACCGGCACAGTCGCCGGAAAGCCGATTTCTGTCATGGGATCCGGAATGGGGATGCCGACCATCGGTATCTATGCCACCGAGTTGTTCGACCAGTACGGTGTGCAGCGCATCATCCGGGTCGGTACCACTGGCGCCTTTCAAGATGACCTCCAGCTGGGTGACGTGATCATCGGTACGTCCGCCCATACCGACTCTGCGATGAATGACCCCCGGATTCCCGGCGTCCGATTTGCCCCAGCAGCGTCCTATCGGCTGCTGCGGGCAGCGGTAGATGCTGCTGGTGAACAGGGCACGCAAGTGCGGGTCGGACCGATCTTTTCCTCCGACCACTTCTATCTCGAACGCCCAGGATTGTTTGAAGCGCTGCGTAACTACGGCACTCTCGGCGTCGATATGGAATCAGCGTCGCTCTACGCCGTCGCAGCCGAGCATGGCAAGGAAGCGGTCACTGTCCTAACTGTGACCGACCACCTATTCCGGACTGAGTCCATGCCCGCCGGGGAGCGAGAGACCAAGTTCTCCGCTGCAGCGCAGATCGCCCTAGCCGCTGCTTTTGCTGACTGATTCGTCACTGAAACGCATCAGTCGGCGCAACCGTGGTCACCATGGCAAGGAGCAGTCCGTCTGGCCACGGGAGGGGAAGTACAACAGCGCACCGTCCGCGTGGGAGGGGTGGGTGCGCGCGCCCCTGGAGGAAACCGATGCCGGGGGATAGCGGCGACCAAACATTGGCCGGGACTAGCCGGAGGTACCCAAGCCCATCACCGTCGCCACTGCCGCACCGACGGCCTGGGCGGCAGTATCCAACTGCTCGGCTGTCACATCGCGGCCGAAAGTGAACCGCACCGACGTTTGGGCCACCTCCGCTTCGATGCCCAGAGCCACCAGCACATGGGATGGTTCATCGCTGCCAGCTGCGCATGCTGAGCCTGAGGAGCAGGTGATGCCATGGCCTTCCAACTCCAACAGCACAGCCTCCCCGGCCGTACCTGGGAAACAGAAGGAGGCATGGGCAGCCAGACGGTCGCTGGTGCTGCCGGTCAGAATCGCCGTGGGTGCCTGCCGCAGCACCGCAGCAATAAAGTCATCCCGCAGGGTGGTCATCGTGGCCACACGTTCGGCCCGCTCTGACTCAGCCAGTTCCAACGCGGTGGCCAACGCTATTGCGCCAGCGACGTTCTCGGTACCTGAGCGACGTTCGCGCTCCTGCCCGCCACCATGAATAACCGGTTCCACCGCCAGCCGTCCGCGAATGAAGACGGCGCCAATCCCCTTGGGTGCGCCCACTTTGTGCCCGGAGATCGATAGTGCATCAACACCCAGGTCTGTCACCGTCAGTGGCAGCCAGCCCGCAGCTTGGACGGCATCGGTGTGCACCAGGGCGCCCTGGGCCTGTGCGGCAGCGGCCATGCCAGGGATGTCCTGCACCGTGCCGACCTCATTGTTGGCGTAGCCAATGCTCACCAGGGTGGAATCGGGGCGCAAAGCCGAGGCGAGGGAGTGGGGGCTAACTTGTCCCACGCCATCGACGGCGACCATACCGGTCTCGTAACCGTGCAACCGGGCTAAGTAGTCCACCGATTCCAGCACCGCCTCATGTTCTACCGGGGTGGTTAGCACATGTTTGCCACGCGGGTTTGCCAGCGCTAGCCCTTTGATGGCTAGGTTTGCGCTCTCGGTCCCCCCGGAGGTGAACGTCACCTCGGTCTTACGGCAGCCCAATACCGCCGCCACCCGGGCCCTGGCATCAGCCAACGCTGACGCCGCACGCTCACCGAAGCGGTGATGGCTGGAGGGATTCCCGAACTCGCCGGTCAGATACGGCCAGGCCGCCTCCAACGCCTCCCGTCGAACCGGGGTGGTCGCGGCAGCATCGAGGTAGATGGTCATGGGCCGGCAGTAACCACCACGTCAAGGCCCAGGTCTAGCGACCCAGCCGAGTGGGTGAGGGCGCCGATACTGATGACGTCGACCCCGGTCGCCGCGATCTGCGCCACGGTATCCATGCGGACGTTACCGCTGGCTTCTACCACTGCGCGAGCGCCAACTAGTTGCACGCCCTGGCGCAACTCTTCGATCGTGAAGTTGTCCAGCATGATGACATCTACCCCGCCTGCCAAGACCGGCTCAATGAGCGAAAGCCGATCCACTTCCACCTCGACCGTGGTGGTGTGCGGGATGCGGTCCCGGATGCTACGGATCGCCGTGGTCAAATCCACACCTTCGGCGAGCATGACTGCAAGGTGATTGTCCTTAACCATCACGGCGTCCGACAGGCTGTACCGGTGGTTGTGGCCACCACCAGCACGCACTGCTGCCCGCTCAAATGCGCGCAAGCCGGGAGTCGTCTTGCGGGTATCGGCAATGCGCACCCCAGTACCAGCAACCGCATCGACATACCCGGCAGTGGCGGTGGCGATCCCGCACATGCGTTGACTGAAGTTCAGGGCTATCCGTTCCGCCCGCAGCACTCCCGCGGCTGGTCCGGTGACCCGCGCGAGCTGTGCACCTGCCGGGAAACGGTCGCCATCGGCCACCGCCATTTCGACGGCGATAGTGGCGTCGGTGAGTTCGAATGCTGCCTGCAGCGGAGCAGCACCAGCGAAGACACCAGCCTCCCGGCCAACCAGATCCGCGATCGCGACGGCTGAATCGGGAACCAGGGCAGCGCAGGTGACATCCCCCCACGGAGCGTCTTCGGTCAGCGCGTTCTGCACCACCTCGGCGACCGTGGCGGCATCCAGCATGCTCATGCGTTCACCATGGCCGCAGCGGCGGCATCATCGTCGATGCGGGGGGCGTCCAGCCGGTAGTGGGCACCGAGCGACTCGGTTCGCGCCAGCGCCGCCTGAGCGCACATGCGCGCGAGCAATAGCAGGTTGAGATCCTCGTGCGAGGTTCGATCGGTCGGTTCAGCAGTGGCGATATCCCACTGCTCCAACCGGTGGAGCGCCTCACGCAATTGGGTGCCGGTCCGCATCAGACCCACGGCATCCCACATGAGCTGCTGGAGCCCAGCACGGGAGAACGGGGCAACTGGGCCGGTTTCCGAACCAGTTGCTGGCAGATCGGGAAAGGTGAAGCCGCTGAGCTCCTGGGGCTGGGGCCAATCGTCGAGGGTGTCCAACACCTGAGCTGCGCGGTGGCCAAACACCGAGCCCTCCAGGAGGGAATTGGAGGCAAGCCGGTTGGCGCCGTGCACCCCGGTGCGGGAGCATTCGCCGATCGCGAAGAGCCCCGGCACGCTGGTGCGACCCCACAGGTCTGTGGTGATGCCCCCCATCCAGTAGTGGGCAGCCGGTGTGATCGGAATCGGGGCAGCCGTCCAATCAAGGCCTGCTGCTCGAACCCCAGCATCGATGCTGGGGAATCGTTGCTGGAGGAAGTCGGCACCCAGGGCCGTGGCATCGAGCACCACGGGGGTGCCACCCTGAGCGGCCATCTGGGTAGCCACGGCACGAGCTACTACATCACGTGGCGCCAGCTCCTTGCCAGGAACGTCCGCCATGAATCTCATGCCGTCGGCGTCGCGGAGCACGGCACCTTCTCCGCGGACCGCCTCCGAGACCAGGAAGTTGCCAGGTCGGGCCAAGGTCGTGGGGTGGAATTGATAGAACTCGACGTCGCTGAGTTTGGCTCCGATCCGTGCGGCGCATGCGGCACCATCGCCGGTAGCGCCCGACGGGTTGGAGGTGTACGGGTAGAGCTGGCCCGCCCCGCCCGTTCCCAGGACCACGGCCTGCGCTGCGAAGTGCTTGCGCCGACCGTCCGCCAGCTCCACCGAAGCCCCGCTCATCACGCCATCGGCGGTGGTCAATTCCAGCAGGAACGCATGCTCGTGGATGTCCACGTTGCGCTCGCGTAGCTGGCTGACCAGTGCTGCTTCGATGACGGCGCCGGTGGCGTCGCCGCCTGCATGCAGCACCCGCGGGTAGGAGTGTGCTGCTTCCAAACCATGTGCGAGTTCGCCGTCCTTGGTGTCGAAGGCCACCCCCAGCTCGATCATCTCTGCGATGCGAGCCGGGCCTTCAGCGCACAACACCCGCACCGCGTCTGGATCGCAGAGGCCCGCACCGGCGGCAAGGGTGTCAGCGATGTGTGACTCGACCGAATCCTCATCGAAGACCGCAGCGGCGATGCCGCCCTGGGCAAAGCGGGTATTCGACTGGCCCAACCCACCCTTGGTCACCACGGTGACCTGGTGTCCCAGTTCGCAGGCTTCCAAGGCGAGTGAGAGCCCAGCGATTCCGGACCCGACGACGAGGACGGCGGTCATGGTTAGTCTCCGATGGTCCGAGGCTTGGCCTCGAGCATCCGCTCAAGTGCAACCCGAGCGTGGGTAGTGACGTCGTCCGGAACATCGATCTGGTTCTCTACCCGGCCTTGCACTAGTTCCTCCAGCACCCATGCCAGGTAGCCGGGGTGGATGCGGTACATGGTCGAGCAGGGGCATACCACCGGATCCAGGCAGAACACGGTGTGCTGGGGGTTGTTGGCGGCGAGCCGTTGCACCAGGTTTATCTCGGTTCCGATGGCGAATACCGTCGGTTCCGTGGCTTCTTCAATCGCATTGCGAATGTAGGCGGTTGAACCGGATTCGTCGGCCGCGTCGACCACCGGCATCGGGCACTCCGGGTGCACGATCACCCGCACGCCGGGATACTCCGCGCGTGCCTTCTCAATCTGTGCGACCGTGAACCGCTTGTGCACGGAGCAGAACCCGTGCCACAGCACCACCTTGGCGTCGCTGAGTGCCTGCTCCTCATTGCCACCCAGAGGCTTGTTCGGCACCCAGGTGGGCATTTGCTCCAACGTGATGCCCATAGCCTTGGCGGTGTTGCGGCCCAGGTGTTGGTCCGGGAAGAACAACACGCGACGGCCTCGCTCGAATGCCCATTCCAGCACCGTGTCGGCGTTGGACGAGGTGCAGACGATGCCCCCGTTGCGGCCACAGAATGCCTTCAACGCAGCTGAGGAGTTCATGTAGGTGACGGGGATGATCGGTGCCAACCCATCATCGTTGGCCTCGTCGGCGTAGACCTCTTGCAACTGTTCCCAGCATTCGCTGACCTGATCGATATCGGCCATGTCCGCCATGGAGCACCCCGCTGCCAGGTTCGGCAGAATGACCTTTTGTTGCGGGGCGGAGAGCATGTCCGCGGTTTCGGCCATGAAGTGCACGCCGCAGAACACGATCGTCTCGGCGTCGGGGTGCTCCTTGGTGGCCTGAGCTAGCTGGTAGGAGTCGCCGGTGTAGTCGGCGTACTGGATCACCTCATCACGCTGATAGAAGTGTCCGAGAATCACTACCCGGGAGCCTAATTCGGCCCGGGCGGCCTGGATCCAGGCGTCCAGTTCCTGCGTGGAGGCATCCCGATACTTCTGCGGAAGCTCGCCTTGCCGGGGGGAGTCGGCCGGGAGGACATCATCTTGGGAGGCGCCAGGGCCGTAGCTTGCTGGAAGGTCGTACTCCCAGGGGCGTTCGGCTAGGTCACTGTTGCAGGTGCTGCCGGCGGTGGTACCGGATTCAATACCTTGGATCCGCAGGTCGACGGAGGCGGTGCTGGTCATGGGAGACTCCTTGACATCGGGCCGTGGTCGACGGGTTCGACCGCAGTGTCGTATCGGTAAAGCTGGGCGGGGCGGTGGGCGGCGCCGGTGTGCATGGTCCCAGTGGGAACGACGACACCGTCGGCGGTGACCTGACGCCGGAAGTTGGCTGGGTCCAGGCGGGTTTGCCGGATGATCTCGTGGACCTCCCGCAATTCCCGCAAGGTGAACGTCTCACCCAGCAGCGCGTGGGCGATGTGGCTGTAGGAGACCTTGGTGCGCAATCGCCATAGTGCGTAGTCCACGATCAGGTTGTGATCGAAAGCCAAGACTGGTAGATCATCGGCGGGTAGCCAGCAGACGTTCTGTTGTGGGTGCGCGTCCCGGACCTCGTCAGCCCGGACCAACGCCCAGTAGACGACCGAAACCACGCGTGGACTCTCGGGTGAGCGGTCGGGGTTTCCGAAGGTGTACATCTGCTCGAGGAACGTTGGTTCCAAGCCGGTAGTGGCGGCCAAGGCGCGCCGGGCAGCGACTTCCAGACTCTCATCGCCGAGCGGTCCGCCTGGCAGCGCCCACTGGCCGTCATAGGGGGCTCGGGTGCGGAACACCAGCGGGATTGACAGGGCGGGCGGTTGTTCCGGTTGTGGGCGCAACGCAAATATCACCGTGGATACGGCGATCTGGGTTGCGGCACTGAGCATCGGACCCCTAATAGTCAATTCAACCTGAACTACTTGGCAGCACCTTAGTGTCAACTGCACCTCAACACAAGGCGCGCGAGCATCCGGGTCCGGGCCTACGATGGCGTTTGTGTTCTCCTCACGTGCGCTAGCCGTTGCTGCCCTCGCCGCTACTACTGCCGTCGCTGTTGGCTGCACCCCTACACCGGGGACCGCAGCAATCGTCGACGGCGAGGTGATCACTGCGAGCGAGGTTGCCGTGGTCGTGGAGGAGCTTGGACCGCTGCTGTCTGCGGTCAATCAACCGCCGAGCCCCTACCGCCCCAGTGACGCCCTGGCAGACATAATCTTCGCCGAGCCCGTCCTGGGGGCGACCGCGGATGCGGGACTTGGAGTTTCAGCGCAGGACGCACGTGCCACGGCGGAACGGGTCGCAAACGAGTTGGGCATCGAACAGCCAGAACTGAGCGAAGCGAGTCTTGAGGTCATGCGCTACCGGATCATCACTGGCCAGATTGCCACGGTGCCCAACGCGGCCGAGATCGCCGCCGATATCGAGCAGCGGGTTGCCGATCAAGACATCACCGTGAGTCCGCGGTATGAGATCACAGACGCTGGACCAGGCATTGCGCAATTCCCGTGGATCGAATACCCGTGGGCTGAGACTGCGCAGTCATGACCGTCACCGGTCCGGCGACCGGGACCGCGTTGCTCACGGCGGTCGAGGTGATGGACCGTTTGCGTTCCCCCGGTGGCTGCCCCTGGGATGCGCAGCAGACCCATGCCTCACTCGCCCCGTACGCCATTGAAGAGGCCTACGAGGTTGCCGAGGCTGCCGAGTCCGCAGACGCCAGCGCCCTGGCAGACGAACTAGGAGACCTGCTCTTGCAGGTCTTGTTCCATGCCCGGGTGGCTTCAGAATCGGAGGGTGGGTTCGATATCGATGATGTCGCCCGCAACCTGGTTGCCAAGCTACGGCGTCGTCATCCCCATGTCTTCGCCGACCAGGCCCAGCTCAGCGCAGCCGAAGTCAACCAGCAGTGGGACGCCATCAAAGCGCAGGAGCCAGGGCGAGCACACCCACTCGACGGCATACCGGTGTCGTTGCCAGCGCTGGCTCGAGCACAAAAGGTCGTACGCCGACTCAACCGGGCCGAGTCGGCGCTCGAGCGACCCGGTGACTCCCCAGCACCGGGCGAGGCGGCGATACCGGCGGTTCCTCAACCTGTGAGCGGAGCCAACGATGGAGCGAACTCGGGGCCGTTGGACACGACTCAGTCGTCGACCCCGACTTCCCACCGCGTGGGTGAACAGTTGCTGGCGATAGTAAGGCAGGCCGAAGAGCAGGCCGTGGACGCCGAAGCGGCCTTGCGCGCAGCGGTGCGCCAGATCGAGGACGATAGCCGCCGCCGTGGATAGCCTCGCCGGTGGCCGCGATGCCGGATAGTCCCCGTGGTCAGCATCCCCTCGATTTCCGTGTGATGGCCAGGGGCATGGGTAACCCTGCACACATTGTGGAGGCGCTGCCGCGCTAGCGAGAGAGCCCCCGGCTAGGCTTGGCCGCAGATCCGTGGACGTAGCCGCGGACCTCTGCCTCGCCTAGGCCAATTCAGGCACCACAAACCCAGGTTTCCTACACAGGGAGAAGTACTTATGGCCACGATCGAGGCCGTTGGCGCCCGCGAAATTCTTGACTCGCGGGGAAACCCGACCGTTGAGGTCGAAATGGCATTGGAGGATGGTTCCTTTGCCCGCGCCGCTGTTCCCTCTGGCGCATCGACGGGTGCGTTCGAGGCGGTCGAGCGCCGCGATGGAGACAAAGGGCGTTATCTCGGCAAGGGTGTCAGCGAAGCTGTCGCCGCCGTCACCGAGGTGATCGCCCCCGAAATTCTGGGCCTGGACGCTGCCGACCAGCGATTCCTGGACAACACGTTGATCGAACTCGACGGCACCCCGAACAAGGGCAAGCTTGGTGCGAACGCGATCCTTGGTGTGTCGCTGGCCGCAGCGCGGGCCAGCGCCGAGAGCGCCGACCTTTCCCTGTTCCGCTACATCGGCGGACCGAACGCGCACGTGCTGCCAGTGCCGATGATGAACATCCTCAACGGTGGTTCGCATGCGGACTCCAACGTGGACATCCAGGAATTCATGATCGCTCCGATCGGCGCGAGCTCCTTCAAGGAAGCGCTTCGGTGGGGTGCGGAGGTCTACCACAACCTCAAGTCGGTGCTGCAGGCTCGGGGCCTGGCCACCGGTCTTGGAGATGAGGGTGGTTTCGCACCCAACCTCGATTCCAACCGTGCTGCGCTCGACCTGATTCTGGAGGCGATCTCCAATGCTGGGTTCACTCCCGGTACCGATATCGCGCTTGCTCTGGACGTCGCCTCCACCGAGTTTTTCGCCGACGGCGCCTACCAATTCGAGGGCAAGTCCACCTCACCGACCGAGATGATCGCCTACTACGCACAGTTGGTGGCCGACTACCCGCTGGTCTCCATCGAAGACCCGCTCAGCGAGGATGAGTGGGGGTCGTGGGCCTCGCTGGTAGCTGAGGTCGGCAAGCGCGTCCAAATCGTGGGTGACGATCTGTTTGTGACGAATCCAGAGCGGTTGGCGAGGGGTATCGAGCTCGACGCCGCTAACTCGTTGCTGGTCAAGGTCAACCAGATCGGCTCGCTGACCGAGACCCTGGATGCGGTCCAGCTCGCCCAGCGCAGCGGCTTCACCGCCATGGTCTCGCACCGCTCCGGCGAGACTGAGGACACCACCATCGCGGACCTATCCGTCGCGGTCAACGCTGGCCAGATCAAGACCGGTGCGCCTGCTCGCGGCGAGCGCATCAACAAGTACAACCAGTTGCTGCGAATCGAAGACGAGCTGGATAGTGCGGGCAGCTACGCCGGCGCCACCGCCTTCCCGCGCTGGCAGGGCTAGTTCACGAACTGTCACGAAGGGCACCGCCTGACCGAGCCGCTGGCCGGTTGAGGTGGTGCCCTTCGCACGTGGGGTGCCCCCTCTAGTGAAACCAGCCTGCGAAGGTGCGGGCCATCCACCCGGTTCGAGCGCTGTCGATGGGTGGTGCCAGGTATTGCGGGCATGTCCGGGTGCGACACGCCGGGTACAGCAGAGCCGCTCTGGTCCGGACAGCGGCGACGATAGGTGCATGTCTGCCCGCCGTCCGAGTTCTCCCCGTGCGTCGTCGCGGCCAGGGCGTCCATCGACAGGGAGTAGCTCTCGCCGAGTGGCGACGCGCCCATCGGTCACCCAACCTGACGAGCCCAGGCAGGTCACGGTACGTGCGGTGCTCTTGATGATCGTGCTGTTGGTGGCATTCATCGTGCTAGCCCCGACCTTGCGTGCCTACCTCGCGCAGCAACAGCAGTTGCGCGAGCTCAATGACACCATTGCGGCCACCCAGGAGCGCACTGACGAACTCGCTGTGGCGGTTGACCGCTGGAACGACGCCAGCTACGTGCAGGCTCAAGCCCGGGAACGCCTGGGCTTCGTCCGACCTGGAGAGACGCCATATCGGGTGATCGACCCCGAGACAGCGACCGGTGCGGAACCGGCATCCGACGCCGACTCAGGGTTGGTGAACGTGCCACGAAGTGGACCTTGGTACCTGATCATGGCGGATTCGGTGCAGGTGGCTGGCGAGGTCGACGACTGATGCCCACGCCACCGGTCGCTGCCGTCGATCTTGAGGTGATTGCCGGGCAGCTGGGGCGGACACCCCGGGGGGTGGTGGCTATTGCCGCCCGGTGCATCTGCGGGCGTCCAACGGTCGTGCGTACCGCACCGCGATTGGAAGATGGCACCCCGTTCCCGACCACGTTCTATCTCACCAGCCCGCCTGCGGTGGCCGCCGTCAGCACCGTTGAGGCAAGCGGGGCCATGAAGCAAATGACTGCGGAGCTCGCTCAGGATGAAGAGCTTGCACGCCGGTATCGGAGCGCTCATGAGGATTACCTGCGCCGCCGGGGCGAATTAGGCGATGTGCCTGAGATCGATGGCATCAGTGCGGGTGGGATGCCCGATCGGGTCAAATGCCTGCACGTGCTGGTCGCGCATGCGCTCGCCGTCGGGCCCGGGATCAACCCGGTCGGTGACCGGACGCTAGAACTTATCGCCCACTCCTGGCGACCGGATCGCTGTACCTGCTGAGTAGCCACGACCCCGGCCGATTCGCCGGACGGTGCCGTGGCACACTTGCGCCGTGACTCGCGTAGCAGCCATCGACTGTGGCACCAATTCGATCCGATTGCTCATCGCTGACGCTCAGGTCGGCCCTGACGGCGTGACCGGGTTGGCGGATGTGGTCCGGTTGATGCGCGTGGTGCGACTGGGTCAAGGGGTGGACCGTACGGGAGAGTTCGATTCCCAGGCGCTGACCAGAACCTTGGAGGCGACCGACGACTATGCCCGATTGTGCTACCAGCATCAGGTGGAGGCGATCCGATTCGTGGCGACCTCCGCGACCCGCGATGCCCGCAACCGAGACCTTTTCATCGATGGTGTGCAGCAGCGCCTGGGAGTTACCCCCGAGGTGATTTCCGGAACCGAGGAAGCTGCATTGAGCTTTGCCGGCGCGGTGCGGATTCTGAACTCTGCCGCAATGCCGGAGGATGCGTTGGCGCTGGTGGTCGACATCGGCGGCGGCTCGACTGAACTGGTGGTGGGCCAGGCTCGCTTGGGTGTGCCAACGGCATCGTTTTCGATGGACGTCGGGTGTGTCCGGATGACCGAACGGCACCTGCATTCGGATCCGCCGACTGCGGAGCAGGTTGCGGCCGCTCAGGCTGATATCAATGCGGCGCTGGACGAAGCTGAACGTCATGTGTCACTGAATGCGCGCACCTTGGTGGGGGTAGCGGGATCGGTCACGACGGTGACCGCCCATGCGCTTAAGTTGCCTAAATACCAGCCAGAGCGCATCGACGGTGCCGAACTCGCTATCGACCAGGCGTTGCGTTCGTGTGAGTCGTTGTTGCACGCAAGCCGTGCCGACCGTGCGGCGCTGCCCTTCATGCATCCGGGACGGGTTGATGTGATCGGTGCCGGTGCACTGGTCTGGAGCGAGGTCATGAAGCGGGTGGCGCATCGCTGCGGACTGAACAGCGTCACGACCAGCGAGCACGACATCCTGGACGGTATCGCGCTCTCGGTGCTGCCTCAGCCATAGGGCCTGGGTCGTCGCAAGGGCGTGGGTCGTCGAGAGGGCGTGGATCGTCGAAAGGGCGTGGATCGTCGAGAGGGCGTGGATCGACGACCTGATAGCCGAGGCGAAGGCTCCGGCGCCGTGGTGCACCTGGCCATCCGAGGTCGTGATGGGGAGTCCAAGTCGTGATGCGCGCATCACGAGTTGGACTCCCGAACACGAGTTGGACTCCCGATCACCACGTGCCTGGTGCAGGAGCAGTCTGCTACTGCAACCAGATGTAGCGGGCGATGAGCAAGGCTGCTAGCAGATAGAGCAACCAGCTTGCCTGCCGGAACCGTCCGGTGAACACCTTGATCACGGCGTAGGCGATGATGCCGAAGGAGACGCCGTTGGCGATCGAATAGGTGAACGGCATCGCGACAATGGTCAGGAACGCCGGTAGTGCCTCGCCGATGTCCTTCCACTCGATGTGGCGCACGCTCTCCATCATCAAGGCGCCCACCAGGATCAGTGCGGGAGCGGTGGCAGCACCGGGGACGGCTCCAACCAACGGCCAGAAGAACATTGCCAGGACAAATAGGCCGCCGGTGGTGATCGCGGTGATCCCAGTCCGGCCGCCCTCTTCGACACCTGCTGCCGACTCGACGTATGCCGTCGTCGTGGACGTACCCATCGCAGCACCGAAGATGGCTGCCAGGCCGTCCATGGAGAACAGCGTTTTTGCCCGTGGCATTTCTCCGCGCTCATCGACAAACCCAGCCCGGTGGGCCAGGCCCGTCAGTGTGCCGGTGGCGTCGAAGAAGTCGACCACGAAGAATGTGAGGATCACGGTGATGGCCGCAGCAGCGATGGAGCCGGCATTGGTTCCCTGAGCCGCCGCGGTGAACAGTCCGGCGAAATCGAGCTGGAATGCCAGGTCTGAAGGCCAGAACGGCAAGGCGACGATGCCATCGGAGAAACCTGCGAACGGAACCATGCCCTCCGGGCCGACGTAGACCGCGAGTCGGAAGATGACGGCGATCGCTGTGGTACCCAGAATGCCCCACAAGATCGCGCCGGTGACCTTGAGCTTCATCAGCACCGCGGTCAACGCCAATCCCAGCAGCGCCAGCCACACGGTGGGTGAGCCAATGTCGCCGAGACCGACCAGGGTCGCGTCATTGTTGACCACAATGCCGGCATTGACCATGCCGATCAGGGCAAGAAAGCCGCCGATGCCAGCGGTGATCGCGAACTTCAGTGATAGCGGCAGCGCCTGCACGATCGCCTTGCGGGCACCGATGACCGACAGGACGACGAACAACACACCAGAGAGGAATACGGCCGCTAGAGCCGCCTGCCAGGTGTAGCCCATCCCGATGACCACGGTGAACGCGAAGAAGGCGTTCAATCCCATTCCGGGTGCCTGCGCGAACGGGTACCGCGCCACCAAGCCCATGACGATTGAGCCAAAAGCGGCCGCGATGCAGGTCACGATGACCAGCTGGGTGAACACATTGTCGACGCCCTCGATCACGATGGCGTTTGAGAGCACGCTCGGGTTGACGAAGATGATGTAGCTCATCGCCAGGAACGTGGTCAGGCCGGCCCGCAGCTCGCGCGGGAACGTCGAGTTGTTGCCGGTGATGCCGAAGTAGTGATCTAAGCGTGAAGATGCGGATGCGCTGGGGCTCTCAGTAGCCTCGGAGGCGGTATCGGTGGTACTCATGCAGGCTCCTGTTTGTCTTGACCTGGACAGGCGGAACAGTAGTGGGTCCAGGTCCTGAGGTGCCACCGGCTGGCCTGCTGGAGATGCGATGGCGTGCAGGGCGCTCGCGTACGGTGGGTGGATGCCGCTTTTGCCCCACCCGCTCACCGGTGACCGGTTTCCCTCACCGGTACCGCTGGGGTCAGGATGGCCGCAAGAGCCAGCTCAGGCAGACACACCGGTGGCACTCAGCCGGGCCGAGGTGGTCGACCTCGCGGCGGAAGCAACCGAGCTCGCGGACCTGCAGGCACGGGTCAGCGTATGCCGGGCATGTCCCAGGCTGGTTTCCTGGCGAGAACAGGTGGCGGTGGGCAAGCGTCGGTCCTTCGCTGATGAACCGTACTGGGGTCGGCCTGCGCCGAGCTTTGGCGACGACCACCCCCAGCTACTGCTGGTCGGGCTGGCACCGGCGGCACACGGCGCCAACCGGACCGGGCGAATGTTCACCGGTGATCGCAGTGGGGACTGGCTTTATGCGGCGTTGCACCGGACCGGCTACGCGAACCAGGCTAGTGCGAGGGCGGCCGGTGATGGCCTGCAGCTGACCGGTGCCCGTATCACCGCAGCGGCACACTGTGCCCCACCGCAGAACCAGCTGACTGCGACCGAGCGAGCCACGTGCGCGCCGTGGCTGCACCGCGAGCTGGAATTCGTCATGCCATCGCTGACGGCGATCGTTCCCCTGGGCGGTATCGGCTGGCAGGCAACCTTCGCCGCACTCAAACAGCTTGGCTGGGATGTCCCGGCCCGGTCGCGTTTCGGTCATGGGGTGCGGGTCGATGTTGCGACTCCCGATGGACGGGCGGTCGCGGTCATTGGCAGCTATCACGTGTCGCAGCAGAACACCTTCACCGGTCGCCTGACCCAGGAAATGTTGGATGAGGTGCTGCTCCAGGCACGTGAGACGGCTCGCTGACGGTCACGTTGCCGTGACGAGAGACACAGAGCGAATTTTCACGGGCCTTTCTACGATAGAGGGGTGAGTCGAGCACGAAAAGTTCCCCGGATCCTGATCCTTGGTGGCGGCTATGTCGGCCTCTACGCGGCCCTGGCCCTGCGAGAGCGGTTGGGTCGACGCGAAGCAGCCGTCGTTATTGTCGATCCACGTTCCTACATGACGTATCAGCCGTTCCTACCGGAAGCTGCTGCCGGAAACCTGGAACCTCGCCACGTGGTGGTGCCACTACGGCGCACGCTTCCCGGGTGCACGATTCTCTCGGGGCGGGTCAGCTCGGTGGACCACCAGGGGCGCCGGGCTCGGATCACCCCACTGGAAGGTGACCCGTATGAGGTGTCCTACGACTACCTCGTGACCTCCCTGGGAGCCGTGGCCCGCACCCTGCCCATTCCCGGCCTGGCTGAGGAGGGTATGGGCTTCAAGCAGATCGAAGAAGCGATTGCGCTGCGCAACGCGGTGCTGGGCAAAATGGAAGTGGCCAGCTCCACCTGGGATCGGCAACTGCGCCGCCGCCTACTGACCTTCACCTTTGTCGGCGGTGGATTTGCTGGCATCGAGGCGCTAGCCGAGGTGGAGGATATGGCACGGAATGCCTGCCGTGACTTTGACTCCATCCGGCGGGAAGATCTGCGGTTTGTCCTGGTGGAAGCGGCACCGAGGATCCTGCCTGAACTGGGCGAGGAACTAGGAGGGTATGCGCTGGAACAGCTGCGTGCGCGCGGGATCGATCTCAAACTCAGTACTCGTCTGGAGTCGTGCGTCGACGGCGAGATCGTGACGTCCGACGGCGATCGGTTCGCCAGCGACACGGTGGTGTGGACCGCCGGGGTGAAGGCAAACCCGGCGCTGGGCGAGACCGATCTGCCCACAGACGATCGTGGCCGGGTGCCCACCAATGCAGCGCTTCAAGTGCTCGACAGCGATGGGCACGTGATCGATGGTGCCTGGGCGGCCGGGGACTGCGCGGCCGTACCTGACCTATCAGCTGAGCCAGGTGCGACCTGTGCCCCGACGGCCCAGCACGCCGTTCGGCAGGGGCGTCACCTCGGGCACAACCTGGCCCGTCACATCCAGGGTGAAGGGTTGGTTGACTACCAGCACGCCAGTGTCGGCACGGTGGCGTCGCTGGGTTTGTACAAGGGTGTGGCGCAGGTGTTCGGTATCAAGCTACGCGGCCCGCTGGCTTGGTTTATGCACCGGACTTATCACATGTGGGCCATGCCGACGCTGAACCGTAAGGTTCGGATCGTGCTGGACTGGACGACGGCGCTGCTTTTCCGGCGCGAGATGGTGGCCCTGGGGAGTTTCTCCTCTCCGCGAGCTGAGTTTCAAGCCGCTGCGCAAGCATCCGCTGCGGGCACGCGGACTCAGGGAAGCGGCTAGCCTCGAGCCTGGCCCCCATAGCCCAATCGGCAGAGGCAACCGACTTAAAATCGGTCCAGTCAGGGTTCGAGTCCCTGTGGGGGCACCAGCAGGCGTGAGTCCGTCCTCGCTCGTGCCAGTCCCTGTTGCCTATAGCCAGCGTCGGGTCCGGGCGCAGTAGGCGGTAAAGGCATCCCCGAAGAGGCGCTGGAGGCGAACTTCCTCGCCGCGGATGATCCGCGTCATCACCATGAGCACCAGTGGCAGTGGGATCAGGGGCCACCAACTCCCCACGACCGGTGCAATACCGATCGTCGCGATGGAAAAGGCGAGGTAGATCGGGTTGCGACTTATCCGCATCGGTCCGGTGGTAATCAGGGTGGTCGCGTCCTTGAACGGTAGGACTGGAGTTCTGGCTCGGTGAAAGGCGCGTTCGGTGAGCAGCGCCAGCACGGCTGCGGCCACGATCAGCACGGCTCCGCCTACGCGGACCCACCACGAGTCCGGCATGCTCAGCGGCCACAGCTGGTGGCCGATGAACGCCACTAGCAGCCCGGTGCCAAAAACAATCGGGGGGTACGGTTTCACGAGGGCAGTGGGCGGCTAGTAGATGTCCATGATTTGCAGCACGACCAATGCCGCATCACTGTCGGTGATGTCGAAATCTGGGTGCAGGTTGGCGAACGTTCCAAGCGGCGCTGCTACCAAGATGATGTCGCCCACTCGTAGCGTGCCGGCATCGACTTTGAGGGCGTCCGTGAAGTCCTCCACACTCAGTCCGACAGCATCGCCCTGGTTCGCTGACTCCAGCGGATTAAGGTTGACTCCCTCGATATCCCACGTCGCTGTATCGAGTGACACTTGAATGGTCGACTGCTGGTCTCTTCGGGCTTCGCCATCACCGGTTTTCACCAAGCGTGACTGAAGCTCACCGGGTATCTGCAAGCCTTCGGGGATGATGACCGCATAGACGCCACTAGGGCCAGGCTCCACGGTCAAGTTATCGATCTCGCGGCCCGCATATGTGGGCTCACCCAACCCCAGGGCGGGCCACAGCACCAGGACTGCCATGGCTGCGACGACCACGAATGCCGCTAGTCCTGCCAGAGTGAGCCGTCGCCTTGACCAGCGGGGCGAGTCCGTCGCCGATCCATCGCTGGGGGCCGGGGATTCGTTGGGTGGCGCTGACATGCCACCACGGTGAGCTTCGGGTGAATCGGAATCCGTCGACGGCGTTGACGAGTACGGAACGGGCGAATACGCCACGGCGGATGCAGCGGGCGCGGCGGAATTGTGGAGCACTCTCGCCTGCCCATCCGATGGCTCGTGAGGCGTCGGCTGCAGGGCAGGGTGAAGGCTCTCATGTCGAGCCCCCACCTGTGCGCTCAGCGGTACCTCCAGCGACGTCACCTCCAGGCCCAGGTCGCGCTGAACCTGCTGGAGCGCGCGGCCGAGACTGGCAGCACTGTCGAATCGGGCGTCACGATCGTGTGCCAAACCGCGCCAGAGCACAGACTGCAGGGCAGGGGGGATATCGGGCCGCTTCATGGCGGCGATAAATCCACGTTGCAATCGAGCAGCGATATGCGCGGAGGAGTTGGAGCCGCCGGGTACCTCCTGTGGTGCGCGACCCTCCAGCAACGAGTAGAGCGTGGCCGCCAGCGAGTAGGTGTCGGAGGAGGTATCGGAGACCGGTGAATCCCAGAGCGCCTCGGGTGCCGCCCAGGGAATGCTCATACCGATCGAGCTTTCCTCGCTGTCGGAGGTGATGGTCATGCGCCGGGTTGCCTCGGGCAGATCCTCGGTAATGACGGAGATGCCGAAATCTGTGAGGACGGGCACGCCGTATTCGGTGAGCAGGATGTTGGCTGGTTTGATATCGCGGTGCACGATTCCGGCTCGGTGGGCCGCCTCCAAGGCGCCGGACAATTTGATTCCGAGGGCGATGACGTCGATGACCGACATCGGGTAGTACCGGTAGGTTGAGCCGAGGCTACCGCCCGAGCAGTACTCCATGATCAGGTACGGCTCACCGGCATCATCCAGGTCGGCGGTATAGATGTCAGCAATGTTGGAGTGGTTGGACACTCGTGCCATGAGGTTTGCTTCGGCAGCGAACTGGGCGCGGGTATCAGGGCTGAGGTCGTCAGTTCGCAGAACTTTGATGGCCACACCCCGCCGGGGCATGCTCTGTTCATAGAGGTAGACATCGGAGAACCCGCCGTGTCCGATCGGGCGCACATACCGATATCCGGGTATGTACGGCGCGGCGGCGGCGCCAGACTCGGTCACGACACCTCCGTACTCGGGCAGCGCGCGAGCTGCCATCGCCACACCCGACTAGTCCCCGCGATGGGTTGTGGTCTAGCGATTGTACGGGAGGTCCGACTCTCCCGTCATCGTTAGTATGCGGGCTACTGCTTCTTGTAGCCGTCTTGATGCCAGGTAAGCAGGTCCAAAAGCATCGTCTGAGAAGTATCTGGGACAGCCGATTCCACCTCGACGGTTCGGAATCCGGCAGCACTATAGAGCTTGACTGCGGGGTTGTCCTTCTCGACGCTCAGACTGATCGCCCGGGTGCCGGCGTCCTGTGCTCTGGCAGCAATGGTGCGAAGCAGCCCACGTCCGATTCCTCGGCCTCGGTGCGCTGGAACCACGCCGATGCTGAGCTCTGGGATGTCGTCGGCCACGTAGCCGAACCCGGGTGTACTGCCCTTGAAGCGCCGCAGCCATGCCGCACCAACCGGAATCTGCAGCCCGGCTGGTCCGCCGAGGTCGACAGCGATGATCCCTACATCATCGTCGCGTTGCCACCCCGCGACGTAGGCGGCTAGGCCTTTGTCCCGTAGTAGCTGTTTGCGGCTGAAGCGTTCCTCGCCGGTCCAATTGACGGCCTCTAGCAGCATGTCCAGCAGGAACTCGGCGTCCTCAGGCCCTGCGGCGCGCACGCCAACCGGACTCGGTCGCACGTCCTCGGTCATCTCATGCCTTTCTTATACCGCCTCACAGGGGCGGTTGAGTTCTGACCTTCTCAAGGCGAGAAACCGCCTGCGCACTGATTGCGCAACCCCAGTTCTCTCACAACTTTAGCGACTGATGCCACAATCACCCATTCGAGACCGATACCGGGGGTGTTGACACCGCTTGAGCGAGCGGTTGTGTCAGGGGATCGCCGCTCCGTTGCGGGTGCTGCCGTCAGCCCGGGTTTGGGCTCAGGTTGATGGCTGAGGAGGCAGTGGGTCGGCTGGCAGGATTGCGACCCACTGCCCTGGTCCTCAGTTCGCGGGAATGTCAAACTCTCCGCGGAATTCCGGCAGAATGGTGTCCTGGCCAATAGGTTTGGCCTCGGGCCGTACATAGGCGCCCGTCATCGCCTCCGATGGCTCAGGAACGAAGATTGGCACGTACCCGGTCGCTGGGCCGTCCATACGTCGCGGGCTGTCGAAGTACTCGTAACCCGCAGCGATAAGTTCTTCATCTGCCGAGGCGGACCAGTCGGCCTCCTCGCCGGCGGAGGTGATGAAGAAGCTAGAAGGTGCGATGGAGCCACTGAACTGGTCTCCTGGGACTACCGATATTTCCAGGTACACCATCTCCCCGTCAGGGTTGGCGTTTATTTCGTAGAATTCGGTGGGGACATGGCGCACAGCCGACACGATGGTGATGACGTCCCCGGTTTCAGGGTCGGTCAATTCGGTGCCGATCGGTACTACGACCGCCTCCGGTGCGGGTGCCTCTGCCGCGTCGTCGGATTCATCCGTGCCGTCGGTGGCGGTGTCAAATGCCTCGTCCGAAATCTCCTCTGCCTGTTCGGCGGAGGAATCCGACGTGGGTTGCGAGGACTCGTCGGGCTCTTGGGGTTGCGTGCACGCCGCCAAGGCGACGACTGCCAGTGTAGAAAGTGCTGCAGCCCGGGCAAAAATGCTCCTGGACATGGTTGGACCACTCCTCGGTGTTGTGCATGGTGGGGCTGCGTGAGCGGCGCAGCCCCACCGCAGCGGAACTCGCCGCGGCGGTGCAGCCCGGGTGGCCAGGTCGGCCTCCCTTGGTAATTGCCAACATACGGTCTGCGGCAACCGTTGACGATGGGCAGGACTGCCCGGCAGAAGGGGCTGCCAGTGGCTGGTCACTAGGGACGGCTATGGTCGGACAAGGCCCGACCGGTAGGCGAATACCACGGCTTGGACTCGGTCTCGCAGGCCAAGCTTGTTGAGCATTTTGCCGACGTGCGTCTTGATCGTTGCTTCCGAGACGACGAGCCGATCGGCAATCTCGGCGTTAGAGTAGCCAGCCGCCACAGCCAGCAGAACCTCATGTTCGCGGGGGGTGAGCAGGGAGAGGTTCGGGTCCTGCACCTGCTCGGAGCTCACCGGTAGCTGCTCGGCGAACATCTCTAGTATTCGGCGCGTCACGCGCGGTGAGACCACCGCATCACCGGAGTTGACCGTCCGGATCGCAGCGGTCAATTCGTGCGGATGGGTGTCTTTGAGGAGAAAGCCACTGGCCCCGGCCTGCAATCCTGCGAACGCGTAGGCGTCTAGGTCGAACGTCGTCAGGATGAGCACCCGCGTGCCCGGCTGTTCACGGCAGATACGTTCCGTCGCCGCGATGCCATCCATACCTGGCATCCGCACATCCATGAGCACCACGTCTGGCTTGAGTGCCGCCGCCATCGATACTGCGGTGCTCCCGTCGGTGGCCTCGCCAACCACGCTGAGATCGGGTTCGCCTTCCAGCACCATGCGAAAACCCATACGCAGGAGGGACTGGTCATCCACTAGCAGTACGGAGATCGTCATCTAAGCCTTCCGCCCCTCCCATGGCAGCGTGGCGTACACGCGCCACCCATCGGTCGTCGGTCCGGCCTCGACGGTACCGCCGTGGGTGGCGGCCCGCTCACGCATTCCCACCAGCCCGTTGCCACCCCCTGGTGTATGGGTGGGCCGTCCGCCGACGTCGGTCACCGAAACGGCTACCTGGTCAGTTTGATAGTCAACCTCGACCTCGACCCGGTCCGGCCTTTCGACGTGGCGAAGCACGTTGGTGAGCGCTTCTTGCACGATCCGGTAGGCCGCCATCTCGATGGAGGGGGTACGGGTCTGCGGCGGGGGATTGGCATCGAGGGCGACGTTGAGACCAGCGGAACGAAACCTGGCCGTGAGCTCCTCGAGGTTGGCGTCGGTGGGTGCCAGTGGGGTCTCGCCGTCGAACGGAGTGAATCCGGTGTCGAAGTCGTCGGTGCGCAGAACCCCGAGGATTCGGCGCATTTCCCGAAGGGCGTCTCTGCCGGTATCCGATAGTTCGGAGAGTGCTCGTCGCGATTGTTCTGGGGAGCGGTCCAGAGAGGTGTTGGCACCATCGGAGAGGGCAATCATGACCGATAGTGAATGGGCCACGACGTCGTGCATCTCTCGGGCAATCCGCGAGCGTTCCTGCGCGACAGCAAGCTGCTCGCGCTGGTCGCGTTCCAAGGCGACCTGGTTGGCGCGGTCGACCAGATCTTGTGTGTGCTGACGCCGTGCCCGAACGCTGAGCCCGATGGAGTGAGCGACCAGCATGAAGATCGTGTTGTTGGCTGCCACATACAAGAACCACAGCCAGCGGGTGCTAGCGCCACTGGTTCCGGCCAGGTCCACGACGCCAATTGCCGCGAACCACTCTTGCGTGTTTGTGAGCATGGGCACCGCCAGCGCGATCAGCAGGGCCGCGGTTGTGACCGACACTGAGAGCCAGGCGATGCGGGGCGGTTTTTGTGAGGAGACGGCATAGACGGCGAATGTGACGCCCATCAGCGGTGGCACGGGGACCACAACGATCGTGGCGAGGGTCAGTATCAGGATCCCGCCTAAGACGCGCAGGGGGAATCGACGTCGGACCGCTAGCAGCGCCGCCATCGCACCGATGATCAGCAGGAGCCAGCGGTTCTCAAGGTCGGAGATATAGGCCAGCAACTCCATCGCGGTGAGCAGCAGGAATATCAGCACCACCAGGACATCGGATGCTTGCGGGTGGTCGGCGAACCACCGCCGGATCGGGCCGAGCCGCCTGGCTTGCGCAAGGGAGAATGGCAGCTCGGCCGACGTTGCCATTGACCTAGGCATCCCGACGATGTAGGAGAACTGCCGCACCAGCTAGGGCCAGGAAGGCCCAGAGCAACATGACGCCGTACCCTTGCCACGGTGTCAGGACCGGGTCGAGACCACCCTCGCCAAAGGAAAGGATGCGCTCACCGGCTGTCGACGGGAAAAACGGTGCAATATCGCCCAGGAAGTCAAGCGGAATCTGACTCAAGATCGGCAGTACCAGCAACAGACCGATCGTCGCGGCAATAGCACCAGCAGTGTGACGCAACATTCCACCGATGCCCAGTGAGAGTAGCGAGACCGCGACCATGTAGAGCGCAACTCCCAGCAATACCCGTTGTGCCTCGGGGTCGCCTAGATCAATGGTCATGTCATGTGGGCTCAGAATGGGGAGAGTCACCAGCACCGACAGCGCCGTCGCGATGAGTCCGGTGACGAAACTGGTCACGGCCACAACGATTGCCTTGGCAGCCAAGACCGGTAGGCGCGTCGGGCAGGCGGTCAAAGTGGAACGGATCTGCCCGGTGGAGTACTCGCCGGTAATTCGCATGGCGCCCAAGACCGCGAACACGATCTGCCCAACGCCGTAGCTGACCGTCGCGACGACCAGCCCGACAGTGCTGCCGTCCGGGCCACCGTCGACGCCAGATGTCCCGGGTGGGGATGTGGCTATGGCGACCATTCCCACAGCCATGAGCAGCGCAAAGCCCACCATGATGACGACCGAGACTGCTAGGACCCAAGCGGTCGAGCGCACTGCCAGCAATTTGACCCACTCAGACTGCAATACACGCCAGAACCAGACCCGGGCATTGCTGGGAATGGATGGTGAACGGGGGACACTGGTGACGGCGCTCATCGGTTGACCTCCATTGGGTTGTTAGCGGTTCCGGAGTGGTATTCGACCTCGTCCGCGGTCAATGCCATGAAGGCATCCTCCAGCGAATTGGCTTTCGGGCTCAGCTCGTGCAGCACGATGTGGTGTGCTGCGGCAGCATCGCCTATCTGGGCGGCTGTAGCGCCGGAGACATCAAGCAGGTCGGGCTCAACCCTGGTGACATGTGCGCCACCTTGCGTCAGCATGGCCGCGAGCGCCTCAAGCTGTGGGCTGCGCACCTGTACCGATTGCCCGCCCCGGCTTTCGACAATCTCTTCGACTGTGCCGGTGCGCAGGATTCGGCCACGGCCAATCACGATGAGTTGGTCGGCAGTGATGGCCATCTCACTCATCAGGTGTGAGGAAAGGAAGACGGTGCGTCCTTGTGAGGCGAGGTACCGCACCATGGTGCGGACCCACTTCACACCTTCTGGATCCAACCCATTGACCGGCTCATCCAAGATGAGGGTGGCGGGGTCGCCCAGCATCGCGGCTGCGATTCCTAGGCGTTGGCCCATTCCCAGGGAGAAGCCACCCACGCGCTTCTTGGCGACATCGGTCAGACCGGTCATTTCGATCATTTCCTCGACGCGTTTGCGGCCGATGCCGTGGGTTGCGGCCAGCCCGCGGAGGTGATTGCGGGCGCTGGAACCACTGTGGACTGCCTTGGCCTCCAGCAACGCACCTACCTCGAGCAACGGAGATCGCAGGTCTCGGTACTGCTTGCCGTTGACCCGTACCTGGCCGCTGCTGGGCCGATCGAGCCCGACGATCATGCGCATGGTGGTGGACTTGCCCGCGCCGTTGGGCCCGAGGAAGCCGGTGACGTGTCCCGGGTGGACCTGGAAAGTGATGTCGTCGACGGCGACCTTGGCGCCGTAGGACTTGCTGAGGTTAACCGCCTCAATCACGTGATGCTCCCTCTTCATCGGGTGCTGAATCTGATCGGATCTGACGATACGGGTTGGCGGCACTAACTAGCCTCCACCATGAGGATGTTCCTGCCGGTTGTGGTCAACCTGATGGCGGAGGTCGCCTCATCCCAAAGAATGACGGGAACAATAGCGACATCGAGCTCGTTGACAACTGCGAGCCCACGAGGTGGTGCAGGAGTGGTTGCCTGCCCGTACTATGCAAAGTGCGCCCCGGGGCGCCCACCTATCGAGGAGGACATTCAGCCACCATGGCGAACCCATACTTCACCAACAGCGCGAACTTTGGGCGCAGTCAGCCCCAAGCAGGGATGACTGCTGTCGGTTACCAACCCGATGCTCGCGGGTACGCGCAGGGGCCTGCCTACGGCACGGCGCCAACCCAGGGCGCGCAGGGGCCTGCCTACGGCACGGCGCCAACCCAGGGCCTGGACCCGCAAATGCAGGGTATTCAGGACGCGTATTACGGGCCGACCGCTGGCCCGGCGCAAACGGGGCGGCTCACCTATGACGACGTGATCGTTAAGACTGCGGCCGTGCTGGGCACCATTGTGGCGACCGCTGCCGTTGCCTGGCTGCTGGTGCCCTACCAGCTCACGATGCCAGTGATGGGTATCGGGCTACTGGGCGGATTGATCCTCGGCTTGGTCAACTCCTTCAAGAAGGAACCCTCACCGGCGCTGATTCTGGGATATGCCATCTTCGAAGGTGCGTTCCTGGGCCTCATCAGCAAATTCTTCGAATTGGCCTATCCCGGCATCGTGTTGCAAGCGGTGCTCGCCACATTCATCACCTTTGGCGTAACGCTGGCGCTCTTCCGTAGCGGAAAGGTCCGGGTAACCCCGAAGTTCACCAAGTTCCTCCTGATCGGAGTGATCAGCTATAGCCTGTTCGGTCTGATCAACCTGGGCATGATGCTCTTCACCGATGTCGGTGGTGCGTTCGGTATGCGCAGTATCGAGATCGCAGGGCTGGGGATTCCGCTGGGTCTGGTGATCGGCCTCTTTGCCGTCGTACTGGCAGCCATGACCCTGATTATGGACTTCGACCAGATTCAGCGGGGGGTGCGCAATGGCGTACCAAGCAAGTTCGCCTGGTCGGCGGCGTTTGGTATTGCTCTCTCGCTGGTGTGGCTCTACCTGGAGTTCCTGCGCTTGTTGGCGATTCTGCGTGGTGGGGACTGACCCACAACCTGAGGTGGTGACGGCGCGGCCTTGTTGCCGCGCCGTTGCACTGTCTACCGGATAGCTGCCTACTCGCTACGGTGAGCTCATGCCGCTGTTCGATCTGCCGTTGCCGGAATTGGAGCAGTACCAGCCGCGGGTGGCTGAGCCGGAAGACTTCGATTCCTTCTGGAGCTCGACGCTCGCGCAGGCTCGCACTCATGATCTAGCGCTGGTTCTGAAGCCGGTCGACCAGATGCCACACGTCGAGATCGCAGACGTGACCTTCGCTGGATTTGGTGGCCACCCGATCAAGGCGTGGTACTTGCGACCATCCGGTGTGCAGCAGCGGTTGCCCCTGATCATCAGCTACATCGGCTATTCCGGTGGGCGAGGCCAGCCGTGGGACCACACGCTGTTCCCGAGCGCGGGCTACGCCTTCCTCCGGGTGGATTCTCGCGGGCAGGGCTGGCACGAGCCCGCGCCTGGTCACACCCCGGACCCCGTGGGTCACGCGCCGGCTACTGCGGGTGTGATGACTCGCGGTATCGCCGACCCGCAGACCTACTACTACCGTCGGCTCTTTACCGATGCCGCGCGGGCAGTCGAGGCCGGTCGAGCACTGCCTGGTGTTGACCCCGATGCTGTGGTCGTTTCGGGAAAGAGCCAGGGCGGTGGTATCGCGATTGCGGCTGCTGCCCTGGTCCCCGACGTGGCCGCCTTGATGACGGATGTGCCCTTCCTGCAGCACTTTCGCCGGGCTGTCGAACTGGTCGATACCTACCCTTACAACGAGATCACCCGGTACCTGGCAACGCATCGCGAGGCGATCGATTCCACCTGGCGAACGTTGTCGTACTTTGATGGGGTCAATCTGGCGGCCCGTGGCCGAGCGCCGTCACTGTGGTCGGTGGGCCTGATGGATGCCATCTGTCCGCCGTCGACGGTGTACGCCTCCCACCACCGCTATGGCGGCCCCAAGGAGATGGTCAGCTATCCCTACAACGAACATGAGGGCGGCGGTTCGCTTCATACCGGTCACCAGTTGCGATGGCTGGCTCGCCTGCTGGGCTGATCCAGCACCATCTGACGCAGGCTAGAGTTCCTGGCCTAAGGTGGCACGCATGACATCGACACTGCCTGCCGCATCGGGTTCCTTCGGAGACAAGCCGGAATTGACCTTTCCAGAGAGCGCGCCGCCCGCAGATCTAGTGGTGGAATTGCTGGAGACCGGTAGTGGCCCGGTGGTTGAGGCGGGGCAGACGATCGAGGTGAACTATCTCGGCCAGGTGTGGGGCGGGGCGATCTTCGACAACTCATACGACCGTGGCAGCTCGATCGAGTTTCCGATCGGTGTGGGTACCGTCATCGCTGGGTGGGACAACGGCCTGGTGGGGTTGCCTATCGGCACGCGCGCGCTGCTGGCAATCCCTCCGCATGAGGGCTACGGGCCGTTTGGCAACCCGCGTGCCGGGATTGGTGGCGAGGACACCCTGGTATTCGTGGTCGATGTCCTCGGCGCATCCTGACCGCCAACAATCAGGCTATATCGACCACAGCCACAGCGGCGCCCTCAGAGATAGTCGATGGCATCGAAGCTCGTGCATATCGCGCGCTCATCGGGAGGGACGCTCGTAGGGTCGACCACATTTCGCGGCTGTCGCCCAATGAGCAACTGACATAATTGCCAAGAGAATGTCGGGATTGTTGCAGCTCAACTCCTGATTGCTCGCCGAGCTCAAATGGCACCGGACCTAGGTCGGTGTACGCCATAGGTGTAATGTCTGTCCCCAAAGGTCGTGATCGCGGGACAAAGGGGTCCAATGATGTCAGTGGCATTCCGAACAAGCAGGTGGACTGCGATCGTCGCAGCGATAGCGATATGCCTGGCTGCCCCCACTGCGGCCAATGCCGACCCTGGCGATATCGTTGTGTTCGACGATCCGAATTTGAAGGCCTGCGTTGCCGACGCGCTTGAGGTTGCGGCAACAAGTGATATCACCGAGGCTCAGATGGCCACCCTTACTGAGCTTGTTTGCCAAAGCGAATCGATCGTCACCATCACCCCGCTGCAGTATGCGACCAACCTCACCCAGCTGTGGCTCACCTCCAACGAGATCGTCGATGTGTCAGCCCTATCGAGCCTCACCGATCTACAGGTGTTACATCTGGGTACCAACCGGATTGTTGACGTGTCACCCTTGGCAGGTCTGCCAAATTTGGAGCTCTTGAACCTCACTGACAACGAGGTAGCCGACATATCACCGTTGACAGGTATGGCCAGTCTCACCACGCTGCTTGCGGGGCTCAATCAGATCGTAGATGCATCGGTGATGTCGGGAACGCCGAACCTGGACACCCTGTTCGTGGGGGAGAACGACATTACCGGATTGTCGTTGGTCAACTTGCCGAACCTTACTGAGCTCCGCGCGGCAGGCAACGAGATTTCGGAGATCTCGTTCACTGGAGCGCCTGGTCTGAGATATCTAGAGCTTTCCAACAACCAGATCAGCGACTTGTCCGCAGTGGCGGGGCTAACCAGCCTGGAATCCCTCTATGCGGCGGAAAATCACCTGAGGGACATCTCGCCTGCGGGTAATTTGCCAAACCTCATGCACTGGTGGCTCGTTGACCAAGAAATTGCCGTTGGCCCGGCCTACGCGGGTGTTCCGACGGACATACCCGAGGTGCTCGATTTCAATGGTGCGCCACTGCAGGTCACGGTCGCCATTGGTAGCGGGACGATCGCAGGCAACACGGTCACGTGGACCGACCCCACCGACCCAAGCGTTCTTGCATGGTCGACCGGGGCAACCGCCTATTCGGGTGCCCTTGTCTACAGCCCGGTACTGGCAGGCGAAGCTCCCAGTATTGATGAAGCGGCGTCGAATTTGCCGACTGGTGTGGTGGGGTCTGAGTATGCCGGGATGATTGCAATGTCGGGTGTGCCGGCGCCGACGGTGGAATTGACCGGTGATGATTTGCCTGCTGGGTTGTCGTTGAGTGCTGATGGGGTGTTGTCGGGTGTGCCGGTGGTTGCGGGGTCGTTTTCGTTTGAGGTGACGGCTAGTAATGGGGTGGATCCGGATGCGGTGGCGGAGC
>JBKEBC010000086.1:0-49183 GCA_047972965.1 Beutenbergiaceae bacterium | reverse complement strand
CGATCCGGGATTGCCATCAGGCGTCGAGTCGATCAACGATGGGGCAGCTGTGCTGGGTTCGGTGCACATTGCGGCTCAACGGTGGTCGCGTGATGCCATGCCGCCATGGCGGGAGTTGGGTTTCCGGTTTGTCGACCGGGGTCAACTGGCCATCTTCCCTCTCGCTGTGGCTCAGCGTGCCCCCGGCGATTCTGAACAATGGAGTCGGGCGATGGGCGAATGGCATGTGGACTTGCAGCAGAAGTTCATCCACTCCTACGGCGGAGACGGATTCCATGGCGAAACCGTGCTGAGCCCAGATACCGGGTACGGCAAGAACCTGGCCGATGCAGGAAGTATCAATTGGTGGCGCATGTTTGTGTGGCAGCTGCGGCACCTCGCCGCTGTCCTGGTGCGGTCCTTCGATGAGTCACAGCAGCTAGAAGTGTTGTCTGTGCATGTCATGCCGTGGGATTGGGTGGAGTACCGCCCACGCAACCCGGGGACGAAGCGCGACCTGTCACGACAGCGGCGCATTGAGCGTGACCGCGCGGCCGTCGATGCTTCCTGGACCTGGTCCTGCTTCGCCCGCGACTCCGATCAGAATCCCTGATTTCGGTGCGCTGAGCGCGAACCTCGACGCTTCTCCGATGGGAATGTCATAGCTGCGCCGTACCGTATTGGCATGCGCCCCGTCACTGATCTGCAACGCACCGTGGCGCCGTTCGAGGTCGTCAGCGATTACACCCCCTCTGGAGACCAGCCCACAGCGATCGCTGACCTGACCCAGCGGCTGCAGGCGGGGGAGAAGGACATCACGCTGCTCGGGGCCACCGGAACCGGCAAGTCGGCTACCACCGCCTGGCTTATCGAACAGGTGCAGCGCCCCACACTGGTGATGGCACCCAACAAAACCCTCGCAGCACAACTAGCCACTGAGTTCCGTGAACTACTGCCCAACAACGCCGTCGAGTATTTCGTCTCCTACTACGACTACTACCAGCCGGAAGCCTACGTTCCGTCGTCAGACACCTACATCGAAAAGGACTCCTCGATCAACGACGAGGTGGAGCGGCTGCGGCACTCGGCAACCAACTCGTTGCTGACCCGGCGCGACGTGGTGGTGGTGGCATCGGTCTCCTGCATCTACGGCCTAGGAACCCCGCAGGAATATGTCGATCGCATGGTGCGGCTGCAGGTCGGTCAGCAGTTCGACCGTGACCAGCTGCTGCGGCAGTTCGTGCAGATGCAGTATGTGCGTAATGACATGGCCTTTACCCGTGGCACCTTCCGGGTGCGCGGAGACACCATCGAGATCATCCCGGTTTACGAGGAACTGGCAATCCGGATCGAGATGTTCGGTGACGAGATCGAGGCCATCGCCACGCTTCACCCGCTCACCGGGGAGGTCATCCGATCGGAGGAGGAGACGTTCATCTTCCCGGCTACTCACTATGTGGCTGGGCCAGAGCGTATGGAACGGGCCATCAGCGGTATCGAATCCGAACTCGCGCAGCGGTTGGCGGAGTTCGAGCAGCAGGGCAAACTGCTGGAGGCGCAGCGTCTGCGTATGCGCACCACCTACGACATCGAGATGATGCGTCAGATCGGTAGCTGTTCGGGCATCGAGAACTACTCCATGCATATCGACGGCCGCGCACCCGGTACCGCACCGCACACACTGCTGGACTACTTTCCTGAGGACTTCCTGCTGGTGATCGACGAGTCACACGTGACCGTGCCGCAAATCGGAGCCATGTTCGAGGGTGACTACTCCCGCAAACGGGTGTTGGTCGACCACGGGTTCCGATTGCCTTCGGCTGTCGACAATCGGCCGTTGCAGTGGGAAGAATTTCAAGATCGCATTGGTCAGACGGTGTACCTGTCCGCGACGCCAGGGACCTACGAAACCTCCATTTCCGACGGCGTCGTGGAGCAGATCATCCGGCCTACCGGTCTGGTGGATCCTGAGGTGATCGTCAAGCCCACCAAGGGTCAGATCGACGATCTGCTGCATGAGATTCAAGAACGAGCTGAGCGCGATGAACGCGTCTTGGTCACGACCCTGACCAAGAAGATGGCGGAGGACCTCACCGACTACCTGCTGGATCGGCAGGTGAGAGTGCGGTACCTGCACTCCGAAGTGGATACTTTGCGCCGCGTTGAGCTGCTGCGGGAATTGCGGGCAGGAGCCTTCGACGTGCTGGTCGGTATCAATCTGCTGCGCGAGGGGCTCGATCTACCGGAGGTCTCTCTGGTGTCGATTCTGGACGCCGATAAGGAGGGGTTTCTGCGATCGGGAACCTCTCTGGTCCAGACCATCGGGCGTGCAGCCCGTAACGTGTCCGGCCAGGTTCATATGTATGCCGATTCCGTCACTGCCTCCATGGCTGCGGCCATCGAGGAGACGAATCGGCGGCGTGCCATTCAGGTTGCCTACAACACCGAGCACGGCGTGGATCCGACGCCGCTGCGTAAGAAGATCGGCGATATCACGGACATGCTTGCCCGTGAGGATGTCGATACCGCTGAACTGCTAGCCGGTGGCTACCGGCAGCAAGGCAAGGGACGAAAGGCTCCCGTGCCAGGAAAGTCCATCGGTGCTGCGTCGGCACGGACCGGCACCGGCGCCGCAACCGATCTGGCAGATCTGGTTCAGGAACTCACCGACCAAATGCATACTGCTGCGCAAGAGCTTCAGTTCGAGGTCGCGGCTCGACTGCGGGATGAAATCCGCGATCTGAAAAAGGAACTGCGGCAGATGACTGCGGCCACCAGTTGAGATCAGAACATCAGCCGCGGTAGCCGCTGAGCTCAGCACACTAGCCGCGGTCGCCGCTGAGATCAGTACATCAGCCGCGGTAGCCGCGTTTGCTGAGGCTGAGTTGGGTGGCGGTGCTGCGACGCAATCGCTGAAAGGCCGCGTCGTCCACCGTGAGGCCACCTCGTCGCAGGACCAGCATCCCAGCTCCGATCAGGCCATCGCTGACGTCGATCACCGGGCAGTCGATGCCCTGAGTGGCTAGTTCATCCAGGGTGGCGCGGTGGAGCCGAGGCTGATGACTGAGTACGCCACCTCCGATCACCAAGGGACCTCTGAGCTCGGGCTGGTGCACTGCAGTGACCGATGTGGCCAACGCGTGCGCTGCACGAACCAGGATGCTGAGGGAGACCGGGTCGTCTGGATCCTCGAACGCGATCGGTGCCAGGGCAGCGAGGGACAACGGTGAGCGATCGTAGGTCAGCCGCACGAGATCGTTGAGTGAGACCACATGTCCGTTGACGACGGCGTTGTTGAGTTCGATGCCGTAGTGCCGCAAGACTGCGGAGACCATCGATGTCTTGGGCTCGCGTCCGTCGAGTGCCAGCGCAACGGCTCGAACAACCTCGCGTCCGATCCAGAAACCAGATCCGGTATCTCCCAGGAGCCATCCGATACCGTCGGAAAACCGGTCGATGCGGCCGTTGCGGATCAGGGCAGCGATCGCCCCTGTACCGCTGATCAGCGCGTATCCGTCCAATTCCGGGGTGCCAGAGCAGAACATCGCCAGCAGGTCGGGCTCCACTGCTACGTCAGCCGAAATCCCTAGCCGCGCCAGTGGTTCATGGAGCCATTGCGCGTGCCCGGTCATGGTGTTGCCGCCTGCCATCGCAACGCTGAAGGCCTGCACGCTGGTGCCAGGAAGGTTGGCGGCTATCAGCGCTGCTGCGACTGCCTCAGAGATGGAAGCCGCCGCCGCGTCGGCCCCATCTGAGATCGGATTTCCGCGCCCGCTACGGCCGATCCCCAGACACTGTGCTTGGGCATCGATAACCATCGCTCGAGTGGAAGTACCGCCGGCATCCACCGCGACTGCGTGGCTGAAAGTGATCATCGTGACCTACTTGTGATCGACAACATGCATGTTGTAAGAATATATTTCATCCATCTAACAACGGAGTGAGAGGGATTTTCAAATGGTTTCAGGCTCGTCGTCACCGCAGACACCGCTGCGGATCTCCCACCAGGTGGAGGCGAACCTGCCGATGATGCCCGAAGCCATGCGCAAGATCGGCCGTGTCCTGCTCGAGGATCCCACCGCACCCCTGCGGTTGTCGATCACCGAGCTCGCCGAGCGCTCAGGCACCTCCGCTGCGTCCGTGACCCGCTTCTGTCGACTGCTGGGGTTCGACGGATACGTGCAGTTCCGGGTCGCGGTCGCCACCGACGTCGGCCGTTCTCCGAAGCGGGTCGAGATCGGACGAGCATTCCGGGCAGACGACGAACCATCGGACATCCTGCGCAATCTGGTACGAGGGCATGTCCGCTCCCTCGACGCCACAGCCGAACTGCTCGATCTCGAGGTCTGCGAGCGGATGTCGCGATCCATCGGCCAATGCCGGCAACTAGACCTGTACGGGGCCGGGGGTAGCGGCATCATCGCAGCAGAGATGCAACATCGCTTCTACCGGATCGGCGTCAACGTTCACAGCTGGGCAGACGTGCATCTTGGCCTGGCCAGTGCCAGCATGCTCGGGCCATCGGATGTGGCCATCGGGATCTCCCACAGCGGAAGCACCACCGAAACGGTGCAGATGCTCGCCCGCGCCCGCGGCACCGGAGCGCTGACCCTCGCGGTCACCAACAGCGTGGCATCCCCACTGGCGCAGGAAGCCGACCTCACCCTCATTGCCGCCGTCCCAGAACGCTTTCACCATCCGTCCGACGTGAGCGCACACCATGCCCAGCTCTTCGTCATGGACTTCCTCTACATGCTTGTCATTCAGCAGGACTACTCCGGTGCACTCGCCAACCTCGAAGTCTCTGCTGCCGCCGTCGCTGATCATTCGCATTCATCCCCCAAGATCCAGGAGGCCACCGCATGAGCGCGACCGAAACCACCCCCGCTGCTGCCCAAGGCACATTTACCGAGGAGCTCTTCACCCGACTGCATGCCTTGCGTGAACACGTTGCGGCCGGTGGGCTAGCGGAAGCGATTTCCCTGCTGACCGCCTGCGTCCGAGACGGAGGGGTGATTCAGTGCTTCGGCACGGGCCACTCTGAAGCTTTCTCGATGGAGGTGGCTGGTCGTGCGGGTGGGCTCATCCCCACCCACCGGATCGCGCTGCGCAACGTGGTGCTCAATGGGCAACGACCCGCCAGTGAGCTGATTGGTTCTGACCTGGAGCGGGACGGGACCGTCGTCGAGCAGCTGCTTGAGCAGGCTGAACTGAACCCCGCAGACGTTTTCATCATCGCTAGCAACTCGGGCGTCAACTCCTCCATCGTCGGTATGGCGTTGGCAGCCAAGGAGCGCGGGCACCGGGTGATCGCGGTGACCAGCTTGGAGCACACCCACGCGGTGCCGCTGAAGCACCCCAGCGGGAAACGCCTCGCAGACGTGGCCGACGTCGTCATCGACAACCTCGCACCGTTTGGGGACGCAACCACCGAGCTCCCCGGCGGGATACGGATCGGCGCCGTTTCCTCCCTCACCGCTGGCTACATCGCGCAAGCACTGACGATCGCAGTCGTGACCGCCCTGCTGGAGGACGGTCAGAGGCCGCCAGTCTTCCTCTCCGCCAATATCCCCGGCGGCGATGAACACAACCAAGAGCTACAGCAACGATACGGAGCCCGGATCCACTCACTCTAACCATCTGCAACAGGCAGCCATCTCCTTCCAAACCCATCCATGCTGCGCCCGGCAGCGCCAAACCCCTCCGGAGGTCCAACATGAATTCTGAGAACTCAATCTCGCGCCGCAACATCCTGCGCGGTGCCCTCTATACCGCTGCAGCGGTCCCGCTAGGCATCAGCCTCGCCTCCTGCGCCACCGGTGGTGGTGGTGGCTCTACTGGAGGCGGTGGTGGCAGTAGTGCCGAGATCACCGCGGACAACCCGTTCGGTATCAGCGATGGTGCGGCGGTCGACGCAGTGATCTTCGATGGCGGCTACGGCGTGGACTATGTCGAATTCGCAGCCGACATCTTCAACGAGATGTACAGCGGTGCCGCCACGGTGGCCGCGTCCACTCAGATCGCTACCGAACTGCAGCCACGGTTCGTGGGTGGAAACCCCCCCGACCTCGTGGACAACGCCGGTGCCCAAGCCATCGGCTTTGCCACCATCTTGGACAAGCTTGAGGATCTCAACGACGTCCTCGATGCCCAGAACCTTGAGGGTGAGACCATCCGCGACACCCTGATCAACCCCAATGTCCTGGACTCGGGGGTATTTGACGGCAAACTCGCGGCGGTCAACTACGTCCTGACGGTGTACGGCATCTGGTACTCCGCCAGCCTGTTCGAACAGAACGGCTGGACCCCGCCCACCACCTGGGAAGAGGCCAAGGCGCTGGGTGCAGAGGCCGCCAAGCAGGACAAGTACCTGTTCTGCTGGGGCAAGGAAGCCGCTACCTACTACCACACCATGGCCATCGACTCGGCGATCAAGCAGGGTGGTGACGATGTCCGCTTGCCGCTGGAGAACCTGGAAGAGGGCTGCTGGTCCGTGGACGCCATCCAGCAGGTGTTCACGGCGCTGAAGGAGATCATCGACCTGGGCTACGTCAAGCCTGGTGGTTCCGGAACCCAGTTCACCTCTGCGCAATCGCAGTGGTCATTCGATCAGGATGCGCTGATGTACCCCAGTGGCTCCTGGATCGAGAACGAAATGAAGGACCAGACCGCGGACGGCTTCGAGATGCGTGGTGTGCCAGCCTTCCTGGTGGATGAGGCAAGTGCCACCATGCCGGCGGCAGCATTGCGCTCAGAAGCCGGTGAGCCGTACATCGTGCCTTCCGAAGGGGCCAACGTTGCAGGCGGCAAGGAGATCCTGCGGATCATGCTGTCCAAGGAGGCCGCTACCAACTTCGCAGAGTCGAAGCTGGCACCGACCGTTGTCAAGGACACCGTCCCAGAGGATGGTTTCGGGTCGACGGCACTCGTCTCGCAGATCGACATGCTCACCGCTGCCGGCACGGATACCTTCACCCACAAGTTCAACAGCCTCTACGGCCTGAACCAGGATCAGTTGGTGGTCTGGAACGCGTTCCTCGACGGCACCAAGAGCGTGGCTGAGCTGACCAGTGACCTGCAGCGCATCACCGACAACGCTCGCGACACCCAGACGGTCATCCCAGTCTCGTGACCGCTCCAGTTACAACTTCCGGTGCGCCCGTGGCAACGCGGGCGCGCCGGAAGGCTCAATGGACCTTTGACAACATCAGCTTCTTCCTGGTGTTCCTAGGTTTGCCCGTGACGCTGTTCCTGACGTTCGTTATCTGGCCGTTTATCCAAGCGATGTTCTACTCGCTCACGAACTGGTCCGGGTTCAGTCCCGAGTTCGACATCATCGGTCTGGAGAATTTTGTCCGCCTGTTCAAGGACGCCACCTTCCTGACGGCGTTGGGGAACAACGTCAAGCTAGCGATCGTCGTGCCGGTCGTGACCATCGCCCTGGCTCTGCTGTTTGCGTCGCTGGTCACCATTGGCGGGCGCGGTATTGGGCGTACGGTTGGGGTGCGCAATGCCGGGTTCTACCGGGTTGTCTCGTTCTTTCCATATGTGATTCCTGCGATCGTTATCGGCATCCTGTTCTCGGCCGTGTTTGATCCCTCAAACGGTCTGCTTAACGCGCTCCTGCCCGAGGCTCTGCGCCAGAACTGGCTTGGCCAGGTCAGCACCGCGATGCCGTCGTCGATGTTCGTCATGGTGTGGGCATTCGTTGGTTTCTACATGCTGCTGTTTATCGCTGCGATCAAGGGGATCCCTGCGGAGACGTTTGAGGCGGCACGCCTGGATGGGGCCGGTCGTGCGCGCACGATGTTCTCCATCACCATGCCGATGATCCGGGAGAACATCCAGACTGCCTGGATCTACCTCGGCATCGCGGCCCTGGATGCCTTCGTGTTCATGCAGGCACTGAACAATTCCGGCGGACCAGACAACTCCACACTGGTGATGCCGCAGTATCTATTCCGTATGGGGTTCATCCAAGGCCAGGCCGGTTATGCCAGCGCCATGGGCGTGATTATGGCGGCCGTAACACTGTTGTTCGCCGCTGTGATCTTTGGTCTATTCCGCCTGGTCGGTGGACGAGGAGGTAAGGGCTGATGACCACACAAGCTGTGAAGCGAACCCGGTCTGGTGCCGGCAGTTCCGATCGGGTCGTCACCGGGATTTCGCACGTCGTGCTGGTGCTGTGGTCGATCGTGGTGCTGGTGCCACTGCTCTGGGTGTTCTTGTCCTCGTTCAAGACCAGCCGGGAGATCATTAGCGGCGAGCCTCTTGGGCTGCCGGCCAGCTGGAGCTTCGAGAACTACGTCAACGCCTGGGGCGATGGTGGTATTGGAAACTACTTCTTCAACACCATCATCGTGGTGGGGTTCGCGCTGGTCGGGGTGATGGTGCTGGGAGCTATGTGCTCCTACGTGCTGGCGCGGTTTGAGTTCCCCGGCAACCGGGCCATCTACTACCTGATGCTGGCGGGCATGACGTTCCCGGTGTTTCTTGCGATCGTTCCGCTGTTCTTCGTGCTGCGGGTGATGGGACTGCTGGGCACTCTGCCGGGCCTGATCACGGTGTACATCGCGTTCGCATTGCCGTTCACGGTGTTCTTCCTCTATGCGTTCTTCCGGTCGTTGCCAGAGGAGATCGCCGAGGCAGCAGCCATCGATGGTGCGGGCAACTGGCGTACGTTCTTTCAGGTGATGCTGCCAATGGCGGCTCCGGGGATGGCCTCCGTGGCGATCTTCAACTTCCTGGGCCTGTGGAACCAGTTCCTGCTACCGGTGGCGCTGAACCCCAGCCAGGATCAGTGGGTGTTGTCACAGGCCATGGCCGGTTACGCCTCATCGGCGGGTTACAACGTCGACTTTGGTCGGCTGTTCGCCGCCGTGGTGATCACCATCGTCCCAGTCTTGGTGGTGTACGTGATCTTCCAACGGCAGTTGCAAGGTTCGGTGTCCCAGGGCACCAACAAGTAGCGGTCAAACACCAGACGCGCACGTGCCTGCCTATCGGGTGGGTGCGTGCGCGTCTGGTCTGTCTGGGATCGGCCCTGAGGCGAGGACCAGTCCGGTGGATTCTGACCCAATGGCAATGGAACAATGCTCGCCAATCTTTACCGCATCGGGAAGGGCAATCACGGTTGAGCGCAAGGAGAGCTGCGCAGGCCCATGGGTCGTCACTGGTCGTGGTGTCGCGCTGGCTGGCGTTGGCGCGAGGCCTAGGCGGTCGATTGACTGAGCCCGAGATCTGCGGCTAGCCGCAGCGCAACCTCGGTGAACCATGCGTCGTAGTCGCTCACCGATCCGGTCAGCTGACCCCATAGTTCGAACGAAATTGTGCCAAAGAGCGATGCCCAAGCAATCAGGGCGCGGCCGACCAGCTCGGAGCTTAGGTCAGGCGCGGTGGCGTCGAGCCCGTTGGCCACCTGGGATGCTCGGTCAACGATTCCGGAGAAGCCACGTCCAGCACTGGGCGGGGTGGTGGGGTGGGCGTCGATGATGACTCGGGCCAAGGCGAGCACCACTCGGGTTCCAGGCCCGATGGTATCTGGCGGAGCTACATATCCGATGACTGGGGAGCCATAGAGCAGAGCGTATTCATGGGGATGTGTCAGAGCCCAGGCCCGTGCGGCATAGCAAATAGCGACCCAGCGGTCCACGGGTTTCGCCAAGGGGTCATCTACGGCTTCGGCGGCCATGCCTAGCTCGTCGTAGCAGGTGATCAGGAGCGCAGTCAGGAGGTTGTTCCGGCTTGGGAAATATCGATAGATAGCCGATGAGACCATCCCCACATCGCGTGCTACAGAGCGCAGTGATAGCTCTGCTGGGCCGACTTTGCTGAGCTGGGCCCGGGCCGACGCCAATATCGCGGCAGTGACCTGCGCACGGTTGTGTTCGCGAGAGGTACCCATGCCGCAAGTCTACGCAATTCGAGAGCAGTGCTCTTGCCTTTGCCAAGATTGCATGGCAGCCTAAAGCGAGAGCATTGTTCTCGAATTTGGATGGAGTTGGAACATGGCAGATCGTCACTTGATTGTCGGGGCAGGAGCTGTGGGTCGTCATGTGGCGCAGCTGCTGACAGAACGCGGCTCGCGGGTACATCTGGCAACCCGATCGGGTACGGACACCGGAATCGATGGCGTGGAGCACGAAACACTCGACGCCACGGATGTCGATGAACTCACTGCCGCATTGGAGGGTGTTGATGTGCTGTACAACTGCGCCAACCCAGCCAACTACACACAATGGGAATCGATGTGGCCGCCGTTGGCACGTTCGCTACTGATGGCTGCTGAACGGAGCGGCACGGTCTACGTGATCACCGGCAACCTCTACCCGTTCGGTCCGGTGGATGGCCCGATGGTGGAGTCTCTTGCGGATGCAGCTACCGACAGTAAGGGTCGAATACGCGCCTGGATGTGGAAAGAGGCGCTCTCGCGGCATCAGGCCGGGCAAGTGCGAGCTGTCGAAGTCCGCGGCTCAGACTTCCTCGGGCACGGCATCGGTGCCGGAGGGCACTTGACCCGGCACATCGGGCGGGCCCGTCGAGGTCGACGTGCATGGGTAGTGGGGTCGCCCGATCAACCGCATACTTTCACCGATGTGCTTGACCAGGCTCGGACGATGATCGCGGCGGCAGAAGATCCCACCGCTCATGGGCGCACCTGGCTAACACCGAGCAATCCGCCGGTAAGCCCCCGAGCGGCACTGATGCAAATCCTGGCCGCCGGAGGTCTGGCACCGGTTGCGGTTAGTTCGATACCTGCTCTGGGTCTACTAGCGAAGGTCAATGGCTTCGTTGGTGAGGTTGCTGAAATCGCCTACATGTGGAGGCGACCCTATGTGGTCGACGACAGTGCTGCCCGCACCCATTTTGGGCTTGAGCCCACGCCGTGGGATCAGGTGTGTCACCGGACCCTGGTGGGGAACTAGCGCAGATTCGAGGTTTGCGACCCGCCTGCCAGGCTCGGATTCTGGCCCTCTTTGTGTGAGTGAAGGTCGATCGAAGAGGGAGATTGCTCACAAACTGGGCGTGGAGGGTATGAGGTCGCGGCTCGATGCCCTAGCCTTGCCGAGTTGGAGGGGAGTACCCCATAAGCGGCGATTACCGTCAGTACAGCGCAAAGCTCGGTAGCGTCGGCCGTATCAGCGGTGGGGGAGACCTCCGGTGTTTTTGTTGCCCACCGGAGGATGTTCTTTCGTGACTGATGTACCTGGCTGGATGTGGATCGTCACCCTCGCCATCGTCGTGACCATGCTGACCGTCGACTTCGTCGGCCATGTGCGCCGCCCACACCGGCCCACCGTCGGCGAAGCCGCCCGATGGACCGGCGTCTACTACGGCATCGCCGCACTGTTTGGTGTTTTCGTCTGGGTGAGTCTGGGATCAGAGTTTGGGATCCAGTACTACAACGGCTGGGTTCTAGAAGCTTCGCTCAGTGTCGACAACCTGTTCGTGTTCGTCCTGATCATGTCTAGCTTCCGGGTGCCCCGGGAGTATCAGCAGAAGGTGCTGCTGATTGGGATCATCATCGCGCTGGTCTTGCGGGCCGGGTTCATCTTCCTCGGGGCAGCGTTGGTGGAGCAGTTCTCGTTTGTGTTCTACATCTTCGGTGCCTTCCTGCTGTGGACGGCCTGGAGCCAGGTCCGCAAGAGCGGGGAAGACGAGGAATTCCGCGAGAACATCGTGCTTCGTGCGGTGCGCCGGATCTTTCCAACCACTGAGGGGTATGTGGGGGACAAGATGGTGGTCCGGTCTCAGGGACGCTGGCACGTGACACCGATGCTGATCGTCATGGTGGCCATCGGCAGCGCGGACCTGCTCTTCGCGGTGGACTCCATCCCCGCGATTTTCGGGGTGACACAGCATGTGTTCCTGATCTTCGCAGCAAACGCCTTCTCGCTGGTGGGATTGCGACAGCTGTTTTTCCTCATCGATGGCCTCTTGGACAAGTTGGTTTACCTGCACTACGGACTGGCAGCGATCCTGGCCTTTATCGGCGTCAAGCTGGTGATTCACGCCATGCACACCAACGAGCTGCCCTTTATCAACGGGGGCGAGCACATCACGGCGGTCCCAGAGATTCCCAACCAGGTATCGCTGATCTATATCGTGGTGGTCTTGGCGATGACAGCCATCACGTCGCTGACAATCGGAGCGAAACGCCACCCGGCGACGTCCGAATAGCCCCGGGGTGGTCACGGCCCAGCACTCACACTCGCGGCCCGTCGCCCATGGGGTGGTCACGGCCCACCACTCACGCTCCCCGAGACCGAGGGTTTCTGCCGTTTTCGAGGGTCGTGGGCACCGGCTTTGGCGTCAACGCTCGTACTCGAGAGATTGGGGAACTGACGAGAGCTGCGTGAGGTTGGGGAACTCACGAGAGCTGCGAGAGGTTGGGGAACTCACGAGAGCTGCGAGAAGTCGAGGACTCGCCAAAGCCTCGGTCGTCGTATCGATACGTCGCTACCCTCAGGCCGCTACCATCCGCGCTCACGCCATTGCCCCAGGTGCGGTCGTTCTGTTCCCAGCGTGGTGGAATCGCCATGACCGGGGTGCACGATGGCGGAATCTGGATAGACGTTGAACAAGCGGTTCTCCACATCGCTAAGCAGCGATTCGAAGTCCGCGGGAGCTTCGGTGCGGCCGACGCCACCGGGAAAGAGGGAATCCCCGGTGAAGAGCAGGGTCTGTGCGGTGGATGTCGCCACGGCTATCGATCCCGGGGTATGACCGCGCAAGCTCACCAAGCTCAGCTCCGTGGTGCCAAGGGTCAGGGTGTCACCGTGAGTGATCCTGCGACCCACCGGCACCGGGAGCGCGTCGGCATCGGCTGCTCCGGCGAGCACCTGGGCCCCTGTGGCGGCGACTACCTCCGCTAAGGCACGGTGGTGGTCCCAGTGCTGATGGGTGGTGATGATGGTGCCCAGTGTGCCGTTCCCGTGTTCGCGCACCAACGTCAGTAGCGTCGAGGGGTCGTCGGCGGCGTCGATGAGAACCTGTTCGCCGGTGGCTGGATCGGTGAGCAGGTAGGCATTGTTGTCCATGGAGGACACGCTGACTTTGAGTACCTGCAGGGATGCGTCGCCGACTGCGAGCGCAGGTCCGCCGGTCTCGACGTGAAAGGGGTCGGCCATGCTCGATGGTAACGGCGTGGCCCACCCGCTGGCCATCTCCGGCGAGTTCGAGGGTTTGCGGCATTGCCGAATGTCGTGGGGCTCGAAAATGGCTGAAACCCTCGTACTCCAGGGAGGTGGGGCGTGGGCGGTGAGGGTGTGTGAGCAAACCGCTCCAGACACGCGCCTCGTACGGATGTACGAATCCGATGGTTCCGCCTACGATGTGGGGGTGACGGATGCCTTGGTAGTAAGCGGTGCGCGGGAACACAACCTGCAGAACGTCAGCCTCGACCTTCCACGTGACCAACTCATCGTCTTCACCGGGCTGTCCGGGTCGGGGAAATCCTCGCTCGCCTTCGACACGATCTTCGCCGAAGGTCAGCGACGCTACGTCGAATCCCTCAGTTCCTACGCGCGGCAGTTCCTGGGTCAGATGGACAAGCCGGACGTCGACTTCATCGAAGGGCTCTCACCAGCTGTCTCCATTGACCAGAAGTCCACCAACCGCAACCCGCGGTCCACCGTGGGCACCATCACCGAGGTGTATGACTACCTGCGCCTATTATTCGCCCGGGCCGGTACCCAGCATTGCCCCACCTGCGGCGAGAAGGTAACCGCCCAAACCCCGCAGCAAATCGTCGATCGAATCCTAGAGCTGCCCGAATCCACCAGATTCCAGGTGCTCGCGCCGGTTGTTCGGGGACGCAAGGGTGAGTACTCCGAGCTATTCCGCGATCTGCAATCGCGTGGGTTCGCTCGCGCTCGAGTCGATGGTGAGGTGGTCGCCCTCAATGCGCCACCCACGCTGGAGAAGAAGCTCAAGCACAACATTGAGGTGGTGATCGATCGCCTGGTGGTCCGTGACCGCATGAAGCAGCGCCTGACGGACTCCATTGAGACGGCACTGTCCCTCGCCGATGGTCTGGTGGTGGTGGAGTTCGTCGACGCTGACGAAGCTGATCCGGAACGGGAGCGCCGGTTCTCTGAGCGGCGTGCATGCCCCAATGACCACCCGCTGACCCTGGAGGAGATCGAACCGCGAACGTTCTCCTTCAATGCTCCCTACGGTGCCTGCCCGGAGTGCACTGGCATCGGTACCCGGCTAGAGGTCGACCCGGATCTGGTGATTCCCGATGAAGATCTCAGCATTGCCGAAGGCGCCATACAGCCGTGGGCACAAGGCCAGAGCGCCCAGTACTTCGACCGGGTCCTGACGGCCCTGGGGGAGGAGCTGGGCTTCTCGGTCGAGACGCCATGGCGGGCGCTGCCGCAGCGGGCCAAGACAGCGATCCTGCACGGCAAAGACCACAAAGTTCACGTGCGATACCGCAATCGCTGGGGCCGTGAACGCTCCTACAGCACCGGTTTCGAAGGTGTTATCGCGTTCCTCGAACGTAGGCATTCTGAGACCGAATCGGACTGGTCGCGAGACAAGTGGGAAGGGTATATGCGGCAGGTGCCGTGCCCGGCTTGCAAGGGTGCCCGGCTGCGGCCAGAAGTGCTGGCCGTGACGGTGAGCGGCATGTCGATAGCCGATGTGTGCAACCTGCCGATCTCGGCTGCCAAGACGGCGCTCGACACACTCGAGCTCAGCCCCCGCGAACAGGCGATCGCGGGGCAGGTACTCAAGGAAATCCACGCCCGGCTGGGATTCTTACTGGACGTCGGACTCGACTACCTATCTATGTCGCGACCAGCTGGAACGCTGTCCGGGGGCGAGGCTCAGCGCATCAGGTTAGCCACCCAGATCGGTTCTGGCCTGGTGGGTGTGCTCTACGTCCTGGATGAACCGAGTATCGGATTGCACCAACGTGACAACCGCCGCCTGATCGAGACATTGACCAGGCTCCGCGACCTCGGCAACACCCTGATCGTGGTCGAACACGACGAAGACACCATCCGGGCAGCGGATTGGGTGGTTGACATCGGGCCTGGTGCGGGAGAACTCGGTGGGCACATCGTGCATTCGGGAAACTACGCGGGCCTGCTCGAACAACGCGAATCCATCACCGGTGACTATCTGGCAGGACGGCGCCAGATCCCGGTGCCCAGCCATCGGCGCAAACCAGGCGAACGGTGGTTAGGGGTCGAAGGCGCCCGGGAACACAACCTCAAGAACGTCAAGGCAACCTTCCCGCTGGGATGTTTCGTCGCGGTGACCGGGGTATCGGGTTCGGGAAAGTCCACGCTGGTCAACTCGATTCTTTACAACGTGCTGGCCAACGAGCTCAATGGCGCCCGGCTGGTTCCCGGCAGGCACAAGCGGGTATCTGGACTGGAACATCTGGACAAGGTCGTGCACGTGGACCAGAGCCCGATCGGTCGTACACCGCGCTCCAACCCGGCCACCTATACCGGCGTCTGGGACCACATGCGCAAGTTGTTCGCCGAAACAGAGGAGGCGAAGGTTCGGGGCTACGGTCCGGGCCGGTTCTCCTTTAACGTCAAGGGTGGTCGATGCGAGGCATGCTCGGGTGACGGCACCATCAAGATCGAGATGAACTTCCTGCCCGATGTGTACGTGCCGTGCGAGGTGTGCCACGGAGCGCGCTACAACCGCGAGACGCTGGAGGTGCATTTCAAGGGCAAGACGGTGGCCGATGTCCTTGACATGCCGATCGCCGATGCTGCGCAGTTCTTTGCTGCGGTGCCAGCCATTGCCCGCCACCTCAACACCCTGGTTGAGGTGGGGCTGGGGTATGTGCGGCTAGGCCAGCCCGCGCCCACGCTGTCGGGTGGCGAAGCTCAACGGGTCAAGCTTGCCAGCGAGCTGCAGAAGCGCTCGACCGGACGTACGGTCTATGTGTTGGATGAGCCCACCACCGGGCTGCATTTCGAGGATATTCGCAAGCTGATGGCGGTGCTGCAGGGCCTTGTCGATAAAGGCAACACCGTTATTGTCATCGAACACAATCTAGACGTCATCAAGAATGCCGACTGGATCGTTGATATGGGCCCCGAAGGCGGTGACAAAGGGGGCACCGTGGTCGCCGCCGGACCGCCGGAGAAGGTCGCCACCACCGGCGCAAGTCACACCGGCCAGTTCCTCGCTGAAATCTTGGACGGTGCCACGGTCAAGCTGAAGCAGGTCACCGAAGTGGCTCCGCTGAAGCGCCCCAAGGCTCGTTCGGTGCGGCGCAACGCCAAAGCGAGCGCATAAGGCCTGACCGCCAGGTTGCGGGGACCATCCGGCGCGCTCCGGCCTTGGCCATTGGACTGAGCAAGTCCGGAGACTGCCCGGCCACCCCGCGAGCATCCGAGACGGCGGTGAGCCACGGTGGACGGCGAGCTGGCAGTCATCGCTGGCGTCGGCCACCCTGCCAGCACCCGGAGCCGGCGGTTGGCCACGGAGCACGGCGAGCTGGTGCCAGGTGGCGGCCGGGAGGCTACTGCGTCGTGGCCAACTGAGTGGTCAGGGGTGCGATCCGCACCCCAAAGTTGACCGACCGAGCGATAAAGCAGTGAGCGTGCGCGTCGTCGTGAATCTGCTGCACCGTGGCGGGGTCCACGGGTTCGAGGACCGTCAGCTGCGGATGCAGCACCACCTCGGTGAACTGTCCTGCGCCCGCAGACTCGATCCGCATCGTTGCCGATGCCCGGTCGCTGTATCCGAGCACGACCACCCCAGCCCGCACCGCCATCTGCAGAGCCCACAACATGTGGCATTGACTGAGCGAGGCAACGAAGAGATCTTCGGGGCTATAGCGACCAGCGTCACCGCGGAACGCCGGATCCGCCGAGGCGAGCAGGGTGGGTTTGCCATCGATGGTTACCTCGTGGTCGCGTGAGTAGGAGTTGTAGCTAGTCGTGCCGTCGGTGCCGCCGCCGGTCCAGACGACATGGACCGAGAACTCATGAAGCCCACTCATGCGCCAACGCTAGACCCCATGTCAATCCCGCTCGGTGCTGCGAGGTGGGTCTGGTGGGGCTGGCAGCCGTGCGCTGGCCCGGCCGGTGCGCGAACTACGCTGTGGACTATGGCGGATCCAGCGAGCTACCGGCCCAAGCCGGGGGAGATCCCCACGCAGCCAGGGGTCTATCGGTTCCGTGATTCCCATCGACGCGTCATCTACGTGGGTAAGGCCATATCGCTGCGGTCACGGTTGTCCTCCTATTTCACCGGACCCGGGACACTTCATCCGCGCACCCAGCAGATGGTCACCAGTGCTGCCAGCGTGGACTGGACGGTCGTGGCGAACGAAGGCGAGGCGTTGGCGCTGGAATACGCCTGGATCAAGGAGTTCGAACCCCGCTTCAACGTCAAGTACCGCGATGACAAGTCCTACCCGTATCTCGCGATCACCATGGGGGAGGAGTTCCCTCGGGTGCAGGTGATGCGCGGACGCAAGCGGCCCGGCACGCGGTACTTCGGTCCGTATGCGCACGCTTGGGCGATTCGCGAGAGCGTGGACCTGCTGCTGCGAGTGTTTCCGATTCGTTCCTGCTCCGCGGGCGTGTTCAAGCGGGCAGGCCAGACTGGGCGGCCGTGCCTGCTGGGCTATATCGACAAGTGTTCGGCCCCTTGTGTGGGCAACATCGACGTCGATGCTCACCGGGCGTTGGCCCAGGACTTTGCCAGCTTCATGGCTGGTGACGCCAGCCCCTACATCAAGCGGTTGGAAACGCAGATGCAGGCGGCCTCGGCAGCGCAGGAGTACGAGCAGGCGGCCCGGCTCCGCGACGACCTGGGTGCCTTGCGCAAGGTGCTCGACCGCAACGCCGTAGTGCTCCCTGAGCGCACCGATGCGGATCTATTCGCCATGGCTACCGATGAGCTGGAAGCCTCCGTTCAGGTGTTCCATATCCGTGGCGGGCGGGTGCGGGGCCAGCGTGGTTGGGTGACCGAACGAGTCGAAGATCTCTCGGACGGCGATCTGGTGGAACGGCTGCTGACCCAGGTGTACGGCGAGGCCGAACCCGATCCCGGCCTGATTCCGCGGGAGATCATCGTTCCCGCGCTCCCAGCCGATGTGGCGCAACTTCAGCAGTGGCTGGAGTCCCTGCGTGGTTCCCGGGTACGGGTGCGGGTGGCTCAGCGCGGTGACATGCGCGCGTTGGCTCAGACGGTGCAGCGCAACGCCGAGCAGGCCTTGGCCTTGCACAAGACCAGACGGGCGGGGGACCTGAGCGCTCGATCCTTGGCGCTATCGCAGCTACAGGAGTTCCTGGGGATGCCGGAATCGCCGCTGCGCATTGAGTGCTTTGACATCTCGCACACCCAGGGATCACAGCAAGTGGCTTCCATGGTGGTTTTCGAGGATGGGCTCCCGCGGAAGTCGGACTATCGGCACTTCGTTATCCGCGGGAACGGGGACGGGGACGGGGCGCGGGACGATACCGAAGCGATGGCGGAAGTGGTGACGCGCCGATTCCGGCGCTACCTCGAACAAGCTCAGCAGACGGGGCAGGAGGGCAGCCGGCAGCGCTTTGCCTACCCGCCCAACCTGGTGGTTGTCGACGGCGCAGGCCCGCAGGTCGCCGCCGCCCAGCGGGCGCTGACCGACCTAGGCATTGTCGACCTCATGGTGGTGGGACTAGCCAAACGGCTGGAGGAGGTGTGGCTACCCGGAGAGGAATTTCCCCTGGTGCTGCCCCGCAGCTCCGAGGGCCTCTACCTGCTACAACGGGTACGTGATGAGGCCCACCGATTTGCCATCACGCATCACCGCAAACGCCGGGGCAAGGCGATGACCCGATCGGAGCTGGACGCCATCGACGGGCTGGGACCGGCTCGGCAAGCCGCGCTGTTGAAAGTGTTCGGTTCGGTGCGCACGCTGCGAGGCGCCAGCCTGGAAGATATCGCCGCTGTGCCCGGAATCGGCCCGAAACTGGCACAGCACGTGCAGCAGGTGCTGCGCGGTGCCGCCCAAGCCCCGGCGGAATCCGATGCTGCGCTCCGCGACACCCCCAGTTCGTGACATCCTCAGGGCATGAGCAATTCTGGCAGTGACGAGGCTGCAGGCCAGGAACAGAACCCGGCCACCGAGCAAATGCCGATGACCGTGCCGCAGGGAATCCCATTGTTGGAGGAGCAGGCCTCAGCGAATCCGGACAACCGGCCCGAGGTGATCATCGTCACCGGAATGTCCGGGGCGGGGCGCAGCCGCACTGCGGCGGTCCTGGAAGACCTCGACTGGTATGTGGTGGACAATCTGCCACCCCAGATGGTGCTGCCCTTGGCCGGGATGCTCACTCCGGGTGAAAGCGGAGTGAAGCGCCTAGCCGTCGTGCTTGATGTGCGCAGCCGAGAGTTCTTCGCGCATTTGGTTCAGGTTCTCGATGACCTTCGGGCCCAGCGGATCGACTATCGGATCGTGTTCCTTGATGCTTCCGATGAGGCCTTGGTCCGGCGGTTCGAAGCGGTACGGCGACCGCACCCGCTCCAGGGCCAGGGGCGCATGCTGGACGGAATCGCCCAGGAGCGTGAGCTGTTGCGTGATGTGCGCAAACGTGCCGACGTCACGATCGATACCAGTGACCTGTCGGTTCATGATTTGGCCCGCACCGTCCGAGACATCATCGCCGGTCAGAGTGCCAATGACCTGCGGATCACGGTGGTCAGCTTCGGATTCAAGTACGGCATTCCGCTCGATGCCGACCACGTGGTCGATATGCGGTTCCTGAAGAACCCGTACTGGGTGAGCGAGTTGCGGCACCTCACCGGAAAAGATGAGCCGGTGCGCGACTACGTGCTGGGCCTGCCCGGTGCCCGGGAGTTCGTCGGCCGCTACCTCGATGCCATCATGCCCGTGCTGCCTGGTTATGTGCAGGAGCAGAAGCCCTACGTCACGATTGCGGTGGGATGCACCGGCGGGAAGCACCGTTCGGTTGCTATCACCGAAGCTGTCGCTGCTGGTTTGCGTGAACGCGGGCATAGTGCGCTGACGGTGCATCGTGATCTAGGTCGGGAGTGAGGCTCAGGATGCACTCGGCGCAGCAGCGAGGTATCCGGGCGGTGGCGCTGGGAGGTGGCCACGGTCTGTCTGCCACCCTTGCTGCCCTGCGCCATGTGACCGCCGAGGTCACGGCGGTGGTGACGGTGGCCGACGATGGCGGTTCCTCGGGCCGGTTGCGGGAAGAGCTTGATGTGCTGCCACCTGGCGACCTGCGGATGGCGGTCTCGGCGTTGTGTGAATCCTCTGAATGGGGCCAGACCTGGCGAGATGTGTTGCAACACCGGTTTGACACCGATGGCCCGCTGAATGGTCACGCGGTGGGCAATCTGTTGTTGGTGGCGATCTGGCAGTTGCTGGACGACGAGGTGGCAGGTCTGGATCTGATTGGCCGCTTGCTGGGTGCCAACGGCCGAGTGCTGCCGATGGCGACCACGCCGCTGGAGATCGAAGCTGAAGTCCGGCGGGTGGATAGCCCACAGGGAGCGGCCGAGCACATCCGGGGTCAAAGTCAGGTAGCCGTCACGGCTGGATTTGTCGAGCAGCTGCGGTTGGTGCCGCCTGATGCCCCTGCCTGTCCGGAGGCGGTCAGCGCCATCGAGGATGCGGACTGGGTGATTTTGGGACCAGGGTCCTGGTTCACCTCGGTGATGCCGCACCTGCTACTACCCGGGATTGCGCAGGCCATCAAGGAAACCACGGCCAAGGTAGCCCTGACGCTCAATCTCGCCTCTCAGCCGGGGGAGACGTCTGGATATTCTGCTGCTGACCATCTGCGTTCGCTGGCTGAGTATGCGCCAGAGCTCAAGGTCGATATCGTTGTTGCCGATCCGAGTGCCATCGAGGACTTGGATGATGTGCTGGAATGTGCCGGATCCTTGGGGGCTCGAGTGCTATTGCGCCAAGTTGGAATAGGCGGGAATGTGCCACGACATGACCCATTGCGCCTCGCCGCCGCGTATCGTGACGCCTTTGACGGGATTTTGGGCGATGTCGGGGAGAGTGCACGGTGAATGGCAAGATGGCGCTCATGTCCCTGACCGCCGACGTGAAGGACGAACTGGCGCGGCTGCGAGTGGACAAGATCTCGGCCCGGAAAGCCGAGGTTGCGGCAACGCTGCGGTTCGCAGGCGGCCTGCACATCATCTCTGGCCGGATCGTGATCGAAGCCGAACTTGACACCGGGATCGCTGCCCGGCGTCTGCGGCAGGCCATCGCTGAGGTCTACGGACACGGCAGCGAGGTGATCGTGGTCTCGGGTGGTGCGCTGCGCCGGGGCAATCGGTACGTGGTCCGCGTGGTTAAGGACGGGGAAGCCCTTGCTCGCCAGACCGGCCTGCTGGATTCGCGCGGACGCCCGGTTCGAGGCTTACCGCCGCAAGTGGTGTCAGCCAATTTGAACGATGCGGTCGCGGCGTGGCGGGGAGCTTTCCTCGCTCATGGATCGCTCACAGAACCGGGACGGTCGTCCGCCCTGGAGGTGACCTGCCCGGGCCCGGAAGCAGCATTGGCGCTGGTGGGTGCCGCGCGTCGGCTGGGAATCGCGGCCAAGGCGCGAGAGGTACGCGGGGTTGATCGAGTGGTGATTCGCGATGGCGACGCCATCAGCGCCATCCTCACGCGGATGGGCGCCCATGATGCAGTGCTGGCCTGGGAGGAACGCCGCCTGCGCCGGGAGGTCCGGGGAGCGGCAAACCGCCTGGCCAATTTCGACGATGCCAACCTGCGGCGGTCGGCACAGGCGGCAGTAGCCGCTGGTGCCCGGGTGCACCGAGCTTTCGAAATCCTTGGCGACGAGGTTCCCGACCACCTGGTGCAGGCAGGGAAGCTGAGGTTGGAGCATCGGCAGGCCAGCCTGGAGGAACTAGGGCAACGGGCGGACCCGCCGTTGACTAAGGATGCCGTGGCGGGCCGGATCCGGCGACTGCTGGCGATGGCCGATAAGAAGGCCAGGGAACAAGGCATACCTGACACTGAAGCGAGCTTGACTCCGGAGATGCTTGACGGCCTGTGATCGTTCTCACTGGTTGATAGTGAGTCCAAGGTCCTACCCTTGCGGTGTAACGTTGAGGTGCCGAGGATGCCGGGAAGACTCGGCGCTTCCCGGACATGTGCCCATCATTACCAGCTCACTCCATCAGGTACGAGCACTCCGCAACCAATGACAGACCATGCGCATCAATGCGCCAGGAGGACAAACGTGACCATCCGCGTCGGAATCAACGGCTTTGGCCGTATCGGTCGTAACTTCTACCGGGCGATCCTCGCCTCGGGAGCCGACATCGAGGTCGTTGGCGTCAATGACCTGACTGACAACAAGACTCTTGCCAACCTGCTCAAATGGGACACCGTTCTGGGCAAGCTGCCCCAGCAGGTTTCCTACGATGAGACCCACATCATCGTGGGAGACAGCAAGATCCGTGCGCTGGCTGAGCGCGATCCGGCCAACCTGCCCTGGGGTGACCTGGGTGCTGACATCGTGATCGAGTCGACCGGCTTCTTCACCGACGCCACCAAGGCCAAGGCGCACATCGATGCTGGTGCGAAGAAGGTCATCATTTCCGCGCCGGCCAAGAATGAGGACGCCACGTTCGTCTACGGCGTCAACCACACCGACTATGACGCTGCAGCGCACAACATCATTTCCAATGCGTCCTGCACAACCAACTGCCTGGCCCCGCTGGCCAAGGCGCTGAACGACTCGATCGGTATCGAGCGTGGCTTGATGACCACCATCCACGCCTACACCGGCGACCAGAACCTGCAGGACGGCCCGCACTCGGACCCCCGCCGCGCCCGCGCTGCCGCCCAGAACATCGTTCCGACGTCGACCGGTGCCGCCAAGGCTGTGGCACTGGTGCTGCCGGAGCTGAAGGGCAAACTGGACGGATTCGCCATGCGCGTGCCGACCATCACCGGCTCGGCCACCGACCTGACCTTCACCGCGAGCCGCGAGGTGACGGTGGAAGAGGTCAACGCTGCGGTCAAGGCTGCTGCCGACGGTCCGCTGGCTGGCACCCTGGAGTACAGCGAGGATGACCTGGTTTCCAGTGACATCATCAGCAACCCCAACCAGTCCATCTTCGATGCCAAGCTGACCAAGGTCAGTGGCGACCTGGTCAAGGTTGTGTCCTGGTACGACAACGAGTGGGGCTACTCCAACAGCCTGATCCTGCTGACCAGCTACGTGGGCGCCCGACTCTGAGGTAGCCACGCATGACCTGGCGCCCGCACCCCAGCTACCTGCTGCGGCTGCGGGCGCCAGTGTGTGACCACTGAACTTTCATTCTCAAACCGGAGCAAATTCGTATGAAGACGATTGCTGACCTGGGCGATCTACGCGGCAAGCGCGTGCTCGTCCGCGCTGACTTCAACGTGCCGCTGGATGGTGACACCATCACCGACGACGGGCGTATCAAGGCGGCCCTGCCCACGATCACCGCGCTGCGTGACGCCGGTGCCCGGGTGATCCTGGCCGCGCACCTGGGCCGCCCCGGCGGCACCGGATTCGAAGCTAAGTTCTCCTTGGCCCCGGTAGCGGCCCGACTCGGCGAGCTGCTGGACACCCAGGTACAACTGGCCACCGATGTTGTCGGACCATCCGCTGCGGCCCTTTGTGCCGGCCTGACCGACGGTCAGGTAGCACTGCTGGAGAACGTGCGCTTCGACGCCCGCGAGACCAGCAAGGACAGTGCTGCACGCGAGGCCATGGCCACTGAGTTGGCGACCCTGGCGGACGCCTATGTCTCCGATGGCTTCGGGGTTGTGCACCGTAAGCAGGCCAGTGTCTACGACGTCGCCGCCAAGCTCCCGCACGCCGTCGGCTCCCTGGTACGCAACGAGGTGGAGGCGTTGCGCCGAGCCACCGACAACCCAGCCCGGCCTTACGCGGTCGTCCTTGGCGGAGCCAAGGTGTCCGACAAGCTGGGGGTTATCGAGAACCTGCTCGGGAAGGCGGACCGGCTGCTCATCGGCGGCGGAATGGTGTTCACCTTCCTCGCCGCGCAGGGGCACAGCGTGGGTAAATCGCTGCTGGAAGCCGATCAGATCGACGTCGTCAAGGGATACCTCGCCACCGCGGCGCAGCGCGGGGTTGAGATCGTGCTCCCGACCGACATTGTCGTGGCCCCGGCATTCGCGGCCGATGCTCCAGCGACTGTGGTGGCGGTGGATGCGATTCCGCAGGACCAGGTGGGCCTGGACATTGGTCCGGCCTCCCAGGCTGCCTTCCGTCAATCACTGCTGCAATCGCGGACCATCGTGTGGAATGGCCCCAGGGGCGTGTTCGAATTCGCGGCATTCGCCGGCGGGACCCGCGAACTGGCCCAGGCCATCATCGACGCCACCAGCGCAGGTGCGTTCAGCGTGGTCGGAGGCGGGGACTCGGCAGCGGCCGTTCGCCAGCTCGGATTCGACGAAGCAGGTTTCTCTCACATTTCCACCGGCGGCGGAGCGTCGCTGGAATTCCTGGAGGGTAAAGACCTCCCCGGCATCTCAGTATTGGAGCAGTAGATGGCAGGCGCACGCACCCCGCTGATGGCGGGCAACTGGAAGATGAACCAGGACCACCTCCAGGCGACCCACCTGGTGCAGAAGCTGGCCTGGGCGCTCAAGGACGCCAAGCACGACTACGACAAGGTCGAGGTGGTCGTCGTGCCCCCGTTCACCGACCTGCGTTCGGTGCAGACGCTCACCGACGCTGACAAGCTTCCCATCGGATACGGTGCGCAGGACATTTCCGCCCATGCTAGTGGTGCCTACACCGGGGAGATCTCGGGGGCGATGCTGACCAAGCTAGGAGTCAGCTACGCGGTGGTCGGGCACTCGGAACGGCGCGAATATCATGCCGAAGATGACGCCCTGGTCAGTGCCAAGGCCAAGGCTGCGCTCGGCTGCGACATCGTCCCCATCATCTGCGTCGGTGAAGGGCTCGAGGTCCGCAAGGCCGGGGACCAGGTGGCTTACACGCTGGCCCAGGTTGAGGGCGCCTTCGCGGGCATCGAGGCTGCTGACGCCGTGCGATGCGTTGTCGCCTACGAACCGGTCTGGGCGATCGGTACCGGTGAGGTCGCGACCCCGCAGGATGCACAGGAAGTTTGCGGTGCGATCCGCGGGCATCTGACGCAGCTGTACTCCGGTGAGGTGGCCGACAAGATCCGGGTGCTCTACGGCGGCTCGGTGAAATCGGGAAATGTCGCGTCCATCATGGCTCAGCCAGACGTGGATGGTGCGCTAGTGGGTGGTGCCAGCCTGGACGCCGACGAGTTTGCGGCCATCGCCCGGTACCAGTCGCACAACGTTGGTCTATAACGCTAGTGCGGGCCGCTGACGCGCCGAGGCGCGAAGGCCAGGTAAACTGCCCAGGTCCTGGTTTGTGACCGAGGGCATAACAGTAAGGAGTGCGCGTGACCGCGCTAACGATTGTGCTGCAGGCGCTGCTGGTGATCACCAGCTTCCTGCTGATCCTGTCCATCTTGATGCACAAGGGCAAGGGGGGTGGACTGTCCGACATGTTCGGTGGCGGCCTGTCCTCCAGCATCGGCAGTTCCGGGGTTGCTGAACGCAACCTCAACCGCATCACCATCGGCTCCGCAGTGATCTGGGCAATCGTGATCGTGCTGCTGGGACTGGTCCAGCGGGTCAGTCTCTAGGCCGAACGAGGGAGCAAAACGTGGCAGGTGGAAGCGCAATCCGAGGCTCGCGCGTCGGCGCGGGCCCCATGGGTGAAGCAGAACGCGGCGAAGCAGCACCCCGGGTGTGGGTGTCGTACTGGTGCTCAGCCGGGCACGAGACTCGGCCCAGCTTTGCAGCTGAGCCAGGCACCGCCCCACCCGAGCAGTGGGACTGCCCGCGCTGTGGGCTGCCGGCTGGTCAGGAGAAGGACAATCCGCCTTCGGCACCCAAGAACGAGCCGTACAAGACCCACTTGGCTTACGTCAAGGAGCGGCGCTCGGACGAAGACGGCGCGGCGTTGCTGGATGAAGCGCTAGCAGCGTTGCGCGCTCGTCGCGGCGGCTAGTTCCTGCCTGACGCACGGTTGGCCGTGCTTGGCTGACCGGCCGCGGCGGCATCCAGCAGCCAGAGGGTGAGTTCATGACCACCCACCCTGGCCGCAGGCAGGGAGCCGCCCTGGAGCGCCTGCGTCACCGGGTAGGCCTTCTCCGGCCCCGCCACCACCAGCCAAACCTGACGTGCGGCATTGAGCACCGGAAACGTTAGTGAAAGCCGCCGCGGTGGCGGTTTCGGTGAATCTTGCTCGACCACCACGGGTGTGGTGGCTGCCAAGGTGGAGTGCCCCGGGAACAGGGACGCCACATGACCGTCAGGCCCCATCCCTAGCAGGATGATGTCGAACACCAACGGCTGTCCCGATTCGGCGAACCGTGCCATCTGGCCGCTGTACCAGTGGGCAGCAGCGTCGATATCACCGATGCTGTCACTGCTGGGCATCGCGTGAACCTGCGCAGCTTCCAGGCCGACCTCGGCACAGAACTGCGCCGCCTGCTGGTCGTTGCGATCGGCAGAACCAGCCTCGACGAACCGTTCATCCACCCACCACAGGTGGACGCCGGTGAAGTCGACGATGTCACGCAAGGGGGAGGAGGTGGCAGCAGCCAGCACTCCGGAGCCGACGCTGCCCCCGGCGATGGCCACATGCACTGGGCGCCTTACCGACTGGGCATCCAGTAACGCCAGCAGCAGCCGAGCAGCGGTTGCTTGATACAGGGCTGCTGGATCGGGGTGAATGACCACGGCCCGGGCAGCGGGGGTGTCAATGTCGGTTTGGTTCATTCGACCGTCACCTTGCTCAGACCCTTCGTCAGTACCTTCTGATAGATCTCGTCGGGGTCAAGTCGACGCAGATCCTCCATCAGACAGTCTTCCAGCGGTCGCTTGGCCATGGCGATCTTCCGATCGGGCTGCCCTTGGTGGGAGATAGTGACTTCGGCGCTACCGATCGGTCGCCGCATGGTGATCGAACCCCGCCGCCGCTCCAGGTCGATTCCGTCTACCGCCGACGAACCTGGCACGTGCTCCAAAATCACTGGAAGCTTCAATGCATACGCCAGCCATCCAGCGATCAGGTGTGCCGATGGTCGATGTTTGCTGCCGTAAACCCGCACAGACCGGACATTCTCGAACGGTGGTTCGTCCAGGGCAGCCGCCACCACGCCGCGCCACAACGTCGTGCGGGCCCAGCTCAGGTCGGTGTCTCCCGGTGCGTAGGTCAGGGCCATGTGGTGCAGTTGCTCGATGGCGTCACCGCATTCGCCGACGTCGCAGATGCGCCGCTGGGCCATCGCTCCGAGCAGGTCAGCACCCATATTTTCTGGTGGCTCCTTGGGCCACCAGGCCACGATGGGAGCATCCGGCAACAGCAGGGGAGTGACCAGGGTGTCCACTTCGTTGCGGCCTTGGCCGCGAGGTCGCAGGACGACGACATCGCTGGCGCCGGCGTCGGCGCCAACCCGGATCTCGCCGTCTAAGCCGGAACTGCGCCGACCATCACCTGGCTGGACCACGATGACCCGGCAGGGGTGTTCCCGGCTCGCCTCATTGGCAGCGTCGATGGCCGGTTCGATATCGATGTCGTCGGCGACCACAACCAGGGTCAGGACCCGGCCGAGGGCTACCGCACCGCCCTCCTCCCGAAGAGCGACCAGGCGGCTGGCGATGGCGGAGGTGGTGGTGTCCTCCATCGTAACAATCATGGGCGTCTCCACACTCGTCCATCCCGTGCCAGCATGGCATCGGCTGATTCAGGCCCCCAACTACCGGGCCGGTATTGCTGCGGCGCTCCGCGTCGACTCCAGTACTCCAGGATCGGATCCAGGATCTCCCAGGACAGTTCTACCTCGCGATGGCGGGGGAACAACGGCGGGTCTCCCAGCAACACGTCCAGGATCAACCGCTCATAGGCCTCCGGCGATGACTCGGTAAAGGCGTGCCCGTAACCGAAGTCCATCGTGACATCGCGGACCTCCATGGCGGTTCCCGGAACCTTGGATCCGAACCGGATTGTCACGCCTTCGTCGGGCTGCACCCGGATGACGATGGCGTTCTGTCCCAGCTCCTGGGTGTCCTGCATATCAAAGGGAAGGTGCGGGGCGCGCTTGAACACCACAGCGATTTCGGTGACGCGCCGGCCGAGCCGTTTGCCGGTCCGCAGATAGAACGGCACCCCAGCCCAGCGGCGGTTGTCGATATCCAGTCTGATTGCTGCATATGTCTCGGTTGTCGACTGGGGGTTCATTCCGTCCTCAGCCAGGAAGGCACCGACCTCCTCGCCGCCTTGCCAGCCTGCACCGTACTGGCCGCGGGCGGTGTGGCGGCCCAGGTCACGCGGCAGTCGCACCGACGCTAGTACCTTTTCCTTCTCCGCTCGCAGCTCGGCGGCCTCGAATGATGCGGGCTCCTCCATCGCGGTCAGAGCCAGCAATTGCAGCAGATGATTCTGGATGACATCGCGGGCAGCACCGATACCGTCGTAGTAACCGGCCCGGGAACCGATGCCGATGTCCTCCGCCATCGTGATCTGGACGTGGTCGACGTAGTTGGCGTTCCAGATCGGCTCGAACATCTGATTGGCAAACCGCAGCGCCAGCAGGTTCTGCACGGTCTCCTTGCCGAGGTAGTGATCGATGCGGAATACCGCATCGGGTGGGAAAACCTCCGAGACCACCCGATCGAGTTCCTGGGCGGATGCCAAGTTGTGACCGAACGGCTTTTCGATCACCACCCGTCGCCAACTACCTGGCTCGGGCTGGGAGAGACCGGCTTGCGCGATCTGTTCGCATACCACCGGAAACTGCCCTGGGGGGATCGACAGGTAGAAGGCATGATTGCCGCCGGTGCCACGGTCTTCATCGAGCCGGTCAATCGTGCGGGCCAGGCGTTTGAAGGCCTTGTCGTCGCCGAACTCACCCGAGACGAACCGGATACCGGCCGACAGTTGTTGCCAGACTTTCTCGTCGTAGGGGGTGCGGGCGTGAGCTTTGATCGCCTTGTGCACGATGGCCCGGAAGTCCTGGTCTTCCCAGTCACGGCGGGCAAAGCCGACCAGGGCAAACCCAGGTGGTAGCAGTCCCCGGTTGGTCAGGTCATAAACCGCGGGCATCAGTTTGCGCCGTGCTAAGTCGCCGGTCACACCGAAGATCACCAGCGACGACGGCCCAGCGATGCGCGGTAGCCGTCGATCGCCACCCAGTCGCAGCGGATTCTGCCCGGGTGCGACCGTGGTGGGCATCAGCGAGCCTCCGGCTGGGCTGCCCGCAAGCTGGTTCCGACCTGATCGAGCAACTGGGCCCAACTCGCCTCGAATGAGGCGACTCCGGCATTCTCCAGGTCCACCAGAATCTGGTCGAAGTCGATGCCGAGCGCGGTCAGCTGCGCCAGCACGCCACGGGCTTGCTCGGCGGTTCCAGCGACCACATCGGCACCGGTGGCGGCGGAGTGGTCGGCGACAGCGGCCAAGGTTGCCCGGGGCATGGTGTTCACCACATCGGAGGTGACCAGCTCGTCGACATACATGGTGTCGGGGTAGGCGGGGTTCTTGGTGCCGGTGGAGGCCCACAGCGGACGCTGACGGTGAGCGCCGCCCAGAGCCGCGAAACGGGGAGTCGAGAACACCTCCTGGTAAATCTCGTAGGCGAGCCGAGCATTGGCGATAGCTGCCTGGCCGTGCAGGCTGGAGGTGCCAGCTTGGTCGAGTGCGGCATCGACCTGGGTGTCGATCCGGGATAGGAAAATGGAAGCCACCGAACGAATGCTGGAGATATCGATGCCTGCTGCTTCGGCCTGTTCCAAACCATTCACGTAGGCGTTCGCCACCTGGCGATATCGCTCAAGGCCAAAGATCAGAGTCACATTCACGCTGATCCCGGCGGCAATCGCGGCCGTGATCGCGGGCAGGCCGGCCTCGGTAGCCGGGATCTTGATCATGGCATTGGGCCGATCGACGATCCGCCACAGCTGCTTCGCGGCGGCGATGGTGCCTGCGCTGTCGTGCGCCAGCCGTGGGTCGACCTCAATCGATACCCGACCATCGCGGCCGCCGGTGGCCGTGAACGTCGGTGTGAAGACCTCACACGCGGCGCGCACGTCATCGGTGGTCATGGCCAGGACTGCCTCCTCCACGCTTGCGCCGGCTTGCCCCAACTGCGCCAGCTGATCGGCATAGGCTGCACCGGTGAGCGCCCCGGCAAAGATGGTGGGGTTGGTGGTGACCCCCACCACGGCCCGGGTGGCGATCAAGTCAGCGAGTTCACCACTGTCGATCGCCCCTCGGGATAGGTCGTCTAGCCACACGGAGACACCCGCATTGCAGATGCGCGTGAGAGTGTCAGGTACTGAGCTCATCGTTGTTGACTCCTTGCGTTCTTAGGCGCGTGCCGCGGCCAGGGATTCCCGGGCTGCAGCGACCACGGCCTCTGGTGTGAATCCGAAGTCTTGGAACAGGGTGGCAGCGTCGGCCGATGCGCCAAAGTGTTCCAGCGATACCGCCCGGCCCGCATCGCCCAGGTATCGATGCCAGGGCATGGCAATACCAGCTTCCACACTGACGCGAGCGCGTACCGCAGCGGGAAGGACCGATTCACGATAGGCCTCGTCCTGATCCTCGAACCATTCCAGGCACGGTGCTGACACCACCCGGGTTCCGATACCGGCGGACTCCAGCTGTTCCCGGGCCGCGACCGCGAGCTGCACCTCGGAACCGGTACCGATGAGGATCACCTCGGGTACCGCCGTGCTGGAATCAAGCAGCACGTAAGCACCCTGGGCCAGCCCGCTGGCCGGTGCGAAACCGTCGGTGCCGCGCGGGAAGGTCGGTACGCCTTGCCGGGTGAGCACCAATCCGACCGGTGCCCCGGTGCGTTCCAACGTGGCCTGCCAGGCGGCAGCTGTCTCGTTGGCATCGGCCGGGCGAACCACCGCCAGGCCCGGAATGGCACGGCAGGCCGCCAGATGCTCCACCGGCTGGTGGGTGGGGCCATCCTCGCCCAGGCCGATGGAGTCGTGGGTCCAAACGAAGATCGGATCGGTCTGCATCAGCGCCGCCAGCCGCACCGCCGGCCGCATGTAGTCGCTGAAGGTAAAGAAGGTGCCGCCATAGGGCCGGGTGAGCCCATTCACGGAAATGCCGTTCAGCACGGCACCCATGCCAAACTCCCGGATGCCGAAGTGCAACGTGCGACCGTACTGATCGCCCTGGAACTCCTGCGACGAGCGTTCGGCAGGCAGGAACGAGGGTTCCCCCTTCATGGTGGTGTTGTTGGAACCTGCGAGGTCAGCCGAGCCACCCCATAGCTCGGGTAGCACCGGAGCCAGTGCGGCCAGCACCGTGCCGGACGCGGCCCTGGTCGCCAGGCTCTTACCCGGTTCAAAGGTAGGCAGGGCCTGGGTCCAGCCTTCCGGCAACGTGCGAGTGCGCAGGCGCTGCAGAAGTGCGGCGCGCTCCGGTTCCCGGTGTGACCACGCCGCCACCTGTTCGTCCCATTCCTGGTGCATCTGGGCGCCGCGTTGTTGTAGTTGGCGCGAACGGGTCAGCGCGAGCGCATCGACGTCAAAGGCTGCCGTGGGGTCAAGTCCCAGAGCCGTCTTCAGCCCGGCGACCTCATCGGCGCCTAACTTGGCACCATGGGAGTCGTGGCTGTCCTGCTTGGTGGGACTTGGCCAAGCGATGATGGTGCGCAGCCGGATAAAGCTGGGTCGGTCAGTGGTGGCGCGGGCCGTTGCCAGCGCGGCAGCGAGCGCATCGACGTTCTCGGCGTAGTCCTGACCCTCGCCCACCCAGTCAACGGTTTGGGTGTGCCAACCGTAGGAGTCGTAGCGGGCGATGACATCTTCGGTAAATGCGATCGAGGTGTGCCCCTCGATGGTGATCCGGTTGTCATCCCAGATGACGATGAGGTTGCCCAGCTTCTGGGTGCCAGCTAGCGAGGCGGTCTCGGACGAGACCCCCTCCTGCAGGCAGCCCTCACCGACGACCGAGTACACCGCGTAGTCGAACGGGGACTGGCCCTGGGCGGCATCCGGATCCAGCAACCCGCGGACGCGGCGCTGTTCCATGGCCATGCCCACTGCCATAGAGACGCCTTGGCCCAGGGGTCCAGTGGTTGCCTCCACACCGGGCGTATGACGAAATTCCGGGTGTCCGGGGGTGAGAGAGCCGCTGCTACGCAATGCCTGGATGTCATCGAGTTCCAGCCCGAAACCGCCCAGGTAGAGCTGCACATACTGCAACAGGCAGGCGTGACCTGCCGACAACACGAACCGATCTCGGCCCAGCCAGGTGGAGTCGCCCGGATCCACCCGCATCACGTTCTGGTAGAGCAGGTAGGCCAGGGGAGCCAGGCTGACAGCGGTGCCTGGGTGCCCGCTGCCGACGTTCTCGACGGCATCGGCTGCCAGTGCCCGAGCGGTAGCCACCGCCTTCAGATCAGCATCGTTCCAGCCAACCTGGGTCGCGATCGGTGTTGCTGCGGTCTCGGTCATGTAGTCCTCTTCCCGCCCAAACTGGGCTCCAACGTCCCTGACCCGTCGCTGGCTGAGGCTGACGGGCTTGCCGGTGCAACGGCATAGTCTTGAGATTAGTGGCAGTAGCGCCGGGGGACAGCCTCGTCTGACACCCGAGACTGCGAGAGCGCTCACGCAACGTCCTAGACTGAATCGACATACGCACCGTCCGCGCCCCACCGGCGCTGGCCCAGAGCACCGAAACGGGATTCGTGGCACACACGCAGGCACACTCTCAGCCACCAGGGCTGGCGGCGGACGGCACCCGATCGCCGGCCGCTCAGCCTGGTCGGCGGGAATTCATCGCTGGCCTGGTTGCGTTGACCAAGCCGCGGATTATCGAGCTGCTGCTGATTACCACTGTGCCGACCATGATTCTGGCTGCTGATGGCTGGCCCGGCACCTGGCTGGTGATTGCCACTGTGGTCGGCGGCACGCTGGCTGCCGGCAGTGCCAACGCCTACAACATGTGGTGGGACCGCGACATCGACGCGCTCATGAACCGAACCAAGAAGCGCCCGCTGGTCACCGGTGCCGTGAGGCCGGTCCAGGCCGTGGTGTTCGCCTCGTTGCTGGCGTTGGCGTCGGTGCTGTGGCTGGGCCTGCTGGTCAATTGGTTTTCGGCCTGGCTGGCCCTGGCGGCCAATCTGATGTATTCGGTCGGTTACACCATGCTGCTGAAGCGGCACACCTCACAGAACATCGTCTGGGGTGGGGCGGCGGGCTGTATGCCGGTCCTCATCGGCTGGGCAGCGGTGACCGGCAGCCTGACCTGGGCGCCGGTGCTGCTGTTCGGGATCATCTTCTTCTGGACCCCGCCGCACTACTGGCCGTTGTCCATGAAGTTCAAATCCGACTACGCCGCTGCGAACGTCCCGATGCTTCCGGTCGTTGCCCGCAACACCACCGTTGCCTGGCAGATGATCGCCTATGCCCTGGCAATGGTTGCGTGCTCGCTGGCGTTGGTTCCGATAGCCGGGATGAGCTGGGTGTATGCGGCGATCGCCCTCTTGTCTGGTGCCTGGTTCGTGGTGACCTGTGCCATGCTCTACCGCCGCACCCGGGCAGGTGTACGCAAAACCCATGCGATGTCGGTCTTCCACGCCTCGATCACTTACCTCACGGTGGTGTTCGTGGCGGTAGCAGTCGATCCGTTCCTGCCGTTCTAGGGTCGCGGCGGGCAGTGCAGGCTACGGGGTCGCTGCAGGAGTACCTGGCCCACCTGGGTGTTGAACGAGGCCTGTCCGGCCATACCTTGAGTGCCTACCGGCGGGATCTGACCCGCTATCTCAATTACCTGCGGCAGCGGGGAAAGACGAGCTTGGATCAGGTCGACGATCTGCTGATCGGGGAGTACGTCGAGGCCGTGCGGACCGGTTCCGACGGTGGATCGCCGCTGTCGCCTGCTTCGGCCAACCGGGCCGTAGTGGCTTTGCGTGGCTGGCACCGTTTTGAACTGCGGGAAGGGCGCGCCGCGACGGACCCGGCGGCCCAGGTGCGCCCGGCCGGCACCATCAAGCGACTCCCGAAGGCCATCTCGGTCGATCAGGTGGAGGAACTGCTGCGGGGTGCCGGCGCCGCGCCTGGTGTCCTCGGATTGAGAGACCGAGCCCTGGTGGAACTGCTCTATGGCACCGGAGCCAGAATCAGTGAGGCGGTGGGCCTGAGCCTCGACGACGTGGACACGGACCCGCAGGCGGCATCGGTGCGACTGTTCGGCAAGGGTCGCCGAGAACGGATTGTGCCTATCGGCCGTTATGCGGTAGCTGCGCTGGCGGCCTACCAGGTGCGCGGCCGACCAGCACTGGCAGCGAAGGGCCGTGGCAATACGGCGCTATTTCTTAACCAGCGTGGCAACCCGCTGTCGCGTCAAAGTGCATGGGCGGTGTTGCAAGAGGCGGCCGCTCGGGCCAACCTCACCGTGCACATCTCCCCGCATACGTTGCGCCACTCCTATGCCACCCACTTGCTGGCTGGCGGGGCTGACGTACGGGTGGTGCAAGAACTCCTTGGACATGCATCGGTCACCACCACCCAGATCGACACCTTGGTGACGCCGGATACCTTGCGTGAGGTCTATGCGGCTGCGCATCCGCGGGCGTTGGAGTGATCGTGGTGTGGTGCGGGCGACGCGGGAAGGCTTCGACGGGGTAGGTTTGGGCGCAATGAGCACTGAAGAGGACCCGGGCGCGCGTGACTTTGCGCAACCAGCGCCACTGGCATCGCATGGGCCGGCCCGCATCATTGCCATGTGCAACCAGAAGGGTGGGGTAGGCAAGACCACGACCACCATCAATCTGGGAGCAGCGTTGGCCCAGTATGGCCGCAGGGTGTTGATCGTCGACCTCGATCCGCAGGGCGCAGCCTCGGCCGGGCTAGGGGTTAACGCGCACGAACTCGACGCCACCATTTACACCGAATTGATGAAGCCTCGCCCGGATGTGCGGCAGGTCATTCACACCACCTCCACCCCCGACCTGGATCTTGCCCCCGCGAACATCGACCTATCCGCTGCTGACGTGCAACTGGTCAATGAGGTGGCACGAGAGCAGGCTTTGGCCCGCGTTCTTCGTTCGGTGACCGACGACTACGACGTCATCCTCATCGATTGCCAACCCTCACTTGGTCTGCTCACGGTGAACGCGTTGACCGCCGCCCATGGGGTGATCATTCCGCTGGAAACCGAGTATTTCGCCCTGCGCGGGGTGGCGCTGCTCATCGAGACCATCGACAAGGTCCGAGACCGGTTGAACCCGCGTCTTCAGACCGACGGCATCCTGGCCACCATGTACGACGGTCGCACGCTGCACTCTCGGGAGGTGCTGGAGCGGGTGCGGGAAGCGTTCGGAGAACGGGTGTTCTCCACCGTGATCGGACGCACCGTCAAGTTCCCGGATGCCTCGGTGGCCACTGAACCGATCCTGACCTACGCCCCGAACCACCCTGGTGCCTACGCATACAAGAAGCTGGCTCGCGAGTTGGTCGCACGTGGTGCTGCCGCCTGAGCCGACCGTGAGCGGGGTGCCGACGGTCGAGCCGGTCGCTGCCGTCAATCGCGAACGGTTTGAAGTGAGTTTGGAGAACTTCTCCGGGCCGTTCGATCTCTTGCTTTCGCTCATTGCCAAACACCAGCTGGACGTGACGGAGGTGGCCTTGGCGGTCGTCACCGATGAGTTCATCGCGCACATCCGTGGACGCCAGGACTGGGACCTCTCCCAGGCCAGCGAGTTCCTGGTGATCGCGGCCACGTTGCTTGATTTGAAGGCAGCGCGGCTGCTGCCGGGAACCTCCGCCGATGAACTGGAAGACCTGGAACTGCTAGAGGCGCGGGACCTGCTGTTTGCCCGGCTGCTGCAGTACCGCGCTTTCAAGGAGGTCGCCGCCGGCCTGGGTAGTGAGTGGGAAAAGCATGGGCGAGCCCACCCACGTTCGGTGTCGTTGGAGCCACAGTTCGCCGCGTTACTGCCCGAGCTCGTCGTCCAGATCGGACCGCAGGATCTGGCCCGCCTGGCGGCGCAGGCCCTCTCCCGCAAACCAGAACCGGACTCGGTCGATCTCACCCACCTGCATGCACCCGCCGTCAGTGTCCGCGATCAGGCCGGGCTGCTGGTGGACCGGTTACGCCGCGAACGGGCCGCGAGTTTCCGATCGCTTATCGCCGACGCCGGTGCTCTCAACGTGGTGGTGGCCCGTTTCCTGGCGTTGTTAGAGCTGTACCGCGAGGGCGCGGTTGCCTTTGATCAGGCCAGCGCATTGTCGGAACTGACCATCCACTGGACCGGTGGTTCTGGGCAGGTTGAGGTCGAGGACGAGTACGACGACATCGCTGAGCCAGAACCGGGCGCAGCTGCAGAGCAGGAGCAACCGTGACCGACCAAGCCGCATCGACACCTGGCCCTGATCAGGCTGACCTCGCTGCTGCCGCGCAGGTATTGGATTCGCCGGGAGGGCTTCCGGCGGCGTTGGAAGCCATTCTGATGGTGGCCGATACTCCGGTGTCACTGACCCAGCTGGCCACCGTCCTGGCGCGTCCGGAGCCGGTTATCGCGCAGGCCCTCGACCATCTGCGCGAGGGCTACGCCGAACAGCATCGCGGGTTCCAGCTGCGGGAACAGGGAGGAGGCTGGCGCTACTACTCCAGCCCGGTTTTCGCCCCCGTGGTCGATGCCTTCGTTCTCGATGGTCAGACGGCACGGTTGACGCAGGCCTCATTGGAGACCCTGGCCGTGATTGCCTACCGGCAGCCGGTTTCCCGTGGCCGCATCGCAGCTATCCGCGGTGTGAACGTCGATTCGGTGGTCCGGACCCTTCTCTCCCGCGGGCTCATTGAGGAAGCAGGTACCGACCCCGATGGTGGTGCTCACCTGTACCGCACCAGTGACTACTTCCTGGAACGGCTGGGGTTGAACAGCCTGGAGGATCTGCCACCGTTGGCGCCGTACCTGCCGGAGCTGGAGGAGCTCGATGACATCGTCGACCTCGATCGCGGGAGCCACGGGTGAGCGTGCATGATCCCGGAGGTATCCGGCTGCAGAAAGTCCTGGCCACAGCTGGCTACGGATCACGCCGCGCCTGTGAAGCGATCATCAGTGCCGGGCGGGTCAGCGTCAATGGGGAACGGGTACGAGAACTGGGAGTACGGGTAGATCCGCGGTCGGCGGTCATCCACGTGGACGGCCTGCGGTTGCAACTGGAGCCCGGGGTGGTCACGCTAGCGCTGCACAAGCCTGCAGGCGTGTACTCCACGATGGCCGACGAGCAGGGTCGGCCGGACCTGTCCCAGTATGTCGCCGATCACGTGGAGCGGTTGTTCCATGTGGGTCGGCTCGATGCGCAGACCGAGGGCCTGCTGCTGCTCACCAACGATGGTGAACTGGCCCATCGGCTCACGCACCCCTCCTATGAGGTGGCCAAGACCTATGTTGCCAACGTCGAGGGTCATGTGGCCAAGGGTCTGGGACGACGTCTGGCGCAGGGCATCGAGCTGGATGACGGCCCGGTGTCGGTAGACAAGTTCACCGTGCTGGAAGCCACGCCGGGTGCTTCCCTCGTGGAGATCACCCTGCACGAGGGTCGCAATCACATTGTCCGACGCCTCCTGGAACAGGTAGGCCATCCGGTGACCCGGCTGCTGCGTACCCGCCTTGGCCCGGTTCGGCTCGGCAGGCTCAAGCCCGGGCGCACCCGGGTGATCGAAGGCACCGAGCTGGGGCGGCTGATGTCTGCGGTGAGCCTCTAACGACGGTCAGTGCCAGGGATCATCTGCGGGATCCAACGGACTCGGGTCACTGGTATTGCCGTGGCGGCGACCTGACCTGGACAGCCGGGATCTTGGGTAGCCTTCCCGCAACGGCATCGGGAGTGAGGAAGAGATGGCCACTGTCATCCTGGTCCGGCACGGACGCACCACCGCCAACGCCTCTGGTGTACTGGCCGGCCGCACCCGGGGCGTGAGCCTCGATGCCATCGGACGAGCGCAGGTCGCCCACCTCGGATCCAGGCTTGCCGCCCTTGAGCTCGTGCAGATAGTGAGCAGCCCGTTGCGCCGTTGTCGTCAGAGTGCGCGGGCGATCCGGGCGCGCCAACACGTCGGCGGCCCGGCGCCGACGCCGCGCATCGATGCTCGACTGACCGAGTGTGACTACGGCAGCTGGCAGGGGCGACGCTTGCAGGATCTAGCCCAAGAGGAGCTGTGGGCGGTGGTGCAGCGGACACCGTCGGCGGTCACATTTCCCGGAGGGGAGTCTATGGCGGCCATGCAGGCGCGGGCCCTCACCGCCATTCGTGACCATGACGGCGCGGTGACGGACCAGGCTGGCCCAACCGCCGTGTGGGCTGCGGTCAGTCACGGCGACATTATTAAGGCGGTGCTAGCCGACGCGTTGGGAATGCACCTGGACCTCTTCCAACGGATCGACGTCCATCCGGCATCGGTGTCGGTGATCCGCTACCACCGCACCGGTACCCAGGTGGTGTCGATGAACAGTGATGGCGCAAACCTGGGCTGGCTCGGTGCCATGCCGCAGGAAACTGACACGCAGCCCGGTGGCGGACTTCGGCCATCATCCTCGTAGCATGGGGGCGTGCCCACCATCGTTCACGGCTTTGACTGGCCAGACCGGTTCGTCACCGGAACGGTCGGGGTCCCCGGCGCGCGCACCTTCTACCTCCAAGCGCGAACAGGTCGCGAATTGGTGAGCGTAGCGCTGGAGAAGCAGCAATCGGCCGCGCTGGCCGCCGGGATTGACAGCTTGCTTGATGACCTGATGACCAATGATGGCAATCCGCATAGTGTGCCGCGGCTGGCGCCGGAGGGACTGGCCGATGACGATCCACTGGATCAGCCCGTGATCGAAGCGTTCCGTGCTGGCACGATGACATTGGCGTGGGACCCAACGACCGCCCAAGTCGTGATCCAGGCCGTGCCGATTACCGACGCGGACCTCGATGATGCCGCGCCAGAAACCGATCCGGAACAGGTGCTGGTGGTCCGTATTCCGGTGGGTGCGGCACGGGCCTTTGCGGATCGGGCCCGCAAGGTAGTCAACGCAGGCCGACCCTTGTGCCCGATCTGCGACGAACCTGTTGAAGAGCCACATGTCTGCCCGATTCCCAATGACCTAGCGTGATCGAACCGACGGATCAGGATCAGCGCCTTGAATTGACCGGGCGAATCGTCTCCGCCTCCAATGGCACGTTCCTGGGTGAGATCGGCTCACAGCCGGTTGTCTACAAGCCGCAAGCCGGTGAGGTGCCGCTGTGGGATTTCCCTGATGGGACGCTGGCCAACCGGGAGATCGCGGCCTACGAACTCTCCGACCTGCTCGGATGGAACCTGGTGCCGCACACCTGGTGGGGTTCGGGACCATTCGGCCCAGGCATGCTGCAAGACTGGCAGGAACCAGAATCGGAGCACCCCGTGGATCTGGTTCCCGCCGGGCAGGCACCCCCGCACATGCTGCCCGTATTTGAGGGCGTTGGTGCCCAGGGCGAGCCCGTGGAGCTGGTGCATCAGGACAGCCAGATTCTGCGCCAGATCGCGCTGTTCGACCTACTGGTGAACAATGCCGACCGTAAGGGTGGCCACCTGCTGCCGATGGCTGATGGTCATTGCTACGCCATCGACCATGGCCTCACCTTTCATGCTCAGCCCAAGCTCCGCACCGTGCTCTGGGGCTGGCGGGGCGAGGCGTTCACGGACGCCGAGCTGGCGGCCCTGACCGGCCTGGAACGATACTGGGACGATGTGCTCGCGCGCCTTGCGCCACTGCTCAGCACCGCGGAGACCACGGCGCTATCCGAGCGCTGCCACCAGCTGCTGGCTATGCGCCATTTCCCAAGTCCTCACGTAGGTGCGCCCGCCATCCCATGGCCTCCGTTCTAGTGAGCGCGCGGGAGCCCGCCTTTGACCGCTACGCTGCCAGCGTGAATGTGCCTGGACCCGCTTTGGCGGCACTGACCGACGCCGGTGGTGTCCTGATTGTGGGCACCGGCCTCATCGGCGCCAGCATCGGGCTGGCTTTGACCACCCGCAAGGTACCGGTCCGGTTGCAGGACTCCTCACCTGCCGCGCAGGCGTTGGCGCGTGATATCGGAGCGGGGGAGTTGGCAAGCCCCGGAGCTAGCGCACCAGCATTGGTGATCGTGGCCGCACCGCCGGATGTCAGCGCTGACCTGGTGGTACAGGCGCTAGCCGACTATCCCGAGGCGGCGGTTATCGACGTCGCCAGCGTCAAGGGACTCATCGAGGATGAGCTGCAGGCCAGCGGTGCGGACCTGAGCAGGTACCTGGGCACCCACCCGATGGCGGGTCGGGAACGGCATGGCGCCGCTGCTGCCGATGCCGACCTGTTTGCTGGGCGGCCGTGGGTGTTGACGCCGGCGCAAACTGCCGTATCTGTGCTCTCGCTGGTTCAAGGCCTGGTGCTGGAACTGGGTGCCAGCGTCATTCGGATGACTGCGACCGAGCACGATCGAGCGGTCGCGTTGGTTTCACATCTGCCGCAGTTGTTGTCCTCCTTGGTGGCAGCGCGGCTCGTGGACGCACCGGAAGAATCGTTGAGTTTGGCCGGTCAAGGTGTCCGGGATGTCACGCGGATCGCCGCCAGCGATCCCCGGCTCTGGGCAGCGATCCTGGTAGGAAACGCGGAGCCTGTCCGGGCCGTTCTAGCGGACCTGCGCACCGATCTAGATGCGCTGCTGACCGCTTTGGAACTGGCCGCGCATGACCCATTGGCAACCGGCGCGATGTCCGGTATCACCGGGGCGCTGGCGGCAGGAAACACCGGTGTCGCGCGCATTCCCGGCAAACATGGGGGCGCGGCTAGGAACTATGCCGCGATCACGGTGCTGGTGCCGGACCAGCCCGGCGAGCTGGGACGGCTGTTTTCTGAGGTTGGTGACATCGGTGTGAACATCGAAGACTTCCATATGGAGCATTCGCCGCAGCAGAAGGTGGGGATGGCGACGGTGTCCGTGGTGCCCGCAGCCGCATCATCATTGGTGAGCGAACTGGAGCGACGCGGATGGGTTGTGGTGGTCGAATGAGCGTGCGCAACGGGATCGTCGTCGCTATCGACGGACCCTCCGGATCCGGAAAGTCCACGATCAGCCGTCGAGTAGCCGCCGCCCGTGGCCTGGGATATCTCGATACCGGGGCGATGTACCGGGCCGCGGCCTGGTGGTGCCTACACGAAGGAATCGATCTGGCGGATTCGCCGGCGGTGGCAGCTACCGTTGCCGCGCTGCCGTTGCAGGTGGGAACAGATCCGGCCCAACCCCGGGTGCTCGTGGATGGCCAGGACGCGTCGGTGGTGATTCGTTCCACCGAAATATCCACGGTGGTCAGCGCCGTCGCTACCAATGTGCAGGTGCGGCCCGAACTCATCCGCAGACAACGCCAGATCATTGAAGATGCTGCCGCTGGGGGCGGGATCATCGCCGAGGGGCGCGATATCACCACCGTGGTCGCCCCGGACGCCGATGTCCGTATTCTGCTCATCGCCGATGAGAGCGCCAGGCTCGCCCGGCGGGCACAGGAGGTGCATGGGCGTACGGATGCATCCGCGTTGGCGGCCACCCGTGATCAGGTGGTGCGACGAGACTCCGACGATGCCACGGTGGCGCATTTTCATGAAGCCGCCGACGGTGTGATCACTGTCGATTCAACCAACTTGACCCTCGAGCAGACTGTGCGGGTGGTCCAGGAGCTAGTGGAAGCAGCACGCGCATGACCGAGCACGTGGTCCGGCGTAGTCCAGGTCAGCAGATCCGGCCGGAGATGATCAAACGATGGGGCCCACGCTGGTCGCGCCGGGTGGGCTGGTTCCTGGCTCGGGTCATCTGGAACACCCGGATCATTGGTGCCGAGAACGTTCCGGCTACCGGCCGGGTGCTGTTGGCCGGGAATCACACCGGAATCATCGACGGACCACTGCTGCATGGATGCATTCCGCGTGGTTCCCACTTCATCATCAAGGAGGAGTCCTTCAGCGGGGTCATCGGCTTCCTCATGCGCAATGCGGGCCAGATACCGGTTGATCGCGGTAGCGGTCGCGCGGCCCTGACCACGGCGTTGGCGTTGTTGAATGAGGAGCGAGCGGTCGGGGTTTTCCCGGAAGGTACGCGGGGCCGCGGAGACGTGAGTTCAGCCAAGGCCGGCATTGCCTGGCTGGCAGCACGTTCGGGTGCCCCTGTGGTGCCGGTTGCCATTCTGGGTACGCGGCGGCCGGGGGACAAACGCAGCTATGTCCCCGGATTTCGGGCGCGGTTGCACGTGGTGTTCGGTCAGCCGTTCCAACCGGTCCCAGCCGATGCCACGACTGGGCGGGCAGCGGTGACGGCCGCGACCGAACGTGTGCAACAGGAATTGAGCGCACACGTGAGCTCTGCGACCCAGCTCACCGGTGTGGACCTGCCGCATTCGATCGACTAGCGCCTGCTCGTGAGGCTCCTCGCTGGCTGGGATCGTTGCGGATTCCCGCTCAAGCCGTGGCGCGCGTGCGCCAGTGGTGCCAATTACCCATTGCCGCGCGGGTGCGGAACAATACGAGGGTGCCTGACGCCCCCACTGACGATGCCTACGATCATGACCCGGATGAGCAGGACTCCCAGCGCACTCGGGCGTTGCGTGCTGGGCTCGCCGACTACGACCTCGACGAGGCTGACGTCGCTCTGCTTGATGGTGACCGTGACGAGGCCCCAGCGCCGCAGGCGTTGCCGGTCCTAGCGGTCATCGGTCGGCCCAACGTTGGCAAGTCCACTTTGGTGAACCGTATTCTCGGTCGCCGCGAAGCCGTGGTTCAGGACACGCCGGGGGTCACCCGGGACCGGGTGAGGTATGAGGCCGAATGGGCGGGGCGACGGTTTCTGCTCGTCGACACCGGTGGCTGGGAACACGATGCCCGCGGCCTACCCGGGCGGGTTGCCGAGCAGGCGGAGGCCGCAATCGAGCTAGCCGACGCGGTGCTGTTCGTGGTCGATGCCACCGTGGGGGCGACCAGCACTGACGAGCAGGTGGTGCGGCTGCTACGACGGTCCAAGAAGCCGGTCATTCTGGTGGCCAACAAGGTCGACGACGTTCGCGGTGAGGCCGATGCGGCAGCGTTGTGGAACCTGGGACTCGGTGAGCCTTTCCCGCTCTCAGCACTGCACGGCCGTGGTTCCGGCGACCTGCTGGATGCTGCCATGACACTGCTGCCGAGCGTCAGCGGCAGTGGGCAGGCTCCCGCAGACGGTCCACGACGTATCGCGCTGCTGGGTCGTCCCAATGTTGGCAAATCGTCGCTGCTCAATGCCCTCAGTGGTAGCGATCGGGTGGTGGTCGACGACGTGGCCGGGACCACCCGTGACCCGGTCGACGAACTGGTGATGCTGGATGAGCGGCCTTGGTGGTTCGTCGACACCGCTGGAATCCGACGGCGGGTGCACCAGACCACTGGAGCTGACTATTATGCCTCGCTACGGACCCAGACTGCACTGGAGCGGGCCGAGGTTGGCGTGGTGCTGGTCGACGCCAGCGTGGCGATGACCGAGCAAGATATCCGGGTCATTCAGCAGGTGATCGACGCCGGGCGTGCGTTGGTGATTGCCTATAACAAGTGGGATCTGATGGATCCCGATCGCCGGGAGCTGCTGGAACGCGAAGTTGAGCAGGACCTGGTGCAGGTGCGCTGGGCGCCACGGGTCAATTTGTCCGCCAAGACCAGCTGGCATACCAACCGCTTGGTACCGGCATTGGATGTTGCGCTGGATTCCTGGGATTCTCGGATACCGACCGGGCGGCTCAATGCGTTCCTGGGCGAATTGGTAGCGGCGAACCCGCACCCGGTGCGGGGCGGCCGGCAGCCACGCATCCTGTTCGCCACCCAGGCTGACACCCGCCCGCCGCGGTTTGTGATTTTTGCCAGCGGATTCCTAGAGGCGGGCTATCGCCGATTCATTGAGCGCCGCTTGCGGGAGGCATTTGAGTTCACCGGCACCCCCATCGAGATCAGTGTCCGTGTTCGTGAGAAGCGGCGACGCAGCAAGTAGCGCTGGCTGATGGGCGGTCGCGCGCTGGGCTTCGATATCGGCACCACGACGGTTAAAGCCGCCCTCCTGGCCGTCACCGAAAACGATGTTCTCGAGATCGGGAGCATCACCGCCGCTACCCCGGAAACCGTGGAAGCGCTGACTGCGGTAGCGGCACGATTGGCTAGCACGCTGACCGATCGGCATGGTGGTGTCGATGCCATCGGAGTTGCATCCATGGCTGAATCTGGTGTCGCCCTGGATGCCAACGGCCAGGCGTTGACACCGATACTGAGCTGGGATGGCGGGCACGGGCGCCAGGACGCCGCCGACATGGCATCGATCAGCGCCGACCTGTTTGCCGCCACGGGTGTCCGACTATCAGGCAAGACGCCTTTGGCTACCTGGGCATGGTTGCGGCGTACTCAATCGTCGACCTGGCGGCAGATGCGGCATTGGCTCAGCGTGGCCGACCTCGTGGTGCGCGACCTGACCGGTGTCTACGTCACCGACCACACGTTGGCCGGCCGGACAGGTGGTTACCGGCTGCATCGCCCAGGGGAGCACGCCCCCAGTTTCGATGCGGATCTACTCGGGCTGGTTGGCTTAACTACGGACCAGCTCCCGCAGGTCCTGCACCCACATCAGTGTGCGGCCGCGGTCACCCAAGATGCGGCCCGACGCTACGGCGTGGCCGCAGGTGTCCCAGTGGCGCTGGCCGGCCATGACCATCAGGTTGCTGCTTGGGCGGCGGGAGTACGCAGCCCGGGTGAGTATGCCAATTCCCTGGGCACCGCCGAGGCGGTGCTGGCCATCGTGGCGACGAGACCGCCCATGGCTGCGGTAGCCCAGCAAGGAATGAGCCTGACTCGGACACCCTGGGGTGACGTCGAGGCGCTGGTTGGTGGCTCGGCTGCTGCCGGGGCAACCCTGCAGGCCTGGCTGGCCACCCTGACGCCACAACAGCAGCAGAGCGCGCTGGCCGCCGCAACCCGCGACCATGCCGCTAACCCAACGCCGACGGGTGCTGCGGCACTGCCGTATCTACGCGGCCGACAATGCCCGGAGCCAGACCCGGCCGCCCAGCCACACTGGCCACCCCAACACTGGCCGCTAGGGCGTCGCGCCCGAGCTGTGGTGGAGGGAATCTGCTATCAGGGGCGTTGGATAGCTACCCATCAGGCTGAGTTCGGCCAAACGCCCGCGCGTGTGAGGGTGATTGCAGGAACCCGATTGCCGCAGATCTGGCTGGACCTGAAGGCGGAAGCGATGCCCTGGCCCTCGAATCAAGTCAGTGCAGCTGAACCGGTGGCAGCGGGAGCCGGCCTGCTCGCCCTGGCACGCGCCGATCAGGTTTCATGGGTACCAGGTTGGCCACGGCTGCCCCAACGGCCAACGTCGCCACACAATGATCTTCATCGCCAGGCCTACAACGCCTTTGTGGAACGAGCGCGGCGAGGTGGGCCCTAGGCCTGCTCCCGAGTTGATACGCAGCATCTCTTCTTTGCACGCAGCTTCATAGCTACTATCGAATGAGCCTGCAGTAGGCGTGCAGGTATCAAACTTCATCACTGAAAGCTGTTCCGATGCTTCGTCGAATTTCTGCACGAAGCCACGGATGGGGCGTGGTCCGGGTATTATTGATGGCGGTATTGATGACCGCTGCTCTGGTGATAACGCCGATGGCAAACTCTGCGGCGGAAACGCCGGTGTCGGCGACGATTGACAATATTGTTTATGTAGCAGACGCCGATGAGGTTTCCGCCGGAGCCACTGTTGCTGGATATGAGGGCAACGCCAGTAGCCTCGTCATACCTGCTGAGGTGGATATTCAGGGCACCTCGTACTCGGTCACCTCGATTGGCACCCTCGCATTGTCAGCGCTCCCGTTGCAGGCGGTGGATCTGCCCCAGACTTTGCTCTCCATAGGGCAGGGGGCCTTTGAAGCTAGCGAACTAACGAGTGTCGACATTCCCGACAGCGTAACGACCTTGGGCGAATTCGCATTTGCTGAGAACCGGCTCACCCAGGTCGCTATATCTGCGTCCCTGGCTTCGATATCAGTGGCGGCCTTCGCTGGTAACCAAATCGAGAACGTCGAGATTCCTGCGAGCGTGACACATATTGGAGATTCGGCTTTCGAACGCAATGAACTTGTTGAGCTGGTCATTCCCGATACCGTCACAAATATCGGAGAATACGCCTTCTCGATGAATGTCCTCGAAGACGTTGTCTTTTCCAACAGGCTATCAATGATCGGAGCCCATTCATTTAGCTACAACCAACTTACCACGGTGGAAATACCCGCATCGGTGATGCTTATCGGGGATGGCGCTTTTGCAGACAGCCAGGATCTGGCGCAGGTGCGCTTCGAGGGAAACGCACCTGCAGTGACGGCAGCTGATGTTGTTGATCCGTGGGGGTACGCCTTAGGTTCGTTTGGCGGGCCCGCCGACAAAGTGTTGCAATTCTCGGCCGAAGCAACCGGCTTCAGCACACCGGTCTGGCAGGGGTATCGCACCGTGACAACATCAGGAGCCGCGCGTTTGGACGTTACTGGAGATAGCTTTGCTGACCTCCTGGGCGTCGATAGAGCGGGCCGCCTATTGCTCGCGGTTGGCAGTTCTGATGGGAGTTTGGGTAGCCCTGCCCAGATCGGATCTGGCTGGGCAACCATGGCAAACCTGACCCTGGCACAGAACATCACTTCGCCCGGATCGCGCGATCTAGTGGCGGTGAACTCCACCACTGGCGCACTGTGGGCATTCCCGGTGGCCAACGGCACGCTTGCACCACCGGTGCGCATCGGTTCCTCGGGTTGGACCACGATGGACACGATCGTGGGTATCTCTGGATTTGCGGGAGCAGACTCAACGGGAGTGATTGCCCGCCACCGCACCAGCGGCACCCTGCATTACTACAACACGACCGGTACCGGCAGGCTGACCTACCAATCCCAGATCGGGACGGGTTGGGGCAGTATCGAACTGATTACCAATGCCGGCGATTGGAACGCGGACGGCAATACCGACATCCTGGCCAAGAACCCGGTCGGCCAGCTTTGGCTGTTCGCTGGAACTGGTGCAGGGCATCTGAGTGGGGCTGGTCGGATCGGTTCCGGTTGGACCCCCATGACCAACTTCGTGGGTGGAGACGACTGGAACGGAGACGGGTATCCGGATCTACTCACCACCAATTCATCAGGTCAATTGTGGCGATTCCCGGCCTCCGGCACGGGCGGGTTCGCCCCGCCGGTACAGCTGGGTTCGGACTGGGGCACGCTCTCGCTGATTTCCTGACCTGGCGCTTTAATGCGGCCAGTGCCCCAGGCCCCTCAACGCTGCACTCCAGCCCCTCAACCCTGCACTCGCAGCCCCTCAACGCTGGAACTCTCAGCGCTCGAGTTCGAACGGTTAAGCCCTAACCGAACCCCACGAGCAACGGTTTTGGCGTCACCCTTCGTACTCGGCGGGAATGGTCATGGCGGACGCGACCTGGTCGTAGGCGCCCTGGTGGCTGTTCCCCTCATCCGCAGGTGGCGGTTGGGACGCGCGAGCCAACCTGGTGTGGGTTGATCCACCCTCGCGCTAGTCTCGTGACTCATCGCGGGTCGTCCCGGGGTCGCATGGCGGCCTCGAGGCTACTCGAGAATCGGGGCAGGGGCATATGTACCGGGTCGGGATACCCGGGAACATCGGGAATGGGTGGATTTGTTGCAAACGCAAAGAGGGCCTTGGCATGCAATGGTGCACAAAGGCCGCGAGTTAGTAGTCGTTGCCGCAACCCTGGCACTAGCGGGAACCGTCCTGGCAGGGTTCGTTCCTGTGGCGCATGCCGCACCGGTCAGCGCGACCATCGGAGATCTGGAGTTTGCGGCCGATAGCTCCAGAATCTCGGACGGGGCCACGGTGGTGAACTATGTCGGTTCTGCGCCCTCGGTCACCATCCCGGAAGTCGTGCAGATAAGTGGAACCAGCTACGCCGTGACCACGATCGGGAGCTACGCACTGCACCAAAAATCGCTCACTGCGGTGCGACTACCGGCAGGCCTGACCACCATCGGAGACTTCGCTTTCGCGCGCAACTCGCTCACGGAAGTAGCACTGCCCAGCTCAATCGAGAACATGGGGAACTTCTCATTTGGTTGGAACCGGCTCAGCCGGGTATCAATCCCTGAAGGTGTCGTCGCGATCGGCCAGGCGACCTTTGGCTACAACAACCTCACAGAGGTCACGTTGCCCAGCACGATTGCCAGCATCGGGGTCCACGCGTTCAGTTACAACGACCTCAGCAGTATTTCACTGCCAACCAATGTCTCCAGCATCGGCGACTATGCCTTCGCCAGCAACGACCTGGAGCAGGTGAGCATACCGATACAGGTGACCAGCATCGGCAGCTTCGCATTTTCAAGCAATCAGCTGGCGAACCTCACGTTGCCGACCGGCCTGACCAGCCTGGGTGACTATGCATTCATGGACAACGCACTCACGGCCGTGAGTATCCCGGTCAGCGTCGGGACTCTACCCGAAGGGGTGTTCTCTGAGAACCGACTGGAGTCAGTACAAATCCCAGCTGGTGTCACCGAGATCGGTGACTACGCATTTTCAACCAACACTCTCACCGACGTCGTAATGGCCAACACGGTGACCAGCATTGGCGACTACGCGTTCGAGCACAACGAACTCGGCGAGATCACTATCCCGGCGAGTGTCACATCGATCGGCCACAATGGCTTTCGAGGAAACCCGCTGACGCACGTGTGGTTCAACGGCGGTGCCCCGACGATCTCCGCCGCAGATGCGGTGGACCCATGGGGAAATCCGCTGGCAACATTTGGCCCTGCGGCTGGTAAAACCTTGCACTACCCATTGGGAGCGAACGGCTTCACCACGCCACTATGGCAGGGGTACGCCACCGCGCCGGAGCAAACGCCGCCGCAGATTCTGATCGACTCGTCCAACGTTGGCGATGCAATGGTAGGTGTGGCCTATTCCGGGTCGATTGCCACTACCGGAGGCCCGGTACCGGTGGTGTCGGTTAGTGGTGGCGTGTTGCCTGCTGGGTTGTCGTTGAGTGCTGATGGGGTGTTGTCGGGTGTGCCGGTGGTTGCGGGGTCGTTTTCGTTTGAGGTGACGGCTAGTAATGGGGTGGATCCGGATGCGGTGGCGGAGC
>JBKEBC010000051.1:0-11942 GCA_047972965.1 Beutenbergiaceae bacterium | reverse complement strand
GCGGCATGGCCAGATACACGTGCCCGAACTTGACCAGATCGGTCATGTACCGGAACAGCACCGTCAGCAGCAGCGTGCAGATGTGCTGGCCGTCGACGTCGGCATCGGCCATCAGCACGATTTTGTGGTAGCGCAGCTTGGCGATGTCGAAGTCCTCCCCGATGCCGGTACCGAAGGCGGTGATCAGTGCCTGCACTTCCTGGTTGGCCAGGGCCTTGTCCAACCGCACCCGCTCGACGTTGAGGATCTTGCCGCGGATCGGCAGGATCGCCTGCGTTTCCGGATTGCGGCCCTGGACGGCCGAGCCGCCGGCGGAGTCACCCTCAACGATGAAGATCTCACTGATCTCAGCGTTGCGGCTGGAGCAGTCCCGGAGCTTGCCAGGCATGCCGCCACCCTCGAGGATGCCCTTGCGGCGGGTGGCTTCCCGGGCCTTGCGTGCGGCCAACCGGGCCGAGGCCGCCTGCACCGATTTGCGGACGACGTCACGGGCTTCGGCGGGATGGGATTCCAGCCAGTCCCCGAGCTGATCGTTGACCACCTTCTGCGTGAATGAACGGGCTTCGGTGTTTCCCAGTTTGGTCTTGGTCTGACCCTCGAACTGTGGTTCGCCGAGCTTGATGGAGATGACGGCGGTCAGCCCCTCACGGATGTCCTCGCCGGTGAGGTTGTCATCCTTCTCCTTGAGCAGGTTCTTGTCCCGGGCATACCGGTTGATCAGCCCGGTCAACGCCGAACGGAAACCCTCTTCGTGGGTGCCGCCTTCGGTGGTGGAGATGGTGTTGGCGTAGGTGTGCACCGATTCCGAATACGCGGTGGTCCACTGCATCGCGATCTCAAGGGAGATGGTGCGCTCACCATCTTCAGCTTCGATAGAGATGACGTCCGGGTTGACCGCATCCACCTTCTTGGCCGCGTTGAGGTGCGCCACGTAGTCGATCAGCCCACCGTCGTAACGGTAGGTCACCGTGCGGGCGCTTTCCACCCCATCCGAGCCTGGGCCGGCCACCTGATCTTCATCAAGTTGGCGTTGGTCATCCAACGTGATCGTCAGGCCCTTGTTCAGGAAGGCGTACTGCTGGAACCGGGCGCGCAGAGTCTCGTAGTCGTAGGTGGTTGTTTCGAAGATAGCCGGGTCAGCCCAGAAGGTTTGCGTGGTTCCCGAGTCGCTGGCCTGCTCTCCTTGCACCAGCTCGGAGACCGGTACGCCGCCGTCGGCGAATGCCATCGACCATTGGTATCCCTCGCGCCTGACTTCAGAGACCATCCGGGTGGAAAGGGCATTCACCACCGACATACCCACACCATGCAAGCCTCCGGACACGGCGTAGCCGCCGCCGCCGAACTTGCCGCCGGCGTGCAGCACCGTCATCACCACTTCCAGGGTGGGCTTGTGCTCGGTGGGGTGCATCGCCACCGGGATCCCGCGGCCGTTATCGTGAACCCGGACGCCACCGTCGGCCAGCAGCTCTACCACGATCGTGTCACAGTGCCCGGCCAGCGCCTCATCAACCGAGTTATCCACAATCTCGTACACCAGGTGGTGCAAGCCTCGTTCACCGGTGGAACCGATGTACATGCCTGGGCGCTTACGAACCGCTTCCAAGCCTTCGAGAACGGTGATGTTGCCGGCGTCGTAGCTGCCGCCAGGAGCGGGCGCTGTCGTCTGATCCACCACGATCTAAATGGGCTCCTCGTCGTTTTCCACACGGGGCCCATGCACCCTCGTGGGCGCGCCGTCCGCCGCTGTTCGACACACGTCACGTGCCCCGACTTGTTGTGGTCGTGACAGCTAGTGATCTTAGCGTGATCATGCACCAAAGCCGAATTCGTCCACAGGTTTATCCACATGTGCGTGTCGGGCTCGGCGGCATCGCCGGCGCTCACTGCTGGTGAACCTAGGCCCGGTCTTGGTCAACCATAGGTGTCGCGGGGGCCTCGACCCGGTACCGATCGTGGCCCTTTGCGCCAGCTCGGCCCTCCCGGACCAAGAATCCGGATCGAGGTCACTGCTCCTTCACCCACTTCTTGCGCAAGGCGGCGCTGCAATTGCGGGAGCAGCAGCTTGAGCTGAGTCGCCCAGGCGGTGGAGTCGGTGCGCACCACCAGCTCACCCTCTACAAATGTCTCCGGTTCGCAATGATCGGCAATCTGATCACCGACAACCTCTCGCCACCGTCCCACCACTGCACCGATCTGCAACGGTGCCCGCCAGCCGAGCTGACTGGCTAAGCCCTCGACCATCTCGCCCAACTGTTGCGGATCGCGGCCCGCGCCATGCACCACATCCGGGGATGGAGTCGCGCCGGCACGGCGTCGTGGCCCAACCCCAGGGGTCAAGCCTTTGCGGCGTGCCGCCTCACGGGCGCGCGCCAAGGCCATCCGGGCAGCAGCATCCTTATCGCTCGACACGGCGAATCGCTCCGTCCATGACCTCGAACCTGCTCCCGGTCAACGACGCTGGCACATCCTGGGCTACCGCAGCGGTAATCAGCACCTGCTCGGCATCGGAAATGAGCTTCGCCAACTGCTCCCGGCGGCGAGTATCTAGTTCGGCGAATACGTCGTCAAGGATCAGCACTGGGTCGCCACCGACAGACCAGGAATCTTCGCTGCGCAGGATCCGGTAGCAGGCTAGCCGCAGTGCCAACGCCAGTGACCATGATTCGCCATGGCTGGCATACCCCTTGGCAGGCAGCTGCGCCAGCGTCAGCTCTAGGTCATCGCGATGGGGTCCCACCAGGCTGACACCACGCTCGATTTCCTTGGTGCGCAGGGAGGTCATCGCGGCTAGCAATGCTGCTTCGACCGTGGCGGGGTTGGTCAGAGCTTGTTCCTGGAGGTCCTCGCGTTCGGCGATGCTGGTGCGGTAACTCAGCCCTGCCTCACTGCGGCCCTCGCTGACCTGTTCGTATGCGGCCTGCACGAGGGGACGTAGCTGCGCCAGCAACACCACCCGCGCCGCTATCAGTTGTCCCCCGACCGCGGCGGTCTTGGCATCCCAGACGTCCAGGGTGCTGATATCGCCCTGGGACCCCGCGCGTCGGGCAGAGGCCGCAGTCTTGAGCAATGCGTTTCGTTGCTTGACCAATCGCTCGTAGTCGCTACGAACCCCCGCCATCCGTGGACTCTGCAACATCAGCAGATCGTCTAGGAATCGTCGCCGACCTTCAGGATCCCCCTTGACCAGAGCCAAGTCTTCAGGAGCGAACAGCACGGTGCGCAGGTGCCCGAGCAGATCTCTGGTACGTGAGAGGGGATTGCGGTTGAGCCGGGCCCGGTTGGCCCGGCCCGCAACAATCTCCAGCTCCAGCACGCTGGGACGCTCATCCGAGATGACCTTGGCTCGGACCACGGCCCGATCAGCTCCATGGCGTACCAAGGCGGTATCCCCGGCCACCCGATGGGAGGAAAACGTGGCCAGGTACCCGATCGATTCGACCAGGTTCGTCTTGCCCTGGCCATTGCGGCCTACCAGCGTCGTCACCCCTGGTTCGAAGGTGACCACCACGTCGCGATAGCTACGGAAGTCGGTCAGCGCCAGATCGGAGACGTACATCTCAATCTGTTCCAAGAACCGGTGGCATCATTGACCACTGGCTTTGGTGGCGTGCCCTCCGAACTGATTGCGCAATGCCGCCACTGCTTTCATCGCAGGCGAATCGGGCTGACGGCTGTCAAACCGAGCAAAGAGTGAAGCGCTGATAACGGGAGCTGGCACCGCGAGATTGACCGCCTCTTGCACCGTCCACCGACCTTCACCGGAATCGGCGACGTACCCCTGAATGTCGGAAAGGTCGTCGTCCTCGTTCAGCGCCTTGACCAATAGTTCTAGGAGCCAGGACCGCACCACCGTTCCCCGTTGCCATGCTTGGAAAACCGGACCAACATCACGAATGAGGTCGTCTCGAGCCTCCAGGATCTCGTAGCCCTCGGCGTAGGCCTGCATGATCCCGTACTCAATGCCGTTGTGCACCATCTTGGCGTAGTGCCCAGCACCCACCGAACCTGCGTGAACGAAGCCTTCTTCTCGGGGCCCGTCTGGGCGCAGAGCATCGAAAACTGGCATCAGCGCAGCCACCAAGTCATCGGGCCCGCCCACCATCAGCCCGTACCCGTTCTGCAATCCCCAGATACCACCGGAGACGCCTACGTCCAGGTAGCCGATACCGTGCTCGCTTAGCTCAGCTCCACGCCGCACATCATCGTTGAAATTGGAATTGCCGCCATCGATGATGACGTCGCCTGGTCGCATGTGTGCTGCGACGTCGGAAATTACCGCTTCGGTGATTTCCCCGGCCGGCACCATCACCCACACCACCCGAGACTGTTCCCCAAGCTCATCGATCAACCCGGCAATGGAGGGTACCTCGGAGATCTGCGGATTGGAGTCATAGCCGGTGACGTCGATGCCGGCCGCCCGTAGACGTTCGGCCATGTTGCCACCCATACGGCCCAGGCCGATCAAACCGATATGCATCAGCTGGCAAATCGAATCGGCTGCAGCAAGTAACGGAATTCCTCGGAACTATCGGGACTATCGCCGCCGGATTCCTGTTGGCCAGTCATGACCGCGGGCTTGGTCGGATGGGTGAACGAGAGCCGGGTATAGGGCGCACCCAAGGCGCCCAGACCATCGAGGAGGTACTGCGGATTGAACGCGGTGGTGATCTCTTCACCAACCAAGGTCGATTCCAGTACTTCGGTGGCCTGGGCATCTTCACCTTGACCAGCTTCGAGCATCACCTGCCCCTCGCTGAAAGTCAGTCGAATCGGGGTGTTGCGCTCCGCCACCAGGGCCACGCGTTTGGCAGCTTCGATCAGCGCCGCCGATTCGGTGACCGTGTGCGTGGTGGTTTGCTCAGGAAACAGCCGCCGAACAGGGGGGTACTCACCATCGACCAGCAGTGAGGTGGTGTGTCGACCACCAGCTTCGAAGCCGATCATGTCAGCATCCTCGCCCAGCAGAATTTCCACGTTCCCGGTGGAGGTGAGCGAACGGGCAACATCAGCCAATGTCCGAGAACGCACCAGCGCCTGGCGCTCCAGCGACGGAGAGTGAGGCCGCCAGCTAAGTTCGCGAAGCGCCAGCCGGTATCGGTCCGTAGCCAGCAGGGTGAGCTTCTCACCACTAATTTCCAACTTCACACCAGTCAGCAGCGGCAGAGTTTCGTCGCGCCCAGCCGCAATGGTGACCTGTCCGATGGCTGCAGCGAACTCATCGGCATCGACCGTCCCAGCCAGACTCGGCATCTGCGGCAGAGCCGGGTACTCGGCAACCGGCATGGTCAACAACGTGAATCGCGAGGAACCACAAGTGAGCGTCACCTTGGTTCCGTCCAGACTGACATCGACAGGCTTAGCTGGCAGTGCCCGTGAGATTTCAGCCAAAAGCCGACCAGATACCAGGACCGCACCGGCCTCATCGACCTGAGCAGCAACCTCTGATCGAGCTGATACCTCGTAGTCGAACGTCGACAAGGTCAGCGTTCCATCACCCGCCGCTTCGATTCGGACACCCGCCAAGACCGGAGCAGAAGGCCTCGTGGGGAGGGTACGCGCCGTCCACGTCACCGCCTCGGCGAGCACATCGCGATCAACCCTGAACTTCACCGTGCCGGCCTCCCTTACAGCTTTGCATGCACGGAGAGCCCCCGTGCCTGGCTCTTGAGCATAGTGTTCCTTGCTCGTATGTGTTCGCGTGCGCGCCCGGCGGGGTCAGTCGGGGCAATGTTGGTTGTTCACACCCCTTGCCCTAGAGATAGGTCTTCTTCTTCTTCGGTGATGTGGATTCTGTGGGTATCGAGCAAGCATGCAGGTCAGACCGGGTATCCGGGTGTGGACACCTGCACGCACGTGGATGTGTATGAGCGGGGTTGGCAGTGGATGACGGTATTGCCCACATCCGACATCCACGGATGGGTAGTGGTTGATCCACGACTTTGTCGTTCTTGTCCACGCCCATCCACAGGGCTATACACAGGTGTGTGCTTGTAATACGGCTGTTACATACAGATGTAGTGTCGAGTCCCGGCGCAACGGCCTATGAGCTTCGCTGTTGCTTGATGCGGTTGGTCAGTTCCGTCACCTGATTGAAGGTGGTGCGCCGTTCTGCCATCTGTTGCCTGATCTTGCGATTGGCGTGCATCACAGTGGTGTGGTCACGGCCGCCGAACAGCTGTCCGATCTTGGGCAGGGATAGCTCGGTCAGCTCACGGCATAGGTACATGGCAATCTGCCGGGCGTTGACCAGGACTCGAGATCGGTCAGCGCTACACAGAGCGTCGATTGTGACGCCGAAATAGTTGGCCGTCTGCCCCATGATGGCCGATGGGGTGATCTCGGCTCCACCATCTTCGGTAATGAGATCCTTGAGGACCATTTCGGCCAACGCCAAGTCCACGGACTGCTGGTTGAGATTGGCGAACGCGGTCACCCGGATGAGTGCACCTTCCAACTCGCGGATATTGGAGGAGATCTTGGAGGCGATGTACTCCAGCACCTCGGGAGGGCTCTGTAATGCTTCGCAGACTTCCTTCTTGCGCAAGATGGCGATCCTGGTTTCAAGGTCGGGTGGCTTGACGTCGGTGATCAGGCCCCATTCGAACCGGGAACGCATGCGGTCGTGGAATCCGTCCAGTGCCTTCGGGGGCTGATCGGAGGTGATGACCACCTGCTTACGGTCGTTGTGCAGGGTGTTGAAGGTGTGAAAGAACTCCTCCATGGTTTGGTCTTTGCCCTGCAGGAACTGGATGTCATCGATGAGCAGGACGTCTACCTGGCGGTAACGCCGGTGGAAAGCCTCAGCTTTGTCGTCTCGGATGGAGTTGATGAAGTCGTTGGTGAACTCTTCGGAGTTGATGTAGCGCACGCGAATCCCGGGATAGAGATTCTGGGCGTAGTGGCCAATGGCGTGGAGCAGGTGAGTCTTACCCAATCCCGAATGGCCATAGATGAACAGCGGGTTGTAGGCCTTGGCCGGAGCCTCAGCGACGGCGGTGGCTGCCGCATGTGCAAATCGGTTGCTCGAACCGATGACGAAGGTTTCAAAGGTGTAGTGAGGATTCAGTCGCGCACTCGGGTCGACGGCACTGCTTGGCTGTGGCTGTTCTGGAACGGGTTCTTCCGGCGCCGACATCGTGGCGGTGGCCGGTTCCGGTTCGGGAGCGGGTTCGGAGATCGGTTCCGGAAGCGGGGTAGCGATTTCAAGTGAGGGATCGACGGTTACCGCAACCTTGACGTCACGAATGAGGGCATCGGAGAGGGCAGCCGTGATCGCTTCCCGTGCACGAGTTTCGATGAACTCCTTGGCATACTCGCTGGGCACGGCTAGCAAGATGGTGTCGTCGATGACGCCGAGCGGCTTGGTCAGGCGGATGAAGCCGAGTTGCGCTCCGGAGACTTCCCCGCGGTCTTGCAAGATGGCGACGGCGCGGGTCCAGCCCTGCGCCAGGGCATCGGATTCCACCGATTCTTGGGTCAACCCGACCACCTCATCCAGGTGCTCGCGGCACCATTCACAGCTCTATCCACAACCTGTGGGTTCCTTTCCGCAGGTGCTGTCGTGGCGCAAACCCTGCTGTTCAGCGCAGCGACAGAGTTGCCATGCTATATGGCGCAATGTCAGTTATCCACAGAAGGATGGCTACAACGTAGCAAGCTAACCGCAGGACTGGGCTCTTACCGCCCGACCTCGAAGGGGCGGCTTGGGTGACCTGGCTTCCGGGGAGGTTGAGTGCTTCCGGCTATGACCGGGGCCGTGCCAGGCACTAGTCTTGTTGCCGCATGTCAAGATGCCCGCGTGTTCTGGGTCGTTTACTCATCGGGGTTTGCCCGCTTGCTGGTTTGACCAAGCTGGGTGAATCTGCCTAATCTAGTGCGGTTGTGTGCCGAAAATTCGGCGCTGCCGACTGCTCGGCGCGCGAGTGGCGCACTCATAGACCGTAGTAATCCGTGCTGGTTCGGTGGCAGCGACTCTCGTCCCAGCACTCAAGAAACCGGAGTCCAGACGTGAGCAAGCGGACCTTCCAGCCCAACAATCGCAAGCGCGCCAAGGTGCACGGCTTCCGTCTGCGTATGCGCACCCGCGCGGGGCGAGCCATCCTGGCAGCCCGGCGCCGCAAGGGTCGCGCCGAAATCTCCGCTTAGTTGTAGCGGTGCTGCCAGCGCGGCATCGAATGCGGCGCGGCAGCGACTTCTCCCGAGCAGTATCAAACGGAAGTCGCGCCGGCAGTCGGCGGTTGGTGGTGCATGTGGCACAGCCCCATCCAGTACCCGCCGATACCGTAGACGGCGAAAACTGCCCCACCCATACCGCCCCGGTACGGGTGGGTTTCGTCGTATCAAAGGCCGTTGGCGGAGCCGTAGAGCGCAATGTGGTCAAGCGTCGGCTCCGAGAGTTGATGCGCTCTTACCTGCAGGATTTTCCTGCAGGCTCCCTCGCGGTCATACGAGCGCTACCTGCCGCCAGAGGTAGCAGCAATGCCGATCTGGCTACCGATCTGCGACATGCCTTAGCCAAGGCTCGACGGCGGTGGCAATGAGCCAGAACGGTCGTCCCAGTGTTGCCGCACGAATGCTGACCGGATGTGTTCGCGGATACCAACTGATCGTCTCACCATGGTTCGCGCCAACGTGCAGGTATTACCCAAGTTGCTCTGCCTACGCCATCACAGCGCTGCGCACCCATGGCGCCGTCAAAGGCACCGGGCTGGCTCTGTGGCGAGTCTTGCGATGCAACCCGTGGTCTCGTGGGGGCGTCGACCACGTGCCCCCGCGCCCGTCCACTGATGGCTCCTCATCCACCGACGCCCAAGCAAACAATTCTGAACCGGAGTCACCGGGCGGGCCGCAAGGCCGTACTCTCGGTAGCCGGACCTCGCGCGAGAGACACCGAGCGCGCCCTGCGAAATGAAAAGACCTCATGGACTGGTTTGACACGATCCTGTACCCACTCATGTTGGGTGTTGCCTACATCATGTACGGCGCCCACTGGGTGCTGACCAAACTTGGCATGGATGGTTCCGGTGGCTGGAGCTGGGTGCTTTCGATCGTCGCGTTGGTGGTGGTGATCCGGATCCTGCTTATCCCGCTGTTTGTGCGGCAGATCAAGGCCTCTCGTGGCATGCAGCTGGTACAGCCGGAGCTGCAGAAGTTGCAGAAGAAGTACAAGGGAAAGACCGATCCCGCCTCCCGCCAGGCGATGCAGCAGGAAATGATGGCGATCTATAAGGAGGGTGGAACCTCCCCGTTCGCCTCCTGCTTACCGATCCTGGCGCAGGCTCCGATCTTCTTCGCGTTGTTCCGTGTGCTCTATTCGCTCAATCCTCTGGCTGAAGGTGAGTACGTGCGGGACGCACTGGGTCCGCTCACCATGGAAGTAGCTCAGCAGGCGGAGAATTCCAGCATCTTCGGTGCCTCGCTGTCCTCGACGTTCTTGAATTCTGAGTTGATCAACGTCAAGATCATCTGCGCCGTGCTGGTGGTCATCATGAGCGCGACCACGCTGTGGACTCAGCGGCAGTTGACCATGAAGAACATGCCGCAGTCCGCGCTAGATAACCCGATGGCGCGCCAGCAGCGCATCATGATGTACATCCTGCCGTTGGTGTTTGCCTTCTCGGGTGTGAACTTTCCGATTGGTGTGCTGATCTACTGGACGACGTCGCAGCTATGGACCATGGGTCAGCAGTGGTGGGTGATTCGCAACAATCCGACGCCCGGATCCGAGGCTGAGCGCCTGTTCTTGGAGCGGAAGGCCCGGAAGGCAGCCAAGCAGGGGGTAACACTGGAAGACGATGCAGATGCTGGTGAAAGTAGCTTGGAAGACGCCGCTCCCAGCGGTGGTCAGCGTAGTCAACCCAAGCGCGGCAGCTCACGCAGCAAGCGGAACCGATCCCAGGGCGGAAAGTCCGCTGCCAATCCGGTGCCAGCGACTCCAGAACCTGATGAGGCACCGCCACCAGAGTCCTCATCTGAGTCCGGTGGATCCAAGAACTCCCAGAAGTCCAAACGACCTAAGCGCGATAAGTGAGTGAGAATACGATGAGTCAGACCCCGCAAGCACCATCGGAGTCAAGTGCGGTAGCTCGACTGGAGGCCGAAGGCGACATCGCCGCGGACTACCTGGAAGAGCTGTTGGATATTGCTGATATCGATGGCGATATTGATATTGACGTCGATCATGGGCGAGCGGCGGTCGAAGTAGTCAGCGAGACTCAGGACCGTAGCTTGCGTCGGCTGGTGGGTGACGAGGGTGAAGTCCTGGACGCGCTGCAGGAGCTCACACGACTTGCAGTCCAGACGCGCTCGGGTGAGCGTTCCCGGCTGATGCTGGATATTGCTGGTCATCGAAAGGCCCGCCGGGCTGCCTTGACAGAGTTGGCTCAGGAGGCCATTGCTCAGGTACAGACGTCGGGTCAGGACGTGAGCATGGAGGCCATGAATCCGTTCGAACGAAAAGTTGTTCACGATGCGGTTGCGGCTGCGGGAATGGTGAGCGAGTCAGAGGGTGCTGAGCCGCATCGGCGCGTGGTGATTCGCGCGGCCTCCTAGCGCTGCAATGTCAGGGCCAACGACGCAGGACTACGAACGTAGTGCGGCCATCCTTGGAGCAGGGTTCGCCGGTGCCGAGCAGTTTGCTCAGCTGCTGGCCGCCGAAGGAGAACTGCGGGGCTTGATCGGGCCACGAGAGAGTGCCCGATTGTGGCGTCGGCACGTGGTCAATAGCGCTGCGGTCGCACCATTCCTACCCGAAGCGGGTTCGGTTATCGATGTGGGGTCGGGAGCCGGACTCCCGGGTGTGGTGCTCGCCCTCATGCGCCCTGACCTGCAGTTTCATCTGGTCGAACCGATGCAAAGGCGCGTTGCCTGGCTAAACGAGGTGGTGCAGGAGCTATCGCTTGCCAATGTCAGCGTACATAGCAATCGGGCTGAGGAATTGCATGGCGAGCTGATCGCAGACGCAGTGACTGCGCGCGCGGTGGCGGCGCTGGATCGGTTGGCGCGCTGGACGATGCCGTTGGTTCGGCTCAATGGTTCGTTGTTGGCGATGAAGGGCCTCAAGGCAGCGCAGGAGGTAGAGGTGGCCCGTCCCCGGTTGATGCGCCACGGAGCGACGGCCATCACTGTTCATACGGTTGACCTTTTCGACGATGGGGACCTGACCCGGATAGTTGAGGTCCGGCGGTAGGTCCGGTTGGGTCGGAACCGGTATACCTGCTGCACTCGGTGGCAGATGACCTAAGGTTGAGAAATGAGTGGGCCGCCAGCGCGCTCTGTGCATGGGGCTCTTGGGTATCCAACGAAGGGTTGTGACATGGGATTGCGGGTGGCTTTGGGTGCGGATAGCGCCGGCTATGACTACAAGAGCGTGCTGAAGGGCGATCTGGCTGATCATGAACTGGTGTCCTCGGTGACGGATCTGGGTGTCGGTGCCGATGGCGTGACCGACTACCCCCACATCGCGGTCGCAGCGGCCAAGCTAGTGGCCGATGGTGAGGCCGATCGCGCGCTCTTGGTGTGTGGCACAGGTCTGGGTATGGCCATCGCCGCCAACAAGGTGGCCGGCGTGCGGGCGGTGACGGCCCACGATTCGTTCTCCGTCGAGCGTTCGGTGCTATCAAACAACGCGCAAGTGCTGTGCATGGGTCAACGGGTCGTGGGTATCGAGCTCGCGCGTCGCCTAGTTCGTGAATGGTTGTGCTACACGTTTGACCCCAATTCCAGTTCTGGCCCGAAGGTCGCAGCGATTGAGGCCTATGACGCCGGCACGCTTGGTGCTGAGGCCGCCGCGCAGTATTGCGAGTAGCCGGGCGCGCCAGGGTCGGCTGCAGCGTTCGGGCCCGTCTGCTCACGTCGCGACAGTTTCACGTGAAACGCCGACCCGTGCGGAGAGTTCAGCTGAAACGTAGGGTGCTGTGGCCTGGCCCTGCAGCATCGGG
>JBKEBC010000099.1:0-36479 GCA_047972965.1 Beutenbergiaceae bacterium | reverse complement strand
TTTGCGACCGATCCGGGTCATCAGTCTTCGCCCGCTCTCCGGAGCGGGCACCCATTGAGGCCGGGAAGCGGAAACCACGCCCGTATTCGCGCCCATGGGCTTCGCCCGCTCTCCGGAGCGGGCACCCAGTGAGGCACAGTCGGGTAGGCGTTGGCCGGGTCGGCCCGGCGCTTCGCCCGCTCTCCGGAGCGGGCACCCATTGAGGCTTATTGCCCGGCGTAAGAAGGCGTTGGCTGTGGCTGCGGCTTCGCCCGCTCTCCGGAGCGGGCACCCAGTGAGGTGCCTCGGCAGAGCGATTCACTCGTAATGAATAGGTCGTCTTCGCCCGCTCTCGGGAGCGGGCGCCCCCTGAGAACTATGGCCAAAGTACCTGTGGGATCAGCGTGTCAGGGGCACCCTGCCCATCCTTTGTGTGCCCCGAGGCATCGTCGGGATGAGGGCGATGGCGGGCGTGCGGGGCTGATGGATTCGGTGGCTGCCGCGCTTCATCGTCTCGTGGCCAGTCCACCCCGGGCTCGCGAAGCTATCGTGGAAGCTCTTTGATAGCGGCAAGAAGTTCGGGAGCGCGGTGATCAAAGATCCGGCCGCCAATCGTGATCCCGCCCCAGGTGCAGGCAAAGCCGGTAGCGATGCCGACGGCCAGCGTTACCCAGCCCAGAACGATTGAGTCAAGCAGCAATGCCGCGATGAACAACCCCAGCGAGGGGACAGACACCGCCACGGTTGCTCCGACCACGACGAAGACCAAGAGCCCATTGACGAAAGTCTGACCAGGAACGCTCTTGAACGGGTTCGCACCAGGCTCCGGCACCGGGGAAATGATCAGAGCTGAGGACACCGCCGTCACACCCAACCCAGCCAGCACCACTGCCAGGCTCGCTCCAGCGATAGCGGGCAACGACGACCATGCACCGGCCAGGCCCGCGGTGACGACGGCGATGATCAGGACCAGTGGCAGCCCCAGGCAGGCAGAACCCAGCAAGCGGCCCAGGCGATCATCTCGACCTCGAATGCCGGAAGCGAGCACGGTGGCGAACGCCGTCCCGTCGTAGGAAAGGTCGGTGTAAGTCGCCAACGCCAAGGTCAAGGCAGCCACCACGGCCGAGACGATGAACATCGGTCCGGTGACACCGCCGGTGAATGCAAAGACCACGGGCAGGATCGGGATCAGAATCAACTGGCGCGAATACCGTGGGTCGTGAAACCACGACGCCAGACTCCGAGCCCAGGTTGCCCCCACCGGACCCGTGGGCAGCCGCCCGAACCAGCCGAGTTTTCCTCGTGCTACCGAATATGAAGACGACTGTGGGGGTGAGGTCAACGTGGCCAGCAACGCCCAGCGCCACGTTGCCCACAGCGCCCCGAGGGTCCCCACAGCAATGGCCGCGCGGCCCAGCCCTGCGATCACGTTCCCACTGGCAAAATCTGCTGGAACAGCCCAGGAGGCCCCCAACGGCGTCCAGGCGAGGATCTCGATGGCCGTGCTCAACCGATCCAGGATGCCCGCTCCATTGTCGAGGAGATAGAGCACTCCCAGGGTGATCGGTCCGGCAAACATCAGCACGACGAGCAGGACCGTGCTGACGGCTTCGCGACCTCGTCTATTGCTGCCAAGGCCAGTGGCTAGCGCGCCCACCGCGCGACTAGCGACGACGCACGTTGCTGCGGCCACCAGGGCCGCAGGGACCGCCACCGCCATGGCGGCTACCGAAGGCAACCAGGCGATGGCTGCTATCAGGGCTGTCGCGGTGGTGACGATCCCTGGCACCCCCGTCAACCCGACCGCCGCTAGCGCCACCATCACCTGAGACATCGAGAGCGGGAACGAAGCTAGCCGATCAGCATCGACCGTGCTGTCAATCCCTGCGACCAGGACGGGGCCTAGGACCCAACCGATCAGCACCAAACTTCCGAGCGCCACCATGATCAGACGCTTGGTGTCAACTGAGGCGCCACTGGCTGCCGCAAAAACTGACAACACCATGACCAGAGCAAGGCCACCCAGGCCACCAACAACACCGAAGGCAAACCCAATGAGGCGCCAGACGTTGGCGGACAGAGAGTTCCACTGCGCCCGGAACCGCAGCTTTACGACTGTTGCAACCACTGCGGACCCTCCGAGGTGTGGCGGCCACCGACCAGCTCAACGAATCGATCCTGCAAGGTCTGCTCTCCACGGACCGTGGCCGTGGAGCCCGCGGCCAATACCCGACCGGCCGAGATGACGGCGACGTGGTCGCACATACGTTGCACCAGATCCATCGAATGGCTCGAGACGATCACCGTCCCGCCTGAGGCGGTATAGCTTCGCAACACATCCTCAATATTGGCGGCCGAAACTGGATCGACTGATTCAAATGGCTCATCCAGCACCAGCACCTTCGGTGCGTGCACCAGAGCGCAGGCGAGCGCCACCTTCTTGGTCATCCCGGCGGAGTAATCCGCCACGATAGTTCCTGCCGCATCACCCAGATCCATCAGATCTAGCAGATCGGACACCCGCCCGGGGATCTCGGCGCGGTCCACGCCAAACAGCATCGCGGTGTAGGTGATGAGCTGCTCGCCGGTGAGCCGGTCGAACAGGCGAACACCGTCGGCCAGATTCCCAATCATCGCCTTCGCCTCGACCGGGTGTGCCCAGACGTCGCTGCCGTGAACGTAGACGCTGCCTGCATCAGGGCGAAGCAACCCGGTCGCCATCGAAAGCGACGTCGTCTTACCTGCCCCATTCGGGCCGACCAAGCCGTAGAAGGACCCAGTAGGAACGATCAGATCAATGCCAGCGACGGCGACATTCTGCCCGAACTGCTTCACCAATCCTGACCACTGCAAAGCTGGGAGCGCCGCGGTATCACTCATGCCACCCAGGTTAGCGAGGACCCGCCGCATCAACGAGCAAACGTTTATACTCTGCAGGTGACGCGCCGGGAGCGGGCACCCATTGGAGAGTTATGATCGCTGGTGATCGCCTCGTAGCCCCGTTCTTCGCCCGCTCTCCGGTGCCGACTACATCTCAGGGGACCGTGCCTAAGATTGGCGGATGCGTTCGCGTGCCCTCAGCCTGCTAGTCCTGCTCACGACGCTGACCGCCTGTGGCGGCTCCGGTTCCGGCGATCAGACGCCGAGCACCGCCGCGTCTGTGGCAACCGCAGAACCGACGGTGACCCACACGCAGGCGGCCACCCCGGCAGCCGAGCCGTTCACGCCGCAGCCGCTCCCGCCGGGGGTAGAGCCAGCCCCTGCTGACATCAACTTTGCCCAGATGATGATCGGCCACCACATGCAAGCCCTCGACCTCGTCGATCTCGCACGCCAGCACTCCGACAACGAGGAGCTGCTAGCACTCGCCGACGAGATTGAGGCCGCACAAGGCCCAGAAATCGAACAGATGAGCTGGTGGGTTGCGCAAGACTGGGGTTACGAGGTGCTGGATCCAGCCGACCACGAAGATCACGTCATGCCCGGCATGATGACCCGCGACGAACTCACGCACCTGGCCACCCTCACCGGGGCTGAATTTGACCAAGCGTGGCTAGAAGGGATGATCTTCCACCACCAGGGTGCGATCGATATGGCCAATGACGAGCTCGCAGCTGGCACCGTGCCGCAGGTGCGGGAGATGGCGCAGGAGGTCATCGCCGTGCAGCAGGGCGAAATCGACCGGATGCGGATCATGATCAGTGAGCTGCCTAGCTGAGCCAACTCGACGCCGGACCTGCGCCGGTTCCGTGGTCCACTAGGAGCGCGAACCTCACACCAATGCCGCCCTGGCCGCTGACCCGTGGCACCCGGCCACCCGGCTTGAGCCCCCGGCAACCGGGATGCCCGGACAACCCGCCGACTACGGTGGGGGACATGAGCGACGCCGAGCGCGACATGGTGACGATCCCGGCGGGCACACTACTGATGGGCTCGGCCGACTTCTACCCCGACGAGTCCCCGGTCCACGAACGCCCCATCGCCAGCTTCGCCATCGACCGGTACCAGGTGACGAACGCCCAATACGCCGAGTTTATCGACGCCACCGGCTACCGCACCGTCGCTGAACAACCCCTGGAACCAGCCGATTTCCCCGGGGCCAACCCAGCAGACCTAGTTCCAGGATCCATGCTGTTTCAACCCACCTGCGGCCCGGTCAACCTCAACAATTGGCGGTTGTGGTGGCGATGGCAACCTGGTGCCTGCTGGCGGTACCCGCTTGGGCCAGGGTCAAGCTATACCGACTGGCTCCATCACCCAGTCGTGCATGTGGCCTACCCGGATGCCTTGGCCTACTGCGACTGGGCCGGGCTGCGGCTACCAACCGAAGCCGAGCACGAGTACGCCGCTCGTGGTGGCGGCGTCGGACGGAAGTTCGCCTGGGGTAATGAGCCCTATCCGGACGGGCAAGCCCAAGCCAACACCTGGCTGGGCCGGTTTCCCTACGACAACCACGGGGTCGGCGGCACCGCCCCCGTTGGTTCGTACCCGGCCAACGGCTACGGACTGTTCGACATGATCGGAAACGCCTGGGAATGGACCAGCGACTACTACACCCCGATACACCTGCCACCCGGCACCGCCCTCGACGTCGGCTCCCGGCCCAACCTGCTGGCGCACACCAGTGCAGAGCCGGGCTCAACCATTCCCCGGCGCGTTCTCAAAGGCGGCTCATTCTTATGCTCACCCGACTACTGTCTGCGATTTCGGCCAGCGGCCCGATCACCGCAGAGCGAGGACACCGGAATGGCGCACGTGTCCTTCCGGTGCGTCCGTGACTGAACCTGCGCGCACCCTGATCCCGGGCCGCACCCGCCAGAATCTGGCACCGAGCTGCTAGCCGGAGTCACCCTGATCGCCATCGCCATCGCCGTCCCGCTCAACATTGGGTACGCCCAAATTGCGGGCCTGCCGCCCACCGCTTGCCGGTACGCCTTGGTGATCCCGACAGTCATCTACACACTCACGGTCAGTTCCCGGCAACTGGTCAGAACCAGGTCAAGCCCTGCCGGTGGCTCGAGACCGAAATCGACGCTCTACGTCAACCGATCAGTTCACCATTGTTCATCCGCCGCCAAGCCACACCCTTGGCATCGGCGAACGACAGTTCCAGGCCGATCTTGTCGGTGCTCATCACCGGTCGAAACGAGGCCAGCTCACCGATACGGTCCGGGAAGTTGTTCCACTTGCGGGTCCGCACAAAGTAGCTTCCCGGCGGGAGGAAGCGCAGCCGCTGGTTGCTATTGCCGAAGTCCTCGGACTGCACCGACAGGGCGACGTCGTACACCAGAGCGTCAGAGGCGTTGGTCAACACGATGCCGAACACCTTGTCCCGCACCCGGGTACTGGGCCAGGCAGAGATCTTTGACGCTTGCTCCCGCCTGCGGGACTGCTCTGCTTCCTCTTCCCGGTCGCGTTCGAGGTTGAAAGCCTTGCGCGCGTAGTATCCAGCGACCGTGGCAGCGACCACCGCGGCCAATCCGCCGAAGGCAGCGGTCCATTCAGCCCACGAACCCCACTCCATCAAACCCCCCATGCCAGTCGTCGACGTTGCGCCACCGTGACCGGTCGGACCGATCATCGGGGCGAGCATCTAGACTAATCGCCCGTGAGCCTTCCGTTGCGATCCGATTTGATCGGTCTGGAGCCGTACGGCGCCCCACAGCTGCACGTGCCGCACCTGCTCAACGTCAACGAGAACCCGTACCAGCCACCCGCGGCGGTCGTGGAAGCTGCGGCAGACGCCGTCCGAGCCGCGGTCGCAGGTCTGAACCGGTACCCGGACCGCGACTTTCTTGCCCTGCGCCAGGATCTGGTCGGCTATCTGGCTCACGAGTCGGGAGCCAACATCGATCCTGCGCAGCTGTGGGCTGCCAACGGTTCCAATGAAGTGATGTTGCACATGCTGCAGGCCTTCGGTGGCCCCGGCCGCGCGGCACTGAGCTTCGCCCCCACATATTCGATGTACCCCGAATATGCTCGCGACACACTCACGCAGTGGGTGCTGGGGGAGCGGGAACCAGACTTCACCCTCGACCCGCAACGAGCAGCTGCGACGATCACCCAGGTCCGCCCAGCTGTGGTGCTGCTCGCCAGCCCGAACAATCCCACCGGGACGGCATTGCCCATCGAGACCACCCGTTATCTAGCCGAAGTGACCAGAACCTCCGGCCCGGATGGCGGACCAAGCGTGCTGGTCATCGACGAGGCCTACGCCGAATTCCGGCGCGCCGCAGTGCCGAGCGCCCTGGGACTGCTGCCGCAGTTCTCGCATCTCGCGGTTTCCCGCACCATGTCCAAGGCCTTTGCCTACGCCGGAGCACGGGTCGGGTACCTGGCCGCAGCCCCGGAACTTATCGATGCCCTGCGGGTGGTGCGGCTGCCCTACCACCTCTCGACGATTACCCAGGCGGCGGCACGGGCCGCCCTGGCGCACGCCGACCTGCTGCAGCAACAGGTGGCCGCGATCCGCGATGGTCGTGATCGATGCGTGCACTGGCTGCGAGCGCAGGGATTTCAAGCAGTCGACTCCGACGCCAATTTTGTGTTGTTCGGACTATTCGAGGACCGGCATGCTGTATGGCAGGGCCTACTCGATCGCGGCGTGCTGATACGTCAGACTGGACCTCAGGAATACCTGCGGGTCAGCATCGGTACCCCGCAGGACATGAACGCATTTGAAAACGCACTTAAGGAGGTGACCGCCAGATGAGCGATAGCGCGCGAACTGGGCGGGTGGAGCGAACCACCAGTGAGTCCACCGTGCTGGTGGAGCTCAACTTGGATGGCACCGGGACCACCGAGATTGCCACCACCGTGCCGTTCTATGACCACATGCTGACCGCCCTCGGCAAGCACTCATTGATCGACCTGACGGTGCGGGCCTCCGGTGACACCGATATCGATGTTCACCACACCGTCGAAGACGTAGCGATCAGTCTGGGGCAAGCGCTCCGGCAGGCGCTTGGTGACAAAGCCGGAATCAGCCGGTTCGGTGACGCCCTCGTACCGCTCGATGAAGCGTTGGCGCAGGCGGTGGTCGACGTGTCCGGCCGCCCCTACCTGGTTCACACGGGCGAGCCGAGCGGGCAGGAATATCACCTGATCGGCGGGCATTTCACTGGGTCACTGACCCGGCACGTGCTGGAGTCGATCGCGCACCACGCCGCGATTTGCCTGCACGTACGGGTCCTCGCAGGCCGCGACCCGCACCACATCGTGGAAGCCCAATTCAAGGCGCTGGCCCGGGCGCTGCGTGCGGCAGTGGCACCCGATGAGCGGGTGGTGGGGGTGCCATCCACCAAGGGTGCGCTGTGACTGAGCCGGATGGGTCGTTGCCCGAGGACTTTGACTTCGACGCCGAATTTGCCAAAGCCTTCGGTGATCCTGAAGAACCTGCACCGAAGGCCATCCTGGCGCTGGTGCTGACGCCGCTCGCTTCGGCACCAGCGCTGGCCGGTGTGTGTTCGCTGGCCGGTATCGAGGCCTATGCGATTCCCACGCGCCAAGGTGCGGTGGCGGCCAGGATCATTGAACGCGACTCGGAATCTGAGATGGATGAGTTGTTAGGTCAGGCGCCGCAGATTGCTCGGAGCATGGCAAGCACGCTTTCGCGGACCTCCCGCTATGGGGCGGTGCTGCTGGTATCGCGCCTGGGTGAGGGTGATGAGGGCCTGGTCGGATCGATTGCTGCCAGCCAGTGGTTGGCGGGAGAGCGCTCAGCCGAGGAAGTATCGGCCGGATTGATCCTTGCCCAGGCCGACGACGTCGTGGAGCAACTATTGCTGGGAACGGTGACGCCTGCGGATGCCCCGCAAGCCATCAGCCCGGGGCGAGCGCCCCGAGCGCGGCGTGGGCCGTTCCGCAGGTTTCGCCGGAAGCCGCCCTCATGACGGTGAGCGTGGTGGTCCTCGACTATGGCTCCGGCAATGTGCGGTCAGCGGTGCGGGCACTTGAGCGGGTCGGGGCGCAGGTGGAGTTGACTGCAGACCCTGCAGCTGCCAGTGAAGCCAGCGGGCTGGTGGTCCCGGGTGTGGGTGCCTACGCCCACGTGATGCAGGCCCTGATCGACGTGGGCGCGCCGCGGATCATTGAGCGCCGACTGGCTGGTGGCAGACCAGTGCTGGGGATCTGTGTCGGGTTGCAAGTGATGTTCGATGGCGGTGTCGAACACGGCGAGCGCACGCAGGGGCTGGGTCAGTGGCCGGGGCTGGTGGAACGCTTGGACGCACCGGTAGTGCCGCACATGGGGTGGTCACGGGTGGAACCCCCCGTCGATACCGTGCTCTTGGATGGTGTGGCCGAGGAGCGCTTCTACTTCGTGCACTCATACGCCGCCCGCACGGCACCTGACTACGTGCGCACCACGTGGGCCATGCACGGCGCAACCCGGTTCGTGGCCGCCGTCGAGAACGGACCGTTGGCCGCTACCCAATTCCACCCGGAGAAATCCGGTGACGCCGGTGCGCAGTTGTTGCGCAACTGGGTGACCTCCCTGTGAAAGGACAGATGTGAGCCGACTTCAACTACTTCCCGCCGTTGATGTGGCCGATGGCCAGGCGGTCCGGTTGGTCCAAGGTGAAGCAGGTTCGGAGACCACCTACGGCAGCCCGATCGAGGCTGCGCTGGCCTGGCAGCGTGATGGTGCCGAGTGGATTCATCTGGTCGACCTCGATGCTGCGTTTGGGCGAGGATCCAACGCAGAGCTGTTGGCCCAGGTGGTTGGAATGCTCGATGTCAAGGTTGAGCTCTCGGGCGGGATCCGGGACGACGAGTCGTTGGCACGCGCGCTATCGACCGGGTGCCGCCGCGTCAATCTGGGGACGGCGGCCTTGGAGAACCCGGAGTGGACCGCTGGTGTGATTGCCCGCCACGGTGACCGGATTGCCGTGGGGCTGGACGTTCGTGGCAGCACCCTGGCGGCTCGTGGCTGGACCAAAGAAGGTGGCGACCTCTGGCAAACACTGGCCCGCCTGGACGCCGACGGCTGCTCGCGCTACGTGGTGACCGACGTCACCAAAGATGGGACGATGCGAGGCCCAAATGTGGACCTGCTCCAACAGGTGTGCCGGTCGACCTCGGCACCGGTGGTTGCCTCAGGGGGCATTTCCAGCCTCGATGACATCAGCGCATTGACGGCGCTGGTTGAGGTGGGGGTCGAAGGGGCGATCGTTGGCAAAGCGCTGTACGCCGGAGCGTTCACGCTGCCCCAGGCCTTGGAGATCGCTGGACGCCCCTAATGGCAGCCGCGCAACTGCCGCCGACCTCAGCTTTTGCTCATGATGATGGCACGGCACCGCAGCAGCTAGCCGCGGCGATCGCGCTGCCTCGGCCACAGGAACGGCGTGCGGCAGTCGTTGCCGCGCTGCGCACGGATCGGGTATTGGTGCCTGTGGTGGCGCGCCTTGATGAGCTGCAACAAGGCAAGGCTCCTGATGAAATCGTGGGGGAGAAGCTCGCACACACGGCGATGGTGACCGTGGCATTGCCCGATGGGCGGGCCGGGCTTCCAGTGTTTAGCAGTATGGCGACGATGGCCGCCTGGCGTGCCGATGCCCGACCGGTTCCAACTCAGGGGCGGCGCGCAGCGTTAGCGGCCGCAGCCGAGGCCGATGGGGTGCTGGTGCTGGATCCTGGCGGACCTGGTGCGGTCCAGGTCGGGCGCCCGGCCGTGCGGGCTGTGGCGCTGGGGCAGGAGTGGATTCCGGCAGTTCACAACCCGGCCGTCACCGATGCCGCAGTTCGAGCGATCGCCGGGTTGCCGCAGGTGCAAGAGGTGCGAATTGTTGCTGGCGAGGTCACCGAGATCGTGGTTGAACTCACGTTGACGCACAGGTTGGCCAAGGCCAGGGTTGCGGCAGTGGTGCAGGAACTGAGCCAGAAACTCTCACAGGATGAGGGCATCGCGCAGTGGGTTGACTCGCTCACGATTAAGCTACGCGCGGGCAGATCCAGTTAGCAGGTGTCGTCGAGGGTGATACCTTGACAGCAGGCTTTTGGTAAGTCATGCGGATTCGCCGCTGTTGCCTAGAGTCCAACCGACGTGATGGGGGATAAGGCCATGACTACGCCATGGGACCCGAACCAACAGCAACCACAGCAGCAGCCGAGCCAGTTTGGTCAGCCTCAGCCAGGTCAGCCGGTGCCGCAGCAGCCGGGCCAGTTCGGTCAGCCTCAGCCGGGCCAGTTCGGTCAGCAGATGCCGGGACAGCCCGGAATGGGGGGATACGGTGGCCCGCCGCCACGCAAGTCCAATGCTCCCGTGCTCATTGTCGGAATCGTGGTCGCGGCCCTGGTCCTGGTTGGTGGCTTCTTCCTCATTCGTGGTCTCCTGAGCGGTGACGATTCTTCTGCCTCCGGCGATTCGTCTGGCTCAGGGGATGTGGACAGTCCGCAGGATGTCCGTGACATCGACCTTTCGGTTGGCAACTGTCTTGCCACTCTCGACTACAACGAGCGGCGAACGCTCGACCAGGTTCCGTGTGCCGATCCGCACACGGCCGAGGTCATCGTCGAGCTGACTATGGACGATGGGGACTTTCCGGGCGACGACGTTGTCGCCGATGAGGTCGATGCCTTCTGTAGCCCTGCGGTGGAGGAGGCGTTGCCCGCCGACCTGGACACCTCGGACCTTGGCCTGTACACCTTCTTTCCGGTGGAGGCTACTTGGGAAGTTGGTGACCGCGATATCACCTGCCTCCTCATTGCCAATAACGACGCCGTCATGACTGGCAGCATTACTCAGCAAGATTTCGAGCTCAGCTAGGTCCCTCGGATTTCCGGAAGCTATCCGGGTGCCTCGGCCAATGATCTCGATGGCGTTGCGCCGATGGATCGATCTTCGCACACATGGTCAGGCGCGTCGCTGGTGGCGACGTGCCGTCGGCCGAGCGCGGCTGCGGGCTCAGCTGCCGGCCGACACATGTGTGATCGTCTGTTAGGCTAGATACGACCGATTGGTCTGGGTCGCTAGATGTTCCTAGGGGTTCTGACCATGATGCAAGCGGAGATTCCTCCCACCTTGGCCCCACTGGCTCGCCACGGCGAAGCGCGACAGGGCCCGGGTTGACCGGTTGCTTGAACGCAACCCCTGGGCCCTCCGTGTGTATCCGCACCGGGGGCCTTTCCCGTGTGCGGCGGTGATCATCGAACCCAAGGAGTACACATCAGCGAGCCACGCATCAACGATCGCATCCGGGTAGCCGAGGTGCGTCTGGTTGGCCCGAACGGCGAGCAAGTTGGCATCGTCCGCGTTGAGGATGCGCTGCGGCTGGCCGCAGAGGCCGATCTTGACCTAGTCGAGGTTGCGCCCGACGCCCGTCCGCCGGTTGCCAAACTCATGGACTATGGCAAGTTCAAGTACGAATCGGACATGAAGGCGCGCGACGCACGTCGCAACCAGGCCAACACGGTCCTCAAGGAAATCCGGTTCCGCCTCAAGATCGATCCGCATGACTACGGCACCAAGAAGGGCCACGTTGAGCGGTTCCTCAAGGGCGGCGACAAAGTCAAGGTGATGATCATGTTCCGCGGTCGCGAGCAGTCCCGCCCCGAAATGGGTATGCGATTGCTCCAGCGCCTCGCCGAGGATGTCGCCGAACTGGGCCACGTTGAATCCACTCCGCGGCTGGATGGCCGCAACATGACCATGGTGCTCGGACCGAACAAGAAGAAGTCCGAAGCACAGCGAGAACAGCGTCGACGCGCCAAGGAGTCCAACTCCGAATCGACGGCTGAAGCTAGCTGATCCGCCCACATATCAGAGAGAAACCCATGCCAAAGAACAAGACGAATTCGGGCGCCAAGAAGCGCTTTCGCGTCACTGGAAGTGGCAAGATCATGCGCCAGCGGGCCCGCCACGTGCACAAGTTCCAGGAGCGCAGCGCGCGCCAGGCCGCACGCCTGGCAAGCGACACCCTGGTCGCCCCCGCCGACGTGAAGAACGTCAAGAAGATGCTCGGCAAGTAACGCCGACGCCCCCAAACCTCACTACGCAAGGAGTACGACGTGGCACGCGTCAAGCGGGCAGTAAACGCCCAGAAGAAGCGCCGGGCAACCCTCGAGCGCGCTAGCGGTTACCGTGGGCAGCGTTCGCGCCTATACCGTAAGGCCAAAGAGCAGGTTACCCACTCCCTGACCTACGCCTACCGCGACCGCCGGGCTCGCAAGGGTGACTTCCGTCGTCTGTGGATCCAACGGATCAACGCGGCTGCCCGCGCTAACGGGCTCACCTACAACCGACTCATCCAGGGCCTGAAGGCCGCTGAAGTCGAGGTTGACCGCCGCGCACTGGCGGAGATCGCAGTCAGCGACGCCGCTGCATTCACCGCGCTTGTCGAGGTCGCACGAAACGCCCTCCCCGAGGATGTCAACGCACCGGCAAACCCGGCCGCGTAGATCACTTCTGACCCAATGCCCCCGCCACTACTTGGTGGCGGGGGCATTGGTTCTGGCAGGATGAATTGGTGCCAGCGATCCTGTCCAACCCTCGAGCCGATCGAGTCAAAGCCATCCGTGCCCTTGGGCACGCACGGGCACGCACCAAATACGGGCAATTCCTCGTCGAAGGTCCGCAAGGGGTGCGGGAGGTGGTTCGCTATGCGCCCAGCCAGGTTCGTGACCTCTACCTCACCTGCGAGGCCCAACGCGCCCACCCAGACATCGTCGACCATGCCCGCCAAAGCAGCATCCACCTGCACGAGACCGAACCCGATGTGCTGGTGGCCATGAGCCCTGATGCTCAAGGCATGCTAGCCGTGGTTCACTCGCAGGCGCCCCCACCGCCGGGCCCGCAGGCGAAACTTCTCGTATGCCTGGCCCGCGTCCAGGATCCCGGCAATGCCGGAACCGTGATCCGAGCTGCGGATGCCGCCGGTGCTGATGCTGTCACCTTCACCACCGGCAGTGTTGACCCGCACAACCCTAAAGTGGTGCGATCAACGGCCGGCTCCCTGTTTCACCTGCCGGTCCAATCTGGACAGGAACTAGCCGACGTGGTGGGGCAGGCACGTGCCCGTGGGGTGCAGATCTTGGCAGCCGATGGTGCGGGGACCCTCACCCTCGAGGAGGCACCCTTGCAGCAGCCCACGCTGTGGATCTTTGGCAACGAAGCCCACGGTTTGTCGGCCCAGGACCGCGAGCTCGCTGACGCGGTGGTGCGGATCCCCATCCACGGGAAGGCTGAGAGTCTCAATCTGGCGATGGCAGCCACCCTCTGCTTGTATGCATCGGCTCAGGCGCAGCGGTCATGACCGACAACACAACGCTGGCGAACCGGGTCACGAAGCTGGCTCAGCGCCATGACCGAGTGATGATCGGCGTCGTCGCGGCACCGGGAGCGGGGAAGTCGACGCTGGTGCAACAGCTCATGCCGATATTGGCTGATGCGGGACTGCCCACCGTTGTTGTACCGATGGATGGCTTTCACCTCGCGCAGGATGAACTCGAACGACTGGGGCGCGCCGACCGCAAAGGTGCGCTCGATACCTTTGACGGTGGCGGCTATCTCGCGCTCCTGAAGCGCCTGCGGCGCAACCTCGAACCCGTGGTCTACGCCCCGCAGTATCGTCGGATGGGCCTGGAGGAATCAATCGGTTCGGCTATCGCCGTGCCCCAAGCTACCCGGGTGGTGTTGACCGAAGGGAACTACCTGCTGGTCGAGGAGCAACCGTGGGTAGGCATTGCTGACCTGCTGGATGAGAGCTGGTTTCTCACCGTTGACGAGGATCTTCGACAGCAGCGACTGTATGAGCGCCACGTCGAAAGTGGGAAGAGCCCAGACCAAGCCCGTGCCTTCACCTACGGGTCGGATCAGACCAATGCCCAGGTCGTTGCCAGCACCCGCGACCGAGCCAGCCTGATCGTGCAACGCTAGCTGGCTTGAGGCCAGCATCCGGGCCAGCCAGTAGCGCACGGGCATCCCGCCCACGGTTGCCACAGCAGGCAAGCTCGGGGCAAGGCTGCGGCGGTCGCTAGGCGCCCGGGGTCACCAGGCCCGTCTCATAGGCGATCACCACTGCCTGGACCCGATCTCGTGCCTGCAATTTGGCCAAGACGTGCCCGACATGGGTCTTGACAGTGGCCTCCACCACGAACAGATCCGAGGCGATCTCAGAATTGGAACGCCCCTTGGCCATTAGCACCAGGACCTCACGTTCTCGCTCGGTGAGGGAGTCCAGGACCTGAGGTGAGGTGCGATCAGCCCCGGGTAGCGCCGTCGCCACGTGACTGATCAGGCGCTTGGTTGACGAGGGCGAAATGACGGCGTCGCCGCGGTGAACGGTGCGGATAGCCTCCAGCATCCCCTCCGGCGGGGTGTCCTTGAGCAGGAACCCGCTGGCTCCAGCCTTGATGGCAGCTAGCACGTATTCGTCCAGGTCGAAGGTCGTCAGGATGATGACCCTGGGACCGGGCGGCAAGTTTTCGCGGGTCTCGCATAGGGCAGCGGTGGTAGCGAGCCCATCTAGCTTCGGCATCCGGACATCCATCAACACCACATCGACCTGGTGCCGGTGCAGTTGCGTCAGCGCAGCCTCACCGTCGCCCGCCTCGACAACCACCTCCATGTCAGATTGAGAATTGATCACCAGGGCAAAGCCGGCTCGCACCAGCTGCTGGTCGTCGACCAGACCAACCTTGATGGGACTGCAGGGTTCGGTGGTGGTGAACTCGGCAGTGGTCATTGAGTCTCCTCGCTAGCGGCAACCGGGATGGGAATTTCAGCACGGACACGGTATCCACCGCCAGAACGCGGCCCGGCGCTCAGCGTGCCGCCGAGCATCGTGGCACGTTCACGCATCCCCAGGACGCCGTGACCGGAATCTGTTGACCGTGAAGCGGCTCCGCGGCCGTCATCATCGATCTGCAGGACGACGTGGCCGGGGTGCCAGTTCAACATCACCGTGGCGCTCGCCTGTGGTCCAGCATGCTTGATGACATTGGTGAGGGCCTCCTGGGCCAAGCGGTGCAAGGTGGTTCCGATTCCAGGGGGCAGCGGTCGCGGCGTTCCCATCTCGACCAGGGATACCGGTCTGGTATCGCGAACGCTGGCGACCAGCGAGCGGATATCGGCATTGCTGGGTTGTGGAACCAGCTCTGCGCGATTGCCCTGTTCCGTCCGCAGGATCCCAAGAATACGACGCATATCAGCAAGGGCCGCCCGGCCGGTCTCGGAGATGGTCAGCAGGGCCCGAGCGGCGGCATCGGGATCGGCGCGCGCCGCGTAGCGACCACCATCGGCTTGGGCTATCACCACCGATAGCGAGTGCGCCACGATGTCATGCATTTCGCGGGCGATGCGGGTGCGTTCGGCTTGAGTCGCTAGTTGAGCTTGCTGGTCGCGTTCATGCTCAAGGCGGGTTGCTCGCTCGGCCCAGGACTCCTGCTGCATCAGCTGGGCCCGTCGTACCAAGCCCAGCCCCCAAGCCGCCAACGCCAATGCCAGGCAGCCACCAAAGACGAAGACGAACATGATCGCACGATCGCTCAGGCTGAATGGCTGACCACCGATGCCAATAATCGGAGCGGCGCCCTGCATGAAAGCACCGAAGAATGCAGCGGCGATCGCGACCTGGCTGGACCTGCTGGTGCCGTAGACCGTGATGGAATAAAGCGCGATGAGTACCGCAACATCGGAAGGCAGGAAGGCAACGCCGACGGCGTAGTGGCCGACCGCAAAGGTACCGACCGCGACGGCGGACCACACCGGATGCCTCCGCCGCCAGATCAGCGCAGCTACTTGGAGCAGACCGAAAATGAACGCCACGGCGGCCCGGTCGACATCTTCACTCACCAGGATGAAGTTGGACAGATAGGCGAAGTTGATGGCGCTGGACAAGAGCAGCAGCACCATGGCCACAACAGCGTCAGCCAATCCCGCTGGCCTGGGTCGCTGCTGGCCCATGGTCTCACTCACCGTACTCAGGGTAGAGACTCTGAAATCATCCTGGCATCCTCCTATAGCACGAGCCTCGACTACTCCTGGGGGCGGAGGTGGCTGACCGCCTCGCGTACAGCGGGGGCGACCTCGGAGGCGAACCGCTGCGTCATCTCAAGGTCATCGCCGCCAATGAGTACCCCGTCAAGAGTGCGCGAGCTGATTGCTTCAGTTAACTGCTCAATCCAGGCTTGGACCGGGCCGTGGAGGAATCCCGATGTGGTGGCGGTCATGGCAGGGTTCATGACGTTGATCAGGCGGAGCACTTGTGCGGGTGCCCGATCAGCGTGAACAGCTCCGGCATCGATGCGAGCGTTCATGGCGCGAACCCCCGCCAGACCGCCCTCGATGTACTCCAGGGTCGGGAGCCAGCCATCGGCTACCTGCCCGGTTAGCCTAAGCATCTTGGGGCCATAGGCACCAACCCAGATGCTGATGGGATGTGGGGTGGCCGGCCCGCGTTTGATGCCCCGGGCGGTGAAGTTCTCACCATCGAAGCGGACACCCCCGGCGGTCTCGGTATCCCAGATGTCACGGATCAGAGCGATGGCTTGGCTCAATGCCCGGACGGCGTTGCCACCCGTGAGCGGGGTGGCGCCCATTGCTCGGATCGCTTCGGGAAAAGCGCCGGTGCCCAGACCAAGCTCGAATCGGCCTCCGGAGAGGATGTCCAGGGTGGTGGCTGCTCGGGCCAGGGTGGTCGGAGGTCGCAGCGACAGGTTGGTCACGTTGGCACTGAGGTGCACCCGGGAGGTGCGGGCAGCGACGAATGACAGCAATGTCGGCGAGTCCAGCAGTGCCGGTTGATAGGGGTGGTCTTGAAATGTCACCAGGTCGAGCCCGCCGACATCAGCCGCGACTGCTAGGTCGAGGACCTTTTGCGGATTGGCAGTGCTAGGCGTGACGAATGTGCCGAACAGTGGTGCTTGCATGGTGTTCCCCTATCCGAGGATGTCGGCCAGGTCATAGCTGACGACTTCCTCAAGCTGAGCGAAGGTGCACGAGTGCGGATCCCGGTCGTGTCGCCACCGGTTGAACTGGGCCAGATGCCGAAAGCGGGTGCCCTGCATGTGCTCGTACCGCACCTCGGCCACCAACTCCGGCCGCAATGGTGTAAACGACAGATCCTTGCTGCTATTCCAACGGTTCTTCTCGAAGGTGTCCGGTGCCGCCCAGGGGTGGCCATCCAGGGGCGTGACCAGGGGCGCCAGCTCGGCGAATAGTTCCTTGCGCCGCGCTGCTGGGAATGAGCCGATGGCCCCGACCGAGATCAGGTCGCCACCGGCACCGTACAGACCCAGGAGCAGCGAACCGATGCGTTCTGGATCGTTCTTATACTGCCGATACCCGGCGACGACACAGTCAGCGGTGCGTTCATGCTTGACCTTGGTCATGGTGCGTTTGTTTGGCAGATAGATATCATCCAAGGGTTTGGCCATGACGCCATCCAAGCCAGCACCCTCAAACCTGGAGAACCAGCTGGCGGCCAGCTGCTGGTCGTGGGTCAGAGGTGTCAGGTGGATCGGCGCGGTGATGTCCTTGAGTGCCGTTTCCAGCGCCTGCCGACGGTGGCTGAACGGCTCGGGCATCAGGGTGCGGTCATCCCAGGCCAGCAGGTCGAAGGCAACGAATGAGGCCGGAACCTGTTGGCTGAGGGCAGTGATCCGGCTGGCTGCCGGATGGATTCGCTGCTGCAGAATCTCGAATTCCAGCCGATTCCCGGTGGCGATGACGATTTCGCCGTCGACAACGCACCGCAGCGGCAGGTTCACCTTGATCGCTTCGACCAGCTCGGGGAAATACCGGGTCATTGGTTTAGTGTTGCGTGAGGTGATCTCCACGTTGTCGCCATCGCGAAAGATGATGGCCCGAAAGCCGTCCCACTTGGGCTCGTAGGCGAAGTCGCCGGTAGGGATGGTCTTGGCGGCCTTCGCCAGCATGGGCAGTACCGGGGGCCGGACAGGCAATTCCATGGCCGCTATTGTGCCGGGCCAGCGCTGTCGTCGGCGACGCGGGTCCAGGTGCGCGGGAGAAGCCCGAGTGCACCTCATCACCAGCGGATCGATACCGCGTGCTACTGGCCTGGTGGCTGTACCCAATTGGCCTTGTTGATCTTGGATGGCTGAACCCGTGGTGGCTCACCCGGCATCTTCGGGTACTCAGGCGGAAAATTAAGTTCCCCGAGGCCACGATCAAGGTCGGCTTGCCACAGTTCCAAAGCTGGGCCGAGGTCGCCGACCGCAGCGGGCATCTGTTCCCAGGCATCGCCCTGGGAATTCAGGAGCCCGGGCACTGTCAACACGGTGAAATCTGCTGGGTCCACGCCGTCCAGATCCTCCCAGCGCACCGGCATCGATACCGGTGCACCAGCCAATGGCCTGGGGGAGTAGGCGCAAGCGATGGTGCGGTCGCGGTTCGCCTGATTGAAATCCACGAATACCTTCTGGCCCCGCTCCTCTTTCCACCATGCCGTGGTCACCAGTTCTGGCAACCTGCGCTCCAGTTCCCGCGCGATCCCGATCACCCCATGGCGCACATCCTGGAACTCGTGGGTTGGTGTGATCGGTGCGTAGACGTGGACACCGCGATTGCCGCTGGTCTTCACCCACGCGGTCAGGCCCAGTTCCTTCATGAGCTCACGGAGCGCATGTGCTGCCACCACCGCCTGCGCGAATCCGGTCCCTGGCGCAGGATCCAGATCGATGCGCAACTCATCCGGATTGTCGGTATTGGCCGACCGCACCGGCCACGGATGGAAGGTAACGGTGTTCATCTGCACCGCCCAAACGGCGGTGGCGGCTTCATCGATCACCAGCTGGGGATGCTGACGACCGGAGGGGTAGGTGCACATGACTGTGCGGGCGTACTCCGGTAGGCCACGCGGCGGATTTTTGGAGAAGAACTCCTCGCCGTCGACCCCACCGGGGAATCGCTGCAACGTGACCGGTCGGTCAGCCACTGCTGAAAGAAATGGCTGGGCCACCGCAAGCAGGTAGGTCGCCAGGTCCCATTTGCTGATTCCGGGCCACACCAGGCGCTCGGGCGATGAGATCCGGACCTGCTGATGACCGACCGGTAGGAGCCGCGCGGATGCCGCCACCTCAGCTGCTACCAGGAGTGAGCAGGATCATCTCGTCCGGTTCGGAGGTCATGCTGATCGGAGCTTGGGGTCCCCAGCCCAGCACCAACTGGTGAGTACCGAATCCGGTTACCAGCGATGTTGAGTCCACACTGAGTGCGTCGGTCACCAGGAGTGGATCAGCACGGCCATCCTCAGCGAACTCCCAGGCAACCAAGGTGATCTCTCCAGTCTCAGGATCGTATGAGGCAATCAATCCGTAGGACCCGTCAGGAGAGATGTTGGCGCCCAGAGGCATCAGGTCGGATTCGGCGGGTGCCTGGGTGCTGGCCCCGGTCTTGAGGTCGAGAAGTAGCCAGGTCAGTTCCTGTCGTTGCGCGGCTGCCTGGTCCTGGTCCACCACGATGGCTCGAGATTGGCCAGCGGCAACCAGCCACGCGGTCGTTAGACCCGGGGTTTCCAGTTGCTCCATCTGAACTGAATCGCCATCGAAAGCGAGGGCGAGGAGCTGATTCGCTGGGGCACCAGAGGGCAGTGTTGTCAGCAGCCAGCGATCATCTCCGGCCGCTACAGCAGGCTGCAGCGGCGCCGTGTCCGGTGCCAACCTCGCGCCGTCAATGGGGATCAGGAATCCGTCGCTTCCGAGCCGGTGGAGCTGGAAGGTGGGCTCGCCGCCGTCAGCCTCGCGCAAGCTCCGCCACAAGTAGATCTCATCGTCTGGCCCAAAGAACGGAGCCAGATCCACGGGTCCGCTTTCTTCGCCGGAGAAGTAGTCGTCATCGTTGTCTTGGGTGAGCACCTCGATGGTGCCGGCGTCGATATCGAACAGCGCCACATCTGGTTCGTTCGCCATAATGAAGTGGTCCTGGGTGAAGAGGACTTGCTGCCCGTCGCTGGACCAGCTCACCCCCATGCGGGTCAACGAATCCTCCCAGGGGGCACATACCTCCTGAACGTCGTCATCGATCAGCGATGACACACACAGGGCGTTGTCGCCGGGAGCGAGCCACCGTGTGCCCTCTGGTGCCACCTCCGTACCCCACCTGTTGCCATCGGCTCCAGGCAGCGCCTCGATGCGAGAGTTCTCAATCGTCATCGAACTGGGATCGATGGGATCCACGCCCACCTGGCATGCGGCCATGCCGATGCTGGCGACCAATGCCATCGCGGCGAACTGGCGCACTCTCGTGTCGTTGGATTTCCTGCTCACGTGATCCCTCTCTATGTCGAGTCGGCGCTCACCTCCACCGAGGATGCGCCGGCGGGTCACAACGAGCGATAGGCCTGTGCCAGGCGGCCGACACCCTCTTCGATCTGTACAACCGTAACCCCGGAATAGGCCAGCCGCAGATAGTTCTTGGCATCATCGAGCAGGAAGTCGCTGCCCTTGACGACGGCGAGGCCACGGGCCTTGCACGCCTCGAACAGTGCGTCGCCGTCGGTGCCCTCGGGGAACTTCAACCACAGGAAGTAGCCGCCTTCCGGGTCCACGAACTCAGCTTCGGGCAACTGCGCGCGCAACCCCTGACACAGCACCTGAGCGCGCTCGGATAACGCGGTCTTGACCGTTTCGATGGATGCCTCATAGGAGCCGCTACGTACGAACGAGTTCACGATTGATTGGCTCACCATCGATGGTGAGATGTAGGTGCTGGTCGCCAACGCCGCGATCTTGGAGATCAGTTCGGCCGAACCCACCAGATAGCCGACCCGGATCCCGGGACAAACCGTCTTGGAGAACGAGCTCGCATAAACCACTTGACCCTGCGATTGCGAGAACATGGTGGGCAGTTTCTGTCCCGAGAACCGCAACTCGACGTAGGGGTCATCCTCGAAGATCGTAAAGTCGCCCTCGGTGGCCAGCTCAAGGAGCTGGGTGCGCTTGCGCGCCGACAAGGTATATCCAGCCGGGTTGTGGAAGTTCGGGATCAGATGAGCCAGCACCGGGCTGGCGCCACTGGCGACGACCTGCCGGATACCGGCGACGGACACGCCGTCCGATTCCATCTCAACCGGGTGTAGTTGTGCACCCAGAGCGCGCAGCGAACCCAGCGTGCGGTCGTAGGAAGGGCGCTCAACAATCACCCCATCGCCCGGGCTGACCAGCGTATTGAACAAGAATGCATCCGCCTGCATCGAGCCGTTGGTCACCAGCACCTGATCCTGCGCGACGCCGTGACGTTCGGCAATCCAGGAGCGAAGTGGCAGATAACCCACTGAAGTGCCGTAGGCGAATGACCCGGCAGGGTCCGTGGCGAATGCCTGGTCGGCTGCGCTGCGCAACCCGTCGACGTCGATAATGTCGAGCGAGGGTGCGCCACGGGCGAACGAGATCGGTGCGGGTTCAGCGGCCATGGGACAAGCCTAGGTGAATCCTCAGGTGCGAAGGTCCCATGAGGGTGGCGCCGGGCGTTAGCATCGGCGTTCATGTCGATCTTGTCGGTGCTCGGACAGGCCGGGCGGGGCGCGCTCATGGGTGCCGCAGATATTGTTCCGGGCGTCTCTGGCGGAACCGTGGCGCTGGTCCTGGGAATATTTGAACGCTTGGTTGCCAATATCCACTCCGGATCTCAGGCGATCAAGGAAATGCTGCGAGGGCGGTTTCCCGCGATGCTCGACGCCCTCAAGCGGGTGGAGTGGGTGTGGCTGCTGTCCCTGCTGGCAGGAATCCTGGCTGCGGTGCTGGCTTTGTCCGGATTGATCGAGGGTTTGCTGAACAGCCAGTCGGTGGCGATGTCCGGTTTGTTCTTCGGGCTTGTCGGGGCATCGGTGCTGGTGGCCTGGCGCATGATCACGACCCGCGATACCGCCAACACCTTGCTGGCGTTGCTGGTCGGCATCGCCTTCTTCGCCCTGCTGGGACTACGCGAAGATACCCACGGCGTGGTCGGGGGTGCCGCACTGCCTTGGTGGGTGTATCTGGGTTCTGGTGCGATCGCGATCTGCGCCATGATCCTGCCCGGGATCTCTGGCTCCTTCATCCTGGTGCTGCTGGGTACCTACGGCCCGATACTGGCTGCGGTCAGCGACCGCGATTTTGGCGCCATCGCCATTTTCGCGCTGGGGTGCATCATCGGCTTGGCACTGTTTTCCACGTTCCTTAACTGGGCACTTCGCACCTACCACGATCGGGTACTTGCGGTGATGGTGGGCTTGCTTCTGGGATCTCTGCGGGTGCTGTGGCCCTGGCCCCACGGAGTGGATAGCACCGCCCTGGGTGCACCCTCCGGCCAGGTGCTACTTCCGGTGCTGCTGGCCGCGGTGGGTGCCGCTGCCGTGTTGGTGGTAGAACGGCTAGCAACTCGTCGGGCACAACCTCTGGCAGACTAGGACGATGCACGCGACGCGATTTACCGGGCCCGCTTCGGGCCGCAGCGTGCGCTGATCTCACGACGCTCACCGTCGGCCCGGGCGGGCATGCCCTCATGACCCCCGCTCGATCCAGGAAGGTATCCATGCCCGACGACAGTCCGTCCTACCCCTCACCCCTCGACGTCCCGGCGGTCACCGCTGCGCTCGAGGCGGCTGTGGCTGATATCGCTGCCGCCAGTGACCTCGATGCCCTCAAGTCGGTGCGGCTCGCCCACACCGGAGACCGAAGTCCGCTGGCGCTGGCCAACCGGGCTATCGGGGGACTCGACAATGCCGATAAAGCAGCGGCTGGTAAGAACGTGGGTCAGGCCCGAGGCAGGATCAATGCTGCGTTGAGCGCCCGGCAGGTGGAGCTTGAAGCTGAGCGTGATGAGCAAGTGCTGCGCACCGAGACTCTTGACCTCACTGTGGCACCCAACCGCGCCCGTCTGGGTGCCCGGCACCCCCTCGACGGGCTCATGGACCGGGTGGCAGATTTCTTTACCTCCATCGGCTGGGAGATCGCCGAGGGCCCGGAGGTCGAACACGAGTGGTTCAACTTCGACGCTCTCAATTTCAAACCCGATCACCCTGCTCGGCAGATGCAGGACACCTTTTACATCGCCGGCCAGACGTTGGCTCAATCCAGCGTTGACCCGCACCTGGTGTTGCGCACCCACACCTCGCCAGTTCAGGCCCGAACGCTGCTACAGCGGGGGGTGCCGGTCTATATCGCCTGCCTGGGCAAGACCTTCCGCACCGACGAGCTCGATGCGACCCATACGCCGGTGTTCCACCAGGTGGAGGGGCTCGCGGTGGACAAGGGCCTGACCATGGCGAACCTGATAGGTACCCTCGACCATTTCGCCCGTGCCATGTTCGGTCCGCAGGCCAAGACTCGACTACGCCCCAGCTATTTCCCGTTCACCGAGCCCAGCGCCGAACTAGACCTATGGTTTCCGCAGAAGAAGGGGGGTCCGGGGTGGATCGAGTGGGGAGGCTGCGGGATGGTCAACCCCAACGTATTGCGCGCCTGCGGAATCGACCCCGAGGTGCACACCGGATTCGCCTTCGGCATGGGTATCGAACGTACGTTGATGCTGGCGCACGGCATCGAAGACATGCATGACATGGTCGAGGCCGATATCCGCTTCTCGCTCGGGCTGGCAGGAGGGCAAGTCTGATGCCATATGTTCCGATCACCTGGTTGGCCGATCACGTTGACGTACCCGAGGCGACGACGGCCGATCAGCTCGCCGCCGACCTGGTCCGGGTGGGCCTGGAAGAAGAAACGATCGCTGGACCCTCCGTCACCGGGCCCCTGGTGGTAGGGCGGGTGCTGGAACTGACCCCCGAACCACAGAAGAACGGCAAGACCATCAACTGGTGCCGGGTGGATGTGGGTGAGCACAACGACGCCGACGGTGGTCGCGGCATCGTCTGCGGTGCGCACAACTTTGCCGTGGGTGACGCTGTGGTGGTCGCCCTGCCCGGAACCGTGCTGCCAGGTGAGTTCGCGATCGCTGCCCGCAAGACCTACGGCCACATCAGCGACGGCATGATCTGTAGTCAAGCCGAGCTAGGGATGGGCGAGGACCACAGTGGCATCATCGTGCTGGCCGAACCTGCACCTGCGGCCGGAACAGATGCGATTGAGCTGCTGGGCCTAGGTGAGCAAGTGCTGGAGATCAACGTCACCCCAGACCGGGGCTACTGCTTTTCCATGCGCGGTGTGGCACGTGAGTACGCCCACGCCACCGGATCCGCTTTCACCGACCGGGCGCAGATCCTCACCCCCGAAGCCACTGAGGACGGATTCGCCGTCGAACTCGATGACGACGCACCCATTCACGGCACCGTTGGCTGCGACCGGTTCGTGGCCCGGATCGTGCGCGGTGTCAATGCCGGCGCAACCACCCCGGCGTGGATGCAGCAACGGCTACGCCAGGCAGGCATGCGCCCGATATCGCTCGCCGTCGATATCACCAACTACCTCATGCTCGACCTGGGGCAGCCGCTGCATGCCTACGACTTGAACACCCTGACCGCCCCGATCGTGGTGCGACGGGCTCAGGCAGGGGAGCGGTTGACCACCCTCGATGATGCTGACCGGGCACTGGATCGCGAAGATCTGCTCATCACCGACTCTGCTGGTGGTCGCGGTGCCCGGGTGATCGGCCTGGCTGGGGTCATGGGCGGTGCTAGTACCGAAGTCAGCGAGAGTACCACCGACATCCTGGTTGAGGCCGCTCACTTCGACCCGATTTCGATCGCCCGAACTGCCCGGCGTCACAAGCTTGCGTCCGAGGCTTCCAAGCGGTTTGAACGCGGCGTTGATACTGCACTGCAAGCTGCTGCAGCCCAACGCGCGGTCGATCTGCTGCTGGAGTTGGGAGGCGGTACTGCCGGTGAGGTCACCGACGTCAACCACACGCAGCCACCGGCGGCCATCATGTTCGACCCGGATCTAGCCAGCCGTATCGTCGGTGTGCACTACAGCCGTGAGCTGGTGGTGGACACCCTGCGCTCCCTGGGCGCTCAGGTGGATCTGCTGGTGGGAGACCTTGGGGCCGCTAGCCCCGGCCGGCATGCCGCGGAGACCGCGCCGGTCCGAGTGATCCCACCGACCTGGCGACCGGATCTGACCGAACCGGCCGATCTGGTCGAAGAAGTCGTGCGACTGCAGGGCTATGAGCACGTGCCTTCGGTGCTACCTGCGGCGGTGGCCGGGCACGGCCTGACATCCAGGCAACGCCGTCGGCGCCGGGTGGCCGATCTGCTCGCGGACCGCGGTCTGGTGCAGGTGCTTACCTACCCGTTTATCGGGGAGCAGCGCTTCGACCAATTCGGGTTGCCGCAAGCCGATGCCCGCAGGCAGGCCATCCGGCTGGCGAACCCACTGGCTCAGGACGCGCCGCTGCTGCGCACCAGCCTGCTGAACACCCTGGTGGATGCCGCCGTCCGCAACGTTGGCCGCGGCATGTCCGATGTGGCTATCTACGAGATCGGTACGGTGGCCCGCCCGGCAGGCCCGTTGCCGGATTCGCCCTTGCCACCTCCAGGGATCTTGCCTGACGCGCAAACTCTGGCCGCCATTGCAGCAGCGGTGCCCCCGCAGCCGCTGCGGGTCGCGGCTGTCCTGACCGGACAGGCGATCCTGACCGGTCCGCAAACCCCAGGGCGGCCCTATGACGCTGCCGATGCGGTGGAACTGGTCACTGACCTGGCCACTGCGGTGGGTGCGCAGATCACCTTGCGCAACGACCCAGAGCACGCGCCGTGGCATCCGGGCCGCTGCGTCGCAGTCTACGCCGGCAACGATCTGGTCGGGCACGCGGGTGAGCTGGCTCCACGAGTCCTGGCCGACATCGGCCTGCCTGCACGGACGGTCGCGCTCGAACTTGACCTGGATGCCCTGTTCCAGGCAGCTCCCACCGAACCACGCCAGCTGGCAGGACTATCGGCAACGCCAGCGGCCAAAGAGGACATCGCGCTGGTGGTGCCCGAACACGTGGCTGCCGGTGAGGTGCTCACGGTGGTGCGCGCCGCTGCCGGGCACCTGGCCGAACAGGTGCGGCTCTTTGATGTCTACACCGGCGCCAACCTGCCCGAAGGAACCAAGTCCTTGGCGTTCGCGTTGCGGCTGCGCGGGGACCGCACGCTCACCGGCGAGGACAGTGCGACGGTTCGTGAGGCTGTCGTGGCGGCCGCTGAGCAGGCCTTCGGTGCGACCTTGCGCAGCTGAGGCTGTGGCAGGCGTCACAAGGCATAGGCTCGATCGAGCAGCAGATGAGATGCGACGATAAATCATCATGACACAAATGCGGATTTTGATCGCAACAGCGTCGACCCATGGGTGCACCCGGGCGTTCGCCAACCTGATCGGTGAGGTGTTTACCGAGTTGGGTCATCAGGTGAGGATTGCCGACGTCGAGACGGAGCCTTCGCTCGATGTCGACGCCGTGGTGTTGGGTAGCGCCGTCTATGGGGCCCGGCCCATGGCTGCAGGCCGCCACTTTGGCGAGCGACTGCAGCGGGAGTTCACCGGGCCCACCTGGGCCTACGCCGTCGGTGTCAAGAACGTCACCCGCGACCCGCTCAAAACCACCTTCACCGAACCGCGCTCGGGTGACCCGCTGGCCTCCCGCTACCCGATCTTCGGTGGCGTGATCAACCCGGACGGACTGACGTTGCCGGAGAAGGCGCTGATCGGGATGCTGGGCGCCGCCGGTACCGATCTACGCGATGAAGAACTGGTTCAGGGCTGGGCACTGATGGTGGCCTCGCGGCTGGGAGCACCCGACGCCAGCCTGCAGTCCTGAGCCTGCACCAGGCGCCGGCACAACCGGCTACCGCAACGGGAGCCGAGGGCACCACGCACGGCGGCCGTGCCACGACCACCCCCGGGACTACCTCGCCGACTAGGGGATCAGCAGCACCTTGCCGGTGGTATCCCTGCCCTCCAGCGCGGTGTGGGCTTGCGCGGCATCCGCCAAGGGAAAGCGGGCTCCGATCCGCACGTCCAGCGCGCCATCGGTGAGCCAGTCGCACACCTGCTGCCAGCGGCGTGCGCGCTCGTGCGGGTCCGCGATGAAATGGAACATGGTCGGCCGGGTCAAACTCACCGACCCTGCCCGGTTGAGTCGCTGCACATCGAACGGGGGGACCGGGCCGCTTGCGGCACCGAAGACCACGAGTTGACCCCGTGGGCGTAGGGAGGCCAGGCTGGCGTCGAACGTGCTCAAACCAACCCCGTCGTAGGCGATATCGACACCCTCGCCGGTCCGGGTCCGCACCGCCGCAGACAACTCGGAGGTCATATCGCTATAGCCGTCATAGCGGAGCACCTCGGTTGCACCAGCTGCCCGGGAAAGCTGCTCCTTCGCTGCGGTGGAGACCGTGGTGATCACCGCAGCGCCTAGGTGAGCGGCTACCTGCGTCAACAACAGGCCCACACCACCGGCGCCTGCCGTGATGAGGATGTTCTGGCCCGGACGAACCTGGCCAGCTCCGTCCACCAGCATGCTCACGGTCAGCCCCTGCAGCGCCACTGCTGCTGCTATCTCGAGGTCTACGCCATCGGGAATGGGCAGTGCCATCGCGGCATCGACCAGCACCGCCTCGGCGTAGGAGCCGGTCACCGACGAGACCCAGGCGATGCCCTCGCCCACCGAGACGGTGACGTCATCGCCGACGGCGACCACCTCACCAGCACCTTCCAGACCAGGGCGCAAGGGGAAGTCGGCGGGGTAGGCGCCTGTGCGGAAGTAGGTATCGATGAAGTTAACGCCGATAGCTGCTGGCCGTACGAGGACCTGCCCCGGGCCCGGTCGGAGGTCGGGCACCTGCCGGAGGGTGAGCGAGTGCGCCGCGCCGGGTGCGTCAATCTCGATCGCGCGCACGCTAGCGTCCGCCCACGGGCTGATCCGGATACTGTGCCGGGGTCAGGCCCAGGCTGGTTGCCGTCTCCTGTCGCCGCTGCAATACCTCATCACGCATCTGGGCCATGTCGGCCAGAATCCGTTTGCGTTCACGTTTTGCCAACAGGTCGATGTACAAGCGGCCGTTGGTGTGATCGGTCTCGTGCTGGAGGCAGCGGGCAAAGTACCCGGTGCCCTCTAGCCGCAATGGCTGCCCGTCGATGTCGAATCCGGTCACGATCACCTGGTTGCTACGGAACAGCTCCGATCCGGGGCCCGGAACCGACAGGCACCCCTCCTCATGTTCGTTGGTGCCCGCATCGGCCACCGTTTGCAGCACGGGGTTGCAGATATGTCCGACGTGACGGGTCTGGTTTTCGCCGTCGCTCAGGTCGTAGACGAACAACCGCAGGTCGACGTCCACCTGGTTGGCGGCGAGCCCGACCCCCTCGGCCACGGCCATGGTGGTGAACATGTCGTCGACTAGCCGGTGCAGGCTATCGCTGCCGAAATCGGTGACGTCAGCGCAGCGTCGATGCAGGACCTGTTCGCCGACCTCGGTGACGCGAAGGGCCTGACCGCGCAGTGTCTGTGGCGACAGTTCCGGGTAGTCCGCAACCTCGATTCCTTGAACCAGCGTTCGCATGGGGTCAGTCTCTCAGGTAGCCGCGATGTATAGTTATGCGGATGACTGTAAGTGCAGCGATTGCTGGGGCATCCGGATACGCCGGCGGGGAGGTGTTGCGGCTGCTACTCGATCACCCCGAGATCAGCATCGGAGCGCTGACTGCCCATTCCAACGCCGGGGAGCCAGTAGCGGCGGCACAGCCGCATCTAGCAGCGCACCCGCAGGTGGCTGGCCGGACCTTTGCTGCCACCACCGCCGCCGAGCTGGCCGACCATGACGTCGTCTTCCTCGCGCTGCCACACGGGGCGTCAGGGGCCATCGCCGCAGAATTGGCCCAGAGCCACCCCGCGCCCGTCCTCATCGACTGTGGTGCCGACCACCGGCTGGTCAGCGCCACCGATTGGCAGGACTACTACGGTTCGGAGCACGCCGGAACCTGGCCCTACGGTCTGCCCGAGTTGATCACCGCTGGCGCGAGCCAACGCGATCAGCTCCACGGCGTGAAACAGATAGCGGTCCCTGGGTGCAATGTCACCGCCGTCACTGTGGGCATTCAGCCCGGGGTTGCCGCGGGCGTGCTCGATGCCAGCGACCTAGTCGCCGTCGCCGCTGTGGGTTACTCGGGCGCCGGGAAAGCCACCAAGACCCACCTGCTGGCATCGGAAGCACTGGGCAGTGCGACGCCGTATGCGGTCGGCGGCAGCCACCGCCATATTCCAGAGATCGCCCAGAACCTGCGGGCTGCAGGGGCCGAACGAGTCCGAATTTCATTCACCCCGGTGCTGGTGCCCATGGCCCGCGGAATCCTGGCCACCATCAGCGCCCCCCTGGCCCCCGGTGCCACCCCAGACCAGGTCCGGCAAGCCTGGGTTCACGCCTATGCCGATGAACCGTTCGTCCAGCTATTGCCCGCAGGTCAATGGCCGGTCAGTGGTGCCACCACCGGTGCCAATACCGCCCTGGTTCAGGTTGCCGTCGACGAACGTGCGGGCCGAGTGGTGGCCGTGTGCGCCCTGGACAACCTGGTCAAAGGGACAGCTGGGGCGGCCATCCAGTCCATGAATATCGCGCTAGGCCTGCCCGAGACTCTGGGCCTGCCGACCACGGGAGTTGCGCCATGACCGTCACCTCACCCAAGGGCTTCCGGGCCGCCGGAACCACCGCTGGCCTCAAGGCCTCGGGTAAACCAGACCTGGCGCTGGTGGTCAACGATGGCCCCGACCATGTGGTTGCTGCGGTCTTCACCAGCAACCGGGTTGTCGGCCACCCGATTACCTGGTCGCGGCAGGTGGTCTCCGATGGGCGCGCCGATGCGGTAGTGCTGAACTCTGGCGGTGCCAACGTCTGCACCGGGCCCGAGGGCTTTCTTGATACTCACCGCACCGCTGAGGCAGTCGCCGATGCCCTGCACATCTCCTCAGGCGACGTGGTGGTCTGTTCCACCGGCCTGATCGGGCAGCGGCTACCGATCGACACCCTGCTCGCTGGCATCGAGCCAGCAGTGTCTGCGTTGAGCAGCACCGGTGGTGCGGACGCAGCGCAGGCGATCATGACGACCGACACCGTGCCCAAGCAAGCCGTTGCTACCGGCGAGGGCTGGGCGGTCGGTGGAATCGCGAAAGGTGCCGGCATGCTCGCACCCGCCCTCGCGACCATGCTGGTGGTCTTGACCACCGACGCGGTGCTGGATCCGCAGACCGCCGACACTGCGCTGCGGGCCGCCACCCGGGTCACCTTCGACCGGGTGGATTCGGACGGCGCGATGTCCACCTCCGACACGGTGGTACTCCTCGCCTCAGGTGCCAGCGGCATCACTCCCAGCACCGAGGCCTTCACCCAGACGCTCACAGCGACCTGCGCTGAGCTCGCCCGCAGCTTGGTGGCCGACGCCGAAGGAGCCTCCCACGACATCGCGGTGCAGGTGGTCGGGGCCACCAGCGAGGACGCCGCCGTCGCGGTGGCCAGGGCCGTCACCCGGTCGGCGCTGGTCAAGACCGCGATCTTCGGAAATGACCCCAACTGGGGCCGGATCCTGGCGCAAGTAGGCACCGTCCCGCAGGCCATCGCCCCGTTCGAAGCCGATGAGGTCGACGTCAGTATCAATGACGTCATGGTGTGCCGGGCGGGCGGCGCCTACCAGGGGCGCGAAAACGTCGATCTGACCAACCGCGAAGTACAGATCCAAATCGACCTGCATGCCGGCGATGCACACGCCACGGTGTGGACCAACGACCTCACCCATGACTACGTCCACGAGAACAGCGCCTACTCCACATGAGTGATCCAGACTTCCACTTCGATACCGAAGCCGACCTCTTCGCCCACCAGAAGGCCGAGGTGCTGATTCAAGCGCTGCCCTGGCTGGAGGAGTTCGCTGGCGCCACCATCGTCATCAAGTTCGGCGGCAACGCCATGGTGGACGCCGCGCTGGAGCAGGCTTTCGCGCAGGACATCCGGTTCTTCCGGTACGTCGGACTCAAGCCCGTCGTGGTTCACGGTGGCGGGCCGCAAATATCAGCCATGCTCGCGAAGCTGAACATCGAGTCGGAATTTCGTGGCGGCCTCCGGGTGACCACCCCCGAGTCGATGGATGTGGTGCGGATGGTGCTCACCGGGCAGGTGCAACGCAAACTCGTCAACCTGCTCAACGTCACCGAAGCGCTCGCCGTCGGGATGTCCGGCGAGGATGCGGGACTGCTTGGTGCCCGGCGTCGCACCGCCGTGGTCGACGGCGAACCGGTGGACGTGGGACTGGTCGGTGATGTGGTCCGGGTCAACGCCCAGATCCTGCAGAACATGCTCGATGACGGGCGAATCCCCGTGGTATCGACCATCGCGCCCGACGTTGACAACCCCGCAGAGGTGCTCAACGTCAACGCCGATACCGCCGCCGCTGCCATCGCGGTGGCACTGCGGGCCCGCAAACTAGTCGTGCTGACCGATGTCGAAGGTCTCTACCTGGACTGGCCGGATAAGTCCTCCCTGGTCCGGCGGATCATCGCCGCCGACTTGGAACAGCTGCTGCCCTCCCTGGAGTCGGGCATGGCGCCCAAAATGGAGGCCTGCCTGCGGGCTGTCCGGGGCGGAGTGCCCAGAGCGCACATCGTGGACGGCCGGCAGCCGCATTCACTGCTGTTGGAGATCTTCACCTCCGACGGCGTTGGCACCATGGTCAGCCCAGAACCCGTACCCGAGGAAACCTCATGAGCGAGCTGGTTGAGTCTGACGCATGGCAGCAACGGTATGCCGGGGCGCTGATGAACACCTTCGGCCCGCCGCAGCGGATCCTGGTCCGGGGGGAGGGATGCTATGTGTGGGATGCCGACGGCAGGCGCTACCTCGATCTGCTGGGCGGAATCGCGGTCAACACCCTCGGCCATGCCCACCCCACGCTCACGGGTGCGATCAGCGCTCAGCTCAACACCCTGGGGCACATCTCGAACTTCTTTGCCTCACCGACCCAGATCGGGCTGGCGGAGCGGCTGCTGAGTCTGGTCAGCCCCGGGGGCGCGCCGGAAGGCTCACGGGTGTTCTTCACCAATTCCGGCACCGAAGCCATGGAGGCGGCAGTCAAGCTGGCACGCAAATACGGTGGCCGGCAGCGCCCACGCATCCTGGCGCTGGAAGGTGCCTTCCATGGACGCTCACTAGGTGCCCTGTCGCTGACCCACAAACCGGCCTACCGGGAGCCGTTCGCGCCGCTACCGGCCGACGTCGTCCACCTGCCCTTCGGTGACACCGCTGCACTCGAGGCGGCGTTCGCCAACGACGGCGCCACCATCTCAGCCTTCGTCGTCGAACCGGTGCAAGGCGAGGTGGGAGTGCGGCCGTTGCCGCCGGGATATCTCGCACGAGCCCGGGAACTGACGCGGGCGCACGGTGCGCTACTGATTCTGGATGAGATCCAGTCCGGAATGGGTCGCACCGGGGCCTGGATGGCACATCACCACGCCGATATCGGAGGTGGCATCTGCCCGGACGCGGTCGCGTTGGCTAAGGGCCTGGGAGGTGGTTTTCCAATCGGGGCACTGGTGGTACTGGGCAGCGAAGCCGCCTCAATTCTGACCCCCGGCGATCACGGCACCACCTTCGGCGGCAATCCGGTCGCCGCAGCTGCTGGACTCGCCACCATCGGCGTCATCGAACGCGACCAGTTGCTGCGTCAGGTGAGCCAGGCAGGGGAGTACCTGCTGTCAGCGATCAGCGATCCCCGCATTGGCGCCGTGCGCGGCCGGGGCCTGCTGCTGGCGGTGGATCTCAGGTCGCTACCCTCTGCTGCCGTCGTCCAGGCAGCCCTGGCAGCCGGATACATCGTCAACGCCGTCAACCCCACCGCGATACGGCTGGCACCGCCGTTCCTAGTTTCGTCAGCACAGCTCGAAGGGTTTGTTGCTGATCTGCCCGCCATCCTTGACGCAGCGGAGGTTGCCGCATGATCCGGTCCTTTCTCGCAGACGACGATCTGACCAGTGCCCAGCAGCGGGAAGTGCTCGAACTTGCGGCCGCGTTGAAGGCCGACCGGTTCAGTGCCCGCCCGCTGGCAGGTCCACAGTCGGTGGCGATCATCTTCGACAAACCGACTCTGCGCACCCAGGTCTCGTTCACGGCCGGGGTTACCGAACTGGGTGGTTACCCGATGCTGGTGGACGGCGCATTGGCTCGTATCGGCGTCCGGGAATCGGTCGCCGACGTGGCACGGGTACTGGGTCGGCAGGTCGCCGCCATCGTGTGGCGGACCTATGAGCAAAGCAATCTGGAACAAATGGCGGCCTATGCCGGTGTGCCGGTGATCAATGCCTTGACCGATGACTACCACCCGTGCCAAGGGCTGGCCGACCTGTTGACCATTGCTGAGCACACGGGTGGTTTCGCTGCCGGCCCCGCGCTGGCGGGACGGTCCATGGCCTATGTGGGAGATGGCGCCAACAACATGGCCCACACCTACCTGCTCGCGGGAGCGCTCGCGGGCATGGACGTCCGTATCGGCACCCCCGATGGTTATCACCCTGATGCGGGCATCGTCGCCCGTGCCCGTGCGCTGGCCGCCAATACCGGTGGCCGGGTGAGCATCGGTGCCGATCCCGTCGCCGCCGTGCGTGGTGCTGACGCGGTGATCACCGACACCTGGGTATCGATGGGGCACGAGGAACAGGCACAGGAACGGGAGACGCCGTTCTTGCCCTACCGGCTGGACACCGACCTACTCAATCATGCCGGCGCTGACGCCGTCGTCCTGCACTGCTTACCGGCCTACCGCGGCAAGGAGATCACCGCAGAGGTGATCGATGGCCCCGCCTCGGTGGTGTGGGATGAGGCTGAGAACCGCCTTCACGCCCAGAAGGCGGTGCTGACCTGGCTGTTGGAGCGGTCATGACCCGGCCCACGACGAAACCAGCCCGGCACGCGCTGATTCGCCGGGTGCTGGCCAGTATTCCGGTGCACAGCCAGGCCGAATTGCTGGATGCGCTCGCCGATGCTGGTGTCTCAATCACCCAGGCGACCCTCTCGCGTGACCTGGAGGAACTGCGGGCGCACAAGGAACGGACCGCCGACGGCTCACTGCGCTATGCGCTGCCCCTGGAGGGCACCCCGCTGGCGGCGGCCGAGAGCGGAGCTGAACAACTGGCCGCCCGGTTGGCTCGCCTGTGCACCGAACTGCTTGTTCGAGCCGATGCCTGCGCCAACTTGGTGGTCTTGCGCACGCCACCGGGGGCCGCCCAGTTCCTCGCATCAGCGATCGATGAGTCGGTGCTGCCGCAGGTATTGGGCACGATCGCCGGAGACGACACGGTGCTGGTGGTGACCGCCGACGCCGACGGTGGCGTGGCCACGGCCGCCCGCTTCCTCGAATTGGCGCAGGGACGTTCGCCGGATGGAACCTGGAAATGATGGAGTGCCACTATGACCGATACTGAGCCAGACCGGCTAAGCCTGTGGGGTGGCCGGTTCACCGGCGGCCCTGCCGATGCGCTCGCTGCCTTGAGCCTCTCAACCCACTTTGACTGGCGGCTGGCCCGACACGATATTGCGGGCTCGCGCGCCCACGCCCGGGTGTTGCATACGGCCGGCCTGCTCACCCAGGATGAGCTCGAGGCCATGGTGGCGGCATTGGACCAGTTGGATGCCGATGTCGCCTCCGGTAGGTTCGTCGCCGCACCCGAGGATGAGGACGTTCACACGGCGTTGGAACGCGGCCTGCTTGAGCGGGCAGGCACCGAGCTCGGTGGCAAGCTACGTGCGGGTCGGTCCCGGAACGACCAGATCGCCACCCTGGTGCGGATGTACCTGCGTGAGCAGGCCGGCCGGATCGCAGCGTTGCTGCTCGATACGGTCGAAGCTTTGTGCGCCCAGGCTGGCGCCCACCCGACCGCTCCGATGCCCGGCCGCACGCACCTGCAGCATGCACAGCCAGTCCTGCTGGGGCACGCGCTGCTGGCGCACGCCTGGCCGCTGCTGCGAGATGTCCAGCGGCTGCAGGATTGGGATAGGCGCGCGGCGCGGTCACCGTACGGATCCGGGGCGCTGGCCGGATCATCGCTCGGGCTAGACCCGGCCGCGGTGGCATCCGACCTTGGATTCGACGGGCCAGTCGAGAACTCGATCGACGGTACGGCGGCACGTGATGTGGTGGCCGAGTTCTCGTTCGTGGCGGCGATGATCGGCGTCGACCTATCCCGGATTGCCGAGGAGGTGGTCACCTGGGCCACCAAGGAGTTTTCCTACGTCAGTCTCGATGACGCGTACTCCACCGGGTCATCGATCATGCCGCAGAAGAAGAACCCAGATGTGGCTGAGCTGACCCGGGGCAAGGCGGGTCGCCTTATCGGAGACCTGGCGGGTCTGCTGGCCACCCTCAAGGGCCTCCCGCTGGCCTACAACCGAGACCTCCAGGAAGACAAGGAACCGGTGTTCGATGCGGTGGACACCCTGGAACTGGTGTTGCCGGCGATGGCGGGCATGGTGGCGACCCTGAGGTTCCACACCGACCGGCTCGCCGAACTAGCCCCGCAAGGCTTCTCACTGGCGACCGACATTGCCGAATGGCTGGTGCGCGAAGGTGTGCCGTTCCGGGTTGCTCACGAAGTCGCCGGCGCCTGCGTGCGCGCCTGCGAGCAGCACGATCCGCCTATCGAACTCCACGAGCTGACCGACGCTGAACTAGCCCAGATCTCGCCGCATCTGACACCTGCGGTGCGCGAGGTGCTCACGGTGCCGGGATCGCTAGCATCGCGCAACGGTATCGGGGGAACCGCGCCGGTGCGGGTGGCTGAGCAGCTACAGGCGGCTCGGGCCACCATCGCCTCGTTGCGCGAGTTTGCCCGCTGATCGTGAGCAGCGACCCGCGACCTGACACCAGCGCTGGTGTGGAGTTAGCGCTCTGATGCCGCAGCCTGGCCCCAGGGTTTGCGACACCGTCTTGGAGCTGGTCGCTGCGCGTGGGCCCCGCTGTGGTCCGGTGAGCCTGGTCATCATCGATGGGCCTGCGGGTTCGGGCAAGACGACGCTCGCTGCGCAGTTGCTGCGCGAGGCTGGGCAGCGGGGGACCGGTAGCGCCATCGTGCACATGGATGACCTGTATGCAGGCTGGCACGGGCTGCGCGCTGGCGGTGCCACCCTGACGCAGCTGCTGGGCCAGGTGGCGGCGGGCGAGCCGGGTCGGTATCAGCGATTTGATTGGCATCGCGAGGTGTTCGCTGACTGGGTCGAGATACCGAGGGCGGAGCTATTGATCGTCGAAGGTGTGGGCAGTGCCCGAACCGAGCACCTACAGCTGGCCAGTGCGTTGGTGTGGGTGTGCGAATCGTCAGCAGGTGAGCGCCTTCGCCGAGGCCTGGCCCGCGATGGAGGCGAGATGCAGTCGCAATGGCGTGGCTGGATGAGGGATGAACAGGAGTTGTTTGCCCAGGTAGGTGCGGCAGCTCGGGCTGATGTGTGGGTGGATGGCACCGGGAATATCCGGCCGGCTTGCAGGGGAACCGGATGGCTCGTGGGGGAACCGGATGGCCCGCTTCCCGCTGACGTTGCCAAGTCGTGATTGGCCGCCCAATCACGACCTAGTGGGCAAACTACGGGTGGAGGTGAGTGACG
>JBKEBC010000049.1:0-16350 GCA_047972965.1 Beutenbergiaceae bacterium | reverse complement strand
AGGTCGCTGCCGTGATGGGCGACACGCCGCCGGACCGCGTAGCAGGCACCGACGATCTCGCCACCGTCAGTAGCGATCGTGAGCCCACGCTCGTCGAAGTTGCGATCCAACAGCACTAGATCCCGGAACCGCTCGGCGGTGATGCCATCTTGCGGGGCCGCTCTGGTCCACGCCTTGGCTATCGCCGCGACGTCGCCCGCGCGCAGCTCACGCAACGTGATTGACCCGTCGTCCACACTGACATCCCCTCACTCGAGCATCGTGCACAACCAGTATGGCACGACGTTACACACTGAGCCGCTCTAGTGAAGTTTATTTACATTATTGTTACGCGACGATCTGGGACCCCCGCGGGCCGTCGCTAGTCCGACAGCAGCCGGCGGGTGGCCTCCCGCGTGCGGCGGAGCGCATCAACGGTTTCGTCATAGCGACGCTGGGCAACGCCCACGAAGATGCAGTCGACCACGGCCATCTGCGCGATTCGGCTCACCATCGCGCCAGCCCTGAAGGCCGTCTCTCTCGCCCGGGTGAACAACACGTGGTCGACCGCCGCCGCCAGCGGCGAATCCTTCACGGAGGTCAGGCCCACCGTGAGCGCCCGGCTCTCACCCGCGACCGTGATGTAGCGCATCGACTCTGGCGTTTCGCCACGATGCGAAAAGCACACGGCAACCGTTCCTGGAATCGGCAGTGATGCCGTCGCCACCGCTTCGTGAGTATCGGAGAGCACCACGGCGTTGCGCCCGATGCGCAACAGCTTGTGCCCCAAATCCTCGGCCACAAAATAACTGGCGCCTACCCCATAGAGCAGGATTCGCGAGCTCCGGTCGATAGCCTCCACCACCCGCTCCAGCTCGGTAAAGTCCAGACCCGCAATAGTCTCCTCGATCGCCAGCGTCTCCAGCCGGGCGAGCTTGGTGGCCATGTCCCGCAGCGAATCGGCCCTGGCGATATCGGCACCGAAGCCAGACTGTCCGGCAAACCGCACCGACTCCTTGCCCAGCTCGGTGGCCAACGCCATCCGCAGCGGCGCGTATCCAGCAAACCCGATCGCGTTGCAAAAGCGCACCACGGAGGCGACAGATGTGGCAGCAGCCTCTGCCAGTTCGGCGATGGTCGCCTCCAGCACGATCGTCGGGTTCTCCCGGATGACCTGGGCGATCCGCGCAAGTGAGGGCGACATCGAATCGATGGTCGCCTCGATGGTTGACTGGACGCTCACGACTGCACCCTCCACGTGTTCGACACCGGACCAGTATGCCGAGACCTGCCGAATTGTAAACCGATTCCGTACTACTATGGTTTGTTGTAGTGCAATTTTGGTTTGACGAAGGAGGGTCTCATGCCATCGCACGCAGACGCCGACGGCGGGGCCACCGAGGAACAAGACGCCTTGATCGCCGAACTCGCCACATTGACAACCGAGCAGCGCGCCCACGCCGGCCACGATCTGGAGGGTCAGGACACTCTCAGTTTGGTGTTGGCCATGAACGATCAAGATCAGCTGGTCCCCGCCGCTATCCGCCAGCATGCGCACGCGATCGCCCAGGCCGTCGACGCCATCACAGACCGGCTGCACCGCGGCGGTCGACTGTTCTACCTCGGCGCTGGTTCTGCCGGACGAATTGGCATCCTCGATGCCTCGGAATGCCCCCCTACTTTCGGCACCGATCCGTCACTGGTGGTTGGACTGATCGCCGGTGGATCGGCAGCCATCCAGAGCGCTGTTGAGAACGCCGAAGACGACGACCTAGCAGCCCGGACAGCCCTACAAGATCGTGACCTAGCCCAGGACGACGTCGTGGTGGGCATTTCGGCATCCGGCCGCACCCCCTTCGTCGTCGCAGGTTTGCGGTACGCCCGCGAGGTCGGGGCTTTCACCGTGTCCATCGCCTCGAATCAAAACTCCGCCATCAGCCAAGTAGCCGAGGTCGCGCTCGACGTCGTGGTGGGTCCGGAGTTCGTCACGGGGTCGACGCGGCTGAAGGCCGGCACCGCACAGAAGCTCATTGTCAACATGCTGTCCACCTTGTCGATGATCAAGCTGGGCAAGACCTATCAAGGCGTCATGGTGGATCTGCGCGCGACCAACAAGAAGCTGCACGCTCGTTCGGTTCGCACCGTCGTCGAGGTGGCTGATGTCGATGCCCGAACCGCTAGCCAAACCCTCGACGACGTCAACGGGTCGGTCAAGCAGGCACTGCTTGCGCTGCTGGGCGATGTTGCCACCGACCATACCCATGCTGCCCTCCTAGAGGCGGACGGGTCACTACGACGAGCGATAGCGATGGCCAAAGAAGGCTAGCCGGTTCGGCTGCTTCACCGCAGTGGCAGTTGCCCTCCCTGAGCGACCGCTCGGAGCAACTAGGCCATCGCCATATTGTTGGGGTCCTGACCCATCCGAACCTCAGCCAGGATGGCTTCGGCGAAGCGGTCCAGAGCACCTGGTGCCATCGAGCAGAACAGTGAAGGCTCGACCAGTTCCAGCTCCATCAACAACGGCTTGCCGGAGCTCGGAGTGACCATGTCCACCCGGGCGTAGAGCAACGGCCTACTCGCGGTGCTGCGGCCTGGGATCCGGGCCCGAGCGAATGCCAGGATGTTCTGGGCGGCTTCGATCTCTGCCGGGGTCGCCTGGTGGCTGGACATTCGCTCTGGCCGGTAGCGCTCAAGATCGTCTTGCGGGTTGGTGCCCAGCTTGAGCATTGCATCCTTGTGCACCGAGTGAGAGTAGGTGCCGTGCAGAAAGATAAGCGCCGACTCCCCCACCGAATCAACCTCGGGAATGTAACGCTGCACCATCACCGATCGTCCCTGACCCAGCAGCCGGTGGGCGTGCTCGATGGCGTAGCGGCGGGAGTCGGCGTCGGTGGCGGTGTAGCGGCCCGCATCTTTGGTACCAGCCGAGATAGCCGGCTTGATGACGAAGTCTTCCCGTGCGGGAAAGCGGTTGTGGAGCGCACGCTTGTCGAATGCGCGCTCTGGTTCCATCCACTGGGTGTCGATGACCCGCAGGCCGTGGTCACGCAGCTGCTGCAGATAGTGCTTGTCGGAGTTCCAGCGCAGCACATTGGGCGGATTGACCAGGCGTGGCACCGAATCTGCCCACGCGATGAACTCCTGGTATTTCTCGGTGTAGTCGGAGGTGGACCGGAGCACGCATAGGTCGAACTGGTCCCAGTCCACACCGGGATCGTTCCAGACGACGGCCACGCCTTCGGCACCCTTGCGCCGCAATGCATCAACCAGCGGCAGGTCCTCATCATTGAGGTCGGGAAGATCGGCGCAGGTTACGAGAGCGATTCGAGGTGTGGACACAGGGGCACGCTACCGTTCCGTGGCGACCGGCACCGATACAACCGCCGGGTTCAAATAGATGTGGCATCGATCTCAGCTGCGCCGCATACTTGCCAGGTATGCAGATCCAGCCCGTCGAACCTGGCAACCCGCTGGTACCCGCCGTCCACCGGGTGGGTCAAGCGGCTGTGCAGGAAGACCACCCCTGGCTGCCAATGGAGGCTGAACGGGCATTCGAGGCGTTGCTCACCCACGGCTGGGATGGGTCGCCGCTGCGCTGCTTCGCGGATCTGGCTGGCGGTCAGGTACGCACCTTCGGCGGCGACTGGCCTAGCGCCACATCGCCTGGCCCGGGATGTGGCGGGGACCACCCCTGAGGCGGCGAGAGCTAGGACCAGGGTGCGTTAGAGTTATCCGTCGGCTAGCGCCTCTAGCTCAATTGGCAGAGCAAGTGACTCTTAATCACTGGGTTCTGGGTTCGAGTCCCAGGGGGCGTACTGACAGCGACGATGACGCCAGCTCGCACCACTCCGGCGTCCGCCCCCGTGTCTCGAGTACGAAGGGTGACGTCATTACCGAGCTCCATGGGACACGGCAATGACGCAAACCCTCGTACTCGCGCGCTAAGGCAGCACAGCGGCGTCGACCTCGGGTAGGACCGAGGCTGCAGCAGATCGCAGACGTCGAGGCGATTGACGACTCGAAGCGATTGACTACTCGAAGTTGCGGTGACGGGCGATCAGATCCTCAAATCGAGCCTCTGTTCGGCGCACCAGCATGAGGTAGAGCACATCCCAATAGATCCACAACGATTGCTCGAACAGGCTGCCCATCGGCTGCACCGTGTCCACCACATCGCCCTCTGCCCCGTAGGTCCGAGCGGGGATCGTCAGCACGATGTCGGCTAGGGCCGCCGTCGGCCCCGTGGGCATCGCAGTCGCGACCAACAGTGTCGCGCCGGTCTTCTTGACCTGTTGCGCGACGTAGTGAAGATGGGGAATGTTCGCCGGGCCGGACGGCATGATGAACAAGTCATCAGCGGTGACTGCCGGCGTCGTGTCGTCCCAGCCCCAATGGACAGTCTTGCCGAAATGGGTCAGCCGCATGGCAAACGCCTTGGAAGCTAAACCCTCTCGACCGATTCCGAGCACAAAGATCCGCTGGTGGGATTGCAGCGCCGCCAACGCGGTTTCGATGTGGTCCGCAGGAACGCGTGAGAACACTTCACCAAGTTCAGAGACGACCGTGCTACTGATCTGTTCGAAGTCCGACATCAAGCTTCCTTTCGTGGAACGAGCAATAAACTAGCTAGTGGAGCGTGAGCCCCACCGGCCCACGAACAGAGCGAACAGGATGACGGCGCCATAGACCGCGTTGATCCAGAAGGTCGGCACCCCTGCCAGGGTCAGCACGTTGGTCAGCGTGCCAAGCAGCAACACACCCATGAGTGCCCCGACGATCCGTCCCTGCCCGCCATTGAGCTGGACACCCCCGATGACGGCGGCAGCGAGGGCGCTGAAGATCATGTTTTCCCCCATACCGCTGGTGACCGATGCCAGTCGGCCCGCCAGCATCAACCCAGCGAATGCTGCGAGCGCACTGGCGGCAATGAATGCCGTGATCAACACGAAGTCGACCCGAATCCCGGCAGCGCGAGCTGCATCGGCATTGCCGCCGATCGCGTACAGCGCCCGGCCCCAGGTTGTGTAGCGCAGCACCAAACCTGCGATGAGGAAGAGGATTCCGGTCACCCAGATCGCTGCCGGAATATCGAACCACCGGGCCGAACCGATATACCGGAATGCGTCCGGCAGTCCCGCCAGGGTCTTGCCCTCGCTGATGCCGAGAATGACGCCGCGCAACAGGATCAGCATTGCCAGCGTGACGATAAACGGATCCAATCCCACCTTGACAACCATCAGGCCGTTAGCCAGGCCGATCAGAACGCCGATCGCGAGCGTGGCCAGGATCGCCAGCGCCGGATGGATCTCAACACCCAGCCCGCCCATCACGGCCGGAACCATCAGCCACGCGGCCACCATGGGAGCAAGACCTACTGTCGATTCAAGCGAGATATCGAGTTTGCCGGTGAGCAGAATGAAGGTCAGCCCGATCACCACGATCCCCAGTTCGGCCGACTGGCGCAGGATCAGGGTCAGATTCGCAGCGGAGAGAAACGCCGGGCTGATGATCGCGCCAATCACGGCCACCAGAATCAACCCAGGCAGGACACTTAGCTCGCGTACATTGCGGACGAGCCCGCGGACAATGGGGTTTCCGGCGTCGGTTGGGTGGGTCACGGTAGTCATATCGATCTACTCCAGGCCTTCAATTGCACGGACGATGTCTTCTTCATTCGGGTCGGTGAGTTCGGTGGCGATGGCGCCGTCACGCATGATGAGGACCCGTGGGCTCACCAGTAGTTCTTCGACATCGTCTGAGATAAGCAGCACGGCCACGCCTTGGCCCAGTGCCGCCATGATCAGGGAGTAGATCGCATCCTTGGCAGCGATATCGACGCCGGCGGTCGGCGAGATCAGGACCAGAACACGAGGGCTGCGCGCGAGTGCCCGCGCCAACACCACCTTCTGTTGGTTGCCGCCACTGAGTCCGGAGACCGCCAGTGCGGGATCAGGTGGCACTAGCGCAACGTCGTCGATCAACCGCCGCGACATCACAGTCTGCTGCCTGGGCGAGAACAGCCCCAGTGGTGCTAGCTGATCCATCACCCCCATCGTCATGTTCTCAGCGACGCTCAGTTGGGGCACGTACCCGTCTCGGTGACGATCTGCGGGCACGAATCCCACTCCGGCTCGCTGACTCCCTTTGACGCTGCCACCGCGAATCGGTTGGCCCTCGACCGAAATCGAGCCGCTGCGCAGGGATCCCAGACCCGCGATCGCCTCACCAACCGAGTACTTCCCGGATCCCCCGACACCCCCGATCGCCACCAGTTCACCGGAGGCAACGTTGAATGAGACATCCGCAAACTCACCATCGCGATCAGTTGCGTGTTCAACTGTCAGCGTGGGGGGATGTTCTTCGTGCGTGGCCGCCGTTTCGGCCCGGTGTCGATGCTGGTCCTGCCCAGCCAGCAGGGCTTCGACCAAGTCATCGGATCGGATGTCCTCCCCCGTTCGACTCCACAGGACTTGGCCATCACGAAGGACGGTGGCCGAGTCACAGATCGCGGTCACCTCCTGCAAGAAGTGCGAGACGAAGACGAACGTCACGCCCGCCTGTTGCAATTCCTGCACCTTGTCGAAGAGTCGACGTATTGCTGTTCCTTCCAACTGGACTGTTGGCTCGTCCAGCAGCACAACCCGGGTCCCGGCGTCCAAAGCCTTGGCAATGGTCAGCATCTGCCGCTCCTCCAGCGGAGCATCTGCCAACAGGGCACTGGGGTCCAGCGCAATGTTCCACTCAGCCAGGATGCGTTCGGCGTCATCAGCCATGCCCCGCCAAGACACGCGACCCGCTTGGGACGGGAGCCGACCTGCGAACAGGTTCTCGGCAACAGTCAGATTGGCGAAGACGGCAGGGCGTTGGTACACGCAAGCCACCTGTTGCTGCCACGCCTTGGGATCAGAGGTTGGCGGTGAGGGATTGCCAAAAAAACGTATGGAGCCGCTGTCAGGCGAGTCAATCCCAGTGATCATTCGCAGCAGCGTTGACTTTCCCGCACCATTGCGCCCGATCAGGCCATGGACCTGACCGGGCGCAATGGTGACGGAGACATCCTGCAGCGCTTTGGTTGCACCGTAGGTCTTGTTGATCGCGTCGACCTCGATGGCAGGGGTCGGCATCGACGAAACCGTTGTGGACATCTCCATCTCCTCTAGCAGGCGCTATCTAGAGTGCACCGAAGGCTTCGAGTGCGAACTCCTGATTGCCCCATAGCTCTGGATCGTCGACGTTGTCGATCGTTACCACCGGTGTCGGCAGCAGATCCACCAGATTGCCATTGCGCTCCTCAATGACGCTCCCGTGGTCGGTCTCGCCAGGCTCGAAGGTCTCGCCGTTGACTGCCCGGATGAGATAGTCCACGCCGTAGTCGATGTAGTCGGTCATGGGTTGAGCAATAGCCGCGTCCAGCCACCCTTCCCGCACCGCAGTCATGGCCATGGGACTGGCATCGACAGAGACCTGGACGATGTGTCCGTCTTCGCCCACCGGAATGAGCCGATTCTGCGATTCCAAGGTATCTAGGATCGTCGGGAAGAACGTGGCATCGCTCTGGTTGTAGATGCCAGCGATGTTGTCGTACTGATTGAGAGCGGTCTCAATACCGGCCGCCGCCTTGGCTGGGTCCCACTCGGTCGCAATGTTCACCAAGGTGATGTCGGGATAGTTCTCCGCCATGCAGTCGTTGAATCCATTGGTGCGGTCCCGCCCATTGGAGGTGACCGGGTCGCCGTCCAGGGTGATGACTGCCGATCCCGCTTCGACGCGCGAGCCCATCTCCTCGCAGGCGATCTCGCCCATCCGAACGTTGTCTGCGCGCACGATCATGGCAATCTGCCCTGCCGCTGGCGCCTCATCGATAGCCACAATCGGAACATTGGAGTCGTTGGCGTACTCGATGGCGGGCACGATCGCATCAGCATCTCCCACCGAGATGACCAGGCCCATGGCCCCGGTATTGATCAGGGTCTGGATGTCAGTGATCTGCTGAGCAGCATCGCGGTCGGCGTTGGTGGCAGGGATCGTCGCGAATCCCAGTTCTTCAAACCGCTGCATCGATCCGACGTTCTCAGCGTTCTGGAATGGGTCGGTGTGGGGCTGGGAGTAACTCAGTGGAGTTTGGGCTGGATCGAGTTCACCGGAACTGTCGGCCGCGGAATTGTCAGCTTCCGAGCCACCGGTATCTGCACCTGAGGTGCAGCCGGCTAGCAGCAGCAATCCAGCGCTCAGCAAGATTGCGCCACGTTGAATCGAGGGACGCATAGTACTTCCTCTCTGAAGGTAATAGTCATCCTGCGGCGCCGATGCCGCTGGCCCCGCATACACACATTGTACGCGTTGTACGGACAGACGGTACAGTGGTTGGCGGGATGATGCCAAGTCGTGACCCGCACGGCCTCACGCAAGGACTGGAAGCGAATGTCTGTACAGTCACATTTGCACGCACAGCCAAGACAGGTGAGAGGCACATAGAGGGAGCGTTGTGGTGTCCCAAACCATCGAGCGGACCTCACCGGTCCCCTACTACGAGCAGTTGTTCGCCATCCTGCGCGATCGCATTCTCAGCCTGCAGATCCCACAGGACGAGCGGCTCCCCAGCGAACTAGAACTATGCCGAGAGTTCGGTCTCTCCCGTGCCACTGTGCGCCAGACGCTGGCAAAACTGGAGTCTGAAGGACTGGCCCGGCGGATTCCACGGCGAGGGGTATTCGCGGGCCCGCCGCCGCCCTCCACCGGCTGGACCGTCCACGAAGGGTTTCTTGAATCCCAGCTGCGTCACGGGCAGAGTGGGATCGAGACGAGGGTGGTCGACGCTCGCCACTCAAGCGCACCTGCGCACGTCACTGACGCCTTCAACGTCGATTCCAGCGCCGAACTCTTCCTGCTCGAGCGCGTCCGATCCCTCCACGGGAACGTGGCGATGTTCAGTACCAACTGGTTTCCACCGGAGGTCGGCGCAGCTATCAGCACAGCCGAGGAAGTCCTGGATGGCTCGGCCTCACTGAACGAAACACTGCGCGCGGCGGGCTATGCGACCAGTGGAGCGCATCGGGTCTTGCACGCGATCACGGCACCCGATTTCGTCGCCGAACATCTGCAGATCACCTCGAGCGAACCGGTATTGCGTGTGAGGTCGCTGTCCTGGGATAGCAATGACCTCAAATTTGACTACTACGAGACCTGGGTTCTGACCGACACAATTCCGCTCGAGGTCAACGTCTCCGCCAGCTAGCCGTCACCGCCGCGAGCAGCGTCGTATCCATGCGTTGCCTGGGCCGCCCGATACTGGGCACCGATGTGCGGCTCGGGCGGCAGCGATGGCAGCCTGGTGCGCCTGGTTGGCCAGGTCGGAAACTCCTGGTCCAGGGCCACCACAGCCTGCATGGCGGCCCCCATGGCGACATACTCATCGTCATCGGGCACCACCACCGGCATGGCCGCAATCTGCCGCAGACCCTGTTGGATCGCTGGGTTCTGCGCGGCTCCGCCGATCAGCAACAACTGGTCGATGCGCACTCCGCAGGCACCGAGTACGTCAATCATCGCGACCTGACTCACGAGGGTGCCTTCAACCACCGCCCGGGCAAAGTTGGATCGCGTGAAATTGGACCCGGTGGCACCCTCCAGCGCTGCCATCGCCGAGGGTAGATCTGGGGTGCGTTCGCCCTCGAAGTAGGGAAGCAACGTGAGCCCGCCGGCGCCCGGATTCGCCTGCAGGGCAAGCTCGGCAAACTCGGCATGCGAGCACCCGAGCAGATCAGCCCCTAGGGCGAAGTTCCGGGCGGCATTGAGCGTGGCCACCAGTGGCAGGTGCTGACCGGTGGCATCGGCGTAGCTGCACACGTAGCCGGCGTAGTCGGCAACTGGCCGAGGTGTCCGCGCGTACACCACACCCGAGGTCCCCAACGACAGCACCCCCTCACCGATCCCTAGACCCAAGGCCAAGGCCGCCGCGGCGTTGTCGCCGCTTCCGGTCCCGATCGCAATACCGACGGGCAGACCTGGCATCGCGGCAGCAGTGACACCGGCCCGGTCCATCGGGCCAAGCACCCGCGGCACCCGCGCAGACTTCCCGAGAGCCACCTCAAACAAGTCCATGCAATAGCGCTCGGTCGCACCCGACCAATAGCCGGTCCCACTGGCCTCAGATCTGTCGGTGACCAACCGATCGAAGTCAGCGCTGTGCGGCCCGAATCCCATCAGACGCCAGGTCAACCAGTCGTGCCCGATCGCCACGGCAGCCGTGTTCTGGGCGGCATCGGGGTAGAGATCTCGCAACCAGCGCAGTTTGGTCACCGTGTCAGAGATGGTGATCGGCAGACCGGTGCGGCGAATCCACTCCTCACGCCCGAGCTCTCGATTGAGATCGACCATGTGCGGATGGGAACCCAGGTCATTCCACAACGGCGATGGGCACACCACTGACCCTGCGGCGTCGAGAAACACCGGTGAGTGCTGCTGACCGCTCACCGAAATCGCGGCAACATCCTCGAGGCCTCCGGCTCGCTGAACCGCTAAGGCGAGCGCGTCCCACCAAACCTCCGGGTCAATGATGGTCGCAGACGGATGCTCAGCCCTTCCCGTGCGGACCGTCTTTCCGGTAGCCGCATCTCGAACGCTGACCTTGCAGGCCTGCGTTGACGAGTCGATTCCGGCAACTAGTCGCATCGCCACCCGCCCGGTGTGGCGTGGCCTACGGCTGGGTCCTCATTCATGAATCTACTCGCGCAAGATACTGCCAAGTAGCCAGGTGCTGCTCAGACCATTCCGCGAGCTGGGCCTGCCGTTGCCCCTGCGGCTCGATCAATGTTGGCTCCAACTCCTGCCAAGAGGCCACCTGTGTGGCCGCCAGCGCCTGCGCTCCACGGGAGACCACCTCAGGACGGGACGAGGCCTGCACGGGCAATCCGAGCAGATCCGCCTTGAGCTGCAGCCACAACGGGTTCTGGCTGGCCGGCCCGATCACTTTTACTTCCTGAGCCGACGTCGGAAAGAGCCCGAGAACCTGACGCAATTGCACGGCTAGTCCAAGGAACGTGCCGAAGATGAGTTCCGCACTCGAGGTATCAGCCGCCAGTCCCGATATTGCCGCACGCGCTGCCGGATCTTTTCGGGGCGGCGGACTGCCCCGGAAGTGCGGCACGACCACCGGGATGCGCGCTAGGTCGATCCGGCCCCCGCGATACTGCTGGAACACCTGCCCGAGCTGACTCATCAAGCCGCGCCGGTCCAGCCCCAGCAACGACTGCAATGCCGCGAATGCCGCTCCCCCGGTGGGTATCGAAGCGAAGATCGTGTAGAGATCGCCCGTCGGTGCCAGGCCATTGGCCAGTTTCAAGCTCTGCGATCGCGAATCCGTGCTAGGAGTATCGCGCTGGATCAGCACCGCTTCAGTTGTCCCGGTCGAGTTGAGCACCTCACCAGCACCTAGCTGCGCACCAACGGCCCCGACCATGTGGTCGTGCCCGGCGACATGAACGTGCACATCCGGGCGAAGGCCAACCTCGCGAGCGAACTCTGGGCGCACCGCAGATCCGCCACTGGCAGCCGTCACCGGCGCAAACACGCTGACATCGACTCCCAGGATGTCGCACACCTGCTCAGACCAAGCCCGCTGGCGTAGGTCGAATGCCATGGTCCGGCTGGCAAAGGAGTACTCGCTCTTCCTGACCCCGGTCATGTGCGCTGCCAGGTATTCGGACACATTCAGCCACCAGCCCACGTCGGCGGTGGCTGAATGTTCTAGCGCCCAAGCAACCTTGCCCAGCGCATAGTTGCCATGCGCCGGTAGCCCGGTTACCTGGTAGATGAGTTTCCGATCTGGGTCGGTCAGCCGTTCCAGATAGTTACTGCCTCGTTGGTCATGCCACAAAATCATGGGCGAGGCCAGTGTGAGATCATCGCGCACCAATCCGCCGGACTCACCGACCCCGGTGATGGCAATGCGATCGATGGTTGCCCGCTCAGTGGTCGGCACCGCGGCCAAGAACTGACCGATGAGTGAGCGCAATGCTGCCATATCGTAGATTTCGCCCCAGCGATCCCGGACAGTCGGCGTTGAGTACCGCTCAACCCTGAGTACCTGTGCCCTCGCCCCGAACAGGCCGATCTTCACACTCGTGGTGCCGATATCGATCGTGAGGGTCGGTTTCACGTTTCGCTCACCCGAGGGTGGGGTTGAGCACTCGGATGCGATGCTCGACGACGTCGGCAATCGCCCGGACAGCACCCTGTGACACTTTGATGAGTGAGGTCTCACGGGGGTTGGCTATGTAGGACTCGCCAAATGATCGGATCATCGCATTCCGCAGGTCGCTGGCGATGTTGACCTTGACCACGCCGTACTGCGCGAGTTGGCCCAACTGCTCCGGCGGCAATCCGGATCCGCCGTGGATCACCAACGGGATATCCGTTTGCTCCCGCACTCGCGCGAGGAGGGAGAAGTCGATTTGGGCATCGGGTACATATCCATGCGCGTTGCCGACAGAGACCGCCAGCATGTCACAACCGACGGCTGTCACGAACTCGGCCACCTGATCAGGATCGGTGGTGCTGGCATGCTCGGGGCCTACCTCATCCTCCTTGCCGCCGATGCTTCCCAGTTCCGCCTCCAACGCGGTGTGAGTGCCGCAGAGCACACGCGCCTGCGATGAGACCGCGATGTTCTGCTCGTAGGCATGCTCGGAGTAGTCGATCATGACCGACGTAAAGCGTGCCGCCAGCGCGGCTTCGACCGCAGCTAGGGATTTTCCATGGTCCAAGTGGAGTGCGACCGGGACCGGGCTCGACTCAAGCCGTCGGCTGACCATGTCGTAGATGTACTCATAGCCGGAGAGGACCAGATTGGTCGGGGCAACTTGAATGAAGGTTGGGACACCGACCCGGTCTATTGCCTCAACGATGCCCATCGTTGTCTCGAGGTTGGTCGTGTTGAACGCTCCCGCCACCAACGTTCGGGAGCTACATTCCTGCACGATCTCCATGCCGCTGACCAGGGCCACTCTGATCCTCTCGATTTCCTTGATGGTTGATCGATGGTCCACACACCGCACGTGCGCCATCGCCATTCGGTAGGAATCAGAATAGCCCGTAACGTACGTATGGTCGAGTCTGTACGTACAATCGAAGCTGAAGGCAGTCCTGAAGCGGTCTCAAGTGGACGAGATTTCGGCCTCCACCCCGCTCATGCCAACCTCTGCACCCCGCCCCCTCATCTCGAGTACGCAGGGTGACGTCATTGCCGCACTCCAGGGGACTCGGCAATAACGCAAACCCTCGTACTCGTGCCCTAGGTGCGGCATGGCCCAGCAGTATGGCCCAGCGGCACGACGTCGCATGGCACAGACGGCGCGCACCCGCCCTGCACGACCTCGCGTGGCACAGACGGCGCGCACCGCACGTCCCAGCAGCGGCGAGGATTACCCCCCGAGGTGTTCGACGGCGATGACTGCCAGCACACAGCAGGCAGCGACGATCTCCACCACACCTAGCAGCCCAGGCCGAATCGGCGAGCGCCGCGCCGATAGCGGCAATAGCACCGCGCGCACCGTCAGGCCGATCCAGAGCGCGAGCCACCCCGCAGACTCTCCGGCTATGACGGCAATCGCCGCCACCACTGTCCAGGCCAGATGCCAACTCACCGATGCGCTCAGGGCTAGGACCGATCCCCGTTCCCGGATCGCAGACTTCACCGCGAACACCGTGCCAGCAAGGTACCCGTAGACAAACACCGCCGCCCACAGGATCTGCGACGTCGCCATGCTGGTGGCATCGGGATGTGCGGCGATGAGCAGGAGAATGGTCGCTGCCAGTGCCGTGGCAAGCCCACTGGCCAGTGAACGTCCAGCACCTACCCGGGTCAGTAGCCAGGCGATTCCTAATCCAGCCGCTTGAATCGCGAACCACACCAGGACTGCCACCCCGGTCAGCCCGACCAGGATCACCCCAGCTCCCGCGGCGATCGATCCGTAGACAACCATCGGGGTCAGCGCCGCCGCTCGGCGGGTCGGAGGCATCTTGACCCACCACGAGGCGGCGTTAAAGGCGCAGTATCCCGCTACCGCGCACACCAGCAACGGAATTTGAAACCAGGCCCAACCCCCAGCGATCGCACCAGCGAGGATCGGCAGCAGTAGCCAAGCCCAGGCTCCGTGCTCACGGGGGAACCACAGCATGCGATGGCGTCGCCGGGCACGAGGGACCCGGTCGGCGCCTTTTAGCAAGCTAGTCATTGTGTAAATCATAGGTCAGGGTCGTGAGCATGAGTCGCCAAATGGTCCTAGATCACCCGGACTCAATCCCAGACCCGCGACATCCGGCACCTGCACAACAACGGCCCCAACGACCCAGATCGAGCATCGTTCGAACGTTATGGTGTTGCCGTTGGGTCAGGGCGGATCGGTTGCCTCAGACCAGGAAGATCCAGGTTCGTGCAGACGATGGCGTGCACCACCGCTCCAACCGCCTTGGATAGGGAGAGAACCATGCGCACCGTCTACGTCAACGGCACCTACCTGCCAGCCAATGAAGCCCGGATCTCCATCTTCGACCGTGGATTCCTCATGGCTGACGGGGTTTATGAGGTCACGAGCGTGCTCGACGGCAAGCTGATCGACTTCGACCCTCACGTCGCCCGGCTGGAACGCTCACTTCGCGAACTTGATATGCCAAATCCCACCAGTCGGGATGAACTGCTGAGGATCCACCGTGAATTGGTCGCAAGTAACGGTATCGACGAAGGCATGGTGTACCTGCAGATAACTCGCGGCGCTCCCGAGGACCGAGACTTCGCTTTCCCGGATCCAGAACAGACCCACCCAACGGTCGTTGCATTCACCCAGAACAAGCCCGGCCTGGCCGACAATCCCGTGGCCGCGACCGGCATCAAGGTCATCAGCATCGACGACATTCGCTGGGGTAGGCGAGACATCAAGACCGTGCAGTTGCTCTACCCCAGTATGGGCAAGATGATGGCCAAGAAGGCGGGAGCCGACGACGCCTGGCTCACCGAAGATGGGTTGGTCACCGAGGGAACCAGCAACAACGCCTACATCGTCAAGGACAATCGGATCATCACCCGAGCCCTCAGCCGCGACATCCTGCATGGCATCACCCGTGCAGCTGTTCTCCGATGCGCGCATGAGGAGCAGCTGCATATCGAGGAACGCAGCTTCACGATCGACGAGGCACAAAGCGCCGACGAAGCATTCATCACCTCAGCGAGCACATTCGTGATGCCCGTCGTACAGATCAACGACCAGACCCTCGGCGACGGCCGACCCGGCCCCGTCGCCACGCGACTGCGGAACGTGTATCTTCAAGAATGCCGCAAGTCGGCGATCTGAGCCGACAAACGGGCAGACCGGAAGCCCGGCTGCGATCCGCCGAATTTCCTCCCCCGCTGGCGCAGGCGCCACCTCGAATTCCCTCCCCCGCTGGCGCAGGCGCCACCTCATCCGAATGGATGATTCTCATCTACGCCCAACGCCCGATGCCCGATGAATTTCCTCGGACTACCGTGGACAGTCAACGACAAGTACTATCACTGAGGGGTCCTTCAATGAATAACCGTATTCTCAATTCCGTCGGCCTCATTACATTCAGCGCATTGATACTGACCGGGTGTGCCACCGAGGGAGCTGACGATGCGAATGGGAACCTCTCTCCCGAAGATTCCCCACTAGCGGTAGCATTCCAGGAATTGGACGTTTTCGCAGACGCCTCTCAGGAGGAAGTCCAACAAGAGGACTACGAGCAACAGCGGCAGGTCGAAGAGATTATTTCTGCGTGTATGTCCGACCAGGGATTTTCCTACATTCCCGCCGATCCGACAACGCAATCAATCGCCGAATCGCAGACTACCGACCGCACATCACGCGAATACGCTGAACAATACGGCTACGGGATCACCACCGCCGACGAGATGGATCCTGCCGACAGCGACGGTATTTCTGAGGACCCCAACGATGCTGCCTACGAGCAAATGTCATCATCGGAACAACAGGCCTATGACCTGGCACTGTGGGGGCCGCCACAGGCCGATGAGGACGCATCCATCGACGAGAGCCAGAGCATCCATGACGAGGCATCTCTTGACGAGATGGGCTGCTATGGCCAGGCCGTGTTGCAGGTGCACGAGGACGCCGATGAGGATGCAGGAGAAATAGAGGAAGATCCGCGCTTTCAAGAGTTCTTCCAAGCACTCGATGATTTCTATACCCAGCTACCATCCGATCCCGCCTTTGCCAGCCTCAATAGCGAATGGTCGAGTTGCATGGCCGACGCTGGACACTCAGGCCTTGCCATCCAAGTTGACGCCGAGGAGTCGGTGTGGGACGCATACGAAACCCTATGGACTGACGCAGAAGA
>JBKEBC010000056.1:0-17374 GCA_047972965.1 Beutenbergiaceae bacterium | reverse complement strand
GCAGGCATCCCGCGACCAAGCCCAACACCACCACAATGGTGATTCCGGCGCCGGTCGCAGCCCCGGCAAACCGCCGGGTCCCCACCCGCCCTGGGCCGGGCCCGGGACCGGCAGCGACCGGCGGGGCCTTGCTACTGACGCTCACGCCCTGGCGCTCCCTTCGTGTGGTGGTTATTCCTGCCGGGGCCACGGTGGACCCCGGCAGGTGCGGTTCTAGCTGGTGGCGCTGATCTGCTCGATGGCAGCCTCAACCCGTGAGCGCAGCTCATCGGAGATCGGAGCCGATCCGGCAACGTCGGGCTCGGCGGCCCGGGCTTGACCCTCGGTGCTACTCAGGTAGCCGAGATAGGCGGCCACATTGTCGGCATCCTGCTCAGAGTCGTACTGCGAGCAGGCCAGCAGGTAGGAGATCAGCACGATGGGGTAGGTACCCGAGGCCGTGGTCTCGCGCTGCAACTCGATCGTCAACCGTAGGTCGGTTGCGTCCTGCGTTGCTGGGGAGGCATCGACGATAGCGGCAGCAGCTTGCGCTGAATAGGGCACGAACTCGTCCCCGACCCCGATTGCTGCGGTACCCAGATCTTCGGTCCGAGAGGCGTCGGCATAGCCGATGGCACCTTCCTGACTACCGACGACATCCACCATGCCCGAGGTTTGCGCACCCGACACCGTCCCGGCGATTGGCCAGGTCTCGATAGCGCCATGGGTCCATACATCGGGAGCGACCGCATCCAGGTACTCGGTGAAGTTCTCGGTCGTGCCGGAGTCGTCGGAGCGGTTCACCGCGACGATGGCCAACGCTGGCAGATCGACATCCGGGTTGGCATCGGCGATCGTTGGGTCGTCCCAGCTGGAGATGGTGCCCGCGAAGATTCCTGCTAGTGCCTCGGGGGTGAGATTGAGGTGGTCGGTGTCGAGGCCAGGCAGGTTGTAGATCACCGCGATCGGGGAGATGTACAGCGGCAGCTCGAGCGCTTCACCGCCAAAGCACCGCTGGGCCGCGGCATCACGTTCGTCGGCGTCAAGCGCGGCATCAGAGCCAGCAAACAGCACGGTGGAGTTGAGGAATTGCTCGCGCCCGGTTCCCGAACCGGTGGGGTCATAGCTGACGCGCACATCTGGGTTGGCCTCAGTAAAACCAGCAATCCAGCCGTTTTGGGCCGCTTCCTGGGAGGAAGCGCCCGAGCCTGCCAGCGTTCCACTCAGTGCGGTGGAATCGGCGGAGCCCGAGCTGGTTCCCTGCCCATCCCGGTCCACGCTGCCCGGCCCGCAAGCGGTGGTCAGCGCTATCACAGCGGCCGCAATCAAGGCAGTGGCAGGCGCAGGTGCAAACTTCACAAGGGTTGTCCTTCTCATCGGGTGCAAGGCGAATATCTCGCCCGGTCGGCGCCGACGCTAAGTAGTCGTGGTGACCAGCTTGGGCCGCCGAGGTGAACGGCAGGTGAACACCCCTCGACCTGGGCCGTGAAATATCTCACCCCCGATCAGCCGGGGCCCGCTCCACACCCACCAGCCCTCACCGACTGTCAACGATAAGTGAGAATCGTTCTCGTCCTAAGATTCAGGGTCAACCTGCGTCCGACGGCGTCGGGACAACGACACTCTCCTCCACATCGGGGGCTTCCGCTGGCGATGGAGTCGCTCATCGCGCGTTCCGACGCCGACAAGACCAGATGTGTCAGGTCGGCCGCGGTAAACCCTTGCGTCAGCTCGGCGATCTGGTCGAGGTTGATACCCGATATGGGTCGATCTTTCAGTGCAAGCTTGAGGATCACCGCACGCGCCTCGGGGTCGGGCGGGGTCACCAACACCATGCGGTCAAAGCGTCCCGGGCGCAGCAGCGCGCTATCGACATCCCATGGGTGATTCGTCGCGGCCAGCAGGAACACGCCGTCGTTGCTGGTTCCGACACCGTCCATCTCTTGCAGCAACTGGTTGACGACGTTGCGCATCCAGCCCAGATTGGAATACCCCGACCGTTTGCCGCCCAGCGAATCGAGCTCGTCGATGAAGAGCACGCAGGGGGCCAGTTCACGAGCGCGGTCGAAGACCCAGCGCACGTTCTTCTCACTCTCGCCCATCACCCCGTCGAGAATGTCCGCGACCGTGACCGTCAGGAACCGGGCCCCGAGCTCACCTGCTACGGCTTTGGCAAGATAGGTCTTCCCTGTGCCGGGAGGGCCGTAGAGCAGAAGGCCCCCGCGCAGACTCTTCCCATACGCCTTGGCGATCTCGGGGTTGCTCATCGGTTCCAGGAAGGCCAAACGCAGACGTTCCTTCACCTCGCTCAAACCGCCGACAGCCGCCAGAGTGATCACCTCAGGCTGTGGCTCTTCGAAGAACGCCACGTCGTCGTTGGTACCGATCCGAATGAGTCCATCAGCGTCCGCATCGGTATGACCCGATCCGTCGTTCACGAACGGAGGGTCGATCTCGGCGCCGATCTCACGTTCGAGCCCCGCCCAGTCGACGTCACTGCCAGGGTCTGCGGCTTCGCGCTCGGCAGGGTTCGACGATTCCGCTTTCGATTCAGAATGTTCGGCGGGCGGAACCGGTGCTGCGTCCGCAGATTCCTGAGCGGGCGGCGTCATCGACATCGGCTCGGCAGGTCCAGCCAGCGCCCGCTGTAGTAACGTCCGCGCCTGCGCGTTCGCGGGGTCCTTGCCCAGGATTGCTCCTAGCTCGGCGATCGCATGTTCCGATTACCCATCGGAGAGCAGCAGTTCTGCCAGGTGCAACGCGATCGGAGTCGCATCGGGGTTTGCTCGCAACGCCTCCCGCAACGAGTCAAGAAGCCCGGACACGGCTGCCTCCTCGGCGCATCGATTCGATGCTACCCGCCACCCATCACCCGCCCAGTCGTGATCGGGCTACCAAGTCGTGATGCGCGCAACACGACTTGGCCGACCCATCACGACTTGGCCGACCCATCACGACTTGGCCGACCCATCACAACTTGGCCGCTCGACCACGACTTGGCCGACCCATCACAACTTGGCCGACCACCGGGCTCCGAGCGCAGGCGGCTACGGGCGGTGCAGTTCCGCAGCAACGATGCGCGCCTTGTGCTTGCCGGGGGTAGCCAGATGCAGCACCAAGACCTCACCCGTGCGCAAATACGGATCAGCCTCCGGCAGGACCGCCTGTACCCGATACAAACTCCGCTTACCCACGGTCTCCAGTACCAACGGCAGGGTTGGCCGGTGCAGACACAGCGCCGCACCCGGACGGCGAACCCGCAGCAAGTCCCGGACCAATGCTCGCGCGCTGGAGGGGTCCGTGGCACAGCTAGCTTCGGTGAGCTGCGGAGCGCTGATCAGCTCCGTATCCGAGGTTGCCGAATACGGCGCGACGGTATCGCGGCAACGCGCCCAGGGCGAGGTGATGATCTCCTCGGCACCAAAGGCTGCCAACACCGGAACCAGCGCTGCGGCCTGCCGCGTCCCCGTGGCCGTCAGTGGCCGCGTCTCCTCGCCGTTACCCCAGGAAGATCGGGAACGGGCCTGACCATGGCGCACCAACTGCACTGCCCAGGTATCCAGACGTTCCTCGTCCATATAGTCCAGCAATGCCGCCAGCGGTTCCCGGTCGGACTTGTTGGTCAAGAGCCGCAACGCCTCCCGGGCATCGACCCACTTCTGCTCATCGACTTCATGCTTGGTCAGTTTCGTCAGCGGACGAGCCAATACCGCAGCAGCGTCATCGTCAGCCACGGTTGCCGCCCAGTAGTGGCAGACCTTGTTGGCACCACTGTTGAGCTTGTAGGTGACAGTAGGCAACGGACGACCCAGGACCACCTGAATGCCGGTCTCCTCAGCCACCTCGCGCACGGCGCAGGCGGGCAACGTCTCCCCCGCATCCAGCTTGCCCTTGGGCCACGACCAGTCGTCATACCTCGGACGATGGATCAGCAGCACCTCAAGGGTTCGCCGCCGCACCCGCCAGATCAGAGCTCCGGCGGCCAAGACGGGCCGTCGGGTCCTACCCGACACTAGCGGGCCGCCGACGCCGGGCGCCGGTGGGCGGACATCAGCAACGACTGCAAGTCGGCCAGCGGTTCGCCGTCGTCATCGTGACTGACCCGGCGCCATACCTGACCAAACTCGGCATCGTGTTCCAGATGCCATGACGCGGTCGTCGGGGCAACAGAGGCGTCGACAAGCCCCACCAGCTCCGCCACATGATCAGCATCGGTCACACGGACCAGCACCTCAACCCGCCGATCCAGGTTGCGGTGCATCAGATCGGCGCTGCCCAGGTAAACATCCGGATCGCCGTCATTGGCGAACGCATAGATCCGCGAGTGCTCCAAGAACCGGCCCAACAGGGAGCGCACGCGGATGTTCTCACTCAGCCCCGGCACGCCCGCTTTCAGCGCACAGATCCCGCGAACCACGATGTCAACCGGCACACCCGCCTGGGATGCCCGGTACAGGGCATCGATCGTGACCTCATCCACCGCGGAGTTCATCTTGAACTTGATCCACGCCTCCTTGCCTGCCAGGTGGTTGGAGATCTCAGATTCAATCCGTTCCACCAGCCCGGTGCGGATCGATCGCGGGGCCACCAGCAGCCGATGGAACTTCGACTTCGGGGCGTAGCCAGAAAGCTGGTTGAACAGCCGGGTGAGGTCCTGCCCGACGTCGGGGTCACTGGTCAACAGACCATGGTCCTCGTACAGCCGGGCTGTCTTAGGGTTGTAGTTACCGGTTCCGACATGGCAATAGCGGTGCAAACCGTCGGCTTCTTGGCGCACCACCAACGACAGCTTGCAGTGGGTTTTGAGCCCCACGATGCCGTACACCACATGCACCCCAGCCTGCTCCAGCTTGCGCGCCCAGGTGATGTTCGCCTGCTCGTCGAACCTGGCCTTGATCTCCACGATGGCCAGCACCTGCTTGCCTGCCTCCGCCGCATCGATCAGCGCATCCACGATGGGAGAGTCACCAGAGGTGCGATACAGGGTTTGCTTGATTGCCAAGACCTTGGGATCGGCGGCGGCCTGCGCCAGGAATTGCTGCACACTCGTGGAGAACGAGTCATACGGGTGGTGCAGCAGGACGTCACGAGCCGCAATCGCAGCGAAGATGTCCGCTGGGTTCGCACTCTCAACTTCCGACAGTTCCCGGGCCGTGGTAGGCACGAAATGCGGGTACGTCAGTTCGGCGCGCTCCAAGTCCGCGATGACATGCAGACCGGTGTGATCTAGCGGGGCAGGAAGCTCATAGACATCCGGCTCCCCGATCCCCAGTTCGCGCACCAGCAGCTCGCGCAGCTTCGGGGTGAAGCCCTGGGCCAGTTCCAGTCGAACCGGTGGCCCGAACCGGCGTCGCAGCAGTTCCTTCTCCAGCGCCTTCAGCAGGTTCTCGGCGTCGTCCTCCTCCACCTCCAGATCCTCGTTGCGAGTGACTCGGAAGACGTGATGTTCAACGACGTCCATCCCCGGAAACAGATAGTCCAGGTGTGAGGCGATCACGTCCTCGATAGGCACGAACGAGGCCTCAGTGGCGATCTCGGCGGCAATCTCCGGCGTCACATCATCGGGCGAGCGCGGCTTGCCCCGAGCATCCACCGCGATATAGCGAGGTAGCAGATCCGGCACCTTGACCCGGGCGAAATGCTCCTTGCCGGTACCGGGGTTGCGCACGATCACCGCTAGGTTGAGCGAGAGGCCCGAAATATACGGGAACGGGTGCGCCGGATCGACCGCCAGCGGCGTCAGGACCGGGAAGATCATGCGCCGGAAGTACTTATGCAATCGGCCCTGTTCGGATTCTGAGAGCTGCTCGAATCGGACCAGAGTGATGCCTTCAGCCGCCAACGCTGGTTGCACCTGGTCGGCGAATAGCCGAGCGTGGCGCTGGGTCAGTTCATGCGCGGTCAGGCTGATCTGCTCCAACACCTGCCGTGGCGTCTGGCCTGAGGCCGCGGTCACGGCCATGCCTGTGGCAATGCGACGCTTCAGTCCCGCCACCCGCACCATGAAGAACTCATCCAGGTTCGAGGCAAATATCGCCAGAAATCGCACCCGCTCCAGCAACGGCAGAGCAGGGTCCTCCGCAAGTTCAAGGACCCGCTGGTTGAAGTGCAGCCAGGACAATTCCCGATCGGCGAAACGATCCTCGGGCAGCTCCGCCGGGCCGATCGTGGTGCTGAGTTCGCTCACCTCGCTCATGACCCCATGGTGACACGGTGCGATTCGTCGGTGGGCCGCCAGCTGATGCGCGGTCGCTTTCGCCGCACGACCTGCGCCGACGAGGATGCGATCGTCACCACCAAGTTAGCCCTGCGCGGCGTATTGCAGATCAGCGCGGGCACGGGTAAATCCTGCCCGCAGGTAGGTACGGATCGCTGCGTCGTTGTCACCCTCGACGTAGAGCTCAAGCCCACGCAGGTCACGCTGGGCGAACGCATGCATAGCGACCGCCGTCAACAAGCTTCCAATCCGCCGTCCCTGTGCCCGCGGGTCTATCCCCAGCACATAGATTTCTCCGAGACCATCGGCAATCTTCAGCCACATCGAGCCCAGCAGCTGACCCAAAGCGTCGCGCACGAGCCAGAACACCTGCGGGTCAAACCAGGGTTCGGCCATCCGGGCGCTCAGATCCGCAGCGGTCATCCGTCCCTGTTCTGGATGGGCGGCGAAGGCACGCGCGTTGACCGCTACCCAATCGGCGATATCTGCGCGGGTGAACGTGGTCAGGATCAAGTCATCGGGAACGACCGGGGGCGGTATCGGCGGTGGCGGCGGTGCCGTCATGAGCCACAGCTGCCGAGTGACAATCAGTTCGCGACGGGCGGCCAGCGGTGCGGCTCCCGGGGTCGGGCCGTGCGCCCAAATATTCACCGGGTGAGCCAGCACCGCATCGAGCAGTCTCGTTCCCCATCCCCGACGCCGGTACTGGGGATGAACGGCAAGCTCGGCTGAGTCCGCATCCACCTGGGCGTACCCCACCAGGGCACCATCGAGGTCGAGGCCGAACTGGTAGATAGGTCGATCAGCACTCAGATTCAGCAGAGTCTGCTCCGAGAAGGCTTCCACGCCGTCGTGCTGGGCAACCTGCGCGGCGAGCGCTTGAACCTGATCAGCGGCGGGGTCGCGGTTTATCGACACGGTCATCAGTCGAGCCGATCAGCGCGCCACAAAGCCCCTGCATGTTCCAGTTCAACGGCGGTATCCAGCAGCGAACTGGCATTGCGAGTCAGCCGCGTGGCGAACTCGTCGTCCGAGACGGCCAGATGATCGGCGTCCAGGGCGGAACCGGTGGCCAACACTCGGCAGAAGGCGCCAGCACGCTCCAGGGCGACGTCGAGATCACCCTGGAAGACACCGGACAGGACCGCATCGGCGACGGTGCGGATCTCATCGGGCCCTGGGGTTTGTGCTACCCCGGCAACCGCGCCCGCCACCTCCGCACGAGCCACACCCATGCGGTACCGTTCGGCAATTGTGACCGGGTCGCGGCGGGTCCACTCCCGCAGCAGGTACAGCCGCCACAGCGCGCCAGGCAACGTATCGGCTGGACTATCGGCCCACAGTGCCGCCACGGCATCCAACCCTTCGGTCTCGACCAGACGGACCAGTCGGTCAACGAGCTCGGGATCGTCGGCGCTGGCACGGCCACCGTGCACGATTGCCGCTGCGGTGGTGTGCGCAGCTTCCGACTTCACCGCCGGGTCGAAATCCCCAACGATGGCTTCCGCCTGTTCGGTTGTGAGCATGGCTGGACGCCGGAATCGCGCTTGGTTCATGCCGTTCCTCCACGTGGATGCCTACCTACACGATAAGCCTGACACACCCATCGTCCTACCCTCGTTCGCAGCTGACACCGCCGGGACCAGGGACGTTCGCCCCGGGGAAGTCGCAGCCAAGGGAGAGCGACGCCTGCCAGACCAAGGCAGCCGCAGGTCCAACCGATGGCCGGAATCGGGTAACGTCTGCTCGCCGGGCCAGTCACGTCGATCTCCCATAGGTCGATACCCTGGCGGCGAGGGCCTCTAGCTCAATTGGCAGAGCAACGGACTTTTAATCCGTGGGTTCCGGGTTCGATCCCCGGGGGGCCTACCATCTCAGCTCCAGCCGCCCGGTGAACCCAGCTCGAGCCGCCCGGGGAACCCAGCACCAGCCACCCGGGGAATCCAGCACCAGCCGCCCGGGGAACCCAGCTCGAGTACGAGGGTTGACGCCAATACCGAGTTCCATGGGGCACGGCAATGCCGCAAACCCTCGTACTCGCGCAGGGCGGGAGGCAGTGGGGAGCTCCGCCTTGCCCAGCCGAGCGCACCTAGGCAAGCACATGCACAACCCAGACAAACTCCTGCGCCCCTAGGCGAGCACCCGCACAACCCCAGACAAGACTCCTGCGCCCCTAAGCGAGCAACTCCTGCAACCGCTGGTCACACCCGTCCAGCACGGCTGCGCGGGCCTGCACAGCCGACCTCTGCGCGAGCGCCACCTGCGCCAGTTGCTGGCACTGCGCCAAGGCGTGCCGTGAGAGTGCGAACCGCACGGTGGGCACCGCAGCAGCAGACATCGACAACGACGTGGCCCCCATACCGGTGAGGACCAACGCCATCAAGGGGTCAGACGCCGATTCACCACAGATACCGGCAGGCTTACCAACCTCCTGGGCGGTGCCCAATACCCGGGCCACCAACTCCAGCGTGGCCGGCTGCCACGGGTCCAACAGGTCGGCGAGATCGCCGAGCAGCCGGTCTGAAGCCATGGTGTACTGCGACAGGTCATTGGTGCCGATCGAGACGAAGTCAACCTCATCCAGGATGTCAGCGATGCGCAGTGCCGCCGAGGGAACTTCCACCATCACCCCGACCTGCTCGATGCCGGCCCCACGAGCGCGGGCTGCAAAGTCTGCGGCCTCGGCGGCGGTGGAGATCATCGGTGCCATCACCCATGGCGCGGACCCGCTCTCCCGCGCAGCCGTCGCCAATGCGGCCAGCTGCTGGTCGAGCAGCGTGGGAACACTGCGCACCAGCCGGTATCCGCGCACACCCAATGCTGGGTTCTCTTCCTCACCTTGCTGCACGAAAGCAAGCGGCTTGTCTGCGCCGGCATCCAGGGTGCGGACCACCACCTTCTGCCCTGAGCGGGCCCGCAGCACCCGGGCATAGACCTGGGCCTGTTCCTGCTGGGTGGGAGCAGATTCACGCCCGAGAAACAACACTTCGGTACGGAACAGGCCCACACCCTGCACCTGATCGGCTTCGATCCGCTCCGCGTCTTCAGCGGTTCCGATGTTTGCCAGCAGGTCCACCCGATGACCATCGGAGGTAGCACCTGGTTCCCGGCTCTTGCCCAGCTCCGCCAATACCTGCATGCGAGCCTGGACCCGGCGCTGGACCTGCTCATCGGGGTCGCGAATGACCGCGCCGCTGGCTGCGTCGACGGCGATGACCTCACCCGCGCGCAGCTGCCCTGCACCGGCCACCCGCACCACGCATGGAATCCCTAGCTGCCCGGCGATGATCGCGGTATGGCCGGTGGGGCCACCCTGTTCCAGCACGATGGCCAACACCTGGTTCATGTCCAGCGTGGCGGTGTCGGCCGGTGAGAGGTCGGTGGCAACCAGCACGCTGGGCTCGGTCAGGGCAGGCACCCCAGGTTCGGGTAGGCCGAGCACGACGGCGACTACCCGGTCACGGACCGAGCGCAAATCGGTCACCCGCTCAGCCAAGTAGCCACCAGCAGAACTGAACAGCTCAGCGAACTCATCGGTGACCTGGTCGACAGCGACCGCAGGGCTGGTCCCATTGGCCACCCGGGCGGTCGCACCGGAGATGAACTCCGGATCGGAGGCCATAGCCGCCGCGGCAGCCAGCACCTCGCCAAGGGTCCCGGTAGCAGTGTTCGCCTGCTGCTCCAACCTGGCCGATACCTGGCTGAAGGCATCGTTGACCTGGGCGGTCAACCGGTCGCGCTCCTCGACGGCACTCACCCCACTCTCTCGTGCGGGCGCGGGCACCGGGTGCGCTCGCACAACCGGGCCCACTGCGCCACCGCGACCAATTCCATGCCCGGTCAGCGATGAACTGCCGCTCATGGTTCGGCGTCCAGGTCCTTTGCCAGCAGCTGCGCCAGGCTGTCCAAGGCGGACTCATCGGCTCCCGAGAGTGTGACCGTGTCACCATGTGCGACCCCTAAAGCCATCACCCGCAGGATGCTCGACGCATCGACTGGCTCATCGTCGCCCTTGGCAATCTTGACACCGGTTCCGGCCGCAGCGGTGGTGAACAACTTGGCTGGCCGAGCGTGCAATCCGGAGGCGGATGCGATAACGACGGTGCGTGTACTCACGGTGTAGCTCCTTTGCTTCCCCAACGATCTGTCGTTGGTCTGGTGGTGGGTGCCGCGGGCACCCAGGTCATGCGTTGTGCACGGCTGCCCAACGGGAAGGGCCACCCCTGGGCCCTCCCCGTCACGGCTGGATTAGCTCAGGCGGGCGCTCATTTCCTGGAAGATCTCCTGCTCGCTGCCGGTGTTCAGCAGCTGCTGCAGGTCATCATCGATCAGTGCCCGTGAGACTTGCGCCAGCAGCTGCAGGTGCGTGCTACCAGCTTCGATCTCGGGGACCAGCATCGCCAACGTCACTCGCACAGGCTGGTCGCCCCAATCGATATCGGCATTGAACCGCTGGATGAGCAGTGCGGTGGATTGCACCGCCTCGACCTTGGCATGCGGGATTGCAATCCCGGCCATGAGCGCGGTGGAGGTGAGCTCCTCGCGCTCCTGCATTCCGGTCAGTACCCCGGCGGCATCGGTTGCGTATCCGAGTTCGACGGCGAAGCTCGCCAGCGAGCCCAGCGCTTGGGTCTTATTACTGGCAGCTACCGCGAGGCGGATGTTACGGGAGGTGAAGATCTCCATGGGTGATTCTCCTTAGGCAACGGGTGCCGGTTCGGGGGTTGACACAGTCTGCTGTTCAGCCCGGCGGGCCGCACGGAGCCGGTAGTAGCCGTACATCGCGGCCCCCGCCAGGGCGCCGATACCGATGGCGATCACCCATTGCACCGCATTGGTGACCACCGGCAGTACCAGGAATCCGCCGTGCGGTGCTGGTGATCCCACACCCCAGAGCAGCGTGAGGATGGCGGCGATCGAACTGCCCACCATCAGGATGGGGATGACCACCAGTGGGTTGCGGGCAGCGAACGGGATCGCGCCTTCGGTGATGTGGGTGGCCCCGAGGGCATAGTTGACGTAGCCCGCACGCCGCTCGCCGGGCTCGAAGCCCTTCGGGAACAGGGTCACCGCGAGTGCGGTCACCATCGGAGGTGCGATACAGGCTGCCGACACGGCGGCCATGAACTCGATATTGCCTTCGGCCAGCAGTGCGACGCCGGTGACGTAGGCGGCCTTGTTGACCGGGCCCCCCATGTCGAAGGCTGACATGCAGCCGATCACGATTCCCAGCAGGATCGGGTTGGCATCCTGGAAGCCGGTCAGTGCGTTCTGCAGGCCGGTAGAGAACGCGGCCATCGGGGTCGAGATCACATAGGTGATGCCGCCGAAGATGAACGTTCCCAGCACGGGCAACAAGAAGATCGCTTTCAGCCCGATCAAGGACTTTGGCATCCGCGAGAGCAGGAGCCCCAGGAAGTGCATGCCGAATCCGGAGAGGAAACCGGTGACGATTCCACCGATGAATCCGGTGCCCATATTGCTTGCGAGCAATCCGGTGATCAGTCCGACCGTCAGACCGGGACGGGAGGCGATGGAGTGCGCAATGAACGCCGACAGCACCGGGACCATCAGGCCCAGCGCGGTGCCACCGACGGTCATCAGCATGCCTGCGAACTCGTTGTAGGTCTCGTGCTCCGGATCGGCCGAGTAGATGCCGAACAGGAACGAGGTGGCGATGAGCACACCGCCGCCGACCACGAACGGCAGCATGTGTGAGACACCGTTCATCAGGTGCTTGTAGATCGCGCGACCTGCCTTGCGCCAACCGATGCCCTGCGAGGTGTCGATGGCTGCGACATTGAGGAAGTCGTTCTCATCGGCGGCCTCGCCACCTGCCGCACTGGCGGCTTGCGCCGAGCCTGCGCCGCCGGCTTTGGCTAGCAGCTCATCGATGAGCTGGTCCGCCTTGTGAATGCCGTCCTTGACACTGGCGTCCACGATGGCTTTGCCTGCGAAACGCTCGGCTTGAACATCCTTGTCTGCCGCGATGATCACGCCGGTTGCGCGGGCGATCTCCTCCGGCGTCAAACCGTTTTCAAGTCCGATCTGACCATGGGTCTCGACCCGGATCTCCATGCCGCGAGCTTCGGCAGCCTTCTTCAGGGCTGCTTCTGCCATGTACGTGTGTGCCACTCCTGTGGGGCAGCCCGTAGCGGCGACTATGAACTCACCAGCCATTGGTGTGTGTCCTTCCTATCAGTGTGCTATTCGGGTTGGTTCGAGGGGAACCGATGGTTCTGACAACGCAGCGTCTTCGGTCAACGGATCAGCATCGATCCGGTCTGCGAAGTCCTCCCGGATGGGGAAGAGTGTGGAGTGGTGGGCTACCGCGCTGGAGGCCCACAGGACGGCGTTGTGGAGCCGTTCCCGCGGCGAGACCTGCCGGGCGACGAAGCCTGCGAGCAGGGCGTCGCCTGCGCCGACGGAGTTGGCGAAGGGGATGTTGCGCGCCCGGCCGAGTAGCACCTCGCGTTCGTCGACGTAGAGGGCGCCGTCGGCACCGAGGCTTGCTAGCACTGCCTGCGCGCCGCGGGTGATGGCGTCCCGGGCTGCGTCGACAGCATCGGCCAGGGTGCGGATCTCCCGTTGAACCAGTTCGGCTAGTTCGTGCACATTCGGCTTGATCAGCGCGGGTCCGGCCGGTAGCGCTAGCTCGAGCGGGTGACCGGAGGTGTCGACGACGACCGGCACCCTCTCTCGCAGCCGCAACACCAGCGAGCCCGGGTATCCGGGATCCATGCCGGGGGGAAGGCTGCCGCAGATGACCACGGCGCTGGCCGAGGTGGCGGCATCCTCCACTGCCCGGGTGAGCTGGTCGACGTGGTGCCTCGCCAGTGGCATTCCAGGCTCGTTGATTTTGGTGGCGTGGCCTGGTGAGAGCAGCGAGATGTTGGTGCGCACCTCTTGTTCGGTGGGGATGTGCCGGAACGGCATTCGAGCAGTGCTGAGGGTGTCGCAGAAGAACCGCCCGGTATCACCGCCTCCAGGGAAGACGGCGGTGGTCTCGATGCCGGCCCGGTGCAGGGCCCAGGAGACGTTCAGCCCTTTGCCGGAGGCTTCCCGAACCGAGTGGGTGGCCCGGTTGACGACGTCCAGTGCAAAGGAATCGACGGTCACGGTCCAGTCGACCGCGGGGGAAGCGGTCAGGGTGACGATCATACGTATTGCACCTCGACTCCTGCCTGAGCTAGGGCTTGGCGGTGGACCGGTTCCAGCTCGGAGCCGGTGATGATCAGGTCGAGGTCGGCTATTTCGGCGTAGCGCACCAGCGACCGCTGCGCGAACTTGCTGTGGTCAACCAGCAGGATGACCCGTTCGGAATTGGCGATCATCTCGCTCTTGATGGCCGCTTCGTCTGGGTCTGGCGTGGAAAGTCCATGGTCGGCCGAGATGGCGTTGGCTCCCACGAACGCGACGTCGAAGTGCATCTGCCGCACCGCCAGCAACGCGTAGGAGCCGACTTCTGCCGTCGTGCTCGGGCGAACCCGGCCCCCGAAGGTGGCCACTGATATGTGGGTCAGCGGTGCCACGGCTAGCGCGATCGCTAGGGCGTTGGTATAGACGGTGAGGGAACGATTGGGGATGTGGTCGACGAACGCACGCGTGGTTGAACCGGCGTCGATGAGCACTGCCCCCGATTCGGGCAAGTGGGCTGCGGCGGCCAGGGCGATCCGCGACTTCTCGCCAGAGTGCTCCTGCCGTGCGCTCACATCCGGCTCGAAGGTCATCGACTCCACGTGCAGCGCCCCACCGTGGACCCGGCGCAGGAGTCCACGCTGTTCGAGTGCGATCAGATCCTTGCGGATGGTTTCACTGGAGGCGCCAAGTTCCTGCGCGGCAGTAGCGGCGTTGATCCGCCCGAAGGTGCGCAGTGTCGTCAATAGGCGCTGCTGACGTTCAGCAACCAGCATGGGCGCCGGACTCGTCGACACTCCCTGCTCCTTTGCGATGGGGATACCGTGGATTTCCTGGGGGTATCTTGCACTTTCCTGGGTATCTTTGTCAATATAGGGTCATGATCCAGACATCGGCCGACCTGTTCGCCACCGCGCGAGGTGCCCTCGCCGCCTTCAACGTCATCACCATTGAGCACGCCGAAGCGATCGCATCGGCCGCAGAGGAAGCGGGTAGCCCGGTGGTGATGCAGCTCTCGCAGAACGCCATCCGGTTTCATTCCCGCCCGGAGGGTATTGCCGCGGCGATGGTCGCCGTCGCTGCGGCGTGTACGCAGCCGGTGGTGTTGCACCTCGATCACATCACCGAACCGGAGTTGGCGCGGCGCACCGTGGACCTAGGTTTCTCGTCGGTGATGTTTGACGGTGCCGAACACGACTACGACACCAACGTGGCGCTCACGCGCGATATCGCCAGCTGGGGCCGGGCAAACGGCATCTGGGTGGAAGCCGAGATCGGCAAAATCGGCGGCAAGGACGGCGCGCATAAGCCCGGCGTACGGACCGATCCTGCGGAGGCAGCACAGTTTGCCGCCGACACCGCAGTAGATTCGCTGGCAGTAGCCGTGGGCTCCTCCCACGCCATGACCGAGAAGTCGGCCGGGCTGGATATCGATCTGATCAGCACGATCGCGGCCGCGGTTCCGATCCCGCTGGTCTTGCATGGCTCATCAGGGGTACCGGATGAGGGCCTGGTCGCAGCTGCCCGCGCGGGTATGCGCAAGATCAATATCGGAACCGCCCTCAACGTGGCGTTCACCGGCGCGGTACGCCAGTGGCTGGAGCAGAACCAGGCAGTGGACCCCCGCAAGTACATCGTGCAGGCGCGCGCAGCGATGTCCCAGACCTGCGCCCACTATCTGCAACTTCTCAGCGCGCCGTAGGCGGCCTTGCGGGGATGGGGTTCACCCATCACGGCAGCAGCAGCGACATCGGCTGAGCAGACTTGTCGGTTCAGCCGACCTAATCCGCGCCTTCAAGGGCTGCTGCTGCGGACATGAGAGCACCCCTCCCTCGGCATGGTCGGGGGCAGCCGAAGGAAGGGGCGCACATCCATTGTGCCCTGATTTCTGCGATTTCGCACATCGCTTTCGTAGAACTTTTGCGTCGGTGGGCGTTGTCCCAGGTCAGCGCCCTGCACGAGCAACAGATGTTGTCGAGGTCATAGCAGGGGACCGCTGCTGACCCATGCCCGCAGGCTCACACCCCTGCCGCTCCGGTCACAGCTACCGACCAGCGGCGAGCGGCGCGACCTTACAAACCTTGCCATCCGGGCTTACCGGCGTAGGTCTCGCGGTAGTAGTCCGATAGCGCCAACCGGGAGCCGGCAGCGGAATCGATCAACACCGTCACCTTCGGGTGATGTTGCAGAATCGTCGCGGGCCACATCGCCGAAACCGGTCCCTCGACCAGCTGATGCACTGCCTCCCGCTTGGAGCGCCCCTTGGCCACTAGCAGCAGATGTTTGGCTTGCATGATCGTTGCCAGGCCCTGGGTCAGGCAATGATGCGGCACCTTGGCCGGGTCATCACCAAAAAACCGGGCATTGTCGGCCCGGGTTTGCCGGGTCAGGGTCTTGATGCGGGTGCGGGAAGCCAGGGACGACCCCGGTTCGTTAAAGGCGATGTGACCGTCGGTACCGATCCCCAGGATCTGCAGGTCGATCCCACCGGCCTCGACGATCGCGGCCTCGTAGCCTGCGCAGGCAGCCGGAATATCGGCAGCCAGTCCATCCGGACCGCGGACGGCGTCGGCATCGATATCGATTCGGCCGGTGAGTTCGGCTTCGATCACATTGCGATACCGCTGCGGATGGTCGGCAGCCAATCCCACGTATTCGTCCAGCGTGAAGGCGCGAGCACCCGCGAAACTCACCTGGCCATCCTGGTAGCGCTGAACGAGTTCGTCATAGATCGCCAGCGGAGAGGAACCCGTCGCCAACCCGAGAACAGCGTCGGGTTTGCGGTCCAGCAGATTGCAAAATGCGTCAGCTCCGAGTGCGGCAATATCCTCGGGCTGATCGGTGATGATGACCTCCACGGCTGACAGTCTGGCATCGCCGCCGCTCAAAACCCACCCACGCCCGCTGGCGATGTGCCCACCGCCAGACCAGCATGCTGTGTCCGGCGCTGACCACGGTCGACGTCGGGAACCAGGCTCAGGCCCGCCCGATGGCCGCGCGGGCCACCGATTCCGGGGCCGCGAGCCGGTCGGCGAATCGCCTTGCTATCGCTCCTGGAAGCGCATGGACAGGGAGTTGATGCAGTACCGGTTTCCGGTGGGGGTTTGCGGGGCGTCATCAAAGAGGTGGCCCAAGTGAGAGCCGCATCGGGCACAGCGAACCTCGGTGCGGACCATGCCGTGCGAGCGGTCTTCGAGTAGCTCGACCGCCTCACTACGGCTGGCTTGGTAGAAACTGGGCCAGCCACAGTGGCTGTCGAACTTGGTATCGGAACCGAAGAGCTCGGCCTCGCAGGCGCGGCAGCTGAAGACACCGGTGCGCTTCTCGTCCAACAGCTCGCCGGTCCATGGGCGTTCGGTGCCCGCCTGCCGCAGCACCACAAACTCCTCTGGACTCAGTTGCGCACGCCACTGGTCCTCGGACTTGTTCACCTTCTCCATGAGCCCAGTATTGCCGTCGCGGCACCACTAACTCCAGCCCAGTTCATGCAGGCGTTCGTCGTCGATACCAAAGTGGTGGGCGATCTCGTGGATGACCGTGACGGCAACTTCCTGCGCGACCTGCTGCCGGTCCGAGCACAGCCGCAGGATGGGGTTGCGGTAGATGGTGATGCGGTCGGGCAGCGATCCCGCCGCCCACCATTGGTCACGTTCGGTGAGCGGAGTGCCTTCATATAGACCCAGCAGATCGGGATCAGCAGCCTCTGCGGGGGCTTGGTCCTCGACCAGCACCACCACGTTGTCGATGTGCGCTGCGAGTTCGTCCGGGATCAGATCGAGGCCGTCGATGACGGCACGCTCGAACTCCTCCGGCGTCATCTCGACCATGGCGACATCCTCACATCGATTCGTCCCGCAGGCTGCCATCGGGTGATGCGCGCCACTCAGTTTGCTCCGTGGGCCGAGCCTCCTTTATGCTCATCGAGGTTCTGAGGCGTCTGGCACGTCACGGGCACTCAGCCCCCATCGTCTAGCGGCCTAGGACCCCGCCCTTTCACGGCGGTAGCACGGGTTCGAATCCCGTTGGGGGTACGAACCGTGC
>JBKEBC010000031.1:0-15450 GCA_047972965.1 Beutenbergiaceae bacterium | reverse complement strand
CCCCTGGGCCAGCTAAGGGAGATTGCAGATGTTCGAGAGATTCACCGATCGTGCGCGTCGCGTCGTCGTCCTCGCCCAAGAAGAGGCGCGGATGCTGAACCACAACTACATCGGCACCGAGCACATCCTGCTCGGCCTCATCCATGAGGGCGAGGGGATTGCCGCCAAGACCATGGAGTCGCTGAACATCTCCCTGGATGCGGTCCGTCAGCAGGTGCAGGACATCATCGGTGAGGGTCAGAACGCACCGGTGGGGCATATCCCGTTCACCCCGCGCGCCAAGAAGGTGCTCGAGCTCTCACTGCGCGAGGCGCTGCAACTGGGCCACAACTACATCGGCACCGAGCACATCCTGCTCGGCTTGATCCGTGAAGGTGAAGGTGTCGCAGCGCAGGTGCTGACCAAGCTCGGCGCCGATCTGAACCGGGTGCGTCAGCAGGTGATCCAACTCATCAGCGGTCACGAGGGTGGCAAGGAAACCGTGTCCGCGGGCGGCCCGGCCGAAGGAACCTCCTCGGGTTCCGCGGTGCTGGACCAGTTCGGGCGGAACCTGACCCAAGCTGCCCGGGAAGGCAAGCTGGACCCGGTCATCATGCGGTCGGCTGAGATCGAACGGGTGATGCAGGTGCTGTCCCGTCGCACCAAGAACAACCCGGTGCTGATCGGTGAACCCGGCGTTGGCAAGACCGCCGTCGTCGAGGGCCTGGCACAGGACATCGCCCGCGGCGACGTCCCCGAGACGCTGAAAGACAAGCAGCTCTACACCCTGGATCTGGGTGCCTTGGTCGCCGGTTCGCGTTACCGCGGTGACTTCGAAGAGCGGCTGAAGAAGGTGCTCAAGGAGATTGCCACCCGCGGTGACATCATCTTGTTCATCGACGAGATCCACACGCTGGTGGGCGCCGGTGCTGCCGAAGGCGCTATCGATGCCGCCAGCATTCTCAAGCCCAAGCTGGCCCGTGGCGAACTTCAGACCATCGGTGCCACCACCCTGGATGAGTATCGCAAGTACATCGAGAAGGACGCCGCGCTGGAGCGCCGGTTCCAGCCGATCCAGGTCAACGAACCGACCCTGACGCACACCATCGAGATCCTCAAAGGGCTGCGCGACCGCTACGAGGCGCACCACCGGGTCACCATCACCGATGCCGCCATCGTGGCGGCCGCGAACTTGGCTGACCGCTACGTCAACGACCGATTCCTGCCGGACAAGGCCATTGACCTCATCGATGAAGCTGGTGCGCGATTGCGCATTCGACGGATGACGGCTCCGCCGGAGCTGCGTGAGCTGGACGACCAGATCGATGAGGCTAAGCGCAGCAAGGAATCGGCGATCGACGATCAGGACTTCGAACGTGCGGCCCGACTGCGCGACGAGGAGAAGCAACTCGCCCACACTCGCGCGGAGAAGGAAAAGGCTTGGCGCAACGGCGACATGGACAATGTGGCCGAGGTTGACGAAGAGCTGATCGCTGAAGTGCTGGCTGCTTCCACCGGCATCCCGGTCTTCAAGCTGACCGAGGAGGAATCCAGCCGACTGCTGCGGATGGAAGAAGAGCTGCACAAGCGGGTCATCGGCCAAGACGAGGCCATCAAGGCGCTGTCGCAGGCGATTCGCCGCACGCGCGCTGGATTGAAAGACCCTCGCCGTCCCGGCGGTTCATTCATCTTCGCCGGCCCCACCGGTGTCGGTAAGACGGAGCTGGCGCGCGCGCTGGCGGAGTTTCTCTTCGGCGATGAGGACGCCCTTATCCAGCTCGATATGAGCGAGTTCGCTGAGCGTCACACGGTGTCGCGGTTGTTCGGATCGCCTCCTGGATACGTCGGATATGAGGAGGGTGGGCAGCTCACCGAGAAGGTGCGTCGCCGACCATTCTCGGTGGTGCTCTTTGACGAGGTGGAGAAGGCCCACGCCGATATCTTCAACTCGTTGCTGCAGATCTTGGAGGAGGGCAAGCTCACCGATGCCCAGGGTCGCACCGTTGACTTCAAGAACACCGTCATCATCATGACCACCAACCTCGGTACTCGGGACATCTCCAAGGGGCTGTTGACCGGGTTCCAAGCAGACGGTGACCTGTCCACCAGCTACGACCGGATGAAGATCAAGGTCAACGATGAGCTCAAGCAGCATTTCCGCCCAGAGTTCCTGAACCGCGTCGATGACGTCATCGTGTTCCCGCAGCTGAGCAAGGATGAAATCCACGCCATCGTCGACCTGATGATGGCTCGGCTGGCGCAGCGGCTGCAGGATCGCGACATGGACATCGAGCTCAGTGACGCTGCCAAGGAACTGCTTGCTGAACGCGGATTCGATCCAGTGCTGGGCGCGCGTCCGCTACGCCGCGCCATTCAGCGGGAAATTGAAGACCAGCTTTCAGAGAAGATTCTCTACGGTGAATTGAAGGCCGGCCAGAAGATACTGGTCGACGCTGAGGGCGAAGGCCTGCTGGGCCAGTTCACTTTCGTGGGCGTGCCACATACTGCGCAGGTTCAGGATGAACCGGTTGGTGTGGGTGCCGGCGTGGCTGACGCAGCCGTGGATTCGGACGCAGACGCTTCTTCATAGGCCGGTGCCGTGGGTGCGGCGTCCAGATCCTGGGCGCCGCTATCCCCAGAACGTGGACTGCTCTTGCTTTGGGCATAGTTCAAGTTCAGAATATTTCTATGGAGCCGGTAGCGGCTCCCCGTGATCGTGAGGCCATGGCGAATACTCAGTGATTTGGCCAGGGGACCAGGTTAGACGGCGCGGCTAGGCAGATTGGTCAAGATCGTCGACCACATATAAGCGATGAGTGCTTCGTAGTTGCGCCGTGCATGATGGCGCCTTGGAGTCGATGGCGGCCCCGATGCGGGTTGCTCATTGATATTTACCTCGGTTCGAGGAACGAGGGACCTTGTTTAACCAGAGGTGCTAGCCACCGGCTACGCCCTTGACTTCCCCTGGATTGATCATGTTCGACCGCCTTTCTCCGCTTCGCCTGCTCCTGTTCGCGGCCATGGTCGCCGCGTTCGCCCTCGCAAATCCGCCGCCTGCCGATGCCGCAGAAACCAGGCATCCGGACTTGCGGTTGTCTGCCCGGGCCACCATCGGTCAGGGCTGGTCCGGCGACATCGTGATGCCCGCATCCGATCTCACGGGCGACTTCCGAGCCGACATTCTCGCCATCCGATCCGATGGCGACCTGATGCTCTACCCAGCCCGGTCAGCAACCGGGTACCGATCTCCGATCCAAGTGGGTCAGGGCTGGCACTCGCAGTTCGTGGATTTCTCGACGGTCGACCTGACCGGTGATGGCGTCGGCGACCTGCTCACCCAGCATCGTGACGGCCGGATGCTGTTGTATCCAAACCGCGGATCCGGGCGATTTGGCGCAGCGGTGCCGCTGGGGCATGGCTGGTCGGTGATGCGCGACTGGGTGGTGCTGCCACACGGGCCCTATGGTCGACCGGCAATATTTGCCATCCATGACAACGGCGGCTTGTACCGGTACGAAACCACTGGTGCCGGGAACATCCTGGCAGGGACTCGGATCGGTGGCGGTTGGTCTGGTGTGGCCAGCATTCATGACGGCGGCGACGTGGACCGCAACGGTGTCAGCGACCTGCTCGCGCTCACCCGGTCCGGCATGCTCAATATCTATGTGGGGCGCATGGATTCCTCTCGGATGGTCGACTTCCGGCTGGGCCACGGTTTTTCTGGGTATTCCGAGATTGCGGTCATCACCGAGCCCAGCGGGGCAACGCACCTGCGCGGCGTCGATCCTTCTGGTTACCTGATGAACTGGCGGTTGTCCTATCTCGGCGGCAACGCCGCCTCTGGCTGGGGCAATCACCTGATCACCGCTCGTCAGCTTGCGGGACAGTACGGGTGCGGCAATGCCCGGATCGTGACCGCTGGTACCCCTGCCGGTGCCAGTGGCGCAGCAGCCCCGTGGTACTGGACCATCTTCATCCGACCAGACCTGGGCTCTCGACTGAACTACGTGGTCGCGCACGAGTGCGCGCACCTGCAGCAGTACCGTGCCTACGGTCTGACGTATTCCGGCTGGTATGAGATGGTCGCCGATACCAACCGGGTCTACGGCGGCTCCGGCTATTCCGGGCTGGAGCAGAACGCCGACTGCGTGAGCCGGTATTGGGGCGTCAGCGGCTCCTACTACACCACCTCCTGCTCCTCTGCTCGGGGCACGGCGGCGATGCGTATCGCTACCGGTCGAGAGATCGACTGACCTGGCCCCGCGCTATCCGAACCGGGCGCAACCGGTCAATGGTGGTCAATACCTCGACCCACCCCGGGTCAGTCAGATCGATGACGGTTGTGGGCATCGCGCTATGCGAGCCCACCGTAGATTGGCTATATGAAGATGCGAACGATCGGCCAGGGCGCCAGGCAGGTTGAGGTAGGAGAGATCGGGCTGGGCCTGATGACTTTCGATCAGGCGGGTGCCCCACCGCGTGAGCAACTGCTGGAGACCGTGCGCACCGCGCTGGATGCCGGGGTCACTTTGTTCGATAGTGCCGATGCCTACGGTCCGCGAGCGCTAGGCAGTGCCACCCATGGCGCCAACGAAACCCTCATCGCCTCCCTGCTGGACGAACTCGGGGTCCGTGACCGGGTGCTGCTCGCCACCAAAGGCGGATCGAAGCGAACCGATGATGGCCACTGGCGCCACGATTCGTCATCGGAATACTTGCACGCCGCCGTCGATGCCAGCCTGCGTCGGCTCGGTGTCGATCAGATCGAACTATGGCAACACCATCGCCCCGATCCCACCCGCGATTACCAGGAGACGATCGGCATCCTGAGCGAGATCGCCGCCACCGGCAAAGTCGCCAGAATTGGCCTCTCCAACGTCAATCCGGTGCAGATCCGGGCTGCTCACGCCGTCCTCGGAGAAGCTCTGGTGAGCGTGCAGAACCAGTTCGGCCCCCAATTTCGTAGTTCCCGGCCGGAGATCGAAGCCTGCCAAGAACTGGGTATCGCCTTCCTGGCCTGGCGTCCCGTGGGTGGATTGGGATCGGCCAAGGACCTTGCTCGGCAGAGCACGGCATTCGCTGAGGTTGCAGATGCCCGCGGGGTCAGCGTCTACCAGGTTGCGGTGGCCTGGTCTCTGGCCCAGGCACCGGTGATGATCCCGCTCGTTGGAGCCCGGCGGAGTGCCTCGATTGCTGACTCGGCGGGTGCCTCACAGCTACAGCTGACCGCATCCGAACGTGCGGCTCTGGATGCGAGCTAGGGTCCATCCGCGTTCTCGCGCCGACCGCAGGCTAGGTCAATAGCCGGGTGCCGGTGAGCGTGAGCGCCAACCCAAGCACCATGAACGGCCCGAAGGCAATGGCTGTGCGGGGGCTCGCTCGCCGCAGCAGCAGCAGTGCGATGGCATAGAACCCGCCCAGGATCACCGGGGCAAGCGCTGCGATCCAGAAGACGGCCCAGCCATGCCACGCCGACAGCATCCCCACCAGGGCGGCCAGCTTGACGTCGCCAAGACCCAGCCCGGCAGGGCTGATGGCATGCAGGACCAGGTACCCCGCAGTCAGGGCGAGGCCGCCCAGCGCGGCCCGGCCGATCGTGCCCATCTCATCCATGACGATGGCAGCAGCTACCAGGGCCAGCCCGGTGATCACGGTGGTGGGATAGGTCAGCGCGTTCGGCAGCCGATGGGTTCGAGCGTCGATCACCGCCAACGCGGCACCACCCACGCTGGCCACCGCAACAGCTGGTGTGGTCCAGCTGGGGCCGGATACCCAGACTGCCCAGGCAGCTGCGATCACCGTCACGGGCGCGATGATGCGCCGGAACGGACGTAGGTCGGCCACCGCCCGGGACAGCACGCTGCGATCGAGGCTGGACGCCGGGCGATGGGGGGCCATCTTCGGATTATCGCGATGCTTGCGCCATCCGCGCTGGCTATCCACAGACACGATCTCTTCCACCCTCCCGCGCGTGGCGACCGCCGAAGGCCATCGGGAGCTGGCCCTGCGCGACTAGTCTCGCCGTATGCGCGTAGCCAGGTTGCATGGACCATCGGATATCCGGATAGAGCAGGCTCCCGAACCGCAGATACCTTCCGGGTTCACCGCCGTCCGGGTCAGCGATGTCGGCCTATGCGGCTCGGACCTGCACTGGTTCGTGGAGGGCGGAATTGGTGATGCGACCCTGATTGAGCCGCTCGTTCCCGGCCATGAATTCGCCGGAATCGGTGTGGGCGGAGATCTCGACGGCGTACCTGTGGCTGTTGATCCGGCTATCCCCTGCGAGCGTTGTCAGTTGTGCCAGGAGGGGCACCGGAACCTCTGTGTCAACATTCGGTTTGCCGGACACCGCACTCTCGACGGCGGCATGGCCGAGATCATTGCGTGGCCCACGCACCTGCTGCACCCGCTGCCCGAGGGATTCACCGGTTCTGATGGCGCCATGCTAGAGCCGCTTGGAGTCGCCTTGCACGCCTGGGACTTGGCGCACTCCCGGGTGGGCAGCACCGTGGCTGTGATCGGCGCTGGCCCCATCGGGCTGCTGATCATCCAGATTGCGTGCGCTGCCGGTGCGGGCCAGGTGGTGGCCGTGGAACCGTTGGCCCATCGACGCGAGGCCGCTCTGCGCTACGGTGCCGACGCCGCCTATTCACCTGAAGAAGCTGGCCGTGACCGCTGGCGCAGCTACGGCCTTGGTGCAGATGTGGTGTTTGAGGCGGCCGGCAGCGATGAGGCGCTCGATACCTCGGTGTGGGCCGCACGGCCAGGGGCTCGGGTGATGCTGGTCGGGATCCCAGACGCCGATCGCACCAGTTTCCTGACCCACGATGTCCGCCGCAAGGGGCTCACCCTGGTGATGGTGCGTCGCATGAAAGAGATGTACCCGCGGGCGATCCGACTGGTGCAGCAGGGCCATGTCGATGTGCGATCCATGGTGACCCAGCGAGTTGGGTTGGCGCAGGCAGGTGCGGCGTTCGAGCAAGCGGTACGTCGTCAGGGGCTCAAGACGGTGGTCGCCGTTGATGACTAGCCCGCGCTGTGCGGGAGGCCTTGTCGGCTTTCCTGGCTAGTGATGCCCCGAGGCAGCTGGAGATAAGGGCGCATCGCTGGAGGCACGCACGATCAGTTCCGGTTCGAACATGACGTGCTCCGGCTCGCTGGTGCTGGCCCGCAGCAGCATGTCGGCTCCGGTCCAGCCGATCGTGTGGGTCGGCTGCCGAACCGAGGTCAACGGGGTGGTCAGCATGGCGGCGAAGGAGACGTCGTCATATCCCACTACCGCGACCTGCTCGGGTACGGCAAGCTCATGTTCGCGCAGTACCTGGAGGGCGCCCAGCGCGGTGAGGTCGTTGACACAGAAGAGGGCTGTGGGTCGGTCGTTGGCTGAGTCGAGCAGCAGCCGGACGCCTGCAGCCCCGCCGTCGGCATTGAGATTATCCACCGTTACCTCGGTCAATGCCGTGCCCGGATCGAGGCCGCGATTGCGAAGTGCGGTCAGCACCCCCTCGCGGCGGTCAGCGCACTGACGTAGCGTCAGCGGGCCATTGACGAAGGCGATGCGGCGATGACCACGATCGAGGAGATGTTCGGCAGCCAGCGCGGCTCCGCGAATGTCGTCGACGGCGACCGAGGCCAGCTCTGGAACCGGTGACGTGGCATCGAGCAGCACGACGGGGATTCCCAGTTCACGCAAGGTCAGCAGTCCGTCGATGCTGCCCTGCGCGGGTGTGGCTAGCACTCCTCCGACACCGTGCTCAGCGAACAGGCGAAGATAGCGTGCCTCTCGATCTGGATCCTCGTCGGAACTGGCCAGCATCAGGGTGAAGTCCTCAGTGGCGAGCCGGTCTTCAATGCCGCGCAACATCTCGGTGAAGAAGGGGTTGGCTACATCCAGCACCACGGCACCGATCGTGCGAATCTCCCCGCTGCGTAGTTGCCGCGCGGAGGCATTGCGGACGAATCCCAGTTCGCGAATCGCTTCCTGCACCCGTTCCAGGGTGGGTTCGGCGACCCGTTCCGGCCGGTTCAGCACGTTGGAGACGGTGCCGACCGAGACACCGGCGAGCTTGGCGACGTCGGTCACGCTTGGGCGCCGTGAACCCGATGGCGGGGAGCCGGTCTTCGCATTCCTCGACATCGTGGAGACCTCCTGGTCAGGGGCCTGGCAATGCCCGCTACAGCACGCCGTGTCCGGCGCCGAATCCAGGGTAGACGATGCCCATTCGTGAGCCCATAGCGACTCCTTGACAAGCCGGTATGCGGGTTCCTAAGGTTGCGAGGAGCATGAATCGATTCAAGGAACTATTCCACTTGTTGCGACTGGAACCCTGGGAGACACCATGACCACGCCGGACAGCGCCGTCCGCGATGCGCTAGCAGCGCAGACCATCGAATTGCCCTCGTGGGCTTTCGGAAACTCCGGAACTCGCTTCAAAGTGTTCACCACCGACGGTGTGCCGCGAGATCCGTTCGAGAAGATCGCCGACGTTGCCCAGGTCAACAAGTACACCGGTGCTGCCCCGCGAGTGTCACTGCATATTCCTTGGGATCTGGTCGATGACTATGACGCGCTCGCCACGCACGCCCGCGACCTGGGTATCACCATCGGGGCCATCAACTCCAACCTGTTCCAGGAAGACGGATACAAACTGGGTTCGTTGACGCATGCTGATCCCGGCGTGCGGGCTCGCGCCGTCCAGCACCACCGGGACTGCATCGACGTGATGCGGGCGACCGGCTCCACCGATCTGAAGATCTGGCTCCCCGACGGCCTCAACTACCCCGGGCAAGACGATATTCGCGCCCGTCAGGATCGGCTCGCCGAGAGTCTGCAGCAGATCTATGCGGCCCTCGATCCACACATGCGCATCCTGCTGGAGTACAAGTTCTTCGAGCCCGCGTTCTACTCGATGGATATCCCAGACTGGGGTACCTCACTGGTTCACTGCCTGGCGCTGGGAGATCAGGCGAGCGTGGTGCTCGATACCGGCCACCACGCACCCGGTACCAACATCGAGTTCATCGTGGCTCAGCTGCTGCGGGTAGGCCGCCTGGGCGCGTTTGACTTCAACTCCCGGTTCTACGCTGACGATGACCTCATGGTGGGCGCTGCCGACCCGTTTCAGCTCTTCCGCATCATGAACGAGATCGTGGCCGCCGATGCGCTCCGGCCTGAGGTTGGCGTCAACTTCATGCTCGACCAGTGCCACAACATCGAGCCCAAGATTCAAGGGCAGATTCGTTCGGTGATGAATGTGCAGGAGGCAACCGCCAAGGCGTTGCTGGTCGATCGTGAGGCGCTGGCGGCGGCGCAACGCTCAGGTGATGTGCTGGGTGCCAATGCTGTACTGATGGATGCTTACAACACCGACGTCCGGCCATTGCTGGTGCACGTGCGTCAATCTCAAGGGCTGGACGGCGATCCCATGGCCGCCTTCCTGGCATCGGGATATATGGCCGCTGTCGAGGCCGAACGGGTCGGCGGCACGCAGGCAGGCTGGGGAGCCTAAACCACATGCTGGTACCACCACGACAAGGAGCACGATGACTAGCACGGCCGCAGCAGACCTGATCGCCCGTTCCAACGCTCTGGGTGCAGATCCGCGCAACACCAACTACGCCGGGGGAAACACCTCAGCCAAGGGAACCGCCACCGATCCGGTCACCGGTGATGAGGTGGACTTGCTCTGGGTCAAGGGTTCTGGCGGTGACCTCGGAACCCTCACCGAATCGGGCCTGGCGGTGCTTCGGCTGGACCGGATGCAGGCGATGGTCAACACCTACCCCGGAGTTCGCCGCGAGGATGAGATGGTGGCGGCCTTCGACTACTGCCTGTTCGGCAAGGGCGGAGCTGCCCCGTCGATCGATACCGCCATGCATGGCCTGGTCGATGCCGCGCATGTCGATCACCTGCACCCGGACTCCGGTATCGCGATCGCCACGGCCGTCGATGGTGAGGAGCTCACTCGAGAGATCTTCGGTGACAAGGTGGTGTGGGTGCCCTGGCGTCGTCCGGGCTTCCAGCTGGGTCTGGACATCGCCGAGATCAAGGATGCCAATCCGGAAGCCATCGGCTGCATCCTGGGGGGACACGGCATCACCGCCTGGGGCGATACCTCGCAGGTGTGTCAGAAGAACTCGTTGTGGATGATCCGCACTGCCGAGAAGTACATCAAGGCCAACAGTAAGAAGAATCCGTTCGGGCCGCGGGTCAAGAAGTGGGAGCCGTTGAGCAAGGCGAAGCGGCTGGCACGAGCGGCTGAACTGGCCCCGATGCTACGCGGGGTTGCCAGCGCCGATCGCCCCATGGTTGGCAGCTTTACCGATGACAAGGTGGTGCTGGATTTCCTCGCCTCCCGCAATCATGGTGCGCTGGCCGAATTGGGAACCAGCTGCCCGGACCACTTCCTGCGCACCAAGGTCAAGCCGATGGTGCTGGACCTGCCGCCAGATGCGCCGATGGCCAAGGTGGCGGCCCGGATTGAGCAACTGCATGCCGCCTACCGCGCCGACTACGCCGCCTACTACAAGCGGTACGCCAAGAAGGACAGTCCGGCCATTCGTGGCGCGGACCCGCTGATCATCCTGGTGCCCGGTGTGGGCATGTTCAGCTATGGCAAGGACAAGCAGACCGCCCGGGTAGCTGGTGAGTTCTACGTCAACGCCATCAATGTGATGCGCGGAGCGGAAGGATTGAGCAGCTACCAGCCAATCTCCGACAGCGAGAAGTTCCGTATCGAATACTGGGCGCTCGAGGAGGCGAAACTGCAGCGGATGCCCAAGCCGAAGCCCTTGGCGACCCGGGTCGCGCTGGTCACCGGTGCAGCATCTGGAATCGGCAAAGCGATTGCGCAGCGATTCGCCGCCGAGGGAGCGTGCGTGGTCATCGCCGACCTCAACGGCGACGCCGCTGCAGCGGTTGCCCAGGAACTGGGCGGCCCGGACAAAGCCATTGGTGTTCGGGCGGACGTGACCAGCGAGGATGAGGTGCGGGCGATGTTCGACGCCGCCAGCCTGGCCTTCGGCGGGGTCGATCTAGTGGTTAACAATGCTGGGCTTTCGGTCTCCAAACCGCTCCTTGAAACCGAGGTTGCCGATTGGGACCTGCAACATAACGTGATGGCCCGGGGGTCATTCCTGGTCTCGCGCGAGGCGGCCCGAGTGATGCGCGCCCAACAACTGGGCGGCGACATCATCTACATTTCCTCGAAGAACTCCGTCTTCGCCGGCCCCAACAACATTGCGTACTCAGCCACCAAGGCTGATCAAGCCCACCAGGTGCGGTTGCTAGCTGCCGAACTGGGTGAGCATGGCATTCGGGTCAATGGCATCAACCCTGATGGTGTGGTGCGTGGTTCTGGCATCTTCGCTGCTGGTTGGGGTGCTCAGCGGGCTGCGGTCTACGGCGTCAAGGAGGAGGACCTGGGCTCCTACTATGCCCAGCGCACCCTGCTCAAGCGTGAGGTGCTACCCGAGCATGTGGCTGCGGCAGCATTCGCGATCGCCGGTGGCGACCTATCCCAGACGACCGGTTTACATATTCCGGTCGACTCGGGTGTGGCTGCCGCGTTCCTGCGGTAGTCATGGCCGCCTTCGCTGCCGTTGACCTGGGTGCCTCCAGTGGCCGGGTGATCCGAGCTGAGCTTGGCCGAGCCCAGCCCACGATCGAGTTGCAGGAGGTAGCCAGGTTCGACAACGGTGCCCGCAGCGATGATCGCGGGACCTTGCGGTGGAACATTCGCGAGTTGTTCGAGCACATCGTCGATGGCTTGCGTGCGGCCGCCGAGCTCGGGCCCCTCGATTCCATCGGGATTGACACCTGGGCAGTGGACTATGGCCTGCTCGACGGCGATGGCGTGCTGCTGGCCGACCCGGTGGCCTACCGTGACGCCCGCAACGAGGCAGCGGTGCCGTGGGTGCATGAACGCATCTCACCGGAGCGGCTGTATGCGATCAACGGGTTGCAGTACCTGCCGTTCAATACCGTGTTCCAGTTGGCTGCCGAACAGCGCGGACCGTTGTGGCAGCGGGCGCAGCGAGCCTTGCTCATTCCCGACCTGCTCAGCTTCTGGCTGACCGGCCGTCAGGTAGCTGAGCGTACCAACGCCTCAACCACCGGACTGCTAGATGTCGGCACCGGGCAATGGTCACCAGAGATCCTTGGTGCGCTGGGCATCCCGGCGACGCTGCTGCCTGAGGTCGTCGCGCCGGGCGCCATCATCGGCACCTTGACACCAGCGCTTGCCCAGCGGACCGGGCTGGGTCAGATCCCCGTGGTGGCGGTCGGCTCCCATGACACCGCCTCAGCCATCGTGGGGGTTCCTGCGCAACGGCGGGATTTCGCCTACATCTCCTGCGGTACCTGGTCGTTGGTCGGCGTGGAGCGCGAGGCACCGATTCGCACCGAGGCGAGCCGATCCAAGAACTTCACCAATGAACTTGGGGTGGATGGCACCGTCCGGTACCTGCGTAACGTGATGGGTTTGTGGGTCTTGCAAGAGACCATGCGGACCTGGGAGCAGGCTGGCCGCAAGCCCAGCCTGGACGACCTCCTCGCCGCGGCCGCCCAGGTAGCGCCGATGCGTACCGTCGTCGACATCGATCACCCTGACTTCATGCCACCTGGTGACATGCCCGCCCGACTCGCTGCCCATGCTCGCGAATCTGGACAACCGGTACCTCGCACCGACGGCGAGATGGTGCGGTGCATTCTGGATTCGTTGGCGCAGGCCTACCAGCGTGCCATCGCCGACGCCGTCGAACTCTCCAAGACGCCGGTGAGCGTGATTCACGTGGTCGGTGGTGGGGCGCACAACGCGCTGCTGATGCAACTGACCGCCGATGTCACCGGCCTGAGCGTCATCGCTGGGCCGAGCGAATCAACCGCTTTGGGGAATGTGCTGGTGCAAGCCCGCACCCTGGGGGTGCTGCCCGAGAGTGGGACTGATGACCCCGCAGGTCTGGCAGGTTTGCGGGCGATCGGTGCGCGCGGCCTGCAGCTGACCAGCTATCACCCCACCGCCGCAAAGGGCTGACATGAGATACGCGATTGTTGGGACCGGCTCCCGGGCCCGGATGTATACCGATGCGCTAGTCGGCACCCATGCCGACGCTGGGGATCTGGCCGCCTGGTGCGAGCCCAATCCCGCGCGGGCACAGCACTATTCGCAGGCGATCGGTGTGGACTTGCCCCGGTACGACCCCGCCGATCTGGAGGCGATGATCGCGACCGAACACATCGACCGGGTCATCATCACTGCACCCGACCACACTCATGCTGACCTGGTGGCGCGCGCCATGCACGCTGGGGCAGATGTGGTGGTCGAGAAGCCGCTCACGATCTCCGAGGCCGGATGTCAGCAGATCGTGAGCGCGGCTCGGGCCAGTGGTCGCGACCTAGTGATGACGTTCAACTACCGCTACGCCCCCCGCAACAGCGAACTGCGGCGGGTCATCGCCGATGGTGAGATCGGCCGGGTGCTCTCGGTGCACTTCGAATGGGTGCTAGACACCGCCCACGGAGCCGACTACTTCCGCCGCTGGCACCGGGACAAGACCAACTCCGGTGGCTTGCTCATTCACAAGTCCTCCCATCACTTTGATCTGATCAACTGGTGGCTCGCGGACACACCTTTGCGGGTGTACGCCACCGGTTCGCTGGCGTTCTACGGCCCCCAAGGCGCCGGTCTCCCTGCTGGTCAGCGACCAGAACGGGGGACCGGGGCGGCAAGCAGCGATCCCTGGTCATTGGACCTGAGCGCGGACGAACACCTCAAGGCGCTATACCTGGATGCCGAAACTCATGATGGCTACCGGCGCGATCAGGATGTATTCGCCCCGGGCATCACCACCGAGGACGATCTGGGGGTGGTCGTGGACTATGCGGGCGGCCCATTCTTGACCTATTCGTTGACGGCGCACGGACCGTGGGAGGGATACCGGGTGGTGGTCAACGGCTCGCAAGGCCGTGCCGAGTTGGATGTCGTGGAGCGCTCGTGGGTGGAGGGGGCAGGCGCTGTGGTCGATCCCAGCGCGAACCCGGTTCAGCAGGCCGAACAAGTGCGCCCGGTGGGTGAACGGCTGCTGGTTCAACGACACTGGGAGCCTGCGCGGGAGGTATCGATTCCGGAGGGGATCGGTGGCCATGGCGGGGGCGACGCCATCCTGCTGCGAGATATCTTTGAGCCGGGGGTTCGCCCGGATCCGCTGGCGCAACGAGCAGGAGCGCTGGACGGAATTCGCGCGGTCAGCGTGGGTATCGCCGGAAATCGCTCGTTGGAATCGGGTCAGCCGGTGCTGATCACCGAGCTTGACCTGGGCGCGGACGTCAACGCAACGGAGCTGACATGAGGTACTGCTTCATCAATCGAGTGCGAGCAGACCGGCTAGCCGAGTACACCCAGGCGCATGCAGCTGTGTGGCCACAAATGCTGGAGGCGTTGCGCGATAGCGGCTGGCGAGACTATTCGCTGTACCTGTCCAGCGACGGACTGCTGGTCGGCCACTTCCAGGCCGATGACTACGCCGCTGCCCAGGAAGCGATGACCCGCACCGAGGTCAACCCGCGCTGGCAGGCCAGCATGCAGCAGTACTTTGTGAATCCGGGCAACCCTGACGAAGGATTCGAGCTGCTGCCAGAGATCTTCAACCTGGACGATCAGCTTCGTGCTGCTGGGCTCCCGACCTCAGCTCGGGAACCTGGGAGTCAGCACTAACGGCGCTCGACCGGCGGCCGTTCTCAACAGGACGATGCTGTGAGGTCGAAGCGCTCAGTAACATAGAGCGATGAGCCTGCCCGCGCGACTCGAGGGTTGGCGGAGGTCCCGAAACTGGGTAGCCGTTGGCAATGTGGGTGAGCACGTGACGCTGCGGCTACTGGTAGCGCTGGGGTATCAGGTGCTCGGCACTCAGGATGACTATCTCGGCATGGTTCCTGAAGTGCTCGGAGCCGGGGCGACCGCCCACCCCGAGGACTTCATTGCTGTCGACCCGCAGGGTCGACTCCTGACCGTCAATAGCAAGGCAACCGCCTCAGTGCGTTCCTGTCGAATCACTCGGGATGGCAACCTCACCAAGCCGCAGATCGCACGGGTCCAGACGGACGTTTCCTACTCAACACTCAGGGCCAATCTGGTGTCTCCGCTCGAAGGGGACTGCTTTGCGCAGGTGGTGAAGGTCGATCTTCGCAACGCCATGGCACAGATCTTCGAGGTGGGCGCCCAGGGGCACCTCACCCACCAGGGAAAGCCTATTGACGTGGGGGACTTAGTGGTGGCGATACTGAAGGAGCATCCTCACTCGATGCCTCCTCCATCTAGTGGCACATGAGCACGTGAGGTGGCTTTAGTGGCTCTTCGGATTCTGGCGGGGTGTCTTCCTTTGAGATGGGACGAAGGCGCTGCACGCTTGAGGTATTGGTCAGCAAGTACGGAACGCCTTCCTCGTGTGCGGGCCTAGCGAGATCGTCCAGGT
>JBKEBC010000020.1:0-1851 GCA_047972965.1 Beutenbergiaceae bacterium | reverse complement strand
CGAGGTGCCCAAGGGCGATGGCCTGGTTGTGGGCATCGCCTCCGCCATGGATGCGAACCTCATCGACGAATTCGGTCGAGTTCGGTGCGGGCACATGAAAACCGCGTACCAGCACGTCAACAACCGACATCCCGATGCAGATGATCTCTGGCTTCGGCGCCTGAGCGTTCATGGGCTTCTCTCGATCCAGTGAGGTACCACGGAAGGTCCAGCAATCGATTACAGTATACGCACCCTCAGACCGTGGATAGGGTGACGCTACATAGCACAGGAGGATCGCAGTGGCTCGAATTAGAGATGTCGCGGAACACGCAGGGGTCTCGACCGCGACCGTGTCCCGTGTCCTCAACGGAAAGACGGTACGTCCCGACCTCGCAGAGGCGGTCTGGAAATCAGTTCAGGAGATGTCGTACTCCCCGAACCGCACGGCCCGATCGTTGCGGCGTCGCAGCAGTGATGTGGTGGCGCTGATTATTCCTGACGTCGAGAATCCGTTCTTTACCTCGGTTGCTCGCGGAGTCGAAGACGTGTGTCGCAAGGCCGGCTATTCCGTCGTCCTGTGCAACACCGATGACGACGCCGAGCAGGAGCGTAAATACGTCAAGATTGCTGCCGACGAGAATATGGTCGGACTGATCATCGCTCCGGCAACTGCCGACGTGTCACTGGACTCTTTTGAGCGTGACGGCCGTGGTGTGGTCGTGCTCGACCGTCATGTGAAAGCCGACGTCGATCAGATCACCTTTGACAATGTGGCGCTGGGCCGCCAGGCTGCCAGGCGTCTGGTTGACCGCGGCTTTACCTCGATTGCCTGTATCACCGGTCCGGAACGGGTCGAGACCGCCCGGGCGCGAGCCGACGGCTGGCGTGAGGTCCTGGACCGAGCTGGACTGGTCAGCGAAGGGCGGTTGCGGTATGCCAACTTCCATGTCCATGGTGGGCGTGAGGCGCTAGCGGAGCTCCTCGACGGCGACGATCCACCGGAGGCAGTCGTTGCGACGAACAACCTTCTGGGTGTGGGAGTGCTGCAGGTCGTGGCGGAGCGGGGTCTGTCTGGTCGTGTGGGGGTCGCGGTGATCGGCGATCTGCCATTCGCGACGTCGCGGCCAGACGATGTTGACCTGGTGGGCCTGAATCCACGCGATATGGGGCTTTCGGCAGCGCAGATGATGCTGGAGCGGATTGCCGGGGACGACAAGCCCGCACGTGTTCACACCCTCGTTCAAGGTAAGCCGGTGGCGCAGTAGCCGGACCGCCGGAGTGGCTCAGAATGACGCTTGCAGACGGTTCAGAAATCGATTACTGTATCGGCAGGGCGTCATCGTTGGGGCCTCGCGTGCCATCAGCGCGATGGTTGCGCATACCTACTGCATAGGCATGGGAGAGCAGACCTATGAAGATGCTTGTCGGCACCGATTGGGTGGACGCATCGGATGGTGCGACAGTCGACATCCTCAACCCCGCTACTGGAGAGGTCGTCGGCACCACTCCAAAGGCAACGCGCGATGATGTCATGCGCGCGATCGATACCGCCGAAGCTGGTCAGGCGGCCTGGGCAGCGCTGACAACCCGCGAACGAGTGACCAAGCTCCGCAAGTTTGCTGAGCTTGTGATCAAGAACCGCCTGGAACTAGGCCGCATCCTCTCCTTGGAAACGGGCAAGCCCTACATGGCCGAAGCTGTGTGGGAGTTCGATTCGGTGGCCTACGTCATCGAGGCTGCCTGTGACGTTGCCATGCACCAGTACGGCACCTCGATGCCACTGGGGACCGAGCCCGGCTATGACGACGACATTCAGTTCACGTTGCATGAGCCCATCGGTGTGATCGCCTGCATCATCCCGTTCAACTT
>JBKEBC010000093.1:0-17514 GCA_047972965.1 Beutenbergiaceae bacterium | reverse complement strand
TCGGCCTTGACCAATGCCATATGGGTTCCGTCGACCTGCATCGTCGTGAGCACGCTCTCCACCTCGTCGGTAGGGCTGGCCACCGACATCGCGCGCACGCGCCAGGCAGGCACCGCACTTGTGCGCTGTTCCTGGCTGGAGGCGTACAGCACATCCTTGACGTGCAGGTAGCCCATCACCTGAGCCTGATCATCGACCACCGGGAATCGAGAGAATCCCGTCCGGGTGACCGCCGACTCCAGCTCCTGTGGTGATACCCCTTGCGGTACCGAAACCAGATCGGCAACCGGAACCATCACCGTGGCCGCCGTGGCTTCGGAGAACTCGATCGCTCCAGAGATCAAACCCACCTCGTCATCGAGCACACCCTCAGCCCGGGAGCGTTCCACGATCGCAGCGACCTCTTCGGCAGTGAACGCCGCCGCCACCTCATCCTTGGGTTCGACGCCGACCAGGCGCAACATCGCATTGGCAATCCAGTTCAGCGCCCGGATCACCGGCGACAGCACCCGCGATACCCACACCAACGGCGGTCCGAACCACAGGGCCGCCCGCTCCGGCGTCGCCACGGCCAGGTTCTTTGGCACCATCTCACCAAGGACCACGTGCAGGTAGACGACGATGGCCAGCGCGAGCACGAAACCCACGACATGTGCGGCCTCGGCGGGCGCTCCCAGCGCGATGAGCGGTGCATCCACCAGTTTTGCCAACGCGGGCTCGGCAACGACCCCCAGTCCGGTCGAACAGACCGTGATCCCCAGTTGAGCGCAAGCCAGCATCAGCGAGACGTTCTCCATCGCCCACAACACCGTCTTGGCGCCCCGCACCCCACGGTCGGCCAGCGGCTCGATGGCGGAGCGGCGCGCGGACATAATCGCAAACTCGGCACCCACAAAGAACGCGTTGCCCGCCAGCAGGATCAACCCGATGATCAGTCCGGTGCCCGAGCTCATCTATCCGCCTCCTGCTCTGGCGGTGTGGTGGCAGTGACCCGGATCGACTCCACCCGACGCCCCACCATTGCCTCCACCTGCAACAGCACGCCGGGCAGCGCTACCTGGTCGCCGACCTGCGGCAGCCGTCCCAGCTCGGTCATCACCAAGCCGCCTAGCGTCTCGTAGGCAGCCTCGTCGGGCACGCTCACGCCCGTCTCATGGTGCAGTTCATCGGGACGCAACGTGCCTTCGACCACCCAGCTGTGGGCACCGCCGGCACGTACAGGCGGTCTGCGTGGGTCGTGCTCATCGGCAACATCGCCGACCAGTTCCTCCACGACATCCTCCAGCGTCACCACGCCCGAGGTACCGCCGTATTCGTCGACGACCACAGCCATCTGATGGCCGACCTCGCGCAGTTCAAGCAGCAGGGGCGCCAGTCTCACGGTCTCCGGAACCCGGGCTGCCTCATCCATCAGGGCCCCCACCGGCACCGAGGCCCGACGATCGAATGGCACCGCGATGGCCCGGCGCAGGTGCACCAAGCCGACCACCTCATCAGGTGAGTCCTCGATCACCGGGAAGCGCGAATGACCACTCGAACGCGCCGCCGAGACAACGTCCGCGGCAGTATCGCCGGGCGAGAGCGTGACCAACCGCATCCGGTCGGTCATCACATCGATCGCGCTCAAGGTTCCCAGGCCAATCGAGCGGGTGAGCAAATCGGCTACCTCGACGTCAAGGGTGCCCGCCGCGGCCGAATGCCGGACCAAGGACGCCAGTTCTGGACCGGAGCGCGCACCGCTCAACTCCTCCCGCGGCTGCACCCCGAACCAACCCAGCACCGTATTCGCCGAGGCGTTCAACCCGGAGATCACCGGTCGAAGCGCCCGGGTGAAGCCCCGTTGGGCTGGCGTAATGATGCCCGCGACCCTCATCGGCTCAGAAATCGCCCAGTTCTTCGGGATCAACTCTCCGAAGACCATGGAGAAGGTGTTGACCAGGATGAGGCTCGCGGTCACCGCGATCACGGTGGCACCGCCTTGGGCCAGGGGCACCGAATCCAGCGCTGACCACAGCAGATCCGCGATGGCGGACTGCATGGTGTAACCCAACAAAATCGTGGTGAGCGTGATACCCACCTGCGCACCCGATAGCTGGGTGGAGAGCTCCGATAGGGCTTTGGCTACCCCCGGTGCGCGCCGATCACCAGCCTCTACCCGGCGGTCGACCGCGCCGGGATCGAGCGCGACCAACGAGAACTCGGAGGCCACAAAAACGAATGTGCCCGCTGTGAGCAGGACACCTAACAGGATGAACAACCAGTCGATGATCACGGCGAATCACCGGCCGGTTCGGTATGACCGCTGGGCATGGTGGCGCCAGCGTAGCCGCCATTGCTCTGCGGCGATACCCGCCAGTACCCGCGGCCACCGCCTCGCACCCCCAGCAGGGTCGCTATGTCACAGTTGGCCTATGAATGCGCCAGCACCTACCGTGCTCGTTGTCGAGGATGAACCAGAGATCGCAACCCAGATCGCACGCAGACTCTCCGCCGAAGGCTGGACGGCGCAGACCGTCTCCGACGGCCTGGCTGGGGTCACCCAAGCAGCCCAGCTTCGACCGGACCTGGTCGTGTTGGACGTCATGTTGCCCGGGATCGACGGGCTGGAAGTGTGCCGACGGATTCAAGCCCAATACGCCGCCGACGGGCACCCGGCTCCGCCGATCATGATGCTGACCGCACGCGACGACGAAACCGACCTCTTGATCGGGTTGGGTGTGGGGGCCGATGACTACATGACCAAGCCCTTCTCAATGCGCGAGTTGGTGGCCCGTTTGAAAGTGCTGTTGCGACGGGTCGAGCGGGCGAAGTCTTCCGGATCTGCCCAGCCCGGTGAGCCGCCACTCAACCTGGGAGACCTCAGCATCGATCGCGCGGCCCGGCGGGTATTTCGCGATGGCACCGAAGCGCACCTGACCCCGACGGAGTTTGACCTCCTGGTGTGTCTAGCGACCGCGCCCCGGACGGTGCTATCGCGAGAACGGCTACTAGCCGATGTCTGGGACTGGGCTGACGCCTCCGGCACCCGCACCGTGGACTCCCACATCAAAGCCCTCCGGCGCAAACTCGGCCCCGAATTGATCCGCACCGTGCACGGGGTGGGCTACGCACTAGAACCGCTATCACCATGAGCTCCGCTGACTACTCCCGCATCCGCCACGCTCGGGCTAGCGAGCCGAGTTGGCGCAACCCGTTCCCGGACACGATGCTGGATCTGCGACCGCTGGACCCGATTCGCTCGATCAAGGGCAAGCTGATCGTCATCATCGGCGCCACCTTGACGATGTACATGGTGGTGACGTGGATCGGGAGCCGATTCGGCTGGGGAGTGTTGCGCACCTTCCCGGTCGCGCTGGTGTGCGCACTGGTGTTGACCCAGATCCTGGCTCGCGGCATGACCAGGCCACTGCGGGAGATGACTGCTGCGGCGCAGTCGATGGCCCGGGGCGACTACTCGATTCGTGTGACCACCAACAGCCGGGACGAAGTAGGCCAGCTGGCCCGCGCCTTCAATTCCATGGCCACAGACCTGGACACCTTGGATACCCGACGGCGGGAAATGGTCGCCAACGTCAGCCACGAACTGCGGACCCCGGTAGCAGCCTTGCGCGCCCAGGTCGAGAACATGGCCGACGGCGTCATCGAACCCGATGCTCCGGCGCTGGAGGCCACCCTCTCCCAGATAGCTCGGCTCTCCCGGCTGATCACCTATCTGCTCGACCTTTCCCGCCTGGAAGCCGGGGCCGCCGATCTGCACATCAGCTCGATCGAGGTGGACGCATTCCTGCAGGACAGTGTCGAGCAGGCCAAGCACGCCTCCGGGAGGGAACACCTGAGATGGACGGTTCGCACCTCGCCACCGGACCTGCTGCTTCGCGGTGATGAGGAACGCCTACGCCAGGTGATATCCAATCTGCTGGACAACGCAGCCCGGCACTCCCCCGACACCGGCGAGGTCACCCTGGACGCCACCGCTGACCATGGTGACATCGTTATCGATGTCACCGACCAGGGTGGCGGCATTCCAGAGGCGGACCGCGATCAAGTCTTCGCCCGTTTCGCCAGCGGCAACTCCCCGGCCCAGACCGGTGGTACCAGCACCGGCGGCACCGGATTGGGGCTTGCCATTTCACAGTGGGCCGTGGGATTGCACCAGGGCACCATCGCCGTCATCGACCCGCCCGACGCCACCGGAACCCGGATCCGGATTCGGCTACCGTCCGAGGGCCCAAGCGATCCCAGCAATAACACTGTGACCAGTAGTTGACCCAATGTTGACCCAAATCGGCGCGCGATCGTTCGCCAGGCACGAAAGTCGACTGGATTGGAGCGCCAATGCAGTTTCTGACCAAGATCTGTGCCAATCTTGGAGCACATACTCACTGCAGGCTGGGCTGAGGGAAGAGGCGACGTCGCGTGTCAGCACCAACCGCCGGTGAAGGGGCCACTGGGCACATAAGTCCGGCCACCTTCGGCGGCAACGAATGGCTCATTGAAGCTCAATACGAGGCCTATACGAACGATCCGAATTCGGTCGATTCCTCGTGGCGCGAGTTCTTTAAGAACTACTCGCCAGAGCAGTTGGCCACGGCGGCAGCTACTGCCGTGGCTTCCGACGGAGCCGGTCGCTCCGCCAACCACCCAGCACCACCACCGCCAGCGCAGGCGAAGACCCCGGCGGCAGGGCAGGACGGCGGCGTGCAGGCCTCCGACCCCACTCCCCGCCAGCAGGTCGAACCACCCGCACCTGCGGCCCCACCGGTCGATGCGGCCTCGCATGCGAGCGCGACTGGTCCGGTCGCTGCCGAAGCCGTGGCCGCGACTGCGGACTACACCAAGCCAACTCCAGCCCGCCGGACCCACGAGGGTGGTGAAGACGAGGTCGAGCGCCTACGCGGACCGGCCGCGCGCGTGGTCACCAACATGGAGACCTCGCTCGCCGTCCCGACCGCCACCAGCATTCGCGCCATTCCCGCCAAACTCCTCGTCGACAACCGCATTGTGCTGAACAACCACCTGGCCCGCAGTCGCGGCGGCAAGGTGAGCTTCACCCACCTGATCGGCTTCGCCTTGGTGGAAGCGCTCGCCGAGATGCCTGCCATGAATGCTGGCTACCGCGAGGTCGAGGGCAAGCCCGGAGTGTTCCGCCCCTCCCATGTCAATCTCGGACTCGCGATCGACCTGCCTAAACCCGACGGCAGCCGCCAATTGCTGGTCCCGGCCATCAAGAACGCCGACGAGATGGACTTCACCCAGTTCTGGCGGGCATATGAGGATGTGGTCAAGCGAGCACGCAGCGGCGGCCTCACGGTCGAGGATTTTCAGGGCACCACCATCTCGCTGACCAACCCCGGAACCATCGGCACCGTGCACTCGGTGCCACGGCTGATGGTTGGCCAAGGCTCGATCATCGGCGTCGGAGCCATGGAGTACCCGGCGCAGTTCCAGGGAGCCTCGCCCGAGGCGCTGGCCGATATGGGTATCTCCAAGGCCGTCACTATCAGCTCCACCTACGACCACCGCATCATTCAGGGCGCCCAGTCCGGTGAATTCTTACGCATCATTCACACCAAACTGCTAGGCGAAGACGGTTTCTACGACCGCATCTTCGCGGCGCTGCGGGTGCCGTACGAGCCGGTTCGCTGGACTCAGGACATCGAGGAACACACCTACGATGACTTCGGCAAGCCAGCGCGCATCCTGGAGCTGATCAACGCCTACCGCGAACGTGGCCACCTGATCGCCGATACCGACCCTCTGGCCTACCGGCAACGCAAACACGCCGACCTGGACGTGCAATCCCACCAACTCACCCTGTGGGACTTGGATCGCTCCTTCCCCACCGGTGGGTTCGGGGGCAAGTCCCGCATGCTGTTGCGCGATATCCTGGGCCTGCTGCGCAATTCCTACTGCCGCACCATCGGTCTGGAATACATGCACATCCACGACCGCAGTCAGCGGCGCTGGTTCCAGGAACGGATGGAATCTGGGTGGTCAAAGCCCTCGGCTGATGAGCAGAAGCAAATTCTGCGCAAGATCAACCAGGCAGAAGCCTTCGAAACCTTCCTGCAAACCAAGTTCGTCGGCCAGAAGCGATTCAGCTTGGAGGGTGGCGAGTCACTGATTCCGCTGCTTGACAAGATTCTGGAAGAGGCCGCCCACGACGGCCTAGACGAGGTCGGCATCGGTATGCCGCACCGCGGTCGGCTGAACGTGCTGGCCAACATCGCTGGCAAGTCGTTCGCTCAGATCTTCGATGAGTTCGAAGGCAATCAAGACCCGCGCTCAGTCCAAGGTAGCGGCGACGTGAAGTACCACCTGGGCACTGAGGGTGTCTACACCTCGATCACGGGAGAACGTACCAAGGTCTACCTGGCCGCCAACCCCTCCCACCTGGAGGCGGTCAACGGGGTGCTGGAAGGAGTGGTCCGAGCCAAGCAGGACAAGATCGACCTGGGCGGCAGCGGATTCTCGGTGTTGCCGATCCTCATTCACGGTGACGCCGCCTTCGCCGGGCAGGGCGTGGTCACCGAGACCTTCAACTTGAGTCAGCTACGCGGCTACCGCACCGGCGGCACCATTCACATCCTGATCAACAACCAGATCGGGTTCACCACCGGCGCCTCATCCTCGCGCTCCACGCTCTACTCCACCGACGTGGTCAAGGGCATGGGCGTTCCGGTCTTCCACGTCAACGGCGATGATCCAGAGGCTGTCGCTCACGTCGCAGGCCTGGCTTTCCAGTACCGCCAAGAGTTCAACCGCGACGTGGTCATCGACATGGTCTGCTATCGCCGCCGCGGTCACAATGAGGGTGACGACCCCTCGATGACCCAGCCGGTGATGTACTCACTGATCGAGAACAAGTCCAGCGTGCGCACCCTCTACACCGAGGCTCTGGTCGGTCGTGGCGATATCAGCGAGGACGATGCTGCCCAAGCTCTACAGCACTTCCAGGGCGAGTTGGAGCGCGTCTTCACCGAATCGAAACAGGCCAGCAAAGACGACGGTGAAGCAACCGGCCTGGAGGTGCCCGAATCCCAGCGGGAGGATGCGGGCGTCATGGTGGGCTGGCGCACGGCCGCCGCGCCCGAGCTCATTGCCCGGGTGGGTCAGGCGCATGACCAGCCGCCCGAGGGTTTCACGCTGCACCCCAAGCTGCAGGCATTGATGGCGCGCCGGGTCAAGATGGTTGCTGAGGGAAACATCGATTGGGGCTTTGGCGAACTGCTGGCTTTCGGCACCCTGCTCCAGGAGGGCACGCCGGTCCGGATAGCGGGTCAGGACAGCCGTCGAGGCACCTTCGTCCAGCGCCATGCAACCTTCCACGACCGCGTCAACGGTGCGGAATGGACACCCCTGACCTACCTCTCCGCCGATCAAGCGAAGTTCTGGATCTACGACTCGTCCTTGAGTGAGTACGCCGCGCTCGCCTTCGAGTACGGCTACTCGGTCGAACGGCCCGATGCCCTGGTGCTGTGGGAGGCGCAGTTCGGCGACTTTGTCAATGGTGCGCAAACCGTCACCGACGAGTTCATTTCATCGGCACAGACCAAATGGAACCAGAACTCCTCGGTGGTACTGCTATTGCCCCATGGGTTCGAGGGCCAGGGACCGGACCATTCCTCGGCTCGGATTGAGCGGTTCCTGCAGTTGTGCGCCGAAGAGAACATGATCGTGGCCCAGCCGTCGACCCCGGCCAACCACTTCCACTTGCTGCGGCGTCAGGCATACCAACGGCCACGGCGACCGCTGGTGGTGTTCACGCCCAAACAGCTGTTGCGTCTCAAGGCAGCCGTGTCGTCGGTGGAGGACTTCACCTCGGGAGAGTTCCAACCAGTGATCGCGGACACCACCGTCGATCCGGCACATGTTGACCGAGTGCTGATGTGCACCGGTCGGGTCTACTACGACTTGGCTGCCGAACGTGCCAAGCGTGCGGACAACAACACCGCGATCATCCGGGTCGAGCAGTTGTATCCGCTGGATCGGCAGGCGCTGGTGCAGGCACTATCGGTCTACCGCGACGACGCTTCCCTGGTGTGGGTTCAGGACGAGCCCAGCAATCAGGGAGCGTGGTCCTACATGGCGTACCAGTTCCGGTTCAAGATCCCAGAACTAGCCGACCGCGAGGTGGCCCACGCGAGCCGTCGACCGGCAGCCTCGCCGGCGACGGGTTCCGGCAAGGTCCACAAGGCACAGCAAGAGGTAATCCTGGCGGAGGCATTCACCCGGTGAGCACCCGGTTGTGTGTGGTCGGTGACGATCTCGCCGCAGGTATCGGCGACCCGCGCGGATTGGGTTGGGTAGGCCGGGTGGTGGCCCGGACCGTGACCACGCAGCCGCTGGCGATCTATACCCTCGCGGTGCCCGAGGAAACATCAACCCAGTTGGCAGCGCGGTGGGAAACCGAATGTAATCGTCGGTTCGATGGCACCGATGATCGCCTGGTGGTCGCGCTTGGTTCAGCAGACTTGGACAAGTCGGTTTCCTTGGCACGCAGTCGGCTCAACCTCGCCAACATCCTCGATGACGCGGCCAACCGCAAGATTCCAGCCTTCGTCGTGGGACCACCGCCACGCCCCGACGTCGACGAGCAGGCGCTGGGTGAACTCTCTCAAGCGTTTGCCGATGTCTGTCACCGGCGGCGCGTGGAGTACGCCGAAACCTTCGAGCCGCTTCGTGCACACCAGCAATGGCTCAGCGACGCCGCGGCCGGAGACGGCTACCATCCCGGTCAGGCGGGCTATGGACTCCTGGCATGGCTGGTGCTGCATAACGGCTGGCATCACTGGATTGGTGGGGAAGACCCCACCTCGCCCAGCTCCTAGCCATCGCGGGTGAGCACCAGCTTGCCGATCTGATCTCCGCTAGCGAGGCGGGCAAAGGCCTGACGCACCGCATCGTCGGAATCAAAATCCGCGACGTCGGCGATCACCGGGTCGATGCCTGCGCTGGTCATCATCGCAGCGAGCGCTGCCAGCTCCGCCCGGGTGCCCATGGTGCTGCCCAGCACCCGCAAGCTCCGGAAGAAGATCCGGTTGAGGTCGGCACCGGGCATCGGACCCGAGGTGGCACCCGCCAGCACGATCGCTCCCCCGGGCCGCAGTGAACGCAACGAGTGCTCCCAGGTGGCTGCACCGACCGTCTCGATCACCAGATCCACAGGAGCAATTCGGTCACCGGGTTCGATCACCTCATGCCCGCCGTGTCGCTGCGCCCACGCACGCTTGCTCGCCGACCGTGAGGACACCACCACCGTCAGCCCGGCGGCCCGGGCGAGGGTGAGCGCAGCGGTTGACACACCTCCGCCCGCACCTTGAATCAATACCCGCTGGCCGGGGCGAGCTGCACCGGTCACGAACAACATGCGATACGCCGTCAGATACGCCGTGGGCAGGCAGGCTGCCTGCGCAAACGACATCCCGGCAGGTTTGGCGACCAGGTTGGCGGCCGGTACTGCCACCGCCTGCGCCAGGGTGCCGTGATGGCGTTCAGACAACAATGTGCGGCGCGGATCCAGAGTCTCATCACCACGCCACGTCGGTGACGAAATCACCGCGTGCACCATCACCTGGCTGCCGTCCGGTGCGATCCCGGCGGCATCGGTCCCCAAGATCATCGGGAGCCGGTCACCGGGGAGCCCCACCCCGCGCAAGCTCCACAAGTCATGGTGGTTCAACGCCATCGCGCGCACGTCCACCCACACCCAGCCGGCAGGCAGCTCGGGACGCAGGTCACCGATCACCAGGCCCGCTAGCGGGTCCGATTCGGACTGCGAGGCGACGTAGACGCTGCGCATGCGACTGGCTAGGAGTGGCGGTAGGTCGTCCGGATGACCGTCAGCTGGGTCCGCACCCGCACTCGAAGTTCCTCAGGTGCCTTCTCTAGGCACGAGCGTCGCAGCAGTGCCCGGATGCGGCGCTCATAGTCGACCTGGTCCAGGCAACTAGCGCAGTCATCGATGTGCTGTTGCAGCCGATTCGCATCTAGCCGAGCAAGCTCGGAATCGAGGTAGGCCTGCAGGCGCTCCAGTGCTTCTTCGCAGTGGCAGTCCTCGCTGGTCATCGCCCCTGCCTCACCAGGCCGAGTTCGCGCGCATGGTCGGCCAGCAGTGCGCGTAGTTGCGCACGGCCTCGATGCAGGCGGGACATGACAGTTCCGATCGGGGTATCCATGATCTCCGCGATCTCCTTATAGGCAAAGCCCTCGACATCGGCGAGGTAGACCGCGACTCTGCGGTCGTCGGGCAGTTGCGACAGCGCCTCTTTGACCAGGTCGTCGCCGATGTTGTCCAGCGCTTCCACCTCCGCCGAACGCAAGCCGCTGGAGGTATGGGAGGCAGCCCGGTGTTCCTGCCAATCCTCCACCTCATCAGCATTGGACTGCTGGGGCTCGCGCTGCTTCTTGCGGTAGGAGTTGATGAAGGTGTTGGTCAGGATCCGGTAGAGCCAGGCTTTGAGGTTGGTGCCTCGGCGGAACTGTGCGAAGGCCGCATAGGCTTTGGCGTAGGTCTCCTGTACCAAATCCTCGGCGTCGGCTGGGTTGCGGGTCATCCGCAAAGCCGCACCGTAGAGCTGGTCCAGCAGCGGCATCGCTTCGGCCTCGAAACGCAGGTCACGCTCGGCCTGGGTCTCGGGTACCGATGACGGCGTACCAGTGGGGTCATCGGGAGCGGGCTGTTCGGGCATTAGCTGAGAGCTTAGTCTGCGGCGCCCCGATGGCCGACCAGTGGGGCGCCTCTGCCTGCGGGGCGAGGCCGCGCTGCGCTCTGGTCCGCGTACCGCGCTGGTGCTCCTGCTCACAGTTGCTGCAACCGTGGACCCGACCGCTTCATTCCCGGGGAGCTGGTGCTGATGGCGCCAGAGGGGCGCGGTGCTGGGCACGCTGCTAGGCGGACTTGCCCTGCCCGGCGGTTTCGGCTACCAAACTCGGCGTTCGTAGGGTAGCAATAGAGGTATGAGTCCAATCCGTGCGGCTGCACGCCTGCTGCTGGCCACCCCATTCATTCTCGATGGCATCGACGCCATCCGGCATCCACAGGTGCACGCGGAGAAGGCTGAGCCGATGGTCGGGTTGTTGCACAAAGTCAACGAGAAGATTCCGGTGGTCCCCACCAACCCCACGACATTGAGTCGGCTGATTGGTGTCAAGCAAGTAGTGGCTGGCCTCCTTCTTGCTACCGGGACGGCGCCACGCTTGGGGGCTGGCACGCTAGCGATCATCACTGTCCCCACCACCGTGGTTCGCTACCCGGTGTGGTCAAGCAAGGGTGCCCAGCGTCGAGAGAACATCAGCGGGCTGGTTCGCCAGGCAGCACTGTTGGCAGGTCTGGTGTTCGCCGCGCAGGATCGGGTCGGGCAACCATCGCTGGGATGGCGCTACGGCAATTGGCGCGAGCACCAGGCCGAACTGAGTGAACTACGCACCACCCTCAAGGCCGAGGTCAAGGCCGCCAAGCAAGCTGTCTAGCCTGGTGGCATCCGACTAGGCTGGCGCGGTGCCCACTCCCGCTGTGACCTGGGCGGCCCCCCGTGCCGCCGGTAGTTTGGACGCCACGGTGCCGGTGCCGGGATCGAAGTCCTTGACCAACCGGGCGTTGCCGTTGGCTGCGTTGGCAACCGAACCCACTCGGCTCACCGGCGCCTTGTCCTCCCGCGATAGCGAGCTCATGATCGCTGCGCTGCGCGCTCTTGGCTCCCAGATCACCACCTCTGCCGATGGCACCAGCATCGAGATAGTTCCGGCACCGCTACGTGGATCGGCCAGCATCGACTGCGGCCTGGCAGGAACGGTGATGCGGTTCATCCCACCGCTTGCTGCCCTCGCCGATGGCCCGGTACGTCTGGACGGTGACGCCGGTGCTCGCCTGCGGCCGATGGGGCCGATTCTGGACGGTTTGGCCGCCCTGCAGGTGCCGGTGACCTGTGACGGGCAGCAGCATCGGCTACCGGTCACGGTGCACGGGCGCGGGGCGATCACCGGTGGCGCCATCGAGATCGATGCCTCAGCTTCCTCTCAGTTCGTCTCCGGATTGCTGCTGGCCGCACCCCGGTTCGATTCCGGGTTGACCCTGCGGCATATCGGAACCACTTTGCCCAGCAAACCGCACATCGACATGACCGTTGCGGTGCTGCGTGAGCGTGGCGTCAGCATCGATGATTCCCAGGCTGGGCGCTGGCGAGTTGAGCCGGGTCCCATCACCGGTGGGGATGTGCTCATCGAACCCGATCTCTCCAATGCTGGACCCTTCATCGCTGCCGCGGTGGCCGTCGGCGGAACTGTCCGGATTCCCCATTGGCCAGCGGTCACCACCCAGCCGGGGGCACTTCTGCCCCATATCCTGACTCAGATGGGGGCCAGGGCCGAGGTTCGTGGTGGCGTTCTCAGCGTCACGGGTACGGGGACCATCCGGCCGAGCTCGCTCGACCTGGGACCAGCCGGGGAATTGGCGCCCACCATTGCCGCCCTTGCTGCGCTCGCACCTGGAACCTCCACCCTGTCCGGTATTGCTCACCTACGTGGCCATGAGACTGACCGGCTCGCTGCCTTGACCACCGAGATCCGACGCCTAGGAGGCCAGGCCGAGGAACTACCCGATGGATTGCGCATCACCGGCGGCGGCCTGCACGGCGGCGTCGTGCACACCTACCATGACCACCGCATGGCGACCTTCGCAGCGATTATCGGCCTCGTCGTGGACGGCGTCGAGGTGGTCGACATCGGCACCACCGCCAAGACTCTGCCCCACTTCCCCGCCATGTGGTCCACGATGTTGGCAGGCGCCTAGGTGTCGCGGCGACTACGAGTCGATGCTGAAGACCAGGTCCGGGTTCGGCCTCCTCGGCGCGGCAGTCGGCCACGCACCAAGCAGCGGCCCGATCACGCTGATGCCCGCTGCGGCACGGTGACCACCGTCGATCGTGGCCGCTATGACGTGCTGCTCGACACCGGCCGCCAGATTCGGGCGATGAAGGCCCGAGAACTCGGACGTGCACCCATCGTGGTGGGAGACCGGGTCGACGTGGTCGGTGATACCACCGGTCGTCCCGACACCCTGGCCCGTGCGGTGCGGGTCCACCAGCGCACGACCACGTTGCGTCGCTCCGCCGACGACAGTGACGACGCTGTCGAGCGTGTCCTGGTGGCGAATGCGGACCGGTTGGTCGTCGTCACTGCTCTCGCCGACCCGCAACCTCGGCCACGGATGATCGATCGCTGCCTGGTGGCCGCCTACGACGCCGGGATGGATCCGCTGCTCTGCCTGACCAAGGCTGACCTAGCCGACCCCGAGAGCTTCGCAGCCCGTTACCGCGCGCTCAACATTCCGGCTTTCGCCACCGTGCTGCGCTCAGGCCGCATCGAAGGATTGGAGCGGCTGCGCGCTGCCCTGATTGGCCATACCTCGGTCTTGATCGGCCACTCGGGGGTGGGCAAGTCCACCCTGGTCAATGCGCTGGTGCCAGCGGCGGGGCGCTCCACTGGCGGGGTCAACGAAGTCACCGGGCGTGGGCGGCACACCTCATCGTCAGCATTGGCGCTCTCGCTGCCTCAGGGCGGCTGGGTCATTGACACTCCCGGGGTTCGCGGGTTTGGTTTGGCCCACATCGAGCCGGATGACCTGCTCAAGGGATTTGACGATCTGGCTCAGATCGCGCGGGATTGCCCACGCGGCTGCCACCACACCAGCGATGCTCCAGACTGCGCGCTGGACAGCTGGAGCGCCACCGCTGCCAGCCCCGCTGGCCGGGCCCGGCTCACCAGTTTCCGTCGCCTGCTCGCCAGCCGCTCCTCAGATCGTGATTGAGCGGGCATCTGGGCTACGACCACCGGCGCGGCACAGGGATTCCACCGGCATCGCTGGCTACTGTGCTGCTATGCATAGGCCGGTCCAGCGATGACTGCTACAGCGCCGCGCTATGACGACGACCTCCGGCTTGCTCACGTCATCGCCGACCAGGTCGACTCCCAGACGATGGCCCGCTTCAAGGCACAAGACCTCGTGGTTGAATCCAAACCGGACACCACGCCGGTCACCGATGCCGACCGCACCGCCGAGCAGATAGTCCGCGCCCAGCTCAGCCGGACCCGACCGCGTGACTCGGTGTTGGGTGAGGAGTTCGGCGCCACTGGTAGCGCACCGCGGCAGTGGGTGATCGACCCCATCGACGGCACCAAGAACTTCGTCCGTGGCGTGCCGGTGTGGGCGACGCTGCTGGCGCTCATCGATGACGGCGAACCGGTGGTTGGCGTGGTGAGCGCGCCAGCCTTGGGTCGGCGCTGGTGGGCCGGACGAGGATCTGGGGCGTGGACCGGCCGGTCACTCTCGTCCGCCACGCAAATCCACGTGTCCGGCGTCCAGCGCATCGAGGACGCCTCCCTGTCCTACTCGGATCTGGCCGAGTGGGACAAGGCCGGGCGCTTGCACCAGTTCCTCGCACTGCAGCAACGCTGCTGGCGCACCCGCGGATATGGCGACTTTTGGTCCTACATGCTGCTCGCGGAAGGTGCTGTGGACATCGCCTGCGAACCAGAACTGGAGTTGTATGACATGGCCGCTCTGGTGCCCATCGTCACCGAAGCAGGCGGCCGATTCTCCTCGCTGGCTGGCCAAGCAGGCCCGTTCGGCGGCGATGCCCTGGCCACCAACTCCGGCCTCTACGAGCAGGTGCTTGCGGCGCTCAACCAAACAGCGCCCTGAGCTGGCCTCGTTCGCTGACGTCGAACCACAGCAGGTCTAGATCGGCGGCAGCGATCACTGCCTCGGGCTGCCCGGCGATGGCCTGGCTCACCAGCCGAGCACCGGCGTGATCGCCTGGGTCGTCGGTATGGATGCTCACGACCGCAGACCAGGTCACCTCCTCGGTCAACCGGGCGGCGGTGAGTTGACCGGGCTGCACCTGGGCGATAGCGCCATCGGCAACATCGGCAGCGATCACCACCCGGGCTGGTGTGGCATCGGGCTGCAACATCTGCAGGCTGGCATCGGCCGCTGCCAGGAACGCCACCATCTCCAGATCCTCCTCACCCTCAGCCGGATAGGCCGCGCGTAGGTGGTCGGTGACCAGGGACACCGGGCGGGGTGTCAGCCGGTCTGCCGCAAGATCGGCAACCGAAGCTGGCAGGTAGATGCGCATGCCTGCCAGAGTAGGGCTCATCGCTGCGATCGCCGCCACCGGCGGCGCCAGCGGCGGCGCGGTTGGCCCACCACCTCCTGCGCAATCGCCAGGATCGCTTCGCGGGCTGGCGAACGGGGAGCGATCTCGGTCAACGATGCCCCCACCAGCGCTGCTCGGTCACAGGCACTGCGGTCGTCCGGGACGGTATCGATCCCGGCGATGCCGGCAAATCGGTGCAATGCCTCGCGCACCGACTCCACCGGTCGCGGCCCGGCCGCCTCCGATCGGATGCGGTTGACCACGACCCGACGCGCGCCGGTGGCAGCACCCCGTTCTTCGGCATCGAGCAGCGCCGAGACCAGTCGTTGAATGGCAACCGGTTCGGCAGCCCCGACCGCAACGTTGCAATCGGCCTGAGCCATGGCGCTGAGGTGGATGTCGTTGCGCTGAGGCCCCATCGCCAGGCCACCTCCCTCATCCTCGGGCACCCAGGTAGGCAGATCCACCACCACCCAGTCCGCCAGCTGCCGGGCTTGAGCCCACACCTCGTCGATGCCGACCCCGCTGACTTCACGCCAACGCGCGGGCCGTGGTAATCCGGGCAAGACCAGCAGGTGGTCGGTGACCGGCAGGCATAGGCGAGCCAGCTTCTCGCTCGTGAGCGTGCCCTGATCGGCTGCACGAACCGCAGCGGCAAGCCCGGCGGACTCCGATATCAGCCCCAGGCAGGAGGCAACCGCCGCGCCCCAGATGTCGGCATCGATGATCAATGTCCGATAGGAAGCAGCTGCTAGTTCCGACGCCATATTGAGCGCGATCGTGGTCCGGCCCGGGCTGCCGTGCGGGCCCCACACCGCCAGCATCGATCCAGGCGCCCGATCGGGTACTGGCTGCGGGAGGGCGATTTCCGCCGTGTCCTCCACGGTCGGCGGCAGCTGGGCCGCCTCGGCCATCGTGCGCACCACCTGATCGACTGGGCTGGCATCCTCCAGTGCCAGCGCTCCCATCGAAGCGAACCGAGCTACCTCAGCGCTGCCACACAGGATCACCGTGCGCACCCCGCTGGCGGCGAGCCGGGCCACCAACGAGCGATCCGGATCTACCTCGGCATCGAGAACTGCCACCGAGCCTAGGCCCGCGAGCGCTGCCGCTAGGAGTTCAGCACTATCGGCACATCGGCGCACCACGGTCAGCGTTGGGCTAGCTTCAATCGCGCCAACGAGCGCCAACTCTCGCTCTCCACGTAGGACCACCAGCACACCAGCGCTCATGCTGGCTCGCCTCCCGGTACCGGAACCACGGTCAGCTGCCCGCCGCCAGCCTGAGCGGCTAGCACCTCCGCGAGGTCAGCCACCGGGATCAACACCTGGACCAGCACCTCCTGGGGGCCGGCAAACATGGTGGTGTCCTCGTACACACCACTGACCTCGACCGCACTGACCAGCGGTTGCGGAGCCAACAGCGCACCAGGACCGCCCTCCGGATCGGGCAGCGCCACCCACAGGTCGATGATCGACCCGCCCTGGACCGATTGCTGCAGCCCCGCACTCATGGGTACCTGCACGGGCCGCACAGCGATATCGGAGCTGCGACCCAGAGCTGAGACCGGCACCAGATCACCTGCTGGGATCATGCGCGTGATCACCATTCCCTCCAGGTCGTCATCGGGTTGCAGGTAGCTGCCGGCAACCTCGTCCAGCCGCGCCTGCACGATCGCCAGGTCCGCTGCCAGCACCACATCCCCCGGTGAGAGCGTGACCCGAGCCTGGTACACCTCGATCGAGTGATCCACCCGCGCAAACACCCACGAGCCCAACGCCACCGATGCCACGACCAGGAGCACGCCCACGCCCAATCGCGGGTCCCGCCAATGCGGTCGGCGAAATTGGGTCGCCACAGCCTGCGCCATTAAGTGTCCCCCCTGTGGACGCCGAATTGTCTAGTCCATTATTAGCAATCCCAGCGTCCCCACACGCCGTTATCCACAGTCGGCTCGACACTTTTCTCAGCCAGGGTGGCAGACTGGGCGCATGCAGCCCCGGTTCCTGTCTCTCGCCGATGTGTGTGAGGTGCTGCAGGTTCCGCTGCCAACGGTCCGAGCGCTGGTACGCAGTGGGGAACTAAAGGCTATTCAGGTAGGCGGCAAGGGCACCTGGCGGGTCGAAGACACCGCCCTCGAGGCCTACATCGCCCATCGCTACCAGGTCGAAGAACAGCGACGCTCACAGCTTTCCCAGCATTCGTAGCCCAGCAGCATTCGTCACACGGCAGCATCCCTCGCCCAGCAACATCGGTCAGCCAGCAGCATTCGTCACACGGAGGGATCGGTCGCCCAGCGGCATCCCTCGCCCAGCGGCATCCCTCGCCCAGCGGCATCCCTCGCCCAGCGGCATCC